>NZ_JBVIRQ010000002.1:0-780220 GCF_055575955.1 Streptomyces sp. NPDC033966 | reverse complement strand
CTACTCCCCAGACTCCCGCCCACGACCAGCGCGAGCACCCCGGGGACCGGTCACACCAGCCCTTTGACCTGCTACTTCAAGTTGGCGAAGGCTCAGTTGGGTGCCGGTGGTCAGGTCCCAGACGGTCACGGTGCCGTCCTGGCTGGTGGTGACGGCGATGGGGGTTCCGTCAGGCCCCATCGCGGTGGCAACGGTTTCCACCCGGCGTGTAGGCAAGGTGAGGACGTGCAACCGGCTGCCGGAAGTTAGGTCCCACACAATCGCGGTGCCCTCGGTGCTGGCAGTGATGGCAAGGGGAGCGCCGTCGGGCCGAGTCGCAGTTGCGATGGGGGTTGCCCGGTTAGTGCTGACCTTTAGCGTGTGCCGACGTGCCGGGTGGGCCTGGCGGGTGGCCCAAAGAGGGACCGCGTCGGCGGGACGGCCATAAAGCGGCACATTGGCGATCGCTAGGGCGAGATCGGGTTGTTGCCAGCTCGCCGCGTCGAGGGCGAGCAAGTCGCGTCGCGCGTCAGGGTAGTTGCGCCAAAATTGGTGAGCTGTGGTGGTGCGGTAGATATGGGCGCGTAGGAGACCCTGTTCAGTGCCAGCGTGGTGGAGGTGGGGGCTGAGGGTATCTGGTTCCGCGTGGACCAGAAATTGCGGATCCTCAAGGAGTGAGTCGAGAGAGCTACTGTCTGCGGCTGCTGCGTGGTCGGCGGCGTGGTGCAGTAGATAGGGCTGAGCGTGGGCCCAGTCGGGGCTGCTGCCGGTGGTGATCGTGTTGATCAGGGCGTTGTAGATGGCTGTCGGGTCGCCATGAGGTTTGGTGTGGTCGGTTAGGGCCTGGTGGAAGTAGCGGTAGAGGAGGCGCTGCTCGGTGTCGGGGGTTGTCCGCAGGTAGAACGAGGCTTTGGTGAGGGCGCGGCGCGTGTCGCTCAGCTGGGGCGTGGACTGCTGCGGGGCGGGGGGCTGGTTGGCGAGGGCGGAGGCATGGATGAGGTCGAGGGGCATGCCCTGGCCGCGGGCCTGGCCGAGGACGGTGAGGACGGGAAGAATCCACGGGTCTGTGGCCGCGAGAGCCTCTGTGTGGAGCTCGAAGACCTCGGTGATCGTGCAGGGCGGGTCGCCACTGATGGGCTCGTCGCAAGCAAGTAGGTGGGCGGCGTACAGGGCCGCAACGAGGAATGCACCACTGTCGCTGTAGACGGCGAGCCTGTCGGCTATGCGTTTGATCTCCGAGCGTGGGTAGCGTCGGCGGGGGAGGAGCTTGATTAGGTAGTTAGCTAGGTCGTTCGCGAGAACACGGCGGTCGTCGTCGGTGGCGGGGTCGAGGTCGAGAGCCGCGCCGGGCCGATCGGTCAGGTATTGCTTGAGGGCGGGCAAGGTATCCCACCAGGGCCGGGTGCCGATCACGATGCGACAGTGGGTGGCTGGCATGCTGTCGTTTGCACCGGCCAGCGGCAGGAGGAGTTCTTCGACGACGGCCGCTGGGTCGGCGGCCTCGTCGAGGGCATCCAGGACCACCAGCACGTCGTGGGTATCCCGCAGTTCTTGTAGGAGCGCTCTCGTGCTCCCCAGGTCCGGGAGGTCCGGGCTCTCTGTGTGTGAGCTGTCATTGGGGCTGGTACGGCCGGCGGTCTGACGGTGGAGCTGGTGGCACAGTGAGTCGGTGATCTGCTGGAGCGTGAGTTGGCGGGCGTGGACCGCCAGGACGATGCTGGGCATGCGGGGTTCGAAGTGATCGACCGCTGGGCCAACTAGAACGCCCAGGGGCTCAAGTTCGGGGTGCACCAGGCAGACCGTCACGCCGAGGAGCGCTGACTTGCCGCTGCCGGGACCGCCGGTGACCACCAATAGCCGGCCCTGAGCACCGTCGTCGTTGTTGATCCAGCCTTGCATCCGCTGGAGCTGAGAGCGACGGCCGGAGAAGTGGATGGTACTCGCGGTGGGGTTGCCAGCGGCTCGGGTGGCGAAGTGTAGGGGGTCCAGGCCGGGGGCGCAGCCGAGGGCGAACTCGCGAAGCAGGGGGTTCATGCCGGTCAGGAGGCGGGCCCCTGGTTCGTTGGTGTGGGCGGGGTTTCGGAAGAACGGTTGCGGCTCCGGAGCGGCTTGGATATGCGGGCTGTGTACGACTGTCTGAGCGGGGCGTCCGACAGCGTGATCGGTTCGGGCGAGTTCGCGGTCGATGGCGGCGGCCAGGGTTTCGACAGGCACGTATTCCAGGGTGGGGGTGATGTCGAGGTTGCCGTCGACCAGTTGGTGCAGAACTTCGGCGGTGGCGGTGGTGAAGCGGGCGCCGTAGGTGATGGCGTTGTCGGTGCAAGCACCGATGATCCACACGTTGCGCACCGCGTCCTGCCGCCGCCTGGAGGCTAGTTCGAGCAGCTGCTGCTGGACGATAGCCTGTCCGGCCTCGCAAACGTCCAGGATGAACAGCACAGGCCGACTGCCGTTCTCCGCTGTTCGCAAGAGACGGTCGAAGCTGACGCAGGTGTCTTCCAGTAGATCGTCGCGCGCCTCACCGCCGGCCGTGGCCAGGTAGAGGGCACCGCCGTCATCGGGCTGGGTGCCGTGGCCGGCGAAGTGCACGATGAGGGGCTCGCCGACGCCAGCATGCTGACGCAGCTCCTTCCACCGGTCCATGAACTCGCGCTCGTCGCAGTCCAGCAGCGGGTCGCCACCGGTCGCGGCGCTGGCCCGGTTCAGGGCGGAGGCTAGAGTCCGCACCGCATCCGTGACAGCAGGTAGTGGCGTGAACGCTTTGACGCCGTCGGCCTGGTCGTCCTCGCTCACGTACGGATCGGGGAAGCGCCCTACCCCCACCACCAGTGCCTTTACCACCATCCCCCCAGTCAGCCACGCTCAGCGGCTCCTTGCCGCACGCCACACAGCCACAACCGCGCCCCGGCCGCTGCTCCGCCACAGAGACAACTCGCCCAAATGTCCACTAGGACCACCACCAACGTTTGGACGAACCCCTGTGCAGAGCACAGCAACGGCCGATTCCCAATCACGAAAGGTAGGGGGCGATGGCAGCTGCCACCAACCCATTCCCCAGATAGCCGCTGAAGCCGTGGAAGCCCAACCCGTTGTCGCAGGTGTCCTCGAAGTCGACAGGGAAGACCTCGCCCAGCTTCGGCGGGATTGCAACGAAGTCACCGACATCGGCGACGTTGACCCACCGATCCACCCCTGCGGGCTTGGACCCTCGCCCACTGCGCAGCCCAGGCTCCAGCCGACGCAACAGAGATGGAACCCGCAGCGGTGAGCCCACCGTGACCAACAGTTCCACCTCAAGATCCGGGAAAGCGTGCAGGGTCTCATAGGTGACGAAGGACCCCAGCGAGTGCGCCACCACCACGGTCGGCCGCTCACGTCGAATCACCGCGGCGACACGCTCACGCACCAGTCTGCGTCGGTCCGACCACGAACTGTATGCCTCCACCTCGCGCAGGTTCGTCACGAGCGCGCGTTCCACGCGGCGCATCGTCTGCTCACGTACCGCTCCGACGAGGTGGCCGCCGCGGTCGCCGAACAGCCACCCCAGCATCTGCCGTAGCGGCGCGAGCCCCACGTTCTGCGGATCCTCGGGCAGCGGAGCACCTGCCGTCGCCAGCCACTCCGCTGCCTCCACCCGCTGCACGCCGGTGAGATCCTCAAAATTCGCGTCGTCCCCGACCGCTTGCACCTGTTCCGGCAGGTCCACCCGTAGCAGGTCCGCGTAGTAGGCCATTACCAGCTCTGGTACGTCCACCGAAAGACGCCCGAGGCTTTCGGCGAACTTCGGACGGCAGTCTGCCATCCGGCGCAGAGCCGCCTGCTCGGGCGTCGCTCCGCGAACGTGGTTGAAAATCCCGTGCACCAGCACGACGGGCGCCATCAAACACTCCCCGCTGACAGGCCGGGTCCGCCCCCGGCTGCTTGCCCTGCGCCTACCGAACGCCTACATCCCACCACACCAAGGTCTCCGCCCCTCGGCAAATCCTAATGTCAACTAGCCGTTGAACCCGCGGACTCTGATCTCGCCCCACACCTCGGAGCCCGAAAGATTCCGCGAGACGCCCGCGACACGGGAGACGGGAGAGATCACCGGGCGGCAGCGTGTCTGGGCCAACTTCGTCAGCTCGATCGACACCTCATGAGACAGATCTGAACTGTCCCAAGAAGAGGTGGATCTTCAGGCGGCCGGCGGCGATGTCGTCGTGGATGTGCTGCGAGGTGGCGCTGACCTGTCGGATCTCCTCGCGTGTGAGGTGGGTCATGGGGTGGTTGGCCCAGGTCCACTCCGTGTCGATCTCTTCTTGGAGGGCGGGCTCGATGTCGACGTCGTAGTCGTGCTGGAGGTCGTGGGCGGTCTGCTGGGTGTAGTGGGGCTCTTCTCGGTCGATGCGGGCGAGCACCATGGAGCCTGCGCCGGTGTCGCGGAATCCGTGGGCAGCGAGGGCGATGCGGGCCTCGGCGCTCCTGGGGCCGGTCACGATGGCGGTGACGGCGGGCGGATGGTCGGGGTGAACTGAGGAGTGGATGCGGGTGTCCGGTGTCGGCTGGGGCATGGTGCGCCTTCGGGGTTGCGGCTCCGGCCGGTGGGGTGCCGGCCGGAGCCTGGGACGGATGGGTCAGCGGGCGGCGCGCGCGGTGGCTGCGGGCCGGGGTGGGACAGGACCGGCCCGGGGTGGGGCCGGGCCCGCGGACTGGGTCGTCCTGGGCAGGGTGGGATGGGTGGCACGGTGCCAGCGGGCGCGGACGGCGGCGAGGTCGGCGAGGGCGCGGCGGGTGCCGGTGAGGAGTTGGTGGACGGTGTTGGTGTCGTCCTGGGTGTAGGCGAGGACGGTGAGGCCGGTGGTGTGGGCGCGGGCGAGCATCGAGCGCCGCAGGACGGCCTCGGCCCAGTGCTCCGTGGCCACACCGTGGCCGTCGGTGAGGATGCCGAGGAGGTCGGCCGGGGGCAGCGTGGGTGTGATCAGCCCTTGGTGTTGGGCTTCCCACAGCACGGTGACCGGGTCGATGGGGTCGCCGCGCCGGGCGACGTTGAGCAGGCAGCCGAAGAGTCGGCCGTGCAGAGGGTCGAGGAAGTCGCCGGGCTGGAGCCAGCGCGCGGCCTCGGTGGGGCGGGGGCGGGCGCTGAGCGCCGCGAGGAGCAGCCGCTCGTCCTGGACGTCCTCGTGGTCGGGGTCGCGGACGGGGTGAGCCGGGGCGGGGGTGCGGGGCAGGGTGCTGGAGTGGGCGGGGAACCGGCCGTCGAGGTGCTCCAGGGCGTCTGCGAGTTTGTCGGCGGCGGTGAGGGCGGCGCTGGGCTGGTCTTCCAGCATGGGGTCACCGGCGGTGTGGACGAGTTGTTCGGCGTGGGCGGTCAGGGTTCGGCGGGCGTGGCCGGCGCGGACGATCGCCTCGTACGCGGGGGCGTGGGCGGGGTCGGGGCAGGTGCTGACGAGATGGTGGAGGTAGGCGGCGGTGAGTCCGTGGGCGGCGGGCCGGGCGTGTTCCAGAACGGCCGTGAGCCAGACCGGCTTGCTGGCGTGGACCTCGGGCGGGGGCGGGGCGAGGGTGATCATGGCGTCGAACACCGCCAGGTGCCCGGCGTGGGCGAAGTCGGCCGGGTGAAGCGTGCCGAGGGTCTTGATGCGGTCCGGTTCGAGGAGGAGCGCGCCGAGGAGGGCCTGCTCGGCGTAGTGGCCGGCGGGAGCGGGCGGGATGTCGAGCAGGTCGAAGTCGGCTTCGGGGAAGACGGATTGGGGCAATCTAGGCGGCCAGGGTGAAGTTGTCGCGGGTGAGGGTGATGCCCACGTGTGGGGCGAGGAGGTGGGCGGCCAGGCGGGGCGGGACAGCGTTGCCGATCTGGGAGAACTGCTGGCCCTTGTTGCCCTGCCAGGGGTAGTTGGCGGGGAAGGACTGCAGGGCACCGGCCTCGGCAGCAGTAATTCGGATCGCCTCCGGCGCTGTACCTGGTGGGCCTTTCAGGCCTGGATTCGTGGCGGTGGGCTCGGCCACCCACACGCACTCGTTGGCACGGTGCCCGAAGAACAACGTCCCGGCCGGCTCGTCAACCGTGCGGACGGTGGCGTTGGCCTGGTTGTTGCTCCGCAGCGACCAGGACCACGCCCCTCCGCCACTGGCCTTCCCGGCCGGGCCGACGCGAGGGGCGCGCCCGCTGGCGCGGCTGACGGCAGGGTGCTTCCACCGGCCGCGCTCTCTGGCGTCGGCGAGCGTCTTGCGGGCGCCGGAGGGAAACGGTTCGGGGCCGCCACCCGTGCCGCCGCCGGCGCACACGGTGGGGGTGGGCCGGTCGGTGGCGCCCCAGCCGAGTGCCTCGGCCATCGACACCCACCGCTCGCGGCCCGGCCCGAACAGGGACTCGGGCTCCGCGACGGGCGCGTGGGTCGGTGGCGGCGGCTCGGCGGTGCGGACCCGGGAGGCGAGCAGGATCGCCCGCCGCCTCGTCTGGGGTACGCCGTAGTCGGCGGCGTTGAGGATGCCGGTCCACACTGAGAACCCCCAGCCCCTGAGGATGGCCGCGTACTGGCGCCACAGAGGAAGGACGTCGGGGACTTCCTCCATCGCTATCCACTCCGGCTCGCCCACAGAGTTCAGGGCGTGGAGGTAGCGCATGGGCTCGGCGGCCAGCAGGGAGCGGGCGTCCTGGCAGGCGGCCAGCAGCTCGGCACGGGTGTCGCGTCCGGCGGCGAGGTCGGCGACGGCCTGGTGGACCAACGGCTGGTCGACCAGCCCGAGCCGCTTGCCTGCCATGCTCCACGCCTGACAAGGAGGCGACCCCAAGACCCCCCAGACCCGGCTGGCCAGCGGCCAGGTCGGATACAGGGCCACGTCGGTTCGAATCGTCAACTGCCCCGCTGCGGCCCGGGTCTTGCAGGCCCACTCGTCCCACTCGAGCCCGACCTCGCGTATGCCGAACACCTTCAGGGGGTGGCCCCAGCCGCCTGCGCCGGCGAACAGGTCCAGGACGAACTGGTCGTGCGCCCTCACGCGGTGAGCCCGAAGTCGTCCTGGACCGGCTCTGCTTCGCTGCCGCGGCAGGCCCAGGGCGAGCAGCCGTTCTCCACACCCTGCTCCAGCTCCTCCAGATCCGCCTCGCCGGCATCGGCTGCGGCCTGCTGGGCGGCCCATTCCGCAGCCGTGACGTGGTCGATCGGAGCCTGGTCGAGCGGGACGCGGGAGCGGTGCAGAAAAGCCTGCCCCAGAAGCCGGTTTCCAGTAGCGTTGGCGCGGGCGTTCCCGGCCCGGACCGCCGCATCGAACTCCACCACATCCGCCCACTCTGCGGGCGAATTTTCGCGGATACTTCGCCACTGCGCGTTGCCGTGAAATGGGCACCCAAGGCAGCTTGATTTCGGCGTTTCGGCCAGCCCTAGGCCGGTGAGATAGCGGATGCAGTCCGAGCGGGACCAGCCCATGTCGATGAGGGGGTGCCGGTTGCGCATGTACTTGATGTTGGAATCCTTCGCGCGATGAAACTCGTCGGTGGAGATGCCGACCCACTGCTCGACGAACACGCCCTTCGGAACCCGCTGCGGTTACGGGTGACCAAGGAGTTCGCGGATTTGTCGTTTAATCGGCTTGATTTTATATTCCCCGGTGCTTCTCTGCACTTCACCCGATTGGGTGCATTGGGGTATGTGAGGTGTCAAGGCGACTCCGAGGCGAGGGGAAGGATGATTGGGGAGCGGTGACGATTGCGGGTGCACGTAGTGGCTTGATGCGCGGATGACTCGGGCTCATCCCGCCAGTGGCCGATCTGGCACTGCGCCCAGCACCTTTTGCGCGTGGTCGCGTTGCACTGAGGGTCTGGGCGATCTAGCGCCCCATGCGAAGGGACCACCTTGTGAAGACTCATCTGCGCCGCATCGCCACCGTGGGATGCCTGGTGCTTGCGGCAGCCGCCGCGACGCCCGCGGCGCAAGCGCAGCAGGGCGATGGCGGGAGCTCCCAGCCGGTACCTGCCGCAGCGAATGAGGTCATCGGCCTGCTTGAGGATGACCCCGAGGCGGTCGGATACCTCTTCGACACCCTGGACAAGCTCTCCTCCCAGGACAAGAATTCGGGCGAGATCATCAAGGACGTCATCGTCAAGCCCTATGGCGGGAACAAGCGGCTGGCCAGCTACATCGTCAAGATCAGCAAGGAGGTCTACAAGCAGAACCCGAAGGGTTCCAAGGTGCTCATCGACAAGCTGCTGGAGGCGCACGGGAAGCACGACCTCATCTCCGATGCGCTTGCCAAGGAGCTGGCTGAGCTTTCCGCATCGATCCGGTAGCGGATTCCCTGGCGGACGCCGGAACGGCTCAGCGCTGGGGCTTCGTCGTGCTTGTTCGGGTCTTCGGGATGCCGAGTTCGACTACGGGGCGCCGTGCTCGGCGCTGGGTTTCGTGCCGCTTTTCACGGAGGAAGGTGAGAGTGAGGTCGATGCCTTCGACCTCACCGACCCAGCCCTCGGTCTCGGCGCGTGCTCGGCGGCCGAGCAGGTCGGCTTCCAGCTCGATGAGACGGGTCAGCATCTTGGGGTTCACGTGCAGCATCGGGCAGCGGATGCAGGCGTGTTCGTGCTGGCAGGGGGTGCCGTAAGGGCGCCCGCAGGAGCCGAGCTCGACCTTGCGGCGGTCGAAGTGCTCCTCGAACTCGGTCCACTCCTGCTCAGTGGCGTCCCGGTATTCCTCCGAGGGCCGGACCTGGCGCCGCTGGTGCAGGTGGGCCTGGTAGTGGCGGATCACGTCCTCGTCGAAGACAGCGACGTATCCGCGGGTGGTCTGGATGCTGAGGTGGCCCAGCAGGGCGGCGCCGATGTGGATGGGCAAGCCGCTGTTGACCAGCTCGGTGGCGAAGATCCTCCGGAAATCGTGCGGGGTGAACTTCAACCCGCGAAACCCGGGGTGAGTCTCGGCCAGGTCCTCGCATCGCCGGCTGATCATCTTCTGGATGGTGCCGGGGTTGAAGATCTTCGATCCGGTCGCTCCGTTCTGACGTTGGAAAAGGAAGGGCATGGGAGCGCTCCAGACCTTGTCGTGCGGGTCATGGCGGCTGACCAGGGGGATCGGCCTTCCGCGCCGGCCGTGGCGGCGGATGATGGAGGCGATGACGTGGAACAGTTCGGCGGACATCGGGATGACGCGCTCGCGGTCGGTCTTGGACGGGGCGATGACCAGCAGGGCGATGACCTCGCCGTTCGCGCGCTGGTACTGGCGGATGCTGAGGTGGGTCAGCTCGCACAGCTCCTCGATGCGGACGCCGGAGTGCCGCAGGGTTTCCACTGCCGCCCAGTCCCAGAAGGCGGCCTCCTCCTCGGTGCCGAGGTGCACCAGCTCGCGGGAGTCCAGGTTCAGCACGCGCGTGGGAACGACGTCGCCGTGCCGGAGGCGCTTCCGGTCCGATTCGCTGATCACCCGTCGGTAGGCGGTACCGGCGTGGGTGAACACCTCGCCGTCGGCGGCCTGGTCGGCGCGTTCGAGCAGGAGCCTGGCCTGGTCGTAGCGGGACTCGACATGCTCGACCAGGACAGGCAAGAGGGGCTGGCGCTGCCGCGTGCGGTCCGCGGAGCGTTCGCTCACCTTCCGTCGGCGGACGCCCAGGCCGTGGAGCTCGCCGGGCGGGACGGGACACGGTGCGACCCATGTGGCCCAGCGTTCGGGTTCGGCAGCAGCCCAGGTGTGCAGGTCGTAGTAGAAGCTGCGGACCGAGATGACGATGTCGTCCTGGCCCATCCTGTGGGAGCCGTCGTCCTTGAAGCGGATCGTCTCCCGCCAGCGCGTGTAGAGGTCCGGAGCGATCCGCAGGCCCTGCTGGCCGGGGTTGAGTTGTTCGATCTTCACCCAGAAGTGCTTGACCAGGAGGAGCGCGAGCTGTTTCAGGCTGGCGTAGTCGAGGTCAGCGCGGCGTCGGCCGAAGTAGTCGATCAGCAGCCCGCGGACGGCTTGGTCGCGGACTCCGTACTGGTCGATGAGTTCTTCGATGGTCCGCTGGCCGCGCATCATGGCCGCCCGCATAGTCGTCGGCGTGGAGGTCGGGAACCGGCCCATGCCGATGAGAGCCGTCCACATTCCGTGCCCGAACAAGCGGTTGGAGGCGGGCTGACCGGGCTGGAGACGGCAGCGGGCCAGACGGTTGTCGTGCGCGTACTGGAGGATCGACGCCGGCGTGACGTCGGCCACCGCGACGCCCTGATAGGTCAGGAGGGTGCACATGTCGAGCACCGCCTCCCGCTGGTGCTTGAGCCGCAGCTCTTGTGCGGCGATGTGCTCCTCGAAGGTGATCAGCAGCGGGTCGTTCTGCGCGGAGATGAACAGGGGCGTGAAGTTGTTCAGCTGGTTCTGCCGGAAGGCGAGCATCGAGGGCTGGACGACGCGGAGACAGAACAGCGTGCGGACCCCAGGGGTGACCGCGAGGCCGGTCGTCCGGCGGGATCCGAGACTGTTCGCCTTGATCAGCCCCCTGCCCAGAGGACTGGCATCCCAGCGCTCCTGCCAGGTCTGGCCCGGGTAGGTGGACAGGTACTGGAGGATCCCGCGGGTGGCCTGGCTGCGCTGGTGTCGGGTGACGGAGGGAGCGTCCGCCCAGACGTCGAATGCCAGTCGGGAGATGTGGTTGATCGAGGCGGCAGACAGCTCTCCATGCGGTCGCGGCGGGGTATCCGCGACTGCGGCCTGCGGCTTCATGGGACCGCCCACGAACCGGATCGGGAAGGTGAGCCCTTCTACGATGGGCCCGTGCCGGCGGCTGACCCCGGTGGTCGTGCTGGACCTAGCCACCGAACACCGCCTTGATGTCGTCCGCGGAGTACCCGGTGGGGTAGCTCATCGCCGGCCGCGGCGTGCTGTAGTGCTCCGCGAGCTTGTCGAACATCTCCTCCACCCGCGCGGCCAGGTAGCGGCTGGTGGTCTGGATGTTGGCGTGCCGCATGATCGCCTGGACCTCGACCGGGGTGAGCTTCCCGCCGTTGGCCATCCGGGACGCCGCCGTGTGCCGAAGGTCGTGCAGGGTCCAGTTCGTGCCCAACAGCTCGTTCGCCCGCTGCATGATCCGGCGCATCGCCCAGTAGGACAGGGGGCGATCGCTCCCGCGACGGGTCCGCCAGACCGGCTCGCCCCGTGAGGGCGTACCGGCTTCGTCGAGATACCGGGCCAGCCGGACGAACGCCTGCGGCGAGGCCGGTACCGCTTCCCTCTCCCGGGTGCCCTTGGAGATCACGTAGACCCTCTGGCCGGCCCAGTCGATGTCGTCCACTCCGACCCCGAGCAGCTCGACCGCGCGGGCGCCGCTGGACACGTAGAACTCCAGCAGAGCGCGGTCGCGCTCGCAGCCCATGCGGTCGAACAGCTCGTCCCAGAGCCGGTCGGGAATCGAGCGGGGCGGCCGGTCGGAGACCTTCTGCCGCAACCGGGCCCGCCCCACGACCGCCCGCGGCTCCAACGGGCTTCGGTGAGCAAGGGCCCGTCGACGCTGCGGAGAGATGGGGACGGGATTGACCACCGGCCCGTTGCCCTGATGGGCATGGAACCCGTAGAAGCCGCTGACCACCGACAAGGCGTGGTTGATCGTCCTGGGCGCATACCCAGCACGCAGCGCAGGCTTGCCGGTCCTCAGATTGACCGACCCCGGTGCGGCGCCACCTGCCTGTGTCCGCTGGCGCTGCGGATTCGAGGCCGTCCGCAGCCATCCCGCCAGCACCGCGACCTCAGACTCGGTCGCCTTCTCCCACGCCACCCCCAACAGCCACAGCAGCCGGAACCACCGCAACAGGCCGTACCCGTAGCTGCGTACCGTCAACGGGCTGCAGTCGTTCAGCGCCAGGTCCCGCAGGTAGGCGGTGGCCGCCTCGATCTCGTCGTCGTACGCGTTCACGACGACGTACGGAGGGTGGACTCCCCGAGCGGGGACAACGGCCCCCACCCGGGGCAGTTCGGCCCGCCCCTCGATCAGTTCATGTCGCAGTTCCACGGTGTTCCTCCTCGTTGATCGCACTGACCATCACGCTGATCAACGAGGGGACTTGGTGCAGATAACTGTGCATTGGCGTCGGGTCATTCCTGGACGCCCGTCCTGGTTCAGGATGTACAGGGGCATGGACGCGAATCTGTGATTCGGATCCAGGGCGTCATCCCTGATGTTTCCAGCTGACACGCGGAGGATCGGAATTCCGGCCGGACGGGCAATCTCCCGCTCCAGGCGGTCGAGATGCTCGTAAACGGCTCTGGGTTCCCATCCGGTGTCAGCGAAAATTGCGTAGTCGACCTTGGGGAGGGTGCCTTCCGCGGAAAGGCAGAGTAGCGCGGAAGATTGTATTCCGGCACCCAGGGAGAGTGCCTTAAAAGCGGGGCTGTCTGGCATGGCTGGTTCCTTGTTTGCGGGGATCTCTGGGCAGGGTGGGCGTGGTTGTGGTGGCGACCGGGGGCGGGGGCGCCGTCGCGGTTGGCAGGCATGGTGAGAGCGTCGCTGTGGCAGGCCGCTGGACGGTGCGCGTGCCGTCCGGGCCGGTTCCGGGACGGCGGGTTCTTCGGCCGTGCGGTCAGCGGCGAGAGGGCCTTCGGGAGGAGGTCTGGGCGGCCGAGGTCGGGGCCCCGGCCATGCCGGGCACGTGAGGCGTGGGACTCGGGCGGGAGCCGGTGGGGTGCGAGGGCGCGCGCTGCTCAGGGGTGGAGGAGAGTGGCCGGGGGCGTGCGGGCGGTGCGGGCCGTCGGACGGTGAGGAGGGACTCGCCGCCGCTTTCGGCGGTGGCGATCCCGAGGATCCGGTCACCGGGGCGGAGCTGCGCGGCCGGGACTGCGATGAGGTCGTGCACGGTGCCGGCCTCGGGGTGGGGGCTCCAGCCCAGGGCGTGGAGTGCGGACTCCAGGGGCAGCCCATGGCGGGCGAGGGTGTGGCGCAGCGTACTTACGGGAATCTGTGTGTGGCGGGCCCAGTCCTCCAGTCCCATGCTGCGGCCGAACGCGCGGTGGGGAACGCCGCTTCCCAGCGTCGATCGGTTCTGCGGCTCCTCCGTGATCGCCTGTTCGGGCTCCCAGCCGTCGGCCAGACGGCGCCGCATCGTGGTGGCTGTGCAGCCGGCGCGGGGGTCGACGGCCCAGTGGGCGAGGGGCTTGGTCTCGCCGAACGCCGTGACGGGCAGGACGAAGTCAGGGCCGTCGGAGCCTTTGAGGAGGGCCTCCTCGAACGTCATCCCTGACGCCGTGAGGCGCTTGTACAGGGTGTGGTACTTGATTCCTGACTGCTCCGCCCAGCCGCGGAGCGTCAACGTCCGCCCTTGGTAGGTGTGTTCCAGGGTCGGCTTGTCGTGGCGCTCGCGGGTGAGCGCGTCCTCGGGCAGCCATCCCAGGGCGAGCCGTGTCCGCAAGGCCTCACGGTTGACGGCGCATCGCGGGTCTTTGGCCCATGCGGCAAGCGGTTTCGCTTCGCCGAACGCGGTGATCGGGCCGCGGGCCAGCTCCCAGTTGTAGCGGTCCGGTCGTTGCTGCTCGGCTGGCCGGGAAGGCCGGGGTGGGTCAGCGGGAGGCGCGGACGGCCGGGTCTCGGTCGAGGGCTCTCGGTCGTGGGAGGGCGGTGGGAGCGCGCGGGAGGTGTGCTCGGTCAGAAGGGGCCTCCGTAGTGGGTACGCGGGCGGAAGGTGCAGGGGCGTCGGCCGCTGGCGGTGTCGAGCGGCGAGGCGCGGGCTCTCCACCGGGGTCAGGGTGTCGATGCGTACGCCGTGACTGTGCCGATGGCCGGCAGGGCGCCTGATGGCGGTGCGGTCGCGATGGGTGCTCAGGCTCTTGCGCGTGCGGTCGTCCTGGCAGGTGCCTTCGATGCCGCTGCGGCAGCGGTGGTGCGGGTGGGCCGGGTCGGGCGGCGGCGGGGCGCGGAGCTGGCGGCGAGGAGTGCGCGGATGCCGGCTGCCGTGACGTGCAGGCTGTGGTGGCCCGGATGCTCCGGGAGGGCCTTCAGGCTGACCAGGCCCCGGGACGCGAGGGCGTCGACCGTGGTGGCCCGGACCGAGAGGTACGAGGCTGGTGCGGCGATGATCTCCCTGACGCCGTGCGCTTCGCGCAGTACGGCGTCGCCTCGGGCGAGGGAGGCCAGCGCTCGGCGCTGGGCGTCGCTGACCTTGATGGTGGTCTGGTCCGGAGCGGGCTCCTCCTGAACGGGGAGGCCTTGGGCGTGGAGGTAGCCCTCGTGCCGCTGCAGGGCTTCACCGACACGGTGTACTGCCGTCGGTGTTCCGGCGAGGTGGACAGCAGCCTGTGTCAGGGAAACGGTTGCGGACGTGGTGTCGCCGTGGGCGAGGTCGCAGACCGCGTCCGTCGCTCGCAGCGCGGCCAGCGAGGCGGCCTCGGCGAGATGCCGCAGGAGCGCGATGGCCTCCCGGCCGTCGACGATCCCCCTCGCGCTGCTCAGGGCTGCTGTGGTGAGCAAGTTGCTGGTGGCCAGCGGTGTCTGCCGTATCGCGTCTGCGGTGCGGACCGTGGCCAGCAGATCCGGCTCCGCCCGTTGCTGCTTGTGGAGTTGATCGAGTTGGACCGCGTCGGCGAGCAGCCGCCGGGTGAGGGGGAACAGTGCGTCGGTGAGGTCGAGTTCGTAGGTCAGTGCGTGCCTCCTGGTGTGGTGGCGGCCGGTGGGGCGGCGAAGTCGTCGTCGAGGCGGCTCAGACGCTCGACGGCCCGGGCCGCGGTCGGGTTGGCTTGATCAGGCATGTTTCGGTGCTCCTGTGTAAGGCCGCCGGCCGGGCGGCAACGGCGTCGGCCTTCAACGCCCGCCCCGTGCACGGGTACCGCTTGCGCTTGCTGCCGCCGGGCCTGGGTGGATCGGGTGGGCTCGGCGGTCGTTGATGATGGCGTCGACGGCAGCATGCGGGCTGAGGTCGTCCAGGTCGCGCGGTTCGTACAGAACGGTTTCCGGATTCGGGGCGGATGGAGGCTGGATGTCAGGGGGCTTGCCACAGGGTGCGGGCGATGTTCTCGGTTCCGCGCGGGGTGCGGGGCCGGGAGGGTGTGCCAGCCGGGACGGGGTGGGCGGCGGGCGATCACCCGCCACCCGGCCCCGCGCAGCGAGGCTCCGGACTCTCCGTCCTGCGTGTAGGTGACCAGCCTTCGGTATCCGAGGGCCTTCGCCGCACGCCAGGCGGCGCCGTAGAGAATCGAGTTGGCATTGAAGACGCCGTCGGTGCAGGTGCGGGTGACTTCCAGGGTCTGTCCGTCGTCGAGGTGCCGGGCGACGGGCCGGCCCACGGTCGCGACCGCGCGGAGGGTGCCTTCCTCGTCTGCGGCGCCGATGGCGAACACCTGCCCGGCCGGTGGCGGATGGTGCCGGTGCCAGGCGGCGACGAAGGCCTTAGCGTCCTGGGAGCGGACCGGTACCAGGTGCAGCCGCTGCCCGCTCACGCAGCCGTCCCGTAGTCGGACTGGCGCGGCGCGGCCTTGGCGACCGCGCGGGCGGTGATCGCCTTCGATGCGGCGGCAGAGGCAGCGGACAGCTCATCGGCGCCGGGCTCGAGGTACCAGGGGCGAAGGTCGAGCATGGCGGCCCGCATGCCGGTCGCGAAGCACAGCGCGGTGCCCTTGGGGAGCGCACGGATCGCGTCCGCGGGCAGGATGCGTTCCTGCCGCATGCTGATGGAGGTGGACTTGCCCGAGTCGGAGACGCTGGTGGACTTCGTCTCGACGTCGTGGTCGCCGATCAGGCGGGACAGCTTGTCGGCGAAGTCGGGGTCGTCGATGCCGGAGCCGATGACCTTGACGGTGGAGGCGGACCACATGGCGTCCATGCCCGCGTCGCCCCACACCTTCTGGCCCTGACGGTAGGACTGCAGGATGGTGATCGGGATGATCCCGCGCGACCCGAGGTGCGAGTACAGGTCCGGGAGGTCCGAGATCTTGCACACGTTGGCGGCCTCGTCGAGGATCGCGAGCATCGGCGGGTCCAGGCGTCCGCCGGCGCGTTCGGCCTGGGTGGTTGCGGCCCGCATGACGGAGTCCGCGCACGCGGCGATCAGGGCGCTCGCGCCGCCACCGCCGTCCTTGCTGAGCAGGAACAGCGTGTCGCTGCTGGTGACGAACTCCGACGGCCGGAACTCGGCGATTCCCCGTTGCGGGGTGACCCAGGAGGCGATCTCGGTGTTGAGGAGGGCGGCGGCGTACTGGCGGGCGGTCTCGTAGATGCCGTCGCGGGTTTCCGGCGGGCCTTCGACGGTGCCCTTGAGCTGGGAGGCGACCGCGGTGAACTGGTGGTCGCGCAGGATGTCGAGCGGGGTGCGGTCCGCGGGGAACGCCAGCCACTGCATGACGTCGGTGATCGGCCGTTCGTCCAGCGCTGCGGCGAGGAACAACTGGCTGAGGATGTTGGATCCGGCCTTGGACCAGAAGTCGCCCTGCTGGGAGGCGTCGACGCTCGCGGCGAGGAAGTGCCCGGCGAGGCGGCCCGCTCCGTCGAGGGTGCGGGCGTCGGCGAGGGGGTTCCACCACATGGCGCGTTCGGCGTGGGCGATCTGCTGTGGGTCCATCGACCAGACCCGCCCGATGTGGCTGCGGGCGTCGAGGGTGGCGGTGTAGGCGTCACCGGCGGCCTTGTTCGAGGTGAGCAGGACCGGTCCGGGGGCACCCAGGATGGCGGGGATCGCCAGGCACGTGGTCTTGCCGGAGCGCGGGGCCATGATGGCGACGGCCACGTCCTCGTACCCCATCCGGACCTCGTGCCGGCTGCCCTGGAGGTTGCCGAGGAGGACGCCGGTGTCGGCCGGGTCGATGGTCTTGGCGTTCTTCAGGCTGGGGCGCAGGGAGCGGGCCTTGGCGGTGATGGCCTTGGCGAGCAGCGGCTCGATGTCGCCTCGCTTGGCCATCCCGGAGATACCTTTCCGCTTCCCCCCGCCGGCGCCGCGGCGGTGCCACCATGTGAGGCCGCTCAGGGTGAGCGCGATGAGGATGAGGGCGGGCAGCATGCGGGTGGCGATCAGCAGTGCGGTCTCATCCGCGGCGGGCCACAGCTGGTCGGGGTGGAGGAGAGCGGCGGCCGGCTGGTAGGGCACCCAGTCGCCGGTGCCGGTGGCCCAGGCGAGCAGGTTGCCGCCGAGCCAGGCCAGGGTGGATGTGGGGATGATGACGGCCATGGCGCCGAGTAGCGCCTTGAAGGCTATGTCGTTGCCGGAGTTCGAGGAGGAGTTGGGCAAGGGGAGCGGTTCCAGAAGGGGGAGAGGGTCAGCGGAGGCGGCGGGGCGCGGGCGTCGACCGCGGCGGTGGAGCGGGCGCGGGTGTGGCGCCGGGGCGGCGGGCGGTGAGGGCGTCGATGCGCCGTTCGAGGGCGAAGGCCACGTCGGCGGCCGGTACCTGCACGGTGGTGGTGTGCAGGTGCTGGCCGAGGTGCGTCAGGGGGCTCGGGTCGCGGGCGATGGGAGTGGGGTCGGCCAGTGCGCGGGTGACGGCGGTGACCAGGCGGGCCGGGGTGGTGCCGCTGAGGTAGGCCTTCCAGACCTGGCCTTCGGGGTCGCCGCCTACGGCGACATCGATGAAGCAGCTGTTGAAGCCGCGGCCGGTGAAGTGCTCGACGTGGGCGATGCCGTCGGGCGAGGTCAAGCCGTCATGGTCACCCCTCGGCTGCCAGCCGGCGTCCAGAAGCGGCTCGTACGGGCTGCCTGCCGCGGGGGCGGCTGTGGGTGCGGTAAGGGCGTCGGTGAGGGCGGCGATGATCTCGACAGGGGTGCGGGCGCCGAACTTCACCGACCACGCGGGGTTCGCGTCGGTGCGGTGGTGGCGCACGATCCACCAGGGCAAGTCTGGGTCAGGCGCCAGGGACAGTACCGCCAGCTGGTCGGGGCTGGTGAGCTGCGTACGTGGCACGAGCGGGTCGTGCCCGTGGCTCCACCCGGCGGCGCGGTGCAGGGCGGCGGTGACCCAGGCCGGGTCACCGGGCCGGCGAGGTAGCGGGGATGGACGAGGGCCTGTTCGACGAGGGGGCCTGCGGTGTCGGTCAGAGGGTTCTCCTGGAGATGGGCGTTGGCCGGGGAACGGCGGTGGCGGCGACCGCCGTCGTGGTGGGGGCGGCGGGGAGCAGGTGGTGCTGGGCGGCGGTGTGGATGTCCAGGATGGCGTGGCCGTGGCCAGCCCAGGTGTAGAGGTGGTGCCAGGCTTCAGCGTTGCGTTCGGCCAGCGGCTCGTCGTACTCCTCGGTGCCCGGCACCGCCCGGTCCGGCAGCGTGCCGAGCACGGTGAGCCACTCGGCCTGGAGGGTGTGGATCGCGGTGAGTGAGGTGCGCAGTTCCTTGAGCTGCCAGGCGCACCGGGGTGCGGCGGCGGTCGGAGCGAGGTGCCGCAGCTGTTTCTCCGCGGTGTACAGGTAGGAGGCGGCGGTGCTGCGGATCCGGGTGAACGCGCGCCAGGTGTCGGCGTCGCGGCGGCGTTGCCGCGCGTCGTAGGCGGCGGGGTCGTGCGGCCAGTCGTCGGCGTCGGTGTGCTCGTCGGAGTAGGCGTCCCAGGACGCGAGGATCTCCTCGGCCTCCGTGATGTACCGGGCGAGCCGGTCAAGGGAGCGCTGTTGTAGTTCTTCGGTGGGCAGGGGCACGCGGTACGGCTTCCTAGGAGCAGCAAGAGGGGCGGCGGGCCTATTGGGTGGGGCTGGCTGTGGTCGCACCGGCGGCGGGCGCGGGGACTGCCGCGCCCGGGGTGTGCTGGACGGGGCGGGGACGGTGGCGCCGGGCGTGGGCCAGGCGCCGCTTGTGGGCGGCGACCATGGCGTCGCCGATGGCGCACTCCGCGTCGACGCGTACGTGGGGGCTGGAGACGTGGTCGAAGCGGGCGCGCAGGACGGGGGCGGGGTGGCACACGGCGGCGGTGACGGCGGCCAGGAGGTGGGGCGGGGTGGTCTCGCGGAAGTCGGCCCGCCACAGCAGCCCTCGGGGGCCGAACTCGTCATGATGGGAGGCGGCGGTGAACGTCCATCCGGTCACCCCGATCGAAGGAGAGACGCGGAGTTCCGCCTGGGCGGTGCCGTCCGGGGACAGCAGGGTCTGCGTCCCTGCCTCGTCAGTGGTGTGCTGCCAGCCGCGGGCGGTGAGGATGTCCGCGACCGAGCGTGCGGAAATCTTGGGTTCGGGCCGTATGAGGGCGTCGGTCAGTCCGGCGACGATCTCCACCGGCGTGGCGGTGCTGAACGAGGCCGACCAGTAGGTGCGCCCGAAGTCGGTACTGACCCTCCAGCCGGAGCGGTGCTCGGCGAAGTTGATGTCCAGGCGCAGCGAATGGTCGGGGCTGTCCATGCGGAGGGATGGCTGGAGAGGGTCGGAGGAGGCGGTCCAGCCGGCGGACCTCAGGGTGTGGGTGACGTGCCGCGGGTCGCCGGGGCCGGCGAGGTAGCGGGGGCTGACGGGTGAGCCGTAGACATTGTGGTCGGCGGCGAAGGCGGCCAGTTGCCGCTCACTGATGCTCACGGAGGGGAGCTGTCTCCTTTCAGGGGTTACCGCCGGCCGCGTGCGCCTGCTGCCGCGTGAGGGCCGGCGGAGGGCGTGGGGGTGTGTTTGCGGGGGCGGGCGGCGGCCCAGGAGTTGCGGGCCCAGGTCGCGGCGCGGGCGGCGGTGATCCGGGCCTGCTGCCATGCGCCGAGCTCGGAGGGCCGTACGGACACGGACGTGGTCGTGATCCACTTCGTGGCGGGGACATGCCCGCGGGGCCGCATCACCGGGGTGGGGTCGGCGAGCGCCGTCGCGAAGCCCTGGACGAGGTGGAGGGGGGTGGTGGAGCTGAACACCGCGTCCCAGGCGCGGCCGTGTTCGGTGCGGGCTCCGGCCCACCAGTGGGCCTGGCCGGGTTCGCTCTGGTGGTACTGGACCCAGGCGTTGCGGTCCGGGGAGACGGCAGTGAAGTGCTGTCCGCGTTCGGTCTCCCACTCGTTCTCCTCGAGCGGGGCCCACACGTTGGGGGCGTGGGCGGAGCGCGGCTTGGTCAGGCTGTCGGTGAGGCCGGCGACGATCTCGACGGGGACGGCCATGGTGAACGTGGCCTGCCAGGCGGGCTGGTGTTCGCCGACGGCGTGCCCGGAGACGGTCCAGCCGCCGGGCATCGTGGTGGGGTCGTAGCCGATGCGCACGGTGCGGTCGGGGCTGTCGAAGACGTACGGTCCGCCGCTGCGGGTGTGGTCGCTCCAGCCGGAGGCGCGCAGGTACTCGGCGATGTAACGGGGGTCGCCGCCGCCGCCGAGGTGGCGGGGTTCGATCAGGTAGTGCTGCTCGGCCTGGTCGGCGGCAGGCCCCCAGCCGGTCCACTGCTGCTTCTTCACCGGTGCCTCCGTGCGACGAGGGCGGATGCGACCGGCCGGGCTGTGGCGGTTGCCGGGGCCTGGGTGAGTCGGTAGAGGTCTTCGGTGTGCTCGGCGAGGTCACCGCATATGGCGTCGAGATCGTTCGAGGCGCGGCCGAGGGCGAGCCACACCTTCGGCGGCAGAGCTCCGGCGGTGGCGCGGTCCTTGGCGAAGCGGGAGCCGGCGGCGACCAGGCCGGTCATCCCGTCTAGGACTCCGTCGGGTGCCAGGACGTGTCCGAGGATCTGGGCGGCCTGCCGAGGCGGCGCGCCGGCAAGGTGTTCGGTGAGTCGGCTGATCTGTTGGGCGATGTGCCGTGCCAGCAGTACGGGGTCGGGGGTCGGGTCGGTCATGGTCCTCCCGGTCAGGGGCGAGGGGATCGGCGGCGGGATTCATCCAGCACGCCGAAAGGTCCGGTGGCGAGTACGTGGTGGCGGTCGGCGGCTGCGGCGGTCACGGCGCGTAGGTAGCGGCGCATCAAGAAGACGGCAAGGCGCGGACGGCGGTCTGCCGTGATCGGCGCAGGGAGCTGCGGGGGCTTGGTGATCGTGGGTGCTCCGGTGGGTGACGTGGCCCGGCCGGCCCGGTGGGGCCGGACCGGGCCCTTGTCTGAGGGCTGGGGGTCAGCGGGTACGGCCTGGGTGGGGGCCCGCCGGGCCCGGGGGCGGAGGGGCCGGCGTTCCTGAGGTCTGGGCCTGGGCCTGCGCGGTGCGGTGCTCGCGAAGGTTCTGCGCCCAGGCGGTCACGTCGTAGACGTCGGGGTCGATGTTGACCTTGTAGTCGGCGATCAGGAGCGGGAGCACGGCGCGGGTGACCAGCTGCTTCTGCGCGGCCTCGCTCAGGCCCTGGGGGGTTTCGTGCCAGGTGTAGATGGCCTCGGCCTTGCGCTCCAGACCGGCGCCGTCGAGGAGCGCCAGGAGTTCTTCGGGAGCGTCGGCGCGGCTGACGATGTGGATGGCGTCGGGAGTGAAGGCCCGGCGGTAGATCTCGACGTCGGTGCCGGATTCATCGGCGAGATTGCCCAAGGCGGGGACTCCTTCAAAAGGGGGACGGGGTTGGGGTCAGCGGCCTGGGGCGGAGGTGGCGCTCGGCAGGGCCGGTCGGGGGGCGGGCTGCGTCACGGGAGTGGCGGCCGGGGCTGGGCGCACCGTGACACCGACGCCGATCTGGGCCAGGTGCTGGGCGGCCATGTCGATGCGGGCTATCTGCTCGCGGTCGTCCAGGGAGGCGGGGAGCAGGAACATCCGCTGGTAGGGGTGGAATTGGAACCCGGCGCCGTACAAGGCGGAGGTGGCGGCGCGGGCCCGGTGACGGCGCCGACCACGCCGTCGGGATACCAGGCGATGCTCACCATTCCGGTGATCACGGGTGGTGCCGGCCGCCGCGGCGGAGGGTGTGCGGTGTTGTGCCGGACCTGGCGCAGGGCGGCCTCGTAGCGGGGCAGCAGGCGGCGGGCGACCTGGGCGGCGGCTCGGGCGGGGTCGGCGGGGACGGTGATGCCGTTGGGTTCGGCCACGCCGTGGAAGGCGTCGTGGTGGGCCTCCGGCTCCAGGGCGCCGACCATGAGCTGGCGGGGGTGCAGGGGACGGTCGAAGAGCAGCAGGCGGGCGCCGTCACGGCGGGCGAGCACGGCCTGGTGGTGAAGGACGTAGTTGGACGCGGCGTATCCGACGGCGCCGGCGTCCCAGACTGCCGCGGTGGTGGGGAGCTGGTCGGCGTAGGCGGCGTGGCGGCTGTAGGCGGTGGTCCAGGTGCCGGGCAGCCGGGTGGCGAGGGCGCCGGCGTAGGCGGCCAGGTCGGGGCGTGCGGGGGGCATGGGTTCCTCGGGCGGGAGGGAAGGACGCGGCGGGGGCCCAGGGCATCAGCGGGTGCGGGCGGAATCCAACGCCGCGATCAGGTTCGTGCGGGGGTCCGGCGAGCCATCGGGCTTCTTCACCGGGACCGGGCCTTGCCCGCCGTGTGCTGGCGTGGGACCGGGACGGGGGTCGTGTCGATGGCGGGGTGGGCGGCGGGGTGGCGCAGGGCGACGCCGATGCCGAGGGCGGCGAGCTGGGTGCCGGCGGTGCGTACGTGGCGGGCCTGGACGGCGGTGTCGTCACCGGAGAGGACGTACGTCTGCCGGTCGGGGTCGTGGATGAATCCGTTGGCGGCGAGGATCTGTGCGGCCTTGTCGCTGGTGGCCGCGGCGGTGAGGGAGCCGTCATCGGTCCAGGTCATCTCGACGGTGTGCGGCCCGGCCGCGGTGGCTGTGAGGCGGGCGGGGTTGTGGCGGACGTGGGCGAGGGCGGTTTCGTAGCGGGGCAGGAGGCGGGTGGTGATGGCGTCGGCGGCCTGCTCGGGGTCGTCGGGTATCGCGATGCCGTCCGGCTCGGGTACGCCGCGGAAGGCTTCGGCGGCCGTGTCCGCAGGGGCCATGGCGGCGATGAGTAAGGTGTCCTCGTGGCGGGGGTGGTCCATGAGGAACAGGCGCAGGCCGTCGTCGCGGGTCAGGATGGCGTCGTGCGTGAGGGTGGTGGTGGCGATGGCTTCCGCGACCTGGTTCATGTCCCACACGTCGGAGGTGAGGAAGAACTGGTCGTCGTGGGCGGTGTGCAGGCGGAGCTGGTGGGTCCAGGCGCCGGGCAGGAGCTGGGTGAGGATCGCGGCGAAGGCGCCGAGCTCCTCGTGGCGGTGGGCGGGCATGGATTCCTCAAAGCGTGACGGGACGGGGTGGGTCAGCGGTGTCGGCCGGCGGGGCCGGGCGGCAGCGCGGCCGGTGCGGAGGGCAGCCGGGTGGTGACCGGGACGGGGCAGGGACAGACGGTTGACGCCTCGGTCTCACCGGGACCGACCTCGCCGGTGCAGGTGCTGCGGTGGGGATGAGTGGTGTGCCGGTCGGCGAGTTCGTTGCGCGTGGTGCGCAGGTCGGCGTCGATGACGGCGAGCCGCTCCCCTGACAGGTAGCGCAGCCGCCTCGCGGTGTAGCGGTCGGCCGGTCCGCCAAGGTGCTCGTAGAAGTCGGCTGCGGCGGACAGGACTTCGACCAAAGCGGGCAGGATGCCGTCGTGGTCGGCGGTCAGCTCGGTCAGGGCTGCCGCGACGTCCTCGGTGGATTCGGCTTCGCGGATACGGGCGGCGAGGTGCGCGACCTGGGCGCCGAGGGGCAGGTAGTACGGCTCACGGTGTTCGGTGGCGAAAGCGGTGTCCGCCTCGACGGCGTAGCCGACGGCCTGCAGGCGGGCCACGGCGCGCGTGGCCAAGTGCTCCTCCTCGGCCCGGCCGAGGTTCTTCGGCAGCCGGTGGTAGCGGTCGTGGTAGCGGATGACGGGGACGAAGCCGGTGCGCTCAAGGATGCTGCGGGCGACGGCGTCGCCGCCGCGGGCGAGGACTTCACCGGAGTGCGGGTCGCGCCGCAGGGTGAGGTGGCGTTCGGCCAGGGGCAAACAGGCTCCCTTCGATGACGGGCTCAGCGGGAGCGCCGCGCCGTGCGGGCGGGGCGCCGAGTGGAGCGGACCAGGGCGTTGCGCAGCAGTGCGGGCGGGTTGGCCAGCGTCTCGGCCGTGCCTTCGAGGTCGTGGAGGAGCCCGTACAGACGCCCGGCGGCCCACTCCAGCTGGTGCGCGCCGCGCCGGGCGTACACCTCGGGCCGTGTCGCCAACTGGTGGCCGGCCTGTTCGGCCAGGCGCCGGGCCTGGGCAAGGCTGCCGTTCACCTCGTCGGTGAGGGCGCGGATCTGCTCCGCGATCTGCGCGGGCGTGGCTTCCGCGGCGACCAGGGGGTCGGCGATCACCTGCTCCTCGCGGGCGGCCGGGGGCCGGGCGGGGACGAGGTCGAACTCGGACTCGAGGATCCGGGCCTGCCGGGCGAGTTCCTCGGCCAGCCGCCGCGGGGCGCGGGTCAGGGTCCCGTCCTCGCGGACCAGGCTGGCGATCACATCCAGTCGCCCGTGGCGGAACTGGAGAGCAATCCACCGGCAAGGCTCGCCGTCCGCAGGCGCTGCCAGGCCCGCGGTGCGGGCCAGACGATGGGCGATCTCCGACCACTGCGCCGGGGCGAGCGGCCGGTCCATGCGGTGCAGCCGGATGCCGAAATGAAGGAAACGAGGCGAATCGCCCGCCTCCGAGCGCGGCTGTGCCTGGCTGAGGTGCGCGGCCCATTGGACCTCGCTCCATCCCTCCCGCTCGGCAAACTCGGAGCGCAGGTCCAGCCGGTCCCAGGACGCCACGATGCGGTGGCTGAGCTCGCGGGTGAAGCTGACCGGACGCTCCAGCGCGTTGCCCAGCGCGGCCTCGGCGGTGTGCTGCCGGCGGTGCAGGCGGGCGATCACCGGGCGCTCCGCTTGTCCGCGGCGTGGACAAGCTGGTTCAGGTCCACGATGGAGTACCAGCCGACGTCCACGGGCTTGGTCCCGCCGACCTTCGGCAGCAGGTAGTCCGCCAGGGCGCGCTGGTAGATCAGGCAGTCCGGGCAGCACTCGGAGAGGTGGACGAGGTAGCGGGAGTGCCCGGTGATGAAGGACAGCGCGCCGCCGTTGGGATCGCGCAGCCGCCATCCGTCCTCCTCGGTGGGGGTGTGCCAGGACGGGGTGACCACCGCCATCGCGTCGCCCCACAGTTCACCGTCCGCGACGCCCTTGATCACCACGATCTGGTCGCCAGGGGCGAAATGGGCGTGGGTGATGTCCCGGTCGCGGGTGATGGTGTCGGCGGGTATGTACGCGTCGCGGGAGACGGCTTCGGGCACGGCAAAATCCTCTCTGCGAAGAGCACGGCTGGCGGTGGGGCCAGCACTTTCAATGGTCTGGAGGATCCCCGGTTTGGCTAACCGGGGATCGTCCGCTATACATGTCCGCCCCTGTCGTCGTCCCGGCGCGGCGGTCACCGGAACGGGTTCTCCGTACCGCGGTCCGCTTCGCCTGCTGCGTCGAGCAGTTCCGGCAGGTCGGTGCCCTCGGCTTCCCGCTGGTCGATCCACCACCCGGCCCGAGTGACCGTGCGGACCTTCTCCTCCAGCACGGCCCAGTCCGCCTCGTCCCAGGTGCCTTCGGTGACCAGCGCGGTGTAGGCGGCGGTGGCCAGCTGGTAGCGGGAGCGCTCGCCCCACTCCAGGGCACGCTCGGGGCCCTCCAGGGGCGGCATGTCGAACTGTTCGGTCCATGCCTTCGCGGCGGCCTGTTCCTCGGCGCGGCGTGCGGCCAGCCAGGCTTCCTTCGACGCGGTGTCGTTGTCGCGGGCGGCCTTCCAACAGTCAGTGCAGTCGCGGCCTGCGAGCCAGCGGGCGAAGGACGCCCGGCAGTCGGCGGGGCGGTCGGACAGGTCGTGGGTGACTTCGTGTCCACAGCTGTGGACGGTCTGCCATTTGGTGCGTACCCCCGGGGAATTCCGTTTGATGGGCGATACGTTCGAGGTCAGGCGGTTGTTCTGCGGCTTCAAATCGAGTGCCTTTCATGGGCGGTTGGGGTGGTGACCTGCGCCGTTGCGGAGGGTCGTGCATTGGATGCACGATTCATGCGACGGACGGAGGTGGTCTGGGGTGCTTGGCGGTGGTCTCGGGGACGCGTCCGCGCGGCTGGTGCTGTTGCAGGGGGTGTCCCTGCTGCGTCCGGAGGACGCGGTCTTCGAGGCGATGCTGGAGGGCTGGACTCGACAGCAACGGGGCGGCCGGCGGTTGCAGCCGCAGACGATCGGGGACCGGCGCCGGGTAGTGGAGCGGTTCGCGGAATTCGTGAACACTTACCCCTGGCAGTGGACTGCCGGCGACCTCGATGAGTGGATGACGCACCTGATCGGCGTGCTACACCGGGCCGAGTCGACGATCCGCGGGTACCAGGGCGCGATCAGGATGTTCGGCGACTACATCACCTCGCCGCACTACCAGTGGCCGACGGAGTGCGAGGAACGCTTCGGCACGCACCCGGTGCAGATCTGCCACGAGTGGAACACCGTGGCCCACCTTGTGGAGTGCGAAGGGCGGCCCGGACGGCGGCCGATGACGCGGGCCGAGCTGCAGGCGTTCTTCGACTACGCCGACGAGCAGGTCGAGCGGGCGGTCCGGCTCGGCCGGAAGGGTGCCCTGGCGGCGTACCGGGACGCGACGGTCTTCAAGGTCATGTACGGGTGGGGGTGCCGGTGCACGGAGACCTCGCGGTTGGACACCGTGGACTTCTACCGCAACGCGCAGGCACCGGAGCTGGGTGAGTTCGGTGCCCTGCACGTGCGGTACGGGAAGCGTACGAAGGGCTCGCCCTGGCGGCGGCGGACGACGTTGTCGGTGATGCCGTGGGCGGTGGAGGCGGTCGCGGACTACGTGCGGCATGTCCGGCCCCGGTACGCGGGGGCCGGGTCGAGTCCGGCGTTGTGGTTGACGGAGCGGGGCGGGCGGCTGCAGCCGCGGGAGATCGAGGAACGGTTCGCCTCCTATCGAGACGCATTAGGGCTGGATCCGGATCTGGTGCCGCACTGCCTGCGGCACAGCCACGTCACGCACCAGATCGAGGACGGTGCGGACCCGGCGTTCGTGCAGCGGCAGGTGGGCCACCGCTATGCCTCGACGACCGCGCTCTACACGGGCGTGAGCGGGGACTTCATGAACACGATGATGAGGCGGATGCTGGACCGGGCCCTCGGCGCCGACCAGGGCTCGTGAGGCTGGGGAGGGTTACGTGGTGCGGAAGTTGGACTACCGGTGGCACCTGCGGGAGGTGATGGCGATGAAGGGGATGTTCTCCACGACGGACCTGAAGGCGCCGCTCGCCGAGCGGGGGATCGTCCTGTCGCCGTCGCAGACCTATCGGCTGGTGACCGAGCGTCCCGAGCGGCTGAACCTGGCGATCCTGATGGCCTTGATGGACATCTTGGACTGCCGGATGGAGGACCTCATCGAACCGGTCGCGGCCCAGGCGACAGCTGGTCGCCGGGCGGCGGGGCAGTCCCAGCAAGAGCGCGGGGGCGCGGGTGGCGTGGGGGAGTTCCGGCCCCGCCGTGCCCGGGTCCTGCCGCAAGCTGACGGCGGATCCGGGGCGCCGGACGGAGCGAGGTAGGGCAGAGGTATGGGACCGGTGCGCTGGCAGACGGAGCCGGAGGCGGTCGTGGAGGAGGTGGTGTGTGCCGCGGATCCCTCCTGTGCGTCGCTGGGAGTGGCTGCGATGGTGGAGAAGGTGTTCCGCCTGCGGCCTCAGCGGCGCGAACTGGCTCGCGTCCTGGAGGCCGAGCCGGATCTGCTGACCTCAGGCCGTCCGCAGGGGCCGCGGGCGGTGGAACGGCTGATCAGCACTTTGATCGACGCGGGTGCCGACGGTGTGGTCATGCCGTTCTGCGCCGGGTGTGGGAAGCAGCGTCCGCTGACGGCGGTGTCCTCGCAGGGCCGTACGTGCACCTCCTGCTACAACCGGACCAGGATCGAGGAGATCCGCTGTGTCGAGTGCGGCCGAGCGGACTTCGTCGGCCGGGACCGGGAGGGCCAGCCTCGTTGCCGCTCTCACCCGCCGGACCCGGACCTCGATCCGGTCGCGGAGATTGCCCGGCTGCTGACCGCGACCACCGGGCTCGGGCACCGTGACCTCGAAGCGCTGGTCCGCCGTGTCGAGCGCACCCGCTCCGGCCAACTGCGTCTGTGGTGGGTGCTGGAGGGTCGGCCCGAGCTGCTGACCGGCGCCGGAGCCGAGGGCCCCAGGGCGATCTCGACCCTGGCCGCTGCCCTGGTCGAGCGTGGTGCCGCAGGGGTGGTGGTGCCTGTCTGCCCGTGGTGTCGCACCACGACGGATCTGCGCAGTCAGCGAGAAGGAAAGCGGTGTTGCACCCGCTGCTGGAACGCGACCCGGCTCGCCCTGTGCACCCTGTGCACCCTGTGCGGACGGGAACGGCCTCGCGGTGGGTACGACGGCGAAGGCCGTCCTGTGTGCGCGCCGTGCCGGCAGCGGGATTCCCTGCACCATCAACGCTGCGACGGATGCGGCGAGCTGCGGCTGCGAACAGTCCGCACGGCCGGCGGCGGACTCTGCCCGGCTTGCCGCACCAACCCCTACGCGCTGTGCGCGACCTGCGGGGCCTGGCGACCGTGCTGGTTCGCGGCCACCCCGACACCGCGCTGCCAGCCGTGCACGGCCAAGGCCCGGACGCAGGAGGTGTGCGTGCGCTGCGGACAGCACCGCCGGGTCAACAACCGTACCGCGGCGGGGGAGCCCATCTGCTCAGCGTGCGGCCACACTCCCCGCCCGTGTGCCGGATGCGGCAAGACCTACCGGTCTGCCGGGCTTACGCAGGACGGCCGGAGGCTGTGCCAGACCTGCTGGGCCAAGGACCCCCGGGCCAAGAAGCCCTGCACCCGGTGCCGCACCGTGGCCCGGCTCTACCACCGCGGCCTGTGCGCCGGGTGCGCCCGCGAGCGGAGCCTGCGCGCGGTACTCGCGGGCCCCGATGGACGTATCCGGGCCGAACTTGCGCCCGTCCTCGCCACGCTGATGGCAGTCGATGCCCACACGGTGCTGCGCTGGATCCACAAGACCCCGGTACGACGCGACGCCTTCCTGAAGCTCGCGGCCGGCACCGGCCCGGTCACCCACGAGACCCTCGACGCCGTGGCCGACGGTACGGTCGCCGACCATCTTCGGGCCCTCCTCGTCGCGGGTGGCGCGCTACCTGCCCGGGACGAGCACCTGGCCCGCATCGAGGCATGGCTTCCCAAGGTGCTCGCCCGGATTCCCGATCCGGGCGAGCGGCGGATCGCCGAGCGCTGGGCCCGTTGGCAGCCCCTGCGCCGGCTCCGCCGACAGCCTGCACACCAGGCCACCACCCGCGGCCAGGCCGACGGGATCCGGCACGAGGTGCGCGCGATCGTCCGCCTGCTGGAATGGCTCCCCGGGCAAGAAGCCAGCCTCGCCTCCTGCACCCAAGACCACATCGACGCCTACCTCACCACCGGTACCCCCGGCCGCCAGCTGGTCCGTGCCTTCCTCCACTGGACCAGCCTCCACGGGCATACCCGGCCTCTGACCGCACCCCTCTACACGAGCTCCTTCGCCGCCGACGTCCTGGCCGCCGACGCCCGCTGGAAACTGGTGCACCGCCTCGTCCGGGATCCAGCCATCGCTGTCCGCGACCGCACGGCCGGACTGCTCCTGCTGCTGTTCGCCCAACCGCCGGCTCGGATTGCCTGCCTGGGCCACGACGATGTCCTCGACGACGGCACCATCCTGCGCCTGCGCCTGCGCCTGGGCACCCACCCAGTGGAGATCCCGGCTCCACTGGACGCGGTGATCCGCGAGCTGGTCGACCACTCGGTCGGTAAGGCCCCCGTCCTCGACCACGGGCCCCGACGCTGGCTGTTCCCCGGCGCCCTCGCCGACCGGCCCATGGAGCCGGCCAGCCTCTCGAAGAGGCTCAAAGCCCTCGGGATTCGACCCCGCCCTACCCGCAACGCCTCCCTGATGGACCTCGCGGCCGAACTCCCCGCCTACGTCTTCAGCCGACTCCTCGGCTTCTGCCCGCAGACCGCAGCCAACTGGAGCGCCGAGACCGGCGCCTCCGACGCCGGCTACGCCGCCGAGCGAACCCGCCGCCGGGACCGGGCGACGTGACGTACCGCTCTGCGGATCGGGACGCGGCCTCGTGCGGCGGCGCGTGACGGGCGGTCTTGACCGCCGCTGGACGTGGTCCTGATTCCCGCCCTCACGGTGATCCTCCGGGTGACTGGCAGCCGGTTACCCTGCGAAGCGGGTCGACGTGTCCCGGCTTCTTGCTCGACGGCGCATCGTCGGCTGGACCCCTACGAGTTGTTCTGAGTGGCAGATTCCCTACTCAGCAGCCCGTGTCACACCCATGCTGCATTCTGGCCTGATGATCGTTCGAATCACCGTCGTCTCTGTGCTGCTATTGATCTTGTTCTTCACGCCGATCGCTGTGTGGCACCGGATAGTGCGTGATCCCTGGCGGCGGCTGCGTAGGGCGGTCCAAGGGCGGCATCGGCAGGCAGCTTTGCGCCTCTCGCGCCTCGTCTTGGACCCCGCCAGAGAGGTCCTGCCTCAGGTACTGCCTGGCCGGCCAGCTCCCTCCATGGATCTACCGAACTCCGTGATCCGTTGGTGCGCAGCGTTCTTGGTATGGATGCCTGTGCGCATGATCCTGTTGCTCTCGGTGCCCATCGCTCTATCACTAGCCAACGAGTTCCATCGCAGCGAACCACGTCCGCTGCCTCCGCCCTCCTCGGCCGACCCTCTAGGAAGCCTCTTTGCAGGCGTCTACGACATAGTTCGCTGGATGGTCGCACCGTTCGTGTTGCTCTTTGGTGACATCGATAACCTGCAGGATCTCCGTGCACAGGCACCCAGGTGGTTGGATCTAATCCGTGAGCATCCCGGGGTCGCATTGAACTACTTGGCCGGCCCTGCGTTCATGATCTGTCTGATCATCGGTAGCGCAGCCTTCTCCCGGACAGCGGCATTCTTCGGCCGCGATGGCCAGCGCAGCCAACGACGACGCAGTTTGGGTGACGAACGCCTGGCGGAGGCTCGCTTCCGCCCCGTCGGGATGCTGCTCTCCGCGGCTACCCAGGCAGCTCGTGCCTACCTGGAGACAGAAGCGGCGCCTTCCCTCCTGGACGCACCACGGATCAAGGTGCACCGCGTCGAGCGCGTCATCCGCAACGCCTGGCGGACGCGCAACGGCAGGCCCAGACGACACCAGCGCCTTGAGTTGAAGCTGCACGCCGCGAAGGTTGTGATGGCGCTGCGACTCGCCGAAGCCCAACAGGACATCGAACCGGGCCCTGCGTTGAAGGAGATGACACGGATCTTGGTCACCGTTGCTGAAAGGTACGCGGAAGGCAAGGTCGGCGAACTCCTCGATCACGACGATCACGCCCTTGCGGGCATCGACCCCGCACCGGACTACGAACCGCTCAGAATCGCTGGGGTCTTCGCGGCTGGAGTCGTCGGCGCGGTACTGGCCTCGCTCTTGGAACTCCCGGAACTGGCACAGACACTGCTCGCAGCCGGCTTCGCGATCGTCATGCTGTTCATTTTGTTCAAGAAGACCGCTCGCCCGATGCTTGACGCTTTTGGATCGTTCTTCGGGGGTCCGTAGCCTCATTGTATGGCCGATGGTCGGCCTACCAGGTCTCCGCGACGCTACCAGCACAGGCGCCCCGGCCCCCGCAGAGTGCCAACCAATCCGCAGGTTGGAACAGTGCGCCTTACCACTGACTCCTGAGTGCTTCGGACTAAGTGGCGCCCCGTTCGAGGTCCGCTGACCCGCTGGTGGGCGCAATCAGCCGGTCAATGCCTTGATTTCCTTGTCCACCGCTTCAGCAGCAGGGGTCAAGTCACCATCCAGCGAGTCCAGAATCAATATAAGGGCGGCCTGCGGGTAATACTCCCGCCCGTGCAGCGGCCGATGGCCTGCGTTCTTGAGGCGCGCCAGCATCCCCTTCTCCGCCTCTCGGGCGGTCCCCTCAGGAAGACCGGCGAAGAGCCGGTGTCGCGTGTTGTAACCGTCGCGGGCGTGCTGTGAAAGTCGGGTCTCTCCGTACCCATTGCTGATGCCGAACTTGACCCCGGGTTTGCCGGTCACCCGGTCTGTGCCTGTAACGACATAGAAGACGTCTTTTGGTTTGGCGTCCCGAGCTTGAGCCGCCCTGGCCTTCCGCTCGGCAGCAGCGGCGGCGCGCGCTTCCCGTGCCCGGACCGCAGCCTGCCGGTCTTCCATCTGCTTCTGCAGGGATGCCTCGCGCTTGGCGCACTCAGCTGCCTCGCGCTCAAGCCGAAGGGAGGGTTCACGTGCTTCTGCGTAGTTCCGCTCAGTCGCATGCACACGCATAACCTGCATGTAGACATGAAAGCGGTCGTAGTCGATGCCTGGCTCGAACCGCACGATCGCCTCGGCGATGTGGGCCGTGTTCAGCGTGTACTCGCCATCCTGGTGTTGGTCATTCTTCCCACTCGCATCGACGACGCCCTGGAGCCTTGACGTCTCGATACCTCGCAGGCCAGCCAGGTGGTAGTTGACCTGAATGAGGTATCTGCCGACCGGGTCGTCCCAGAACGGATCGTAGATATCGGGGCCGGGAATTCGATGGTCAGCGTTATTCGGAACGGCGGCGTGGACACCCCTCAAGCGGTGCTGCGAAGCGGCGTACGTTTCTACCCCTGCGTCACGCGCGACTGCGCGCAGAGCTGTTATGGCCTGTGTCAGGGCTATTCCTGCAGCAGTGACAGCCTCCATACAGGCGATCACCTCGGTCGATTCGCCGACTTGATTCGCGCGCCCCTCAACCTCAGCTGGGTCTGGCTGCGGCACCGCTGCTGGCACAAGCGGCGCCACACTCGCAAGTGCAGCTAACAGGTGATCGACGTCCGTCCATGGAAGCGTGATGTGCACGAACCCGGAGTGAGGGCCTGTGGAGAAGGTGGGCCGATTGCCGTAGTTGGTGTGCTCACCGTGACAGGTAAGGTCGATGCCAACCTGCTCGGCGAGAAGCCGGATCCCTCGGACTGCTTCGGCGGCCCAGGAGTTCCGGACATCGATGGGCGCGCGACCGTACCGGTCCAGGTCTCCCTCATATGGCGGAGCAGAAATCTCAATTACTACACCACCGTCGCCCCTGGCGAGAAACGCCTCCGCATCCGGAGCACCTCCCTCCCTGAGAACCGTCTCAAGGCCCCGCCCCAGCCTCTGCTTCTCTTCCTCCGTGTACCTGGACCACTTGCGCACGTGCATGCTGACTCCCCTTCGATGACTGGCCACTTGGACTGGACGCGACCCTAGTCCGAGACTCTGACATGTCTGCCGAACGGGGACGTTGAAGCATCGCCAAGCAGGACGGGACCGTCCGCGCCGTCGACGTGCGGACACCGGCGGTCAGTGTGGGACCTGGTAAGGCCGTTGCAGCACTGGGCATTCTCCGCATCTTGGAACATCGCTCTGTACCGGCAGAGCCTCGCTCCCTCCTGCCCGAACGGTCCGGACGGCGAGAACGGCTGCCGTTGCGACCTCGACCTGCTCGACGCTGGGGCAGAAGCGGACATATCGCCGGTGGCAATCACCAGACGACTTCTACGTGGACTGGGAGCCGGCTGAATTCCTCTACCGGGACCGATGACTACCGTGGATCTCCACGGGATGGAGGACCACTCCGCAACTTCTGATAGCCGGACTTACCAACAACTCCCGTGGATGCCGTACTCGTTCATGAGATCTGCCGATCCGTATCGATCCAGTCGTCTACGAGATTCAGAATGGTTCCCAACGCGGTTATGCGGAAGTACTCGCGTCCCCGGACGGGCATTTCTCCAATGCCACGCATTGCAGCTAGACAGTTGTTCTCCAGCTCACGCACCTTGGAATTTCCTTCGATCAAACGAACGATCTGGTCAAGGCCGTGACGCTTATGGTGAGACAGACGTAGACGTGGATCTCCGGAAGTGATGCCGAACTTGACGATCTCGCTTACGTCATCCGTGACGACGTAGAAGACGTCCCATAGCTTCCCTGAACAGATGCGGCATATGCCACATCCTGCTCGCACGTTAGACGGGGTGGGCGTTCCCAAATGCCCATTGATGCACCGCACGCGATGCGGCGCGTGATTGCCGAGCCACTTCGGCTCAAGGACCGTGCCTCCAAGCTTGGCAACTCTTGCATGGAAGGCTATTTCGGCGGTTTTTGGATCCTTTCCGGCGCAAACTCGGCAGATCCCCTGGCCCCGTTGGACAGCTGACGGGTACGGAAAGCTCACGTGGCCCTGACCGCATCGGATTCGATGCGGCGTGCCTGCTCCTAGCCACCGTGGCTCGAGAACGACGCCTCCCAACTCCATGATGCGTGCCCTGAACCTCGCTTCGACAACCTTTGGGTCCCTGCCGGTGCAGGTTTGGCAGATTTCTGTGCCGAGTCGCAACAGGCCCGGTCTGGGGCGGCATTCATGTCCGTTGGAGCAGCGAACCCGGTGCGGCTCGCCTGATCCTAGGTAAATCGGCTCAAGGAGGGTTGCACCTAACCGTGCAAGAGCGCCCCGGAATGCTTCTTCGGCCACTTGTTTATTGTTTCTGGCGCATGTAGAGCAGATTCCGTCACCTTGCTGTACATGGGACGGTCGCGGTGCGCATTCGTGCCCCTCGACACAACGAGCTCGGTGAGCCTCGTGGTTGCCAAGCCAACTCTCCTCAAGCACGATCCCGCCAAGTGCAGCCACCCTTGCCCGGAAAGCTTTCTCGGCCGCCTGGGAACGCGCCTGGTTGCTGCAAGTGCGGCAGATGCCCTTGCCAGCCAGGACATTGGTTGGATAGGTCAAGCTCTCGTGCCCCCCCTTGCATCTCACTCGGTGAGGTTTCCGAGTGCCGAGCCACTCGGTTTCAATAACCTCGCCCCCCAGGTCGGCCACACGCGCTCGGAAGAGGGCATTGGCTCGCATGGAGCTCGCCCTCGACGCGCTCATGATCCAATTTCCCGGTGAGAAGCCAGGATGCAGTCCGCCCAGGAGGAGGGGCCTGTCGTCTGATGTTCGGCAAGGTGATGCTGGCCTGCCGGAAGGGCTGCTGGCGTCACGTGGCCGGTCGCATCTGCACACCTACATTGCTCCATGACGGGCGATGGTTCCAGAGACCACTGACATCCGAGAGTCAGACTGAACTCTCGTCAGCCCTGATACAGCGCCGAACAACAACTGCGCAGGCAGGGGGCATTCCGCAGGTTGGAACAGCCCGCTGTACCAGCAACAGCCATAGGGGTATCTCCTTCGGAGGCAAGGGAGTTCGCGTGCGAACGGGGGGTGGCCCGGGGGCGGCGGTGGCGTCCGGGTCGGCGTCCGGGCCCGAGCTTCGGGCGGGCCAGGAGCAGGACGAGCAGGGCGGTGGCGGCTCCCGCTGCGGGCAGTGCGGCGAGCGTCTGCGGGTGGTCGGCGAGGGTTCCGGCAAGAGCGGTTCCGGCGGCCTGGCCGACGCCGACGGACAGGATCAGCCACGCGTAGGCCTCGGTGGTGCGGGAGGCGGGGGCGAGAGTGTCCACGGTGTGGAATCCGCAGGTGATGACCAGGGTGAGGAACAGTCCCGGCAGGAGGGCAAGTCCGATCGCGGTGCGGGGACCGGGCTGGGCCAGCAGGGGCAGCCAGCCCAGGAGAAACAGGGAGCTGGTGGCCAGGAGCTGGGTGGTGGTCGTGCCCGGCCAGGCCCTGCGCGCGTAGATCAGGCCGCCGAGGAACGACCCGGTGGAGAACGCCGCGGGCAGCACCCCGGACAGCAGGGGCTGGTGGTGGGTGGCGGCCATGCCTGCGGCCCACACGTTCATCGCGCCGAGGGTGAAGCCGGTCCCGGCGAGCCCCAGGAACAGCAGGACGAGGGCAGTGTTCATCAGCCGCCCGCTGCCCGCCGCCCCGCTGCCGGGGGCGGCGGGGCGCCAGGTCCGCGACGGGGCGGAGGTCAGCACCACCGCGGTGCCGGCCAGGCCCAGTACGGCGGTCACGGCCAGCGCGGCATCGGGCGTGTACGTGGTGGCCAGCCAGGAGGCGAGGAGGGGGCCCGCGATGTAGAGGAGTCCCTGCGAACCGGTGTCGAGGGCCTGGGCGACGCGCCGCTGCCCGAGGTCGGTGAGCACGGTCGGCCACATGGCCCGCAACCCGGCCTCCAGAGGCGGAGTGAACACCCCCGCCACGCCGACCACCGTGGTGACGGCGGCCGGGTGCCCGCTCGCACCGATCCAGATGAGGGCGAGCAGACAGCCGGAGTTGACCAGCACCGCCGGGGCCGAGACGCGCATCTGCCCGTACCGGTCCATGAGCCTGCCCTTGACCGGCTGGGACAGCCCCGAAGCCAGCCCGTACAGGGCGGCGAGCATCCCGGCGAAGGCAAGGCTCCCCCCGGCTGCGGTGATCCACAGGACGAGGGCGACGGGGACCATGCCGTTGGGCAGGCGACCGGTCAGGGTGCCGGCAAGCAGGCGGGCGACGTGCCCTGCCGAGAACGGCACCGTACGTGGCAGGCGGCGGGGTGGCGGTCGGGTTGGCGGTCGGGGTGGCGGCCAGGGCCAACAGGGCAGGGCTTTCCGTCAGATGGCGTGCGAGATGAGGTTGAGGAGCTGGGCCGGGCCGCTACCGGCGTTGGCCGGGCATCGCGCTGGTCGGCGGTGCGGCGGCTATCGGGGTCGTGGTCAGTGCCGGGGCGGTCGGCGCCTGGAGGTGGCGGGGGGCCGGGATGCGGAACGGGGGCAGGACGGCGACCGCGGTGTCAGGAAGGTTGGGCTATCGGCGGCCGGGGACGGCCCCGGCCCGTGGGGGCAGGGCAGCTGGAAGAGCGCTCGCAACGGCCGCCGAGCGGCTGCGCACGGCGGCGGCCGGTGCTGGGGTGAGCGCTGGGTGGGCCGTGCGGGCCAGGCCGATCAGCTCGCTTCCTTTCATCAGCCACAGCGCCAGGGGATCAACGGCGGGGACCGCCGCAGGGGGGTCCGGGCCGCTGCCGGGCGGCTGGGCACCGAAGACGGCGTCCATGCGCTCTACGAACGCCACCTCCTGCGCGTCGACAGTGCCGTGGGAGGCCTGGCGCACGGCGGCAATGAGGCCAGGGGCGTGCGTGGTGAAGCGGGTGAAAGCGGCGGCCAGGTCCGGCTGTGGCGGACTCTGCACGGTGCCGGGTTCGAACGCCTCCTGTGCCCAGGCGAGGTCATCGGCCAGGTGGTTGAGGGGGGATTGCAGGACGGCTCGGCGGTATTCGGCCAGCAGCACGGAGGCGACCCGGCGCGCTGCGGTGACAGCGGAGGGCTGCACGGTGATGCTGCGCGGTGGCACCACCTCCTCATCCAGGTACATGTCCCTGGGGGCGAGCGAGCCGACGTGGTACCTGGTGTCGTCGGGGGCCTGGACGACGGCGAGTTCGACTCCGGTGTCGCTGCTCAGCACGGCCGCCCATGGCACCCGGCGCTTGTTCACGGTGTGCAGCAGCGGTCCGTAGAACTCGGCACCAGGCTGGGGGCTGGTGTCCCACACACAGGCTGCAAGGTCCTCCTGCCAGAGGGGCAGGGAGTAGTTCTCGACCTTCACGGTCCACTGGCCGGGCAGGTGCTCGGCCATGTCCCGGGCGAAGTCGCCCACGTAGGGCTGGTGGGTGGCGGTGACTTTGATCTGGCAGGCGCGGGCGAGTTCGTGGACGTCGGTCAGGGCCTCGCGGATCCGGGGCAGGTTGTCCAGGGGCAGGACGTAGTTGCCGTCGCCGTCCTTGGTGAATCCGGCGACCAGCAGGATCTTGCGGGCCCAGCGCCAGTTGTTGCCGGTGACGAGGGCGACGATGCCGTCGTGCTTGCTGGTGAACAGGTTGATCTCGGCCGAGTTCAGTGAGGTGTCCTTCCTGGGGAGGGGGCGGCGGGTGCCTGGTAGGGCCAGGTGGCGGCGAGGTGGTCGATGCCGAGCTGGTGAAGGAGCCGGTCGGCGACGTCGAGGAGGTCGCTGGTGCGCTGGTAGCGCTCGCCGAGCCGGGCGTGTCCGTGCTCGCGGCACCAGGTGCCAGCGGTGAGCAGGAAGTCCCGCAGCGCCAGCAGTGTGCTGTCGTGGGTGCCGGTCACGGTGTCGACGAGGACGTGGAACTGGGCTGGCGTCTCGGCCTCGGCCAGCCGGCGTGTCCAGTCCCGCAGGATGTCGGCGGGATCTGGCAGCTCCAGAAGGTCGAGGAAGGGGCTGGCCTCCGTGCGGGCCTGGCGGCGCAGCTCGCTGGGCGAAGGCAGGCCGCGGTCGGGTTCTGGGGTGGTGGTCATGGGCAGGTCCTGGTGGTCAGCGGGTACGGGGCACCGCTGCGGGCGCAGCCGGTGCCGGGATGGGGCAGACGCCGGCGCCCTGGCGCGTGTTGTTCCGTGCGGGACGGTCGTCGGGGGTCAGGGCGGGGTCGAGGCGGGTCGCGTAGCGGGCGGCACGGAGCATCTCGGCTGCGTAGGAGGCGTGTTCGTTCTCCCACTCCTCGCCCATGTCGAAAGGGAGCCGGTGCCAGGTGCCGCGAAGGGTGGGCTGCCTGATGAACCCGGCACGGTCCAGCAGGGCGGAGGCCAGTGCGTCGATGGGGCCCTCGGCCTCGACCTGCCCGCCCCTGCCGCGCGTGATGGAGATGATCGCGGTGTCCTTTGTCAACGGCTTCGCCCCGGCCCGGCGGCTGCTGGTGAGTTCGCCAGCAGCCCGGTGGCGGCAGCGGGCGCGGGGCGGGCGGGAGCGGCGGGCCGGTACTGCGGGGAGCGGACCGCGGCGGCCTGGGCCACGGTGGTGCGGTACCACGAGCGCGGGTCCGGTGCCGGGGCGTTCTGATCCGGTGGGATGTTGGCGGGGTCGAGGGAGTAGTCGGCGTGGACCGGGTAGCCGCTGGCGCGCAGGCTGGCGACGGCCTGGCGGGTGCGTCGGGGACCGTCGTATGAGGGGGCGGTGAGCAGGTAGACGCCGTGCAGGCCGTAGAGCGGCTGGAAGCCGAGGCGGGTGAGGTACCACTCGCTGATGTGGTGGGGGATACCGGTGGACGAGGCGACGTACCCGTACTCCGGGTGCGTGCCGAGAACGAACTGGCCGGACAGAGGCGGGCTCCTTACGGGTCAGCGGCGTATGGCGTGCGTGGTGGAGGCCGGGGCGGCGGCGGGCGGCACGGCGGTGGTGGCCAGCTTTGGAGCCGGCGAGGGCGGGCGGCCGGGGACCGGGCCGGCCGGCTGCCACAGCGCCGGGTGGTCGCTGAACCGGGTGCGGGGGTCGGTCGCCCATCCGACGACGGGGCCGTGCTGTTCTTCGCGGAGGCTGATGACTTCGATGCCTTGGTCGTGGAGGACGTAGCCCCAGTCCAGGCCGGATGCCTGCCCGTCTCGCACGGTCATGCGGGTGGGAGGCGATCCGTCGGGGGTGATGACGTCGAGGTGGTCGCTGGCGTACCGCTCACCGCGGGTGAGGGCGGTGACCAGCTCGTCGGGAGCGCCGTCGAGGAGGTCGGTGCCGAGCGCGGACCAGCCGACGGGTACGTCGTCGATCAGGTGGCGGGCCATGGCGTCGAGGTCGCCGGCGAAGCGGTGCTGGTAGGCGGCCAGCAGGAGGGGCAGGTGGTGGCTGGGGTAGCCGTCCCAGTGGACGTAGATGCCCTCGTAACTACCGGGTTCGATGGGTCGGGCGATGAAGGAGCGGGTGGCCAGGGGATCCTCCGGAGGACGTGGGTAGGCGGTTAGCGGGAGCGGCCGGGTATGGGCCGGGCGGTGCCGACGGGGACGGCGGAGCCGAGGGAGCGCGGGGCGCGCACGGGTGAGGGCGTGGTTGCGAGGGCTCTCCTGCGCTCGGTGGCGTCATGCAGGGTCTCGCCGACGTCGCGGAGTTGGGCGGCGGCCTCCTCAAAGTCGGCGCCCAGGTCGAAGGAGTCGTCGGCCTCGGACTCCTTCGCTTTCTCCCCGGCGGCTTCGAAGAAGTCGGCGAGACGGGCCAGCAGCCCGTCGGCGGGGTCGAGGATCTGGTCGACGAGAACGGCGGCGCGGTCAAGGTCCGGGGTGCCGCTCAGGCGATCGGTGAGGTCGAGGAGCAGCAGGCCGTAGGCGTATCGACCACCCGGATCCGTGGGGGTGGTCAGGGGTTGCGGGCCCGGCGTCCAGGGAGTGGGCTGGGAGGGTGTGGGCAGAGGGTGGCTCCTGGATTGGTCGGCCGGGCGGGTCAGACGCCCGGCTGCTGGTGGTGGAAGTGGGCGACCGGGTGGCCGAGCGCGGTGAGGGCGTGGATGGCCTGGTGCACCAGGTGCTCCTGCTGCTCGACGGGAAGTTCGGACGGTGCGACGTAGGCGTTCAGGCGGGGGCGGTAGGAGAATCCGCGCCCCCACAGCACGCGGTGGACGGGGTCGGTGCGCGGGTGGGTCATCGGTGCGGCGGTGTGGGCACCGACGTGGATGCTCACGGGGTGATGGAGCACGAGCGTGCTGCCTCCAGTTCATTGGGTTCGAGCGTCGGCGCAGGGCTGGATGCGGGAGGGGCCGGTGGAGTCGGCGACTGCTGCCCGGCGCCGTGGTCTGTTCGGGCCGAGGTGCCGACGGCCCGGATGGTGCGCCGCTGTGGGCCGGCTACGTCTTGTCGGGGCTGGTATTGCCGTGGAGTCGTATGCGTGGCGGAGGGCGACCTCGACGGCGTGTGCGGCAGTGTCCATGGAGGCCAGCAGGCCGCTGGCGGCGCTCCATGCCGCCTTCTGCGGCGAGTTCGCCGTGGCCTGCGGGGCGCGCTCGAAGCGGTGGCCGACGGCGACGAGGTATTCGCTCAGGGCCTGGATGAACGGTTCGGCGGTGTCGAGGACGGCGTTGGTGACCGCGCAGGCCTCGGCGGGCGTGGACGCCTCGGCCAGGGCCAGCAGGAAGGGCCGCAGGTCGGGGCCGTTGATGGGCGGCTCGGGGAGAGGGCGACGGGCCAGGAAGCCAGCGGCATCCCGGCGTGCCCACCGGCTCAGGTCGTCGTTCACGGTAGGGGACTTGGTCTGGTGAGCGCTGACCTACTCGCGGTCGCGGCCGACGTTGTCGTACAGCTCGAAATCGGGATTCAGTGAGGGGTCTCCGGTTGTGAAGCTGGCGCTTTCAATGCATTCGGGCATCTGTGTCGAACAAGTGCTGTTCGGCCGGATGGAGAAGATGTTGAACGATGAATGATCTGCCTGCGACTTTCCACAGGCCGCGTCCGCGGCTGAGGTGGGCAATGGCTTCGGTTTCGACGCTGGTGAGGCCGAGCAGGGCGGCGGCTGCGTGGAGCTGGTCGGTTTCCTGCCGGTAAACGATGCGGGTAGAGCAGTCCGCGAGGAGGCCCTCGGCCAGGGCCCGGCCCTGGGATCCGGCGTCGCCGGCGGTGAGCAGGTCGGAGAGGCGGTGGACGACCATGAGGTTGGCGATGCCCAGGCCGCGGGAGAGTTTCCACTGGGCCTGCATGCGCTGGAGGAGGGCGGGGTGGCGCAGGATGCGCCATGCCTCGTCGTAGACGATCCAGCGGCGTCCGCCGCGGGGGTCGGTGAGGGCGGATTCCATCCAGGCGGATGCGCAGGTCATGGCAAGGACGAGGCCGGTGTCGTCGCCCGAGCCGCCGAGCCGGGACAGGTCGATGCTGAGCATCGGGGTGTTCGGGTCGAAGGCGACGGTGGAGGGGGCGTCGAACATGCCGGCCAAGTCGCCGTGGACCATGCGGCGCAGGGCATGGGCGAGGTCACGGGCCGCGTCGCCGAGATGACCGGAGACGGTGCCGGCGGCCTGGTCGAGGAGGGCGGGCTGGGCCAGGGTGTGGGCGATGTCGCCGAGCAGCGGGGTGCGCCCGGCGTGGGCGGCGGCCTTCACGACGCCGTCGAGGGCGATGTCGAGGGCGGTGTGCTCCATCGGCATCAGGTCCCGGCCCAGCACCGTGCGGGCGAGGGAGCCGAGCAGGAGCAGGCGCCGCTTGCGGATCTCGCCCGCCCAGTCCGCTTCGGGTACGGACGGCGGCCTCGGCGCTGCGTCGAGGGGGTTGAGGCGGCCGGGCAGGCCGGGGCCCAGCGCGATCGAGGTGCCTCCGAGCGCCTGGGCAACGGGAGTCCACTCGCCCTTCGGGTCGCAGGGCACGTAGACGCGGTAGTCGAACGCAACCGACCGCAGCGCGAAGGACTTCGCCAGAGCGGACTTGCCCTGGCCGATGACCCCGGCCAACAGCACGTTGGGGTTGGTGAACCCTTCGACCTTGCCGTACAGGGTGAACGGGTCGAAGGTGAAGGCGGCTTCGGCGTGGACGTCGCGGCCGATGTAGATGCCGTCGGCCCCGAGTCCGCCTTCAGCGAGGAACGGGTACGCGCCGGCGGCGACCGCGGTGGTCATGCGGTGGGCGGGCAGCCGCAGGCGGCTGCCGCGGGCGGAGGCGGGACCAAAGCGCCCGGCCGGGGGGTGGACTGCCAGTGGCACTTCTGCTTCGGCGGGCTCGGGTCCGTGGACAGCGGTGGCGGCTGCGCGGGCTTTGGCCTCGGCTTCGGCGAGCTGCTTGCGGGCGGCGCGGCGGCTGGCGCGGTCGGTGCCGTCAGGGCGGCGATCTCCTGGAGCGTCTTGCTGCCGCCGCTGGTCGGCGTCGGCAGCAATACCTCGGGCGGATGCGGTGGTGTCCAGTTCGAAGCAGGGTCAGTCGAGGATGTCGGGGATGGGGTCGGTGTTGCTGCGCTGGAGGGCGTTCTTGGAGCCGGCGGCCGGGCCGAGGGCCCAGTCGGAGAGGGCCATGGAGTCCATGTACCGCTCCTCGTCGTTCAGCAAGACCCCGATGATCGTCTTGCCGTTGCGGATGACCGAGAAGACGAGGCACTTGCCGGCGGGGGTGGTCCAGCCGGTCTTGATGCCGATCGCGCCCGGGTACGCGTAGCCGGTCGTACGCGGCTGGATCAGTAGGTTGGTGTTGCTCCATGCGGCGGTGGTGGCGGTGCCGCCGGTGCTGTAGGTGGTGGTCTTCACCAGGGTCTGGAAGACGGTGTTGGCCATCGCGTGCCGGGTGAGGCTGGCCAGGTCGCGCGGGCTGGTGAGGTTCTTGCCGGTCGGCGAGATGCCGTCGAAGGAGTCGTAGACGGTGTTGGCCATACCGAGTTCCTGCGCCTTGGCGTTCATCTTGGCGATGAAGTCCGCCGTGCGGGCCGTCGTCGTCGAACCCGAGCCGAAGGTGTCGGCGAGGGCGTACGCGGCGTCGGAGCCCGACGGCAGCATCAGCCCGTACAGCAGCTGACGGACCGTCGGGGTCGCCCCCACCTTGAGCTGCGCCGAACTCGCCCCCTGACGGGAGACGTAGTCCAGGTACTCCTGCTTGACCGTGACCTTCTGGTCGAGGTTGAGGCTTGGCAGGGTGGTGACCACCAGGGCAGTCATGATTTTGGTGGTGCTCGCCATCGGGCGCTTGGTGTCTGCGTCCTTGGCCATGAGCGTGGCCCCGTTGGCGCCGTCGACCACGATCGCGCCGGCCGCGGTGAGGGCCGGTGCGGGTGCGGCCTGGGCGGGTGCCGTGGCCGTGAGCAGGGCACCGGCGGCGATGGTTACTGCGAGCGCGCCCTTGGCGCGTCGCATCAGGTTGGAGATCACTTCTGTCCTTGATCGTGTTGAAGAACCCCGGACGGGACGGGAGGTGCCGCAAGGGCGCCCGTCCGGGAAGCGCATGTCGGACCATTGGATTGCTGTCAGCCGAATCCGCCGCGATCCGGTGGGCAGGCCGCTGGGCCCTGGGTCAGGGCTGGACGCCCTCGAAGGTGCCGTTGCCCCTACCGCGGTGGAAGGACATCTTGGTGCCCTTCCAGCTGACGATGTCGAGCTTGCCGTCACCGTCGACGTCACCGGTGACGATCTTCAGGTCCGTCCAGGTGCCGGCCGCGGCCAGACCGCCGGAGTCCAGCGTTCCGCCGGCGTTGCCGGTCCAGCGGACCAGGGCGCCGTTCTCCCAGACGCCGACGACGTCGTCACGGCCGTCGCCATTGAAGTCACCGGTGCCGAGGATGATGACGCTCTGGAAGGAGGCGTCGGGCCAGATCTTCTTGCCGCCGCCGAAATCGAGCTGGCCGTTGGTGCCGACCTTGTAGGCGTACAGCTCGCCGTTGGGGCGGGTCGCGAGGACGCCGTCCTTGGGGCTGGCGGGGTCGAGCTTGTAGCGGGTCAGGTGCTTGAGCTGGGCCCAGGTAGCGTTCTGGGGGCTGAGGGTGACGGTGGTGGCGAAGGTGCCGTCGCCCTTGCCGGCGTGCAAGAGGATGCGGTCGCTCTCCCAGACGGCGGCGATGTCGCGCTTGCCGTCGCCGTTGAAGTCGCCGGCGAAGACCCGCTGGACCGTCTTCCACACCCCCGGCGTTCCGACTGCCGTCGGGGTCGCTTCGAAGGTGCCTTCGGCGCGGCCGCGGTAGACCTGGAGGGTGCCGTTCTTGTCGACGGCGGCCAGGTCGGCCTTGCCGTCCCCGTTGAAGTCCGCCAGAGCACGGTGGTCGGTCAGGTTGGTGGTGTCGGGGCCTGGCACGGTGATGTTGCTGTTGATCCACTGCCCGAGGTCGTCGACGCGGACGGCACGAGCCCCCCGGCGGGTTTCACCCTCGGGGGCACCGAGGCAGGAGCCGAGCCAGGAACCAGTGGTCAGGGCGACCACCTCGTGCCGGCCAGCGTTGTCACGCGTAAGCGGACCGCCCGCGTCGCCCTGGCACAGCGCCGCGTCACCGACGGGCTCGAGGTCGACGACAGCGTCGACGGTGGTGGCGGTCACGTTGAACTGGCCGCTGTTGAGCAGGCCGGGGACCCAGCTGGTCTTGGTACGCCCGAAACCGGCACTGTGCAGGGCCTGCCCGGCGGCGGGAGCCGGGCCGGCCAGCACTGCCGGGGCGACGTTGGCGACCGGTACGCTGAGCTTGAGCAGGGCGACGTTGCGCTCCGGGTGGACGACCACATCGGTGGCCTCGACGACCGCGCCGGTGGTGTCCGTGTTCAGGTCCGCGCGGCCGACGGTAACGGTGGTCTTCGCCTGGAGCTTGCCGCTGACGGGCGTGGCACTGGTGGCTGAAACGCAGTTGGCCGCGGTGAGGACGTAGCCCTTGTCGACCAGGACACCCGAGCAGCCCTTGAGGTGATCACCGAAGACGATCTTCGCGGTGAACGCGCGGCTGCCGTCGGTGACGGGCGCGCCGGACACGGAGGAAGCGGGCGTAGCGGTGAGCACGACCGCGGTGGCCGCAGCGGCTGCGGCGGCGGCCGCGACCCGTGGGCGACGGGAAAGGTGAGAAGGCATCAAGACAATGTCTTTCGTGAGGGTGGGTGCGTGGTTTGCGTGGTTGGTGTGGCGGGTGACGAGACGCCAGGACCAGGAGTGATGACCAATCGGTCGCCGAGCTGCAGTTCAAGGAGCGGCGATCGGGCGGGGTTGGGCGTGGTACCCGGTCGGTGCCACTACGCCCTGACTTTGCGCCCGTCCACGTCTGGGCCGGTGGGTCACCGCTAAGGGGCGCCCTCGGCGATCCGGTGGAGGCGACATGTCATCCGGTGACGCGCAGGCTCACGAGTACAGAGCGCTTGGCACCCGAGGGAATGTCACCCTCGCCCACGGGCTTGAAGTCGTCCTGCGGTACGTCGATCGTCTTCGTTTGCCCCTCGGCGGTCAGATCGGCACTGATGGGGTGGTCTGCCGTCTCTAGCGACGTGACACGCGGGAGCTCCAGCGTCAGGAAGCCCGCCTTGCCCACGGCCGTGAAGCAGTACAACCCGGCTCGGCCGGAGGCTGCATCGGAGACGGTCCTCACCCTGATCTGAGAGACAGCCGTATTGCAATCAGCAAGGAGAAGGCGGCCATCGCCCTTTATGAGCTTGATCCCCTTTTCGCTGAGAACATTTGCTGCATTCGGGTAAGAGAAATCTTCAACGGCGAAGGGCGGACCGTCGTCCGCCGCGACGGCGGCGGGCTTCCCTTCAGTGGGCGATACGGCAGAGGCGACGACCGGAAGGCCGATCACGGCCGCAGCACAAACGACTCCACCGGTGAATATGTTTCGCATGAGCGGCGTCATTGGTTTCCCTTTCCAAGGATAGGGCAAGGGGGTGCTTCGACCCCATGCATGACGGGAGGAAGATCCTCATTCTTGCGCAGAGTAGCCAGCTGAGCTGGCAGTTCGTCAACCAAGAAGCAATCTGCAGATATTACCTATTTATGAGCAAATCGCCATGAATCGGAAGCCGGCATCGCGTAGCGATTCGGCCGCGACAATCGGGGAACTTCTAATTCCGGGTGCATGCGTGGCCGATTCCAATCACCTGTGAGCGTCCCTTGCCGAAAAAAGCTACTGGGTCTTTTTTTCTCCAAATCCAGCCCTTCCGGCCGAAAGCTTGCGGTTGAAGCAAAGTGAAGATTTATTGGCTATGATCACCAGCTTGAGATGTCGCAACCGACAGGCTCCTGGAGCTGTCGGCCAGTGAGATGAGAGACCTTGATACGAAGAGACCTATCGACGCTTCCGGCAGGAAAGACCGCCCGAGCATTTCGCACCCTGGGTTTGAGTCTGCTGCCGGTGACGATGGTGGTGGGCTTACTCAGTGCGGCTCCCGCCGACGCAGCGGAGGCCAGCAGCGGTGTCGCTCCTGCCACCGACCGTGGCCGAGTGCTGGAGATGTGGAAGGCGGGGGGCCCCGGACTCAAGGCCGCAGCTGAAGTCGCCCTGACGGGCAGTGACACCGAAGTCAGGGCGTTTCTGGACCGGTTGGCGGGCGAAGCCGAGCATCAGGACAACCAGGTGGCCGCGACGCAGGTGGCCAGCGTTGGAGGCCGGAGCCTGCAGGACGCAGTGCGCAAGGCTCTGGGAGGCACTGATGCTGAGCTGAAGGCCTTCCTCAAGGACGGTTGGAGGGCGCCGCTGGAAGAGGACCAGAGGGTCCGTGTCACACAGATCGTCAGTACTGGTGGACCTGAGGTCAAGGAAGCGGGCCGTGTCGCGCTCAACGGCAAGCCTGAGGACGTCAGAAATTTCCTCGAGTATGGTCAGTTCCTGGGGCAGGAGCAGGATGACAGGGTCCAGCTCACTCAGATCCTGAGCACCGGCGGCCCCAACGTCCGCAAGGCTGGCAGGATCGCCATCAACGGGTCGGCCGAGGACATCCGTGAGTTCCTGCAGGTCGGCCAGCACACCGCCCGCGCTCAGGACCAGGAGCTTGCCACTGTCGAGGAGCTCGTCCAGCAGGCGACCGAAGCCGGCCGCCAGGCGGCCGCTGAGACCGAGGCGTCGAAGATCGCCTCCGCCTCAGCAGTCGCCGCTGCCAAGATGGCGAAGGAAGCAGCTGCGAAGGCCGCCGTCGAAACCGAGGCCGCCAGGGGCGACTCTCTACGCGCCGCGGGTGCGGCCCGCAGAGCCGCTGCGGCAGCTCAGCAGGCCGCGACAGCGTCCCAGCAGGCCATCAGCGCGGCTCGTGCCGCGAACAACTCCGCGCGAATCGCCTCCAACGCCGCTAGCCAGGCGGCGGCAGCCGCCGCAGGTGCGGGCCGATACGCAACGTACGCGCAGAATGCAGCCGCTCACGCCGCTACCAGTGCCGGTGATGCCGGTGCTGCGAGGAAGGCCGCCGAAGACGCACGTAACGCCGCCAAGGGCGCCCGCTTGGCAGCCGAAGCCGCCGGCAAAACCGGAGACGCCGCCGAGGCCGCAGGAAGCGCTGCACGAGCTGCGGCCAGCGCGGGCGCAGACGCAGACAGTGCCGCCAATTCCGCGTCTACCGCGAGCAACTACGCCGACCAGGCCGGTGCCCACTCGGACGAGGCTTCCGCAGCAGCGGCTTCCGCTAAGCGACACGCGAGGGAGGCCACACGCGCAGCCAACGCCGCCGAGGCTTTGGCTCGTGAGTCCGCAGCAGCGGCCCGTGACTCCCGCAACGCCGCCAACAGTGCAGCAGAGCACGCCGAGAACGCGGCCAGGGCAGCTGATGAAGCCGCCGACCACGCCGGCGAGGCAGCCGGGGCAGCCGAAAAAGCGAACTTGCACGCTGACGGGGCAAAGAAGGCCGCCGACGCCGCGACAGCGGCCGTCGCAAAGGCCAAGGCGGTACACGCCCTCGCGCGAAAGATTGAAACTGAGCAGCTGACAGCCCGCACCAACGAGGCCATGGAAAAGGCGCGGGATCTCGCAACTCAGACAGAACAGCGCGACAAGGCTCGCGTATCTGCAGCGCAGGCTATCAAAGCCATTGATGCCGACGCCCATGCTCTGGCGACTGCAGCGGCTCAGCCCGGCGCCGACATCAAAACCATCGCGACAAAAGGTCGTAATATCGCTCTCCAAACAATGAAGTTCGGAGAGCCCTGGAGCCGGACCGCTGCCCAGGTGGCCGTTGCAAGCTCCGACGCCGCTGTTGCGGACTACATTCGCACCGGGCGCAACACCGCCAAACAACAGGACATTCGGGCCCGTGTTGAAGGCCTATCTGTAGACGCGAAATCCTCTAAGCTCCGTGCAGCAGCGACCGAATCCCTCACTGGGGACCCGGCAAGTGTGGCGGCCTTTCTCACCACCGGCCAATATCAGGTAGCCGCCGAGGACCTCCGCCTGCGCATCACTCAGTTGATATCTACAGGAGGGCCGGTCCTCAAGGACAAGGGTCGATCCGCACTCAACTCTAACAACGTTGACGCCTATCGAGACTTTCTCAACACGGGGCAGTACGCTGCCCGCACGGAAGACGAGCGTGTAACCGCCACGCAGCTGATCAGCAGCGACTGTCCAGAAAACAGCTGTCCAGAACTCAAGGCGGCAGCGCGCATCGCGCTGGAGGGACCGGCAGACCTGCTTCACGTCTTTATTGAGACGGGTCAACACAAGGCGGCACGCAAGGACCAGCTCTCCACCACCCACATCACGCAGATCGAGCAGCTGATATCCGCCGCGAACAGCATCGCGGCCACCGCTCGACAGAAGGCTGCCGAAGCCGCAGGTGCCGCCGCGACCGCAAGCGGTGCTGCTGAGCAAGCCGAAAAGTACGCCGAACAAGCCCGCGCATCATCCAGCGAAGCCAAGGGATACGCCGACCAAGCCGCCAAGTCAGCAAAAGACGCTGCAGCGTCCGCTGCCAAAGCTGCAGCTTCCGCGAAGGCTGCACGGCAGGCCGAGGCCGATGCCCAGCGGGCAGCAGCCAGTGCAGTCAACTCTGCCACGCGGGCACAGAAGTCCGCCAACCAAGCACGGAGCTCTGCTGAACAGGCTGCAGCAGCCGCCCAAAGCGCCCGTAACTCGGCCACCGCTGCTGGAAAGGACTGGGCAAGCGCAGAGACTGCTGCAGTGGAAGCCAGGCAGGCTGTCATCGACAAGCAGCAAGCTGAACTGGCTGAGTGGCAGAAGCAGAAGGAGGCCTGGCTCAAGGCTCATTCGGTGCCAGAGAAGGAGGATGGTGACTGGGTCCCGGACTGGATGAAGAATGCTGCCCGTGTGGGCGGCGCATACCTGCAAGAAATCTTCAGCCAGCCTGACGTATGGATAGGTGCAGCAGAAACCGCCGGCGGGTTCGCGATGATGGCGGCGGGTGCGGGCGGTGATGTCGGTGGCGGCGCGCTCTGCCTCACCGGCATCGGATGTCTCGCGGGAGCGCCGGCGGTCGTCATGTCCACGGGGCTCGTTGTCGGGGGCGCCTATGCTGCCGGCGACGGAATCCAGCGGTTCAGCAATGGTTTCGGTACAGCTCTTCGTGAGGCAGAGTCGGCTTCCACCGGCCGGACCGCGGCGGGTGGAGCGAACGAACAGCTCGCGATGGACTTGGCCAAGGATAATCCCTCTTACGGGACCCAACTGCCGACAGTCCTCAAAGACCCTCGCTGGCCCGCCGAGGAAGGCTGGGTGAAAATGGAGATGAAGGTAAAAGGCGTGGAAGTGCACTACGTCTACAACCGGAGTACGCTAGAAGCCCGCGACTTCAAGTTCAAGGATCGGTCCGAGTGAGTGAAGAAATCGACAAAAATCCCATAGATGACGCCGCACATCTTGGCGCATTTTCTACCGGAGATCGAGTTACGGTAATTCAGGATCCGGGATGGTCCGGACCCTGGCAGCGAGAGTTCGAGGGAGTGATTAGCGACCTGGAAAGCCCCGTCCTGGTGGAGCACCCAATGGCTCAGGATGGAGAGATGGTGTATTGGGTAGACTTCGATGAGCCGCAGTATGAAAGCAATGGCGACGGTCCATATAGCAAAGCTCAAATCTGGGGTCGTTATCTGAGGAAGTCGACACTCTAGGCTCGACACTTCGTGACGGTCCGTCGGTTGTTTCGGCGGACCGTTTCGGCTTGTTCGGCTGAGTTGGGGGGCGCGCCGGTACGAGACTTACTACCGAGAGGCGATCACGGCGAAGGACTACAGCCAGGCCGTGTCGGCCGTTGTCACCACTCTGGAGCAGCTGACGGAGCACGGCGCGGACGCGGCGGTGTGGCGGCCCCTGGGGCGCAAGGACGAGCAGACCCTGACCGAGCCGCTCGACCACCCCGACCCCTCAGGTGCGTCGAAGCCGAGGGCGGCGAGCTGGTCGAGGCGGACGCTGCCGTCGGTCTCCCAGGCCTTGCGGCCATCCTGCTCCGGGGCCTCGATCAGGTCGGGTGCCTCGTGGGGGTCGTGCTCGTCGCGGACTTCGCCGACGACCTCCCACGTTCACCACCGAGCCCGGCACGGAGCGGTTCATCGTACCCACCGCTCGGTACCGGTGACCTGGCCGTGGACCGGCATCGAAGGCGGCGGGGGTCATGAGGCCAGCCCCATGTTGAGGAGCTTGGCGGCCGCGCCGATCGATCCTGGCATGAGGTGCCGGTAGATCTTGAACGTGATCTCGATGCTGTTGTGCCCCATCCATTCGGCGACGTCGGTGATGGGGATGTTGTGCCGCAGGCAGTTGGAGGCGAAGTAGTGACGGAGGCTGTAGATGACCATGCCGTCCGGCATGTCGAGTTCGCCCCGTCGTTTGAGCCGCTGCCATTGGTTCTGCAGGAGGTAGGGCTGGAACGCCCGGCTCGGGTCGCGGGGGTGCCGGAGGAGGTAGCCGTCGACGGTGCCGTGCTTGTCCGCGTACCACTCGATGGTGTCCCTGATCCGTGCCGGCAACGGTACGTCGCGGTACTCGCCGGTCTTGCGGTGCTTGAGCCTGCCGTACGTCTTCGTGGTCTGGTTGACCTGCTCGGTCACTCGGTAGACGTCGTCGGCCACGATGTTGTTGAGGTTGACCGCCGCGGCTTCCGCGTTTCGTAGACCGCAACCGCTCATCAGGTCCGCCAGGAGCAGGAAGGTGTCGTCGCCTGCCACGCGCATGCCCTGGAGCTGGGCCGGCGAGGGGATCACACCTCGTCCAGGGTCGTACTGGGGCGGTCTGACGCCCGACAGCGGGTTGTCGTCGAAGAGGCCCAGCCGGTGTGCGTCGAGCAGGATCGACTTCACCTTGTCGTAGGCGTTCGACTGCGCCGCCAGGCCTACGCCGTTACGCTCCATGGTCCGTATGAACCCATTGACCACCTTGTGGTCGAAGGCGCTCATTCGACGGCTCCCGAGGGCCGGGAAGATGTGGTGCTGGAGGAGCGATTCCAGGTGGCTGATGGAGGAGGGCGCGAGGTGCCGCTGGCCCGCCTTCCACCCCTTGGTGTAATCGCGGAACGTCATCTGCCCGTACTTCTCGATCCGCTCCAGCTTCGCCTGCTGACGAGGAGCGGCCTTCTTGGCTTTGTAGACAGCGGTCAATCGGTCGATGGCCTTGTCCTGGGTGGCGAAGCCGGCTTCCTCCACCTGCTTCCCGCCGGCGTTCCGGTAGCGGATCTTGTAGAGGTGGGGGCACTTCGCCCACCGGGACGCGGGGTGGTCGCAGTCCTTGAAGAAGGTGCCCATTCCTCGTGCGAGCGTCTTGGCGGCCATACGGCAGGGACTCCTCGGATACCGATGCTGACGGTTTGCTGACCGTCAGCGATCCGAAGCCCACTTGACCTGCGGAAACGTGCCATTGCCGCGTTATGTTCTGGAACTGGATCGGCCGCTCCCACGAGGACATCGCGCAGGCCCGCGAAGACTGGATGAACGGGTCCCGCTTCGGCGAGGTAAAGGGCTATGACGGAGCTCCGCTTCCGGCGCCGGAACTACCTCCGACCCACCTGAAGCCGCGTGGGCGAGTGCGCTGACCTGCGAAAATGGCGAAGGACTGCTACTGCGCCCTGATGGTGGAACCATCCTCCGGTTATGCACTCCGCGGGACAGTCGAAAACGCCCCGCGCTCTCCTCTCGGGAGCGCGAGGCGTTTGCATTCCGTAGTTGGGCGTAGGGGTGGCCGTTGCGGAGGTGGGCAAGGGCGAGCAGGGCCTGCCGGCCGGCACTCAGGCGCCGCCATCGGGTGCCGAGCAGCCGGCGGTGTTCTTTCAGGCGAGTGGTGAGGAAGCGCAGGGCAGAGCTGGACAGGTCCAGTCCGGAGGGGTAGACAAGCACACGAAGCCCTTGGTGGAGACGGTTCTTCTTGGTCGAAAACCCATCTACCAGGGGCTTCGCTACGTTGTCAGCCCAACCACCGCATCCTGCCGACAGGTTGGAAAAGGCTCATTGCCAGACTGGTTGATCTTCCATGGAGGTCCGCTATGAGTAAGAGGCAATTGGTAGAGCGCATCACGCGCTCGGTACAGCCAAAGTGGAGGGTGTTGTACGCGGCAGGAGTCGCCCACGTACTCGGCCTACGCAACACCAACCAGGTCAACCAGATGGCCCGCGATCTCGGCGGCTCGTTTTCTCAACACGCCAAACGATGAAGCGGGAGCTCCTACACCTGTCAAATGGCGGGAGCCGTCTGGGTGGGGCCCTTCTCCCAGGTGGGCGGGCCGACGGTGCCGTTGTGAGCGGCCAGCGACTGCTCCAGTCGCTTGATGTGGTAGTACTGCACCCGCGCTGTGCGCTGCAGGGCCATGACCGCAGTGAGGAACTGGTCCATCTCGGCTGCCCGGGTGAGGATGTCGTCCGGCACATGATCGTCCCGCAAGCAGGCCTCCGCGTCCTGGCTGAGCACGGCCTGTGCCCAGTTACGGGTGATCGGTTTGAACAAGCCCGGGTGGTTGGCCACGATCCGCGCCCGGATCGCCAGGTCGTTCTCGGCGGCTTCCACGTGCAGTCCTGTGTCCTTGTTGCGCGCCCCGAACAGCGGCTCATGGATGTGGTGAGCATCGAAACCGTGCTCGACGCAGCCGATCCAGAAGTCCCAGTCTTCCCCGGCCCGCATTCCCTCGTTGTACCCGCCCACGGTCTGCCATGCCTCACGGCGGAACAGCGAGCAGTAGAACATGATGAGCCGTTGGAGCAGCAGTTCTCTGCTGTAGGCGGGGAAGGGCATCGCCTGCGGAGGCAGATCGTCGTCGGTGAAGGCGAACACATCGGTTGAGGCGATGGCGACGCCGGGGTCGCTGTCCAGTACCGCGACGGTCTTCTCCAGCATCGTGGCCGCGATCACGTCGTCGGCGTCCAGCGGAAGGATGTACCGGCCGGCGCTGGCCTCGATCCCCGTGTTGCGCGCGGCGGAGACCCCGGCATTGGCCTGCTGGAGCAGCCTGATGCGCCGGTCGGGGTGGTGGGCGATGAGGGCCTCGGCCACGTCGACGCTGTTGTCGGTACTGCCGTCGTCGACGATGACGATCTCCCAGTCGCGGAACGTCTGTGAAATGACGCTGGACACCGCCTCGGGCAGATAGCGGCCGTAGTCATGACACGGGATGACCACCGAGACCACGGGGTCGGAACTGTGGGGCATGCGCCGTCCTTTGCTTCGGAACGGGAGCGGGAAGGAAGGAGAACCGGGTGATGGGTGGTCGCGCTCGACAGGCCCGGCGTGGCCCCCCGCCCCGTTCCGGGGTCACGCCGGAGCAGACCTGCTGAACCACGTGCTAGCTCTGGCGCTCCAGCGACCCGTAGTCGGGCCAGTGGTCGGGCTTGTGGTCGGGCCTGTGAGGCCCGTGCTCGTCGTGGTCGTGCTCGCGGCAGTACCCGTAGTCCGGGATCGTGATGTTGCCGACGGGCGTGCAGCAGTGCCCGTAGTCCGGGATCGTGATGTTGCCGACGGGCGTGCAGCAGTGCCCGTAGTCCGTGATCGTGACGTTGGCGAACGGGGGGCAGGGGTGTTCCGCCCCCGGGGTGAGGGTGACGTCACCCAGCGGCTGGATCTGCTGCCCGTACTTCGCCGAGACCGTCGTCTTCGGACCGAGGGAGGCGTACGCCGCCTCCGCGGTGCTGAGCAGTCCGGCGGTGGCCAGTGCGGCAGGAAGGGCGAGGGAAGTGATGGCGCGGGCTTTCACGGTGGCGCCTTTCTGTTGTGGGTGGGGAACTGCCCTGGGATGCCGGTGAACTCCACGGCAGGGCAGTAGTGCCACCGTAAGTTTGCCTACCAACCGTGTCAAAACGGACACTCTCTGCGAGGGGGCGCTGGTAGGCGTACAGGCTGTGCCGACGGCCCTGTGGCCCCGGATCAGGACACCGAGACGGCCTCGGTGGCCACAGGCGCCTGGGCGTGATGCGGATGCAGCACTTCCAGGTCGGTCAGCGCCCAGCAGGCGCTGCCCATGTCCCGGGCCATCGCTGCGAACCCTTCGGTCTCGATCAGGTGCTGGTACGGGAAGGGCGGGAAGATCAGGCCGTCACGATGAAGGTCGGCGCGTACCAGCAATGTGGTGCCGCCGACCGAGTCGACGCGCAGGAGTCCTCGCCCGCGCAACTCCTCGAGGTACGTCCGGCCGAAGCCCCTGGGGGGCTGAAGGATGCCGTCACGCAGCCATTGGGACCAGTTGAGCGTGCCGGCCCTCGGGTGAAGGACGAAGGTGTTGAGATCGTACGTAGGCCCACCGGGCGTGGTGGCACAGTGCGGGACGACGATGTCCTTGCGGGCCCCGAGCAGACGCTGGACCAGGTCGGCCGGGTAGCCGGTGACGTCGACGTCGAGCCACAGCACCCACTCCTCGTCGACGAGGGCCCGGGAGAGCAGATGGTTTCGCGCCTTGGCCAGCACCGACCGGCGTCGGCGCTGGATGGCGGGCTCCCAACGGGGTCCGGTCAACTGGAGGCCGAAGTCGCGGCGCACGAGGGTGACCCGCCGGTACTCCGCCTCAAGTTCGGGCAGAACCTGCTGGAGCAGTTCCGGTGTCGTGTCCCGGCTGTCGCCCTCCAGTAGACCCAACGAGATGGCCTCGCGCGGATAGTCCAGCCTGCGAAGGCTGTCCAGGTAGCCGGGCAGGAACGCGGACGCGTCCTTGAGCGGGGTGAGCACCAGCACGAGGGGTCGCTCACTCGCCGGGGCCGTCGCGGACTCGACGGCCGGCCGTCGAGTCCGCTCGGAGGTTCGGGCGGTGGGGGTGCCGGCCTCCGCAGGGGCGATGTCCCCGGGCTCGATCGGCAGCCGAGTCGCCATGGCCAGCAACCGCTCCGCGTAGGCACCGGGTTCGGCCCAGATCTCGGTCGCCACGTCGAAGTGCTCCGCGAAATGGGACTCGTTGAACGTATTGCTCCCGTGGCACACATACGTGTACAGTTCGGGCGCGTCAACCGATACGACCCGACAGGTCCGGACCACCTCTTCCGCTACTGGGGTATCCTCGCCCCGGCGTTGCGCCGGGTAGCGCGGGAGCCGGTCCTTCGCACACACCATCGACCCCTCCCAGACACGTGCGCAGGAGACCGCGAGCTTGCGGCGGGCGGGCCACCACAGTTGTTCTCGGGCGAGGAAGCACGCCTCGGCGCCGAGCGCGAGAATCGCCGCCATCTGCGTCTCGACCCGCTCCGGGTCATAAAGGTCGTCGTCGTCCCACTGGCATACGTAGGGCCCGGTGGCCCGGTCCACCGCCTCATTGCGCAGTTCGCCCAACGGCCGCCCCTCCGGGGGAAGCCGGTGATAGCGGATCCGGGAGTCGCCCAGGTCGCGGATGTGCTGCTCGAGGGCGTCCCCCGTGCCGTCCTCCACGACAACCAGCTCGAGGTTCCGGTAGGTCTGGTTACGGAAGCACGTGATCGCCCGTCGCGCCGTCGCCAAGCGGTCCTTGGTCACCATCAGGCATGACACCGTCGGCGCGGGCGCGCCCGAGGCCCAGCGGCGGCGCTGCGCGTCGAGGCTGAGCGCACCGTCGGCGAGCGGTTGCAGCTCCTGGCTCGCCCAGAACGGAAACCGCTTGCCGGCCGAGATCCGCGGCGTCCCGGAGGTGTCGCACGCCCAACTGTCCGACCAGTGGTGCACGGCGTACGCGCGGTCGTAGTCGGCTTCCTGCGGGCCGAACAGCTCTGTCGCGTACGGACTCACCTTGGGGTACAGGACCTCCGGGCCGAGAACCGTGATCGAGTCAGGCTCCGGGGTGCTGTCGATCGCTCTGGTGAGGAAGAACGGGCCTGTCGCGTCCAGAGTGCTGGGCAGCTTGTGGGCACTGACCAGTTGGCGGTGGACATGGGCCCAGAAGGGGTGGCCTGGCCGTGACGCCATGAACGCGTTGCCGACGATGCGGCCGAATCCGCGCTGGCGGGCCAGAAGGAGCTGGGTGTGTGCCTCGGGCTCGCATCCGAGGACAAGCTCGTGCCCGTCAAGGATTCCGGAGACCGGGCTGAGGCACTCGAAGTCCAGATCCACATACAGCCCGCCGAAATGGTCGAGCAGGAAATAGCGAATCGCGTCGGCCCGCATGATCGCTTCGGGGTAGCCGTCGTAGACCGGCAGGAACCACGGATAGTGCTCCTGGAGGAATGCGCGATTGTCCGCGTCGGTCCACAATCGATACCCCCAGTCGGGGTGGTGCAGTCGCCAGGAATCAGACCACTTCTGCCATTCCTGAGGTAGGTCCGTATCTTTCCATGTCTGGTGGATAAGCGGGGGAATTTTCTCCTGTGCGGACATTCGTGCAGTATGACCGGCTACCTGGCCGAGCCGAGATCTCAAAGACCCTGTCGGCAGTACATTCACCCGGGCGGTCCACGAGACACCGCTGTGTGTGTCGGCACGTACGACAACGCCGCGGGCATCGCCTTGCTGGACGCGCCAAGCCGAAACGCCTCGTCAAGCTCGACGTCCTCGCCGAGGTCGACACCGGCCGCTTCACCAAGAAGCAGTAGCCGACCGAAGCCCCGCGACCAGCAGCCCTGCCCCGACCTCACCTGAAAACGGGCATCTACGTCGCTCGCCGCGACGGTGCTTCATACCCGGCGGCGCTCGTGCGCGCCGCGACTGCATTCACTGCTGCGCTGACCACGGCAGCATCCCTCGTAGTTGCTGCTGATGTCCTAGCGCACTGACCCATGTGCAATCGGCGCTGGCGACGGCGGCATGCCCCGCATGTAGCAACAAGCAGGCCAAAAGCAGTCCGCCGGCTCGGATAGGTCGGGGGCTCCGGCCCCCGGCCAGGCTCTGGGTTGGATTGGCTTTCGGTCAGGGCTTGTCGCTGTGGGACACAGCTTGGGCTTCGGCGGCCGTCGCCGCTCCGTCGGTGGAGGGGCTGACCAACGCATTTCACCGATGCATGCCCGAGTGTGACGAGGGCCCTCGTTCAAGAGCCGATTCGTCTGGAAATAGTCTGGCTCCCCGCAGTGTTGTCCCTCCGCGCGCACGAGAAGAGGGGGTGTCGGGTCTGAAGCTGTTCAACGCGGCAAACGGCGTGACCGAAGTTAGGCCACGGATGGCTGACACGGAGGCCGAGGTGCAGGCTCTCGTCGAGGGGGCGATGGAGACCATGCTCGGTGTCCGGTTCCTGGCCACTGAGTACAGTACCGGCCCCGTGCACGGCGGGCGCATCGACTCGCTCGGCTTGGATGAGAACGGCGCACCAGTCGTTGTCGAGTACAAGCGGGCAACCGACCCGGGCATTATCAACCAAGGCCTCTTCTATTGATCAGAAACGGTTTGGGTTCTGGGATCCACCCCGAAGCGCCTCCCGGGCGCCTTCCCCGCATGTGGTGACGGCACCCTGCCGCGGAGCGGGGCAAGGAGGAGGTCGCCAAGGCTCAACCAAGCCGAAGCTCTACTGAGGCCGAGGCCGAGGCCGGGGTCGTTCCCCTGGCGCCGACCTCGACCGAGGCCTGGGCACTCTTTCCGTCCGCCGCGGTGCCCTGCACCGTGTAGACGCCCTCGGTGGACACGGAGAACGAGAACCGACCGTCGGCGCCGGTCAGGGCGGCGATGTCGGGGAAGGGCCCGGGCCCCTCGGCGATGGCGACGGCGACGCCCGGCACCGGATCACCGTGCGCGTCGAGCACCGCTCCGCTGATCGGGTACGTACGGCCGCCGCCGTCTGCGCTCATAGGCCGGGTCACGCCTTCCAGAGCAGCAGGTTGTCGTAGACGGCCTTGGTGATGCGGGTCCCGGAGTTGACCGTCGCGCCGCCGTAGGCGTGGACCGCGATGCCGTAGCGGCCGCCATTGTGGATGCGGTAGACGGCGCTGCCGCTCTGTCCGCCGAACGTGTCGATGTCGTAGAAGACCTTCAGGGGGTTCACCGAGCTGATGCCTCGGCCGTCGTACCACTGGGTCCCCGGGGGCTTGTCGCCCGGGTATCCGGAGATGTTGGCGGAGATCTTGAGCAGATCGGCATCCGGCCAGGCGCCGAAGCCGAACCAGCCGGTGGTGGCGCCGAGTTCGGTGGGGATGATGATGGCGCCGTAGTCGAAGTTCTCGTCGCCGCTGTTGGTCCAGCCGGTGACAGAGCGGAAGTTCGTGCTGGTGACAGAGCCGAAGGGCAGCGAGGTGCCGTTGCGGCCCGGCATGACCTGGATGCTCTTGACCCAGCCGTCGCGTCCGGGCACGCCGCTGTTCTTGATGTGCACGACGTGTCCTGCGGTGGCCAGCGTGTGTGGCCCGATGAACCAACCGGTGCCGATCCACTGAGAGTTGTCGGCTGCGGTGATGAGCAGCGAGGCGTGGGCCCGCCACGGATAGCTCGTGGTGTCCGTGATCTGGACCCGGTCGTCCGGACCGTGCACCGTCTCCAGCATGTCCAGGGGCCCGAAGGATGCCTCCCCGATGTCGGACAGCGGTGTCGTGGGCGCCACCCACGTCTCGGCCGGCACCTCTTCGAACAGGCTGCGGGTGTGGCCGACCTGTTCCAGGCCGTCGGAGGTGAAGGGTGTGGGGCTGCCCTGCACACCCTCGGAGGGCCCTTCGAAGATCGGCTGGTCCGCAACGACGGTGGTCAGCTCCTCGGGCTGGTTGGATACAGCCGTGTGCGGACCGTTCGCGTTCGGCATGAAGACTCCTTGGGTGAGTCGCCTGAAGGCACGTAAGGGCATTCGAGAAGGGGCCGCACCCACGACGGATCCACCTCAACGACACACCAGGTCTGAGCGCGTACCGTCCGGAGGGCGCCCCCACAACCATGTAAAGCCGATCCGTCGTTGATCGCCACGCGACAACCCCCGGCCGAGCTCCGGTTCAGGGCAGGTCGGCACCCGCGGGGGTTTCGTCGAGGGAACCGCCCGACTGGTGCTGCCACAGCTTTGCGTAGGCGCCGTCCGTGGTCGAGGACGACGAGCCGGTCCATGGTGGCGACCGTACTCAGCCGGCGCGCCGCCACCAGCGTCGTCCGCCCGTCCATGAGCCGCCACAGCCACCGCCAGGAACATCCAGACGGGTGGTGTCGATGTGGATCTGCTCCCCGGGCGGCAGCGCCACGGTCGGGGTGAACCCGCGACCGTCGCTGGTGATGGGCGAGGTGCGCACGGGGGCGGCCGTGGAGCTCAGCGGGCCGGGCGAGCTGGCGAACGAGCCGGTAGAGCGTGGCGTGCGACGGCGCGGGCACGGCGCCTGGTCTGTGCCGGTCTTCAAGGATCTGCAGGACGAGGTGTCGGTGTACCGGTGTACCCGTGCGCCGCTGGCATTCGCTGCGCATCCCGGCCTGCGAGACCCCGCGCGGCGGGCGGCCGGAGAAGTTTGCCGGTGTCCCGGCAGGCTCCGATGTGGAGCCGTGTGGGGAGCCGGCCAGCGCCGATCCCGCGTTGGACCAGCCACGTGGGCCGCTCCTGCACCGCCGCCGGTTTCCGGGCGGTGGCGGCCTCGCGCTCGGCTGCGGCGAGGGCTTGTTCCGCGCGGCCGAGTTCGCCGCGCAGGTATTGATCCGCAACGGTTGGGGTTCTGGGTCGTCGTATGGGTGTGAGCGATCTGGTGGGGGACGCGCGGCATCTGTCGCCGTCGGCGCAGGAAGCGTTGCGGCTGCGGGCGGTGGCCGCGTTGGTGGAGGGCCGGGACCGTGAGGAGGTCGCGGCGGTGTTCAGGGTCTCGCTGAAGGCGGTGGATGGCTGGTGGGTGAAGTGGCGGGCCGGTGGCCGTGAGGCTCTGACCGCTCGCCCGCGGGGCAAGCGTGTGGGTGAGCATCAGGTGCTGTCCGAGGCCGAGCAGGCGGCCCTTCGGCAGGCGGTACTCGATCACCGCCCTTGTGACCTGGGGCTTTCGGGGCAGTTGTGGACTCGTGGCCAGGTCGGTGTGCTGATCTCGAAGCTGTACCGGGTGAGGCTCACCGAGCCGGGAGTGGGCAAGTACCTCAAGCGATGGGGACGGTCGTTCCAGCGACCCGACAAGCGGGCGATCGAGCAGGATCCGCAGGCGGTGCGGGCCTGGCTGGAGGAGACCTGGCCGGCGATCCGCGCGAAGGCGAAGGCCGAGGGCGGCGAGATCCTCTTCGCGGATCAGGTCGGCATCCGCTCCGACCAGGTCAGCGGCCGCACTTGGGGCGAACGGGGCCGCACCCCGATCGTGCGGCGGACCGGGAACCGGATCTCGGTGAATGCGATGTCAGCGATCAGCACGAAGGGCCGCATGCACTTCATGGTGTTCACCGAGAGCTTCGACGCGAAAGTGATGTGCCGTTTCCTCGACCGTCTGGCCGGCCACTTCGACCGCAAGGTTCCACCTCGTGGTGGACCGGCACTCCGCCCACCGCTCCCGCACGGTCCGCGACGGGCTGGCCGATCACTCCGACCGAGTCGAGCTGCACTTCCTGCCGTCGTACTCACCCGAGCTGAACCCCGACGAACTCGTCAACGCCGACCTCAAGCGCAGCCTGCCCGCGAGCAGCAAGGCACGCAGCCAGGCCCAACTCGCCAGCGAGACCAGACGGTTCTTCCACCGCCGTCAGCATCAGCCGCACGTCGTCCGCAGCTACTTCCACGGCCCCCACGTCCGATACACCCTCGACGAGAACCCTTTGAGTTTCTGATCAATACATGGCGTGGCTGATGGACCACCGCTCCGAGTTCCAGACGCTGGTTCGCGACCGCCTCGGGGCGACGGCAGCTTCGCAGGTGCTTTGGAGTGCGCCGCGTCTGATCTGCATCGCTGGCGACTTCAGTAGGTACGACCTGCACGCGGTGCACGAGCACCGCCACTCGATCGACCTGGTGAGGTACCGCCTCTACAGCGATCACCACATCGCGCTGGACACGCTCGCTTCGGTCGGCGCCCGGGTCAGGTCGGCTTCACACGGGCGCCGGAGTCGTGGCGCGGAGGCGGTGCCTGCCCGACGCGAGACCGGGGCTGTGGCGGAGCTGGCGGCGGTGGATGAGGTGTTGCTCAGCTTGGGGGAGGACGTGTCGAAGGTCCGGCGCAAGCAGTACGACGCGTACCAGCGGCTCCGGAATTTCGCCTGCCTCACGACGCGCCAGGACAAGATCCTCGTTTACCTCAAGTGCGCGCTAGGAGCCGTCGACCTGGAGACGGGCTTCACCAGGGACGTGACGGGGCTGGGGCATCACGGCACGGGGAATCTGGAGGCCGATCCGCCCTCGCGGAGGCCGAGGGCGTCAAGCGCGGCGAGCCCGATCGCGCCCGGCGTGCGCCATCGCCGACGCCGTCCTCCAGCAGGGCGAGGCTGAAGTCACTGCCGGCGGCGATCTCCTTGACCTTGCCCAGGCCCCCGACCCGGCCCGGAGCGGTCCGGTCGTCGCCGGTGGTGGCGCTGCCGAGCTGTCCGTAGGTGTTGTCACCCCAGGCGTACACCTTGCCGACGGCGTCGAGCGCCAGGGCGTGCCGCCCCCGGCAGCGACGTCCTTGATACCCGCGAGCTGGGAGACGGACACCGGCTCCGAGTGCTGCGTGGTGCTGCCGTCGCCGAGCTGACCCGCGTGGTTGGCGCCCCATGACTTGACCGTGCCGCCGGTGCCCAGGGCGAGCGTGAGGGTGTCGGGGGAGTTCGTTCCCCCGCTGGCGATCTTCACCACATCGGCCGGCACCAGCCCCGTCACCGCCCGGGGCTCAACCGGTCCGCGGTCGTCCCGTCACCCATCTGCCCGACCCTCCCCGCTCCCCAGGCCAGAACCGTTGCGGCAGTGCTGCGCGGCGAAGGCGCCATGGCTGTCCTCCAAGTCAAAGATCGTCATGCGTCCGCACCAGCCTCTTGTTCCCGATCCCCAAGATCGACCAGCCCCGCCGTGGGTCTTTCGAAAGGGGGAGCGGCGCAAGAGCTGACCGAAAGCCGTCGGGCTTTGACCAGGCAGGGGTGGCCGGATCGGCGTCGGGGGCTTGCTGCTCGGGGCAGTGATGCGGCGGGTGCGGAACACTACTAAGGATCCATGGTTTCCTGAATTCAGGATTCTGTGTACTGTCGTGGTGTGCTGACTGTTGCCCCCGACATCGAGGTGCTGGCCCGGTTCGGCCGCGCTCTCGCCGACCCGATCCGCTGCCGCATCCTGCTTGCCCTGCGTGATGCCCCCGCCTATCCGGCCGATCTCGCCGACGCGCTCGGGATCTCCCGTACGCGGCTGTCCAACCACCTGGCGTGCCTGCGGGACTGCGGCCTCGTCGTCACCGTGCCCGACGGCCGCCGCACCCGCTACGAGCTGGCCGACGAACGCCTCGGCCACGCCCTGGACGATCTGCGCACGGCCGTGGTGGCCGTGGAGAGCGACCGTTCGTGCGTGGATACCGAGACGAAGGGCTGCTGCTGACCATGGCCGCCGAGACATCCCTGTCCCTCGGACCGTCCTCGGCCCGCCGCGAAGCGCTCGCCAGGCGCATACGCCTGCTGGTCGCCGCGACCATCACCTACAACGTGATCGAGGCGGTCGTCGCCCTCACCGCCGGCACGATCGCCTCCTCCACGGCCCTGATCGGCTTCGGCCTCGACTCGATCATCGAGGTGTCCTCCGCCGCCGCGGTCGCCTGGCAGTTCTCCGCCCGCGACCACGCCGTCCGCGAAGCGCGCGAGCAGCGCACCCTGCGGATCATCGCGGTGTCGTTCTTCGCCCTCGCCGCGTACGTCACCTTCGACGCCGTCCGCGCGCTCACCGGCACCGGCGAGGCCGAAGGGTCCGTCCCCGGCATCGTCATCGCCGCCCTGTCCCTGGCGGTCATGCCGTTCCTCTCCTTCGCCCAGCGCAAGGCCGGCCGCGAACTCGGCTCCGCCTCCACGGTCGCGGACTCCAAGCAGACCCTGCTGTGCACCTACCTGTCCGCCGTGCTGTTGGTCGGCCTGGTCCTCAACGCCACGCTCGGCTGGTCCTGGGCCGACCCGATCGCCGCCCTCGTGATCGCCGTCATCGCGGTGAAGGAGGGGCGCGACGCCTGGCAGGGCAAGGGCTGCTGCGCCCCCACCGCCCGCACGCCGGCCCCCGTCGGAGCGGCCGAGGCCGAGGCGGACGCGTGCGGCTGCAAGCCGGGCTGCACCTGCTGCTCGTGAACATCTCATTGCCGCCCCGCCCTCCCTCCGGGTGCTCCGTCGATACTGACCGGGCAATTACGGAGCGGCGGGGGCAGCGGTGGAGTGGACGATCTGGGCCGGGTTCGCGGCCGGCCTGCTGATCTCGGCGGTGACCGCGCCGGTCGGCGTGTCCGGGGCGGTCTTCCTCCTGCCGGTCCAGCTCAGCATCCTCGGCGTGCCGAGTCCCGCCGTCACGCCGACGAACCTGCTGTTCAACGTGGTCGCCGGGCCAGGCGCACTGTGGCGCTACCGCCGCGACGGCGCCCTGCGCGGCCCACTGGCCCGGCGCCTCGTCGCCTGGACACTGCCCGGCGTCATCGCCGGCGCCGCCCTCCGCGTCTTCGCCCTCCCCGGCCCCGACGTCTTCCGCATCCTGGTCGCCGCGCTCCTGCTGCCGCTCGGCGCGTGGCTGTGCCTGCGCACCCTGCGCCCCGCCCGGCGGCGGCCGGACACGGCCGAACCGTCGGCGCGCGTACTCGCCGCTCTCGCCCTGACGGTCGGGGTGGTCGGCGGGATCTACGGGATCGGCGGCGGTTCCCTGCTCGGGCCCGTCCTCGCCGCGCGCGGCATGCCCATGGCCCGCATCGCACCGGCCACCCTCGCCGCCACCTTCACGACCTCCCTCGCCGGGGCCGCCGCGTACGCCGTGCTGAGCCTGGCGAGTCAAGGGGCCGTCGCGCCCGACTGGTGGCTGGGCCTGGCCTGCGGCGCCGGAGGGCTGATCGGCGGCTACCTCGGCGCACGGCTCCAGCCCCGCGTTCCCGAAACCGCGCTCCGGCTCCTGCTCGGCGCCCTCGCGGCGGCCCTCGGCGCGGTGTACGCCACCCAGGCCCTGGCCTGACCCCGAGGCGGCCGGCTCAGGCAACGAAGGCCCCGCACCCCCTGCCCGACGAACGCTCGCGGCCGGCCCTCAGGCCACGCGGCGCTGCCGAGCCCAATCCGGCCAGGGTCCGGCGGCCCCGCCGCCAGCGGGGCCGCCCTGTCAAACGAGGCCGGTGGCTGCTACAGGAGGCCGCCGGCAAGGGGGAGCGGTGCCACGGCGGAGTGGCCGGCGGGGAGGAAGTGGCCCCTGGCGTGGCTTTCGCCCCTGGCGTTGCCGAGGAGCTGGCCGCCGACGCCGAGGCCCAGGCCGTGCAGGATGTGGTTGAGATCGATCCCGAGGATCCCGTCAGCCGGAACGGCCCTGCTGGGGCCGTTCGCCGTCGCGGCCTCGGCGTGGGCAGCTCCCGACACGGTCAGGACGGTTCCGGAAAGGATGAGGGCGACAAGTACGCGCTTGGTGTTGTTCATACAGGAGTGAACGATCTTGGACAGCACTGGTCACCATCCCTTCCGAGTCGTGGGCGTGCCTGGTCAGGGAGCGGGGTCCGGACCGCCGTGCGTGAAGCCTTCTACTTCTCCGTGTCATGTTTCCCGAGCCAGGAGGGAACGCCGCCCCAGGCGGGGTGCCAGCGCCGCGGCCCGACTCGTGGGCGGGCGGGGCGATACGGCGCCTCTCCCACCGGGACTCGGAACGCGCGGCCGGGTCGGGCCTGGGGTCCTGGCGTCCCCGAGTACAGCGTCTGCCGCAGCGGGCACGACAGTTGAATCCCTGCTCACCCCAGAGCGATCGGCCCTTGCAACTTGTAGAGCTGGCCGCTGGTGGAGGAGCCGTCAGTCGACTTTTGGGGCGGCGGCGGGAACCCGGCTCCCACCACGGGGGCCGAGCCGGTCATCAGGGCACGCGGAGCGATGACCTCCTCCCCGTCGACCACGACCTCGTCCACGAGGCCCTGCTCGGCTGCCACCTGAGACAGGACCTCAGCGACTTCCTCCGCGCTCTGATCCTCACAGGGGACGATACGGACCACGTCGTCGTTCACGATGCCCTCCGGCTCTCAGGGGCCCGGGACGATACCCCAGCCCAACTCCGTCAGCGCATCATGCCCGGCCGCACCCCGCAGCGCGGCAAGCCCCGGCTTCACCTATACGAGCGTCGGCATGACGGGCGGTCGGCGGCACGCTCACCGCTCGTTCGTCGACCGTAGTCACTGAACAGGTGATCACGCCCTCCGCTGCACACTCAAATGAGGACGGGGAGGGCCTGTATCTGCTCTGCCACGCCGTGCTGGCGGGCTGGATGCCCGTGGAGATCGTCGTACGCCCGCGCCAGCGGCCCGCACCCGATGGGCGAGGCCGGTACGGTGCTGGCCGGGCCGCACCACGCCACCGGACCCGCTCTGCGGGGAAGAGCCACGGTGACGGCCGGGTCGAGCGCGAGGTCCGCGTGCACGGTGAAGCCGTGTCGGCGGAGATCGTGGACGGTCTGCCGGGCCCGGCGCCGCAGATCCTGGTCGGGCTCGTACACCCTGTACCCGAAATCTCTCCCTGGTGGTCGGGTGCAGGGCTTGCTCAGCCGGCTCCGACGGACAGCAGACCAAGCTGGTTCTCGAGCCGGGCCGGCAGGGGCAGCAGGCGGACGCCCTCTTGTTCGTTCGGGTCGGTCCGCGCGACCAGGCACACCATGTCCTGGTCGCCGCTGTTCACCGGCATGTGCGGGGTGTCTGGGGGGATGTAGATGTAGTCACCCGCGCGCAGCACCGTGTGCTCGGCCAGGTCCTCCCCGTGCCACACCTCGACCTGCCCGGACTGGATGAAGATGGCCGACTCGTGTCCCTCGTGCAGGTGAGGGCGGCCCCGGGTGCCCGCGGGCATCACCAGCCGATGGAGACACAACCGCTCTGACCCGGCCGATTGCGCGCTGACACCCGTGCCGAAGGTGCCGCCCTGGACTCCCTCGTACTCTCCGGTTCGGACCACCGTGCACTGCTTCTGATCTGTCACGTGCGCAGTACATCAGTCCGGTGACGACAGCCGATCGGTTCACGCCATGCCTCTCATTGAGGGCTGTCCTCCCGGCACACGGCGTCCAGCACTTCATTCCGGCAGACGCCACGCCCCTCCGTACTCAAGACGCCCGGTCCATCCCTCAGCCTGCCGGCGTCGGATCCCGCCAGGGACGTGCTCGCCGCGCTGCACACCTTCTTCACCTCCCCGAAACCGGTACGGGCAGCGGCTGACGGCTGCTCCCGTACCGGCCCCCGGCGTCGTTGACCCCGTGGGCCCGGCGGGGCGGGTCAGTGCCGTGAGTCGGTGCGCTCGTTGCCGTTGGCCTGCTCGGAGAAGCTGCTCAGGTCGCTGTTGAGGCTGGCGCCGGGGGCGTTGAGGCTGTTCGCCGCGCCGGCGTTGTCGCCGAGGCCGTCGAGGATCGAGGCGTGGTCGGGAGCGGCCGCCGGCAGGGGCGGGCCGGCCGCGAGCGTGGCCGCCGCGGCGAGGGGCCGGTTCATCCTCATACGGTGATCCACGCGGCGAAGGAGCGCAGGACACGCGCCGCGGCGGCCCCCCTGCCCCGCCCGTGCGGGGGTGCGGACCGCACGGGCCCGTTCCGTTCACGGCCGGGGCAGCGGCTGCCCCGGCCGTGAACGGGGTGGCTACTTCGCGCCGGCCACGAGGTAGGTGCCGGTCCAGTCCTGGCTCGCGCCGGCGGTCCGGGCCTGGGAGAGGCCCGCGGACCTGGCGGCGGTGGTGATGTCTCCGCTTCCGAGGTAGCCGGGCAGGCCGCTCTTGGGCGTCAGGAGCCAGATGCCGCCGTCGGCGCTCACCGCCGCCGTCCTCCTCGCGGCACCAGAGCAGCACCGGGTTGGCGATCTCGTCGGACTCGCTGTCCACGAGTCCGCAGGCGCGTTCAGTTCGTCAGCCATGGCAGTCCCCTCTCGCGGCCCGGCCCCTGCCGGGCCACCGCGATCACGGCATGACCAAGAGCCGGCGAGTCGGTGCCTCTTGACAGATCCAAGGTCCGGCAGCCCCACGAATCCCGGAGCCACCCCACCGTGCCGAGCCTCGACAGGTGTCCCCAGACCGTGCGGGCTGTCGGTTCGGGGGCCACTACCTGAAGTGCGGTGTCGTGTTGGTCAAAACACGCGAACAGCCGCCGATGCTGCGGTCCCCGTGAATGACCACTCGCGTTGGGCACACCACCGCGAAGGAGAGTCCCATGGCAGATTCCGTGTCGTCCCCGGGCGTCTACGTCGAGGAGTTGTTCGCCCTCAGCCTGTCCGTCCATGGCGGGCCGACCGCGGTGACGGCGTTCGTCGGTGACTTCCCCGGCGTGCCGGCGTCCGGGACCCGGCTGAGCAGCTGGCTGGACTTCACCAAGCTGGCCGACGAGGACGGCAACGCGGACCTGCGCAAGGCGCTGGGTGCGGTCCTCAAGAGCTACTTCCAGAACGGCGGCGGGCACTGCTACCTGGTCAGCACCGCCGGCTCCTCCCTCACGGAGGCGCTGAAGGCGGTCACGACGGACGTGACGATCCTGGTCGCCCCCGGCCTGTGGGACCAGGGCGCCGAGGCCGCCGGGGAGTGGGCCCGCGCCCTGACCGGCTGGGCCGCGCGCAACCAGGCGGTGGCGATCCTGCACACCGACCGCGACCACACCCCCGAACAGGCCGGCACGGCGATCGACGCCTGGAACCTGGACGCGGACACGCGCGGCTACGCGGCGGTGTACTTCCCCTGGCTGCGGCAGAGCGGCGACGACGAGCCGGTCGTGCCCAGCGGCGCGGTCGCGGGCGCCTGGACCGCGGTCGACCGCGAACGCGGCGTGTGGAAGGCCCCCGCCAACATCGCCCTGCGGGGCGTCGACGCCCCGCTCCACCCGAGCACCGACGCCGACCAGGCCGCCCACCTCAACCTCAACTTCATCCGCGCCTTCGAAGGGCGGGGCACGCTGATCTGGGGTGCGCGTACCCTCTCCGCCGCCGACCAGTGGCGCTATGTACCCGTCCGCCGGATCGCCAACGCGGTCGAGCGCGACATCCAGCGTGCGCTGCACTCCACGGTGTTCGAGCCCAACACCCCGGCCACCTGGGAGCGGGTGCGCTCCGCCGTCGACACCTACCTGAACGACCTGTGGCGGCAGGGCGCCTTCATGGGCAGCACCCCGCAGGAGGCGTACTTCGTCCAGATCGGCAAGGGCCTCACCATGGACGACGACCTCACGGCAGGCCGCCTCATCATCAAGGTCGGCCTCGCCACCATGCGACCCGCCGAATTCATCGTCCTGCAGCTCACTCAGGAGATGTACCAGGCATGACCCGCCACCGGGGGCCCCGGCATCCCTGCTCCCAGAGCCACCCGAACACCATCACAACCGCGATCACAACCAGCGCCGGCGCCGCGCTGGACACGCCGCTCGCCGTCGCCGTCCTTTGACTGGCCCACGCATGTGTGAGCTGCAACGGGCCCCAGTGCCGAGATCGCCCGGGGGTGGATTCGTGGGGGTTCTCCGGCACCGGGGTGGGGCCGGGGTGGGCGGGGACGGTTGTCGGGCCGGCCCGCCCACCCCGGTGGTCACTCGGCCGCGATCTCGTTCACGAGCCACGCCCCGAGTTCTTCGGTGATCGTGGTGTGGCCCTCGTTGCGCCCTGCGCAGTGGAAGGCGTCGAGCGCGCTGTCACCCGCCGCGATCGGGTTGTGCAGCGCCTGCGCGTCGGTGATGTCGCCCGACGCGACGGCGCTGATGCTGGGGATGAAGCAGGACGTGGTGATGACGTCAGGGTCGACCACGTTGCCGAGAAGGCTCATGAGGAGGGCGGCGAGGCCGAAGCTGCCGGTATCGCCGACCGGGGACTGCATGGTGAACAGACCGCCGGGAGCGCCGTCGATGTCGGGCAGCCCGCTGGTGCGGACCATGGTCGCCTCGTCGCCCGCCGCCTGCAGCCGGGCGACGATCTGCTCACCCTGGGCCTGGATCTTCAGCCAGGTGTCCTGCAGCGTCTCTCCGTCGCCCCTCACCGCGGTCGCACCGGCCTCGGCGCCGTTTCCGACGCCGGTCTTCACGCCGTTGGCGACACCGATCTTGCGGACGTTGCGCGGCCATCCGCCGAGTTCGGCGAGCTTGTTGAGGAACGCCAGCCGCTCCGGTGCCTGCGCCGGCTCGGCGTCGACCTTGCCGATGTGCCAGGCGGCCATCTCCTTGGCTGCCGGGCTGTTGAGCAGCCCGGAAAGCTGTCGCAGCACAGGGCCCAGGGTGGGGGTGTCTCCCCACTTGTCCGTCGCGTAGTGGGTGAAGGCTTGGAGGGAGACGGGGAACCACGCCCCCTGGTGCGGGGTGTCGTAGGAGAGGTAGGTGGCGGTCTCGTGGTCCGGAAGGCTGGGATCGTTCTCCATCCTGGCCAGCGCGTAACGGGTGATGAGCCCGCCCATGCTGAAGCCGCCCACGGCCAGCTTCGCGGTACCCACCCGCTCGTGGATGGCCCGGCGGATGCACTCGATCGCGGTCTCGGCGTTGGTCGTGATCGGGGCCGTACGGTCGTGGTAGCCGAGGATGATCACATCGCGGCCGGCGGCGTGGAGTTCGCTGACGAAACGGTAGTTTCCGTTCTCTTCCAGCCCTTGCCAGATCTGGTCCAGGTCGGTGGATCCGCCCGAGAAGCCGTCGGAGAGGATCACGGGCCGGATGAGCTGCCGGCGGTTCAGCGGGCTGTAGTACACCCAGGCCGTTCCGCCCTCCAGGGGCCACTCGTCGTGCGCTGCCGGCGCGGGGGGAAAGGAGGAACGGGCCTGCGGGGAGGCGGGCCCCCAGATGTCAACGACAGGGGTGGACATGCTTGGTCGGCTCCTTGCGTAGTCATGGAATCACCGCACGGCACGCGCGGTGACCCGGGGCGGACGGGGAGCTCCTGAGAGTCGGCAGCTCCCTGCCGCACGGCATCCTCACACTGCCGTCTCGGTCGCTCCCCGTGCCTCTGATCAGCGAAACCATCCCTCCGAGTGATCATTTGGAGCAGTCGGGTCGTTTACGGCACACCAAAATCGTTTCACCGTCGGGAGGATGCTGAGCGCGGACCTGTCATCGACGCAGCGGTGGCGGCACCGAGCCGAGGAGGGAGGGCGCAGGGGCGGGGTCAGCCTCCGGCCTTGCGCTTGTTGTAGACGTCGAAGCCGACGGCCGCCAGCAGGACCAGGCCCTTGATCACCTGCTGGTAGTCGGTACCCACGCCGACCAGCGACATGCCGTTGTTCAGCACGCCCAGCACCAGACCTCCGGTGAGCGCACCGAGGACGGTACCCACACCGCCGCTCGCGGAGGCCCCGCCGATGAAGGCTGCGGCGATCGCCTCCAACTCGAAGTTGATGCCGGCCTGCGGTGTACCGGCGTTGAGCCGCGCGGCGAAGACCATCCCGGCCAGGGCCGCGAGAACGCCCATGTTCACGAAGGCCAGGAAGACGACCCGCTTGCTCTTCACCCCGGACAGCCGCGCCGCGGCCTCGTTGCCGCCGATGGCGTAGGTGTGCCGGCCGAGGATCGAGTTGCGCATCACGTATCCGAAGCCGACCAGCAGGACGCCGAGGATCAGCAGGACGATCGGCACCCCGTGGTAGCTGGCCAGCAGCAGCGTGAAGGCCACCACGGCCGCGGTGATCGCGCCGAGCTTCGCCAGGAACAGCCCGGCCGGGAGCGGCTCCAGCCCGTACGAGGCGGCTCGCCGCCGTCCGCGCACCTCCTGCAGGATCGCGACGGCCAGCACCGCGAGGCCCAGCAGGAGGGTGAGGTTGTGGTAGTCGGTGTGGGGGCCGACGGCGGGGAGGAAGCCGCTGCTGATGTTCTGGAAGCCCTTGGGGAACGGCGCCACCGACTGGCCCTGCAGGAGGATCTGGGTCCCACCGCGGAACAGCAGCATGCCGGCCAGCGTGACGATGAACGAGGGGATCCCGAGATAGGCGATCCAAAAACCCTGCCAGGCTCCGGCGAGGGCCCCGATCAGCAGCGCGGCCACCAGCGCCACGGGCCACGGCACGTGGTGCTCGACCATCATCACCGCGGCGGCGGCCCCGACGAAGGCGGCGAGCGACCCGACCGACAGGTCGATGTGCCCGGCGATGATGACGATCATCATGCCGATGGCCAGGATGAGGATGTAGCCGTTCTGCTGGATCAGATTGGTGATGTTGAGCGGCTGGAGCAGGATGCCGTCCGTCCAGAACTGGAACAGCAGCACGATCAGCGCCAGCGCGAGCAGCATCCCGTACTGGCGCAGGTCGCCGCGCAGCGCTCGGGCCAGTACGGCACCGGCCGACGTACGCCGGCCGGTCTGCGGTGTGCTGGGCGTGGTCTCTGGGGTGGTCTTGGTCTGGGCCATGCCTCATACCTGCTTGTCGGGGTATGCCGCGCTCATGGTCATGAGCCGCATGAGGGATTCCTGGGTGGCTTCCGCGCGGTCGACCTCACCGGTGATCCGGCCCTCGGCCATGGTGTAGATCCGGTCGCACAGGCCCAGGAGTTCAGGGAGTTCGGAGGAGATGACGAGTACCGTCTTGCCCTGGGCGGCGAGTTCGGCGATGACGGTGTAGATCTCCGCCTTGGCGCCGATGTCGATGCCCCGGGTGGGTTCGTCGAGGATCAGCACCTCCGGCTCGGCGAAGATCCACTTGCTGAGGACGACCTTCTGCTGGTTGCCGCCGCTGAGCTTGCCGGTCTCCGCGAACACCGAGGGGGCCTTGATGTTCATGGTCCGCCGGAACGATTCGGCGATCCGGGTCTCCTCGTGCCGGTCGACCCAGCCCCGCCGGGCGACCTTGCCGAGGGCGCTCAGCGAGATGTTCCGGCTGATGTCGTCGTTGAGGTTGAGGCCGAGCTGCTTGCGGTCCTCGGTCACGTAGGCGATGCCGTGGCCGATCGCCTCCGGCACCGTCCGGGTACGGATCTCCCGGCCGTCCAGCCGCACCCGGCCGCCGGTCCACCGACCGTACGAGCGGCCGAAGACGCTCATGGCCAGTTCGGTGCGGCCGGCGCCCATGAGGCCGGCGATGCCGACGATCTCGCCTCGACGGACGTTGAGCGAGACGCCGTCGACCACCTTGCGCCGGTGGTCGATCGGGTGCTGGACGCTCCAGTCCTCGATCTCGAAGGCGACCTCGCCGATCTCGGGGGCGCGCTCGGGGTAGCGGTGTTCCAGGTCGCGGCCGACCATGCCACGGATGATCCGCTCCTCGGAGATGCCCTCGGGACCGATCGCGAGGGTCTCGATGGTCCGCCCGTCGCGCAGGATGGTGACGGAGTCGGCGACCCGGGCGATCTCGTTCAGCTTGTGCGAGATGAGGATGCAGGAGATGCCCTGGGCCTTGAGTTCGAGGATCAGGTCGAGCAGCTTGCGGCTGTCCTCGTCGTTCAGGGCGGCCGTCGGCTCGTCCAGGATGAGCAGCTTGACCTTCTTGGCGAGCGCCTTGGCGATTTCGACCAACTGCTGTTTGCCCACGCCGAGATCGGCGATCCTGGTGTGCGGGCTCTCGTCGAGTCCGACCTGCCGGATCAGCGCGGCGGCGTGGGTCAGCGTCTTGTGCCAGCTGATGACGCCCCGGGTGGCGTGCTCGTTGCCGAGGAAGATGTTCTCGGCGATGGACAGGTAGGGCACCAGCGCGAGTTCCTGGTGGATGATCACGATGCCGCGCTGCTCGCTGGCCCGGATGTCCCGGAACCGGCAGGGCTCGCCCTCGAAGTAGATATCGCCCTCGTAGCCGCCGTGGGGGTAGACCCCGCTGAGCACCTTCATCAGCGTGGACTTGCCGGCGCCGTTCTCGCCGCAGACGGCGTGCACCTCACCTGTGGCGACGGTCAGGTTGACCTCGGAGAGGGCCTTGACACCGGGAAACGTCTTGCTGATCGACCGCATCTCGAGAACGGGTCGGGCCATGGTTGTGCATCCGTATCGTCGGGGCGGTGCGGTGCCCGGCGGTCTCCCGGGCGTCGCACCGCCGTTTCGTCGTCGCCGGACCCGCCGGTCGGGCCCCGCGGGCTACTTCAGCTGGTCCGCGGTGTACTGGCCGCTGTCCACCAGGACCTTCTGGTAGTTCTCCTTGTCGACGCTGACGGGCTGGAGCAGCTGCGCCGGCACGGTCTTGACCCCGTTGTTGTACTGGCTGGTGTCGTTGACCTCGGGCTTGCCGCCGGTCAGCAGCGCGTCGCCCATCTGGACGGCGGCCTTGGCCAGTTGGCGGGTGTCCTTGTAGACGGTCTGGGTCTGCTCGCCCGCGATGATCGACTTCACCGAGGCCAGCTCGCCGTCCTGGCCCGTGACGACGGGCAGCGGCCGGCCGGCGCCGTAGCCGACGCCCTTGAGCGAGGAGATGATGCCGATCGAGATGCCGTCGTACGGCGAGAGCACGGCGTCGACGCGGGCGGCTGTATACGACTTGCTCAGCAGGTTGTCCATCCGGGACTGGGCGAGACCGCCGTCCCAGCGCAGTGTGGCGATCTGGTTGAGGGAGGTCTGGCCGCTCTGCACGACCAGCTTCTTGTCGTCGATGTACGGCTTGAGGACGCTCATCGCGCCGTTGTAGAAGAACGCGGCGTTGTTGTCGTCCGGCGAGCCGGCGAACAGCTCGACGTTGAAGGGGCCCTTGCCTTCCTTCACGCCGAGCTTGTCGACGATGTAACTGCCCTGGAGGACGCCGACCTTGTAGTTGTCGAAGGTCGCGTAGTAGTCGACGTTCCCGGTGCCGCGGATCAACCGGTCGTAGGAGATGACGGGGACGTGGGCGTCGGCGGCCTTCTGCAGCACGTTCGTGAGCGAGGAACCGTCGATGGCGGCGATCACCAGCAGCTTGGCCCCCTTGGTGATCATGTTCTCCACCTGGGCGACCTGGTTCTCCACGACGTTGTCGCCGTACTGGAGGTCGGTCTTGTACCCCTTGGCCTGGAACTCCTTGACCATGTTGTTGCCGTCGTTGATCCAGCGCTCCGACGACTTGGTCGGCATCGCGATGCCGATGAGGCCGCCCTTGGCGTTCCCGGCGGCCCCGGCGTCGCCCGTTCCGTTGGCGCTCTGGCCGCAGGCTGCCAGCGACAGCGTCAGACCCAGGGTGACAAGTCCCGCTGAAAGCTTCCGCACAGTTCCTCCAGTGATGTTCCGCGACCGGCACAGTGCGACCCGGCTGGGAGAACCGGAAGCGGTCGAGCGGGGCCGGCCGGGAGTCGTTCCTCGCGCCGGCGCGAAGTTCAGGTCTGCAGCGGCTCCGGCCTGGCGATACCTGAGTGTTAACGCTCACAAGTGTGTCGTCAAGGGTCTGTTCGGATCACCATGGGGCAACATCGCCGCAGGCGGGCAGCCTCCTCGCCGGGGCGGCTCCCCGGCGGGACGTCCGGGCGCGCCGGCCACGGACGGCTTCCGCGGTTTCTGCGGCTTTGCCGAGCGCGGCGACGGGAGTGGGGGTGCAGGGGCCGGCTGCCGGGTGGGATCGCGGATCGCCGGTCCGGGAGGCGTCCCGCCGTCTTCCGTGCCGACGATGACATCGTCCTCGGTCTGCTGCGCGCGTGCCCCGCACGACTCCGGCCGTTCGCTTCCCGGAGGCATCGGCTCTGCGGCCTCGACGGCGTTCTGAGTCCACCTGCTGCACTCCGCCCTTGGCTGCCGTCCGGCCGGGTTTCGGCGACCCCGGCCGCCGGCCCTGCAGCCTGCGCCGTCGGACCCGGGGCCGGCCGCAGCGTCGGCCGAGGCCCTCCGCCCCGCCGGTCGCACCTTTTCGAGGCCTCGTCCAGTTCCTTGACAGGCATATTGTGAGCGCTAACAATATGCCTCATCGGGAGAGGTGACGTTTCAATCCCGAGGACTGGGCGAGGCGCGGTGAACGCGACCACCAGCTTCGTCCGTCGCCAAGTCGGCGACCTCCACCAGGAACTCGTCCGCCACGGCCTGGTGGTCCGGACGGTGGGCAATGCCTCCTTCCCGCGTTCCCGTGGACCTCGATGGGGGCGTCGCCGAAGGCGACCGTGCGCCCTCCTCTCCTCCGGCGCCACCGCACACCCCGACGTCTGGTGATCGACGCCGGCACCGTCATCCGCCGGTTCACCGAGGAACTGAGCTGGGGCCCGGCCCGCCGCCGACCGGCCGACGCCGTGTCTCGGCGCCACCTGGGACGAGGGCCTGGTGCGCCGGGTCGCCGAGGCGGTCTCGACCGCCCGGACCTGCGGGGCGAGGCCCCCCGAGGCCGCCGAGCCTCGTCTCCCCGTCTCCCCGTCTCCCTGTCTCCCCGTCACGCCTTCAAGCCGTCACCTCTCCGACCGGAGGAAGCCCCCCATGCCGCTCACAGACCTCGGCGCGGACGAACTCATCGACTACCGCCCCGAGTTGCCGGATCCGACAGGTTTCGACGACTTCTGGCGACGGACCCTCGCCGAAGCCCGCTCACACGACGGGGCGATCAAGGTTGAGCGGGTCACCGCCCGGCACATGCTGCACACCGTCGAGGTCGACGACGTACGCTTCCCCGGCTGGAACGGCGAACCGGTGGCCGCCTGGCTGCTGCGCCCGCGCGACGCGGCCGGCCCGCTGCCGGTCGTCGTCACCTACATCGGCTACGGCGGCGGTCGCGGACTTCCCACCGACCACCTGCTCTGGTCCGCCGCCGGCTACGCCCAACTCGTCGTCGACAGCCGGGGCCAGGGCCGCGACACCCCGGACCGGGGCCTGGGCGACGGCACGCAGTGGGTCGAGGGGTTCATGACCCGTGGCATCGACTCACCCGACACCTACTACTACCGGCGATTGATCACCGACTGCGTGCGAGCCGTGGACGCGGTCGCGGAGCTGCCCGGACTCGACAGCCGTCGGATCGTGGTGGCCGGAGGCAGCCAGGGGGGCGGTCTGGCGCTCGCCGTCGCCGGTCTCGCCGGGGACCGCGTGGCGGCCGCGATGCCGGACGTCCCGTTCCTGTGCCACTTCCGCCACGCCGCCGCGATCTGCGGCGAAGGCCCGTACCAGGAGATCGCCAAGTACCTGCGCTGGCACAGCCGACACCGCGTGGAGCCGGCCTTCGCCACCCTCGGCCACTTCGACGGCGTCCACTTCGCCCGGCGGGCCAGCGCGCCGACGCTGTTCAGCGTGGCCCTGATGGATCCGGTCTGCCCGCCCTCCACGGTCTACGCCGCCTTCAACCACTACGCGGGCGCGGACCGCACCATGACCGTATGGCCGTTCGGCGACCACGGCGGCGGCCTCGGCTCCAACCCGCCCGTCCAACTGGCCTGGCTGCGCGAGCGCGGCCTGGCGCCGGAGCTCTGACCGCCCGCACCCCCGGACCGGGCGCAGCGCGCGAGGACGGCTCCCGGGCCGAGCAGACCGCTCGGCCGCCCCGCGCACTGAGCCCCGCCCGGTCTCTGCTGGACGACTCCGAGTGGGCGCGTGCTACGGCCGGCGCTTCGGCCTGGCCGTGGTTCCGGGCCCTGATCGCCGCGCACCGAGCGCGGACGGCGGAAGCCACCCGGTGGACGGCCCGGTGGTCGAGCTCAGTGCGGGTGAGCTGTCGCTGCGGGTGGGCACAGCCGCCTGCACGGCAGCAAGTCCTACCGCGTTCCGTGGGAGTACGGGGAGGAGGCCGTCGAGGTCACCCGGGAGTTCACCCTGCTCAAGCACCGCCTCGCCCCGTAGCTCCAGCGCGCCGCCCAACAGGCCCACGCCACCGGCATCCCCGTCATGCGCGCCATGGCGTTGGAATTCCCCGACGCCCCCGCCGCGGCCGCGCTGGAGCGGCAGTACATGCTCGGAGACGACCTGCTCGTCGCCCCGGTCTTCACCGACGACGGCACGGTCGACTACTGCGTGCCGGAAGGGACGTGGACGAACGTCCTGACCGGTGCCCGGATCAACGGTCCCCGCTGGGTCCGTGAACACCACGGCTTCCACACCCTGCCGCTGCTGGCCCGCCCCGACTCCGTCATCCCGCTCGGCGCCGACGACCAGCGCCCGGTCTCCGCCTGGGCGGACGGCGTCGAACCCACCCGGCCTGAGCCGGCAGGCCGGCGCGAAGGCGCCGGCCCCCTGGGGAGTGGCGGAGCCGGGCCGTGGATCCGTCACGGCCCGGCTCTTGCGCGCACCGGCTCAGCGGGCGCCGAGGAGGTGTTCGAGGGCGAGCTGGTCCAGCTGTTCGAAGGCCATGCCGCGGCGGGCGGCGGCATCGACGTCGAACTCGTCGAAGGCGGACCGGTCGGCCAGCAGCCCGGCCAGGCCGTCCTCGGCGGTGGGCAGGGCGAGCTCGGGCAGCCGGGAGGCGGCGAGCGCGGCCTGGACCGCCGGATCGGACCGGAAGGCGCGGGCTCGCTCCGCCAGGAGCAGGTAGTTGCGCATGCAGGCGGCCGCCGAGGCCCAGACGCCGTCGGAGTCCTCGGTGCGCGGCGGCTTGAAGTCGAAGTGGCGGGGGCCGTCGTAGCCCGCCGACTCCAGCAGGTCGACCAGCCAGAAGGCCTGGCGCAGGTCGCCCGCGCCGAAGCGCAGGTCCTGGTCGTACTTGATGCCGGTCTGGCCGTTGAGGTCGATGTGGAACAGCTTGCCGTGCCACAGCGCCTGGGCGATGCCGTGCGGGAAGTTCAGTCCGGCCATCTGCTCGTGGCCGACCTCCGGGTTGAGGCCGACCCGGTCCGGCCGGTCCAGCTCGTTGATGAACGCCAGGGCGTGGCCGATGGTGGGCAGCAGGATGTCGCCGCGCGGCTCGTTGGGCTTGGGTTCGATCGCGAAGCGCAGGTCGTAACCCTGGTTCTCGACGTACTCGCCCAGCAGGTTGAAGGCCTCCTTCAGCCGGTCGAGGGCGGTGCGCACGTCCTTGGCCGCGCCGGACTCCGCGCCTTCGCGGCCGCCCCAGGCGACGTATACCGGCGCGCCGAGTTCCACGGCCAGGTCGATGTTGCGGATCGTCTTGCGCAGCGCGTACCGGCGCACGTCCCGGTCGTTGGCGGTGAAGGCGCCGTCCTTGAACACCGGGTGGGTGAAGAGGTTCGTCGTGGCCATCGGCACCTTCAGCCCGGCCGTGTCGAGTGCGGTGCGGAAGCGCTTGACCGCCTGCTCGCGGGCGGCGTCGCCGGCGCCGAAGGGGACCAGGTCGTCGTCGTGGAACGTGACGCCGTAGGCGCCGAGCTCGGCCAGCCGCTCCACGCTCTCGACGGGATCGAGGGCGGTCCGGGTGGCGTCGCCGAAGGGGTCCCGCCCCTGCCAGCCGACGGTCCACAGGCCGAAGGTGAACCTGTGCGCGGGGGTGGGAACGAGCGGGTCGCTGGTCATGAGGCGCTCCGGATCAGGCCGAGGGCTATTTGTAATGACGAAAAACAAATTAGTATCCCGAGACGTCAGAAGGAACCCCACCGGAGGAACGCATGTCTGCTCAGCGTGTCGTGATCGGTGTCGACAGCTCGACCCAGTCCACCAAGGCCCTCGCCGTCGACCTGGAAACCGGCGCCGTCCTGGGCGAGGGCCGCGCCTCGCACGCCGTAAGCGCCGGCGCCGGACGCGAGAGCGACCCCGAACAGTGGTGGCGGGCGCTCGGCGAGGCCACGGCCGGCACCGGCTGGGCGGATCGCGCGGCCGCCTGCTCGATCGCCGGCCAGCAGCACGGCCTGGTCACCCTCGACGCGGCCGGCCGGCCGGTGCGCCCGGCGCTGCTGTGGAACGACGTCCGCTCCGCCCCGCAGGCCGCCGCACTCGCAGCCGCGTTCGGCCCGGCAGAGCTCGCGCGCCGCACCGGCAGCGTCCCGACGGCCGCCTTCACGGCCGCCAAGTGGGCCTGGCTGCACGCGAACGAGCGTGCCGCGGCCGACCGCGTCGCGGCCGTCCGGCTTCCCCACGACTTCCTGACGGAGCGGCTGACCGGCGAGGCGGTGACGGACCGCGGTGACGCGTCGGGAACCGGCTGGTGGGGCCCGGACGGCTACGACCAGGACGTCCTCGGCCGGATCGGCCTCGACCCCGGGCTGCTCCCACACGTCCTCCCGCCGGGCGCCCTCGCGGGCACCGTACGGGCCGGTATGCCGCTGCGCGAGGGCGCGCCGGTGGCCGCCGGGACCGGTGACAACATGGCCGCCGCCCTCGGGCTGGGCCTGACCCCCGGACGTCCCGTGCTGAGCCTCGGTACCTCCGGCACCGTCTACGCCGTCGGCCGGACCCGGCCGGCCGACCCGAGCGGAACCGTCGCCGGCTTCGCCGATGCCCTCGGCGGCTGGCTGCCGCTCGCCTGCACGCTCAACTGCACCCTCGCCGTCGACCGCTTCGCCGCCCTCGTCGGCCGCGACCGCGAGGACGTCGAGGCAGGCGGCACGGTGGTGGTGCTTCCGTATCTGGACGGCGAGCGCACTCCGGACCTCCCGGGCGCTTCCGGCCTGGTCCACGGCCTCCGCCACGACACCACGCCGGGCCGGCTGCTCCAGGCCGCCTACGACGGCGCCGCCCACGCCCTCCTCACGGCCCTGGACGACGTACTGCGCGCCGGAGGCGAGAACCCCGCTCCCGACGAACCACTGCTGCTGATCGGCGGCGGAGCCCGCGGCAGGGCCTGGCAGCAGACCGTCCTGCGACTGTCCGGCCGAGCGGTCCAGGTGCCCGAGGCCCGGGAGCTGGTCGCGCTGGGGGCCGCCGCCCAGGCCGCCGCACTGCTCACGGGTGAGCCCGCCGACGCCGTCGCCCGGCGCTGGCGGACCGCCGGGGGCCGGGTCCTGGACCCCGTACCCCGTGACGACGACACGCTCGAACGGATCACCAGTACGCTGCGGCGGGCGCGGGCCTTGCAGGAGCTCCCGCCGGCACAACGATAGGAAGGTCGGCCCAATGGCGGGGATCGGCAGGGCGAGCGGGGGCGTGGAGGCCGTGCCCGCCTCGCAGCAGGGCATGCGTCGGCAGAACCTCGCGGTGGTGATCGGCGCGGTCGCCGCGCACGGTCCGCTCTCCCGGGCGGACGTCGCCGGGCACACGGGCCTGACCAGGCCGGCCGTCTCCTCCATGGTCGACGAGCTCATCGGCCGCGGCGCGCTGACCGAGACGGAGACCGCGCCCAGCGGCCGCGTCGGCCGCCCCGGGCGGGCGCTGGCCCTGAACGACCGGGGTCCCGCGGGCCTCGGCCTGGAGATCGGCGTCACGCATCTCGCCGCGTGCGTCGTGGACCTGCGCGGTGAACCCCGGGTGTGGCGCCGGGTGGAGCGGGCCAACGCGGGCCGGCCGGCCGGGCAGGTACTGGCGGAGGCCGCCGCGCTGGGCGCCGAGGCGGAGGCCGAGGCCGCCGCCCTCGGGCTGCGCGCCGCGGGCCGCGTCCTGGCCGTGCCGGGGGTGGTGCCGAACGAGCCGGGCGGGCTGGTCGGACACGCCCCCAACCTCGGCTGGCAAGCGGTACGCCCCGCCGACCACTGGCCCGACCCCGACACTGTGCCCGAGCCGGAGAACGAGGCCAACCTCGGGGCGCTGGCCGAGCAGTGGCACCGGGGAGACCCCACCGGGACCTTCGTGCACGTCTCCGCCGAGGCCGGAATCGGTGCCGCACTGGTCGTCGGCGGGCAGTTGTTCCGCGGCGCCCGCGGATTCGCGGGGGAACTCGGCCACCTGCCCGTCCACCCGGAGGGCACCCGCTGCGCCTGCGGGGCACGCGGCTGCCTGGAGCAGTACGCGGGCGAAGCGGCCGTGCTGCGCGAGGCCGGGCTCGCACCCGCCGGCGACCCGGTGGCCCTGCTGGCCGAGCGGGCGGCCGCCGGGGACGCGGCGACCCTGCGCGCCCTGGACGGTGCGGGACGGGCCCTGGGCCTCGCCCTCACCTCTGCGGTGAACCTGATCGACCCGGACGGCCTCGTTCTGGGCGGCGCCTACGCCGAACTCGCCGACTGGCTCCTCCCGGCCGTCCGCGCCGAACTCGCCGCCCGGATCACCGTCCGGCCCTGGACCCCGGAGGCGGTACGCCCCTCCGCCCTGGGCCGGCGCGGACCGGTGCTGGGCGCTGGATGGTCGACCGTCCGCCGGATCATCGCCGATCCCACCCGCCTGCCCGCCCGCTCCTAGGCCGTGACTTTGGACCAGGCCGGGCCTCAGACGGAGAAGGTGACGCGTGCGAGCCGCATCCGGCCGCGCAGTCGGAGGCGGACGTCGTGCACACCGGCCGCCACGACGACCGGGGCGCTCACGGTGGCGTAGTCGTACGGCCCGAGCGTGCCCGTTCGTGCAGGACGCGCGGGCGGACCGAGGAGGACGTCACGTCACGTCGCGGCCCGTCCCGTTGTTGCCGGCCCGTCGGGCCAGGAGGCGGGGGAGGGTGCCGACCCCGTGCCACAGGGCAGCGCATCGGGGTGGGCCAGGGTGGGCCGGGGCGGCGGGGAAGCGGTCGGGGTGGCCAGGTCGACGGCCACGCCGTACGCGTGCAGGCGGTCGACGTGGGCGTCGAGCCAGGTGAAGTCGTAGCGCCCCTCCTCCGGTTCGAGCAGGGACGACAGCCGCATGCGGGGGTGCTGCCGGCACAGCCGTCAACCCCGGTGAGCCGTGGACGCCCGAGAGCTTCGCGGCCGACCGTCGCAGCGCCTGCGGCGACTTCCTCCGGACGCTGCGTACGAGCCACGGGACCGGGACGGCCATCGTGGCAGTCGGTGCCGGCGGCGTGCCGGTGGGCTCGCACCGCTGCCGAGTCCACCGGCCTCGCCCGCTACGCCTCGCCGGGAGCGCGCAGCTCTCCCGTCCGGGCCACGCGGGAGTACCAGTGCGCGCTCGATTTGGGCGTGCGCTCCAGGGTGTCGTAGTCGACGTGGATGGCGCCGAACCGCTTGGCGTAGCCGTAGGCCCACTCGAAGTTGTCCAGCAGCGACCAGAGGAAGTAGCCGCGCACGTCCGCCCCGTCCGTGATCGCCCGGTGCACCGCGTCGAGGTGGGCATGGACGTAGGCGGCGCGCTCCGGGTCGTGGACCGTGCCGTCGGGTCCGACCTCGTCCTCGTACGCCGCGCCGTTCTCGCTGACCAGGAGCGGAAGCCCGGGGTACCGGGCGGCGGTCCGGGTCAGCAGGTCGTACAGGGCACCGGCGTCGACCGGCCAGTCCATCGCCGTACGTTCACCCGGCGCCCGGTGGAAGGCCACGCCCTCCGCTCCGGGCCACGGCGAGTGCTCGCTGTTGCCGTGCCCGTCGTCCTGCGGCACCGGCACCGCCCCGCCCTCCGCCGCGTGCGAGACGACCGTCGGGGTGTAGTAGTTCACGGCGAGCAGGTCCAGGGGCTGGTGCACCGTGGCGGTGTCGCCGTCCCGGACGAAGGACCAGTCGGTCAGGTGCGCGGTGTCCGCGAGGAGGTCCTCGGGGTAGGCACCCTCCAGCATCGGCCCGAGCCAGATCCGGTTGCCGACGGCGTCGACGCGCCGGGCCGCCTCCCGGTCGTCGGCCGAGGAGGTCAGGGGGCGCACCTCGTGGAGGTTGAGGGAGACCGCGACCTGACCGTCCCCGGGCAGCGCCGCCCGCAGCGCCTGGACGGCGAGGCCGTGACCGAGGTTGAGGTGATGGGCGGCGCGCAGGGCGGCGACCGGGTCCGTACGGCCGGGGGCGTGGACGCCGGAGGCGTAGCCGAGGAACGCGCTGCACCAGGGCTCGTTGAGGGTGATCCAGTGCTTCACCCGGTCCCCTAGGGCGTCGGCCACCAGGCCCGTGTACGCGGCGAACCGCTCCGCGGTCGCGCGCTCGGGCCAGCCGCCCGCGTCCTCCAGGTCCTGGGGGAGGTCCCAGTGGTAGAGGGTGAGGGCGGGGGTGACGCCGGCGGCGAGCAGTTCGTCGACGAGCCGGCGGTAGAAGTCCAGGCCCTTCTGGACGGCGGGGCCCCGGCCGGTCGGCTGGACGCGGGACCAGGAGACGGAGAACCGGTAGGCGCCCAGGCCGAGTTCCGACATGAGACGGACGTCCTCGGGGAACCGGTGGTAGTGGTCCACGGCCACGTCACCGGTGTGGCCTCCGAAGACCTTGCCGGGGGTGTGGGAGAAGGTGTCCCAGATGGAGGGGGTCCGGCCGTCCTCCTGGGCGGCGCCCTCGATCTGGTACGCGGCGGTGGCAGTGCCCCAGAGGAAGCCGGGCGGGAAGCTGCGGGTGGCCGTGAGCGGCCGGGTCTCGGACGCGGTCATAGGAGAGCGCTCCCAACGCGGGTGTGGATGAAGTGGTGCCGGATGAAGTCGTGCCGGATGGAGCGGTGGCGTAAGGCAGGGTGTGCGAACGGACCGACGGGTCGGCCGTCCTCGACGGACGCCGTCAGTTCTTGACGGCGCCGGCGGTGATGCCCCCCACGATGTGCTTGCCGAGGACGGCGAAGACCAGCAGCAGCGGCAGGGTGGATATGAGCGCCCCGGTCAGGACGACGGCCTGGTCGACGGTGTGGTTTCCCGCGCCGAGGCCGGCCAGGGCGACCTGGAGGGTGGGGCTCCCGTCGGGGGTCAGTGCGATGAACGGCCAGAAGAAGTCGTTCCATGCCTGTACGAAGACGAGCATGCCCAGGACGGCCATCGCGGGCCGGGCGACCGGGAACACCACGTGCCAGATGATGCGCAGGCTGTGCGCGCCGTCCATCCGCGCCGCCTCCACCAGCTCCACGGGCAAGGCCTCGATGAGGTACTGGCGCATGAAGAACACGCCGAAGGCGGCGACCAGCGAGGGCAGGACGACCGACTGCAGCTGGTCGACCCAGCCGAGGTCGGTGATGATCTGGTAGAGGGGGATCACACTGAGCTGCGGCGGGATCGTCATGGTGGCCACCACGAGCGCCAGCAGCGCGCCCTTTCCCCTGAAGGCCAGTTTGGCGAAGGCGAAGCCGGCCAGGGTGGAGAACAGGACGGTGGACAGGGCCACGAGCCCGGCCACGATCGTCGTGTTGACCAGCGCCTCGCCCATGTCGACCTGGTTCCAGGCGAAGGAGAGGTTGTCGAACAGCCGGGGGCCGGGCAGGAGCGGGGCCGGAGCCTCGACCACGCGCTCGCCCGTGTGGGAGGCGGCGACCAGGTTCCAGTAAAGGGGGAAGAGGGAGAGCAGGGCGGCGAGGCCGAGCAGGACGTAGGCCAGCGGTCCGGCGTGGTGCTGGCGGCCGGCCGACGGGCGAAGGCGCCCGGCGCGCGGCGCACCGGCGGAGGTCGTGTCGAGTGTGCGGCTCATGGGTTCAGCTCCCCGCCTTCGTGCGCATGCGGCCGGCGCGGTTGCGGTTGCGGTTGTGGTTACGGCTGCGGCTGCGGCTGCGGCTGCGGTTCGAGCGGGAGAGCAGGGCTTGAAGGCCGCCGATGAGCAGGAGGAGCAGGAGCATGACCCAGGCGATGGCGGAGGCCTGGCCCAGCGCGCCGGTCACCCAGCCCTTCTCGTACATGAGCAGGCTCAGCGTCTGGAACTGGTTGCCGCTGCCGCCGCTGATGCCGACACTGCCGCCGAAGAGCATCGGCTCGCCGAAGAGCTGGGTGGCCCCGATGGTCGAGACGATGACGGTGAACAGGATCGTCGGCCGGATCGAGGGGATGGTCACGCTGAGGAACTGGCGCCAGCGCGAGGCCCCGTCCAACGCGGCCGCCTCGTAGAGGTCCTGGGGCACGGCCTGCATCGCGGCCAGGTAGATGAGGGCGTTGTAGCCGGTCCAGCGCCACGTCACGATCACCGAAATCGCGATCTGAGCGGGCCACTTGGAGGATTCCCAGGCGACCGGCTCGAAGCCGGCCCAGCCCAGCACCGTGTTGATCAGCCCGTAGTCGGTGTTGAACAGCTGCGCGAAGACGAGCGTCGCCGCCGCGATCGAGGTGGCGTACGGGGCGAGCACCGCCACGCGGAAGAAGCCGCGGCCACGGAGTCTGTAGTTCAGCAGGTGGGCCAGGCCGAGGGCCATCAGCAGCTGGGGAACGGTGGAGATCACGCCGATGGTGAAGGTGTTGGCGAGGGCGTTCCAGAAGAACTCGCTTCCCGCCAGGGAGGTGTAGTTCTCCAGCCCCTTCCACTGCGCGCTGCCGCCGAGTTCCACCCGGTGGAGCGAGAGCCAGCCCGTGTAGAGCAGGGGGAAGAGTCCGAAGGCCGCGAAGGTGAGGAAGAAGGGGGCGAGGAAGACGTAGGGGACCGCCTTCAGGTCCAGGCGGTAGAGCGTGCTGCGCAGTCCGCCCCGGCCGGAGGGCCGCTGCTTGCGGGAGCCGGTGCCGGGGGCCGGGGGCTGTGCGGCGGGCGGCGCGGAGCCGCCGCTGGTCGCCCGTACGGAGGTGGCCACGGGGGCGTCCTTCCAGGTCGATGCGTGCGGTGGTGCGGTGGTGCGGACGGCGACCGCCCGCCACCACCGCGGGGAGGCGGTGGGAGGCGGGTGCGGGCGGGCCGCCGCGTGCCCCGCTACTTGTCGATCTTGTCGGCGACCAGCTTCTTGACGTTCTCCCAGGCCTTCGCCGGATCGGTGCCGCGCTGCTCGATGTCGAGGATGCCGTTGTCGGTGAGGAAGGTCTTCACCTGTCCGTCCCAGCGGCTGATCGGGGCGGGCGTGATGCCGGCCGCGGCTTCCGAGTAGATCTTGCCGACCGGGGTGTCACCGAAGTACGGCAGCTTCGCGCCCTGCACCGCAGGAGAGCTGAGGGTGTCCTTGGAGGAGGGGATGTTGCCGTTCACGCCGAAGACCTTGGCGTGCTGGGCCGGAGCGGTGAGCCAGGCGGCGAGTTCGGCCGCCTCCTTGGCGTGCTTGCCCGACTTCGGGACGGCGAGGAAGGAGCCGCCCCAGTTCCCGGCCACGGGCGGTGCGGCGATGTCCCACTTGCCCTGGTTCTCCGGGCCCGCCTGGTCCTTGATGATGCCCGTCATCCAGCTCGGGCAGGCCACGGTGGCGAACTTCGAGTTCTTGAAGGCCGCGTTCCACGTGCCCTTCTCGTCGAACTGGCGGAGCTTCGCGGTCATGTCGCCCTTGGCCGCCGCCACGGCGGTGTCCCAGGCCTTCTTCACGCCCGGACTGTTCTCGTAGTCCAGCTCGCCCTTGGCGTTGGCGTACTGCACGGGCTCGCTGGCGATCACGGCGTTGAACAGGCCGCTCGCGGAGTCGTGGAAGGAGGTCCCCTCGGGGGCGCTCTTCTTGTACGCCTCGCCGGTCTGGATGAACCTCGCCCAGTCGCCCGCCCAGAGCTTGGCGACTTCGGCGCGATCGGTCGGCAGGCCGGCCTTGGCGAAGAGGTCCTTGTTGTAGCAGATGGCCATCGGGCCGATGTCCGTGCCGAGGCCGATCACCTTGCCGTCGCCCGTCGTGGCCTGCTTGACCTTCCAGTCGAGGAACACGCCGAGGTCCGCGCCACCCGTCTTGCCGAGGTCGGCCCACTTGCCGGCCATGGCGGGTCCGGTCGCCTCCGCGATGTAGCCGACCTCCAGGGCCTGGATGTCCGCGAGGCCGCTGTCGCGGGAGAGGCGCAGCTTGAGGGTGTCCCAGTACTTCTGGCCGTCCGCGACGTTCGACTCTTCTATCTTGATGTTCGGGTGGGCCTTCGTGTACTCGGCGTAGAGCTTGGCCCCGGTCGCGTCGTCGTAGCCGAAGGAACCGAAGGTACCGATCCGCAGCGTGATCTGCTCGCCGCCGGCCGCGCCGTCACCCTTGCCCTGGTCGCCGTCACCGCCGCAGCCGGTGAGCAGGGCCGTACCGGTCGCCACGACGGCGACCGCGGCGACCGCGTGGAGCACGGTGCGGCGTCCGCGTCCGCGTCCGTGTCCGCTGCTGGAAGAACGCATTCCACTCTCCTCGTCCAAGGTGCTGCTCGGTGTGCCCCATGGGGGTCCGGCGGGCTGTTCGCGGCTCGGCCAAGGGCCCGCCCGGACCTGATGTGAAAGCCGTTGTCGCACCCCTGGATGGGAGCGCTCCCACGTCGTAGCCGGAAGGTTGCTGCCTGGCAGGTACGGGTGTCAAGAGATGAACGCGAATTCATTACACAGGAGCCTCCGACGTGCGGGGCCGCCCGTGGGGCCGCCTTCTCGGACGCGCTGCCCGTGTCAGGCGGTGAACGCGACCGTGGTGGCAGAAGGGAATGGGGAGTACTGTGGGAGCGCTCCCACCTCTGGTCGGCGTAACGTGTCCCACGGCTACGGGGCGGGTGCACCGTCCTACGTACCTGATCAGCAGGCCGGGCCCGCGCCCGGCACGGAGTGCGATGGCAGATGAGGGGAGTTCAAGAGCGTGAGCGGACGGCAGAGCGGCGGCAGGCCCACTCTGGAGGAGGTAGCGGCCCTGGCCGGTGTCGGCCGGGGCACGGTCTCCCGGGTCATCAACGGTTCGCCGCGGGTGAGCGAGCGGGCCAGGGACGCCGTGGCCCGGGCTGTCGCAGAGCTGGGGTACGTACCCAATCAGGCGGCCAGGGCGCTGGCCGGCAGCCGGACCGACGCGGTGGCCCTGGTCATTCCGGAAACCGAGGCCCGGCTGTTCTCGGAGCCGTACTTCCTCGACCTGATCCGCGGGGTCAGCGCCGAGCTGGCCGAGGCGGACAAGCAGTTGCTGCTCACCCTCGTCCGGACCGAGGCCGAGCGGCAGCGGTTCGAGCACTACCTGGCGGCCCAGCGGGTCGACGGCGTGCTGCTGGCATCGGTCCACGGGAACGACCCGCTGCCCGACCGGATCGCGCGGCTGGGTCTGCCGGTCGTCATGAACGGGCGGCGTTCGGAGGGCGAGCCGGTGGCCTATGTGGACTCCGACAACATCGGTGCGGGACGGGCGGCCGTCGCCCACCTCGCGGGGCGCGGCCGGTCCAGGATCGCGACCATCAGCGGGCCGTTGGACATGTACGTGGCCCGCGCCCGTCTGGGCGGCTACCGGGCGGGGCTCGCCGAGGCAGGAATCCAGCCCGACGAGTCGCTCGTGGCGACGGCGGACTTCACCGAGGAGGGCGGCCGGCTGGCGATGCGCGAGCTCCTGGAACGCGCCCCCGGCCTGGACGCCGTCTTCGCCGCCTCCGACGTGATGGCGGCGGGCGCGCGCGGGGTGCTGCGCGAGGCCGGCCGGCGGGTCCCCGAGGACGTCGCCCTCGTAGGGGTCGACGACTCCACGGTGGCCCGTCTGATGGACCCGCCCCTGACCAGCGTGCGCCAGCCCATCGAGGAGATGGGCCGCACGATGACCCGGCTCCTGCTCCAGAAGATCGCGGAGCTGTCCCGAGAAGCCGGCCCCGCCCGGGGGCGGGGCATGGGCGAGGAGCCGCGCCGGGTGCTCCCGACGGAACTGGTCGTGCGGGATTCCTCCTGAAGCCGCCCCGGCAGCCTGCCGGCAGCCCGCACTCCGGCCACGGCGCTGGCGTGCCGAGGCCCGGAGCCCCGCGGAAGGGAATGCTTCCGCAAGGCTCCGGGCTCGTCACCTGCCCTGCGTCACAGCGCCGGGTAGGCGTTCTTCATGAGCTCCTGGAACTGGGCCGAGAACCACTGGCCGGCGAGCGGTGCGTTCGGCAGGGCTCCCGACATGCTGTTGCCGTTGCGTACGTTGCCCGTGTAGGTGGGGTCGCACATCCGGTCGAATCCCTTGCCCTCGTTGTTCGGGATCTCCTTGCTCGCCCCGTCGGACTCGCCCGGGGGCTTGATCCACACGTAGGCGTCGATGCCGGCGGCCGGGGCCGCCTTCGGCCGCTCGCCGAGTCCGGCGCCGGACTGGTTGCACCAGTTGCCGAGGTGGATGCGCCGGTCGTAGCGGCCGCCGTTGACGTAGGTGTCCACGCTCGTCAGCGCGCCGGGTCCGGTCGGGCGGGCGGTGCCGCCCCAGCCGTTGCGGGAGGTGTCGATGAGCATGCCGATGCTGGCGTCGAAGCCCAGGGAGACCAGCTTGGTGCGCATGGCTTGGGCGTAGGACAGTTCGTCGGTGTAGCGGTTCCAGTCGACCCACTTCGACTGGCGCACGGAGGTGCCGTTGACGGAATCGTCGATCTTGAAGTTGTCCTCCTTCAGTGCGCTGTAGTTGGCGGTGTTGACGATGAAGCCGTGCACCTTGGAGAGCGTGGAGCCCTCGGCGGTCGCGGCTTGCTTGAACATTTCGGCGGAGGGGCCGAAGTTGTCGTCCCAGCCGAGCCAGCCGTGATGGCCGGCGTCCACGTAGTTGTAGACGTTGGCGATCGAGCCGAGCTTGTTCAGGGCGTAGCCGACGCCCTTGATGTAGTTGCCGTTGGTCTTCATCACGTCGCAGTTGGCGGTTGCGGTGGGGCGGCCGGAGACGTTGGTGACCAGGTTCGGCAGTGAGTCGATCTCGACGGTGGTGACGATCCGCAGCCCCGCGTACTTGGGTTCGGCGAGGATCGCGGCGATCGGGTCGATGTACTGCGTCTTGTACTTGTCGATCTCGGTGGGGCCCAGTTCGCCGTTGGAGGCGAGCGCGGAACAGTCCCGTCCGGGCAGGTTGTAGATCACCAGCTGGACGACGAGTTCGCCGCTGCCCTTCTGTGTCAGGGCCGCGTCGAGGTGGTCGCGCAGTCCCATCGTGCCGCTCGTGCCCGTGACGAGGGCGATGCGGTCCAGCCATACGGCGGTGGGCTGGTTGGACACCCTGCTGCCGCCCGGTTCGGCGGCGGCATGGGCGGACCACTCGGGGTTCACGTACATCTTGGCGCCGGCGTAGGGGTTGTCGGCCTTGCCGCCGGTGGGCGGAGGCGTGGTCGGCGGCGTCGTGGGCGGGGTCGTCGGGGGTGTGGTGGGGGGCTGGGTCGGGTCGGTGGCGCCGTTGCAGGTGACGCCGTTGAGCTTGAAGGTCGCGGGGACGGCGTTCGTGCCGGTGTGCGAACCGTTGAACCCGAAGGAGGTCGAACCGCCCGTGGCCAGCGACCCGTTGTAGGACATGCTCTTCGCGGTCACCGCGGCCCCGGACTGGGTGATGGTGGCGTTCCAGCCCTGGGTGACCTGCTCGCCGTTCGCGTAGGACCACTCCAGGGTCCAGGAGGCGACCGGGTCACCGGTGTTGGTGACGACCACGTTGGCACCGAAGCCGGTGTTCCACTGGTTCGAGATCTGGTACTCGACCTTGCAGCCGGCGGCGGCGCCGGCGCCGGCGCTGGTACCGAACGCCGTGGCGGTGGCGCCGGCGGCCGTGACGAGACTGAGGGCCGCCAGTAAGGCGGTGCGGGGTACGGTGCGGCTCATTTCGCGGGGTGCCTTTCAGTTCAGGGTGCGCAGGCGGTCGCGCACCCGGTGCCGAATGGGGGGAGTGCCGTTGTGCGCAGGGGTGCCGTCGTACGGAGCGGGCGCGGTCGTCGCAACCGGGCCGTGGCGCGGTCGGTGAACGCGTGTCCGCAGGTGTGCTCGCCGCTCTCGCCCGCGACCGGGGGCCCGGTCCGCGACCGAGGCGAGGGGGGGAACGGGTGGGCCACTGGCTCGGGTCGTTGTAGACGATCCCGGGGACCGGCAGGAAACTGCGGGCCCCGGTCGCATGCACGGCCTGCACCAGGTCCTGTGTGCCGGCGATGGTGTGGCCGATGCCGGCAAGTACCGCCGTCGCGCGAGGTTAGCGCCGCTCCGCCGAGCAGTGCTGACAGGCGCGGGGTCTCGATGAGCGAGTCCTTGCAGCACGTTGCGCCCTGACGGGCGCCGACTGATGGAACCGCTCCCACTGGTTGGGGCCAGACCGTAGCGCCAAGTGCCGCCAAGCAAAAGAGGAGTTGAGTAAATTCCTCGGAGATTGCTTTCGACTCTTCACAGGTCTTGACGCCGTCGGGCCACCTCTGCACAGTGGGAGCGCTCCCACTGGTTCGGAGCTTGTGCGCACCCGCTCCTCTCATCCCGTCTCCCCCGAGCCGCGAGGAGAACCATCCGCATGCCGTCACATCCCCCACCCGGATTCCACGGACGACGCACACTGCTGATCGCGTCCGCCACGGCCATGGCCCTCTCCCTCCCCCTGGTCCTCACGGCCGTCGGCGCCGCCACCACCACCACCACCACCACCGCGGCGGCGGCGGCGGTGCAGTGCAGCGTCGACTACAAGACCAACGACTGGGGTTCGGGCTTTACCGCCGAGATCACCCTCGCCAACCGGTCCGCGACCGCTCTCGACGGCTGGAATCTCACCTACGACTACTCCGGCAACCAGCAGCTGACCAACGGCTGGAACGGCGTGTGATTTCTTCGATGCGGGTCAGCATCGTGTCGGTGAACGCATTCCGCCTGTACTTGGTGACAAAAACCAATTGAACATGCAGGTTGTAGACAACATGGCGGCCAGTTCTGACGTCGGGATTCGGGTTCCATCGAGGTGACATAAACCAATGCTATGGTCGGGAACGCGAGCGAACAGGCGGCAGTGAAGCGGCAGTTCGGGCATCGCGCCCGGCTCGCGCTGTCGCCTGCCGGGGTTCGCAAGGCGGATGATCAGGCGCATGCGGCCCGCACGATGTGGAATCTCCTGCATGCGTGGTGGCAGATGATGCCGAAGGAGAAGCGGACTCTCGCACACGCGGACGCCGCGATCCGCCAGGCCCGCGAGGACATCGACTTTCTCGCTGTGCTTCCCGCGCAGGCCGCGCAAGCGGTGTTGAAGACGTACTTCCAGGCGTGGAAGAACTGCTGGGACGGCCGCGCCGACGCCCCGAATTTCAAAGGCCGTTTCCGCACGGTGATGTCCGTGGACATCCCGCAGGGCCGCGACCTGTACATCACCCGCGTGCACCGCCGCTGGGGCATGGTCAACCTGCCGAAGATCGGCCGGGTCCGCTTCCGGTGGACCAAGGACCTGCCGGTCGGCAAGCGTGCCGACGCGGAGAACCGGATCACCGGGGCCCGGCTGGTCAAGGACGCCCTCGGCTGGCATATCGCCTTCCGCGTCCAGACCCTGGAGACCGGGCCCGAGCCCCACCAGGGGCCGGAAGTGGGCGTCGACGTGGGCGTCACCGTGCCCCTCGCCCTCTCGGACGGTGAGACGTACGAGCACGACGAATGGCTGACGGAGAAGGAGAAGGCCAAACTCCTGCACCTGGAGCGGCGCGCCGCCCAGCGCAAGGCACACCGCAAGCCCGGCGAGCGCGCCAGCCGCCGGCTCCAACACACCTACGACCAGATCGCAGGACTCCGCGCGAAAGCCAAGCGCAGGGCACTGGACTGGCAGCACCAGACGACCACCGCCATCGCCCGCACATACGGCACGATCGTGGTCGAAGCACTCACCATCACGAACATGGTCAAGTCCGCCAGGGGAACCGTCGAAGAGCCGGGGAAGAACGTCGCCCAGAAGTCCGGGCTGAACCGCTCCATCAGCGGGGAAGCGTGGGGCCGGACCGTCACCATGCTGACGTACAAGACCGCCCGGCACGGTGGCACCCTGCACAAGGTCCCCGCCCCCGGCACCTCCCAACGCTGCTCCGCGTGCGGCCTCACCACACCCGGCAGCAGGGAGTCCCAGGCCGTGTTCGTGTGCAAGAACCCGGACTGCGGCTGGTCGGGCAACGCCGACCACAACGCAGCCCGGAACGTCTTGCACCTGTACCGGATGGGCCTCTCGCTCATCCCGGCTGCCGGGAGGGCAGTCGTCAGGCGCGCCAAACGCGTCAAGCCCGCTGCCGCAAGGTAAGCAGGAATCTCCCGGCTCCGGCCGGGAGAGCACTTCAAGGCTACGGCAACGGGCCCGGAAAGTGCTCCGCCGGACCGACCGCGACCGGACCCTCGTACATCAACACCTTCCAGCGCGGACCCGAGGAATCGGTCTGGGAGACCGTGCCCCACCCCACCTGCGACAACTTCACCTACGGCGGCAAGAACGGCTACCTCGACCTGTTCACCGGGGACGCCTCCTACGCCAAGCAGTGGAAGTTCACCGATGCCCCGGACGCCGACGCGCGGGCCGTCCAGGCCGCCTACTGGGCCGACGTCTGGGCCAAGGAGCAGGGCAAGGGGACCCAGGTCACCGCGACCGTCTCCAAGGCGGCCAGGATGGGCGACTACCTGCGGTACTCGATGTTCGACAAGTACTTCAAGAAGGCCGGGAACTGCGTCGGCCCGACCGTCTGCCCCGCCGGCACCGGCAAGGACAGCGCGCACTACCTGATGTCCTGGTACTACGCCTGGGGCGGCGCCACCGACACCGCGGCCGGCTGGTCCTGGCGGATCGGCTCCAGCCACGCGCACAGCGGATACCAGAACCCCCTCGCCGCCTACGCGCTCAGCGAGTACGCCCCGCTGAAGCCCAAGTCGCCGACCGGCGCCGCGGACTGGGCGACCAGCCTCGACCGGCAGCTCGAGTTCTACCGCTGGCTCCAGTCCGACGAGGGCGCCATCGCGGGCGGCGCCACCAACAGCTGGCAGGGGCGCTACGCACAGCCCCCGGCCGGGACCCCCACCTTCCACGGCCTCTTCTACGACGAGAAGCCGGTCTACCAGGACCCGCCGTCCAACCAGTGGTTCGGCTTCCAGGCCTGGTCCATGGAGCGGGTCGCCGAACTCTACGAGCAGACGGGCGATGCGGGCGCCAAGGCCCTGCTCGACAAGTGGGTCGGCTGGGCCCTGTCGAAGACCACGATCAACCCCGACGGCACCTACCGCATCCCCTCCACCCTCAAGTGGTCCGGCGCCCCCGACACCTGGAACGCTTCGGCTCCCGGCGCCAACGCGGGCCTGCACGTCACCGTCGCCGACTACACCGACGACGTGGGCGTGGCCGCCGCATACGCCAAGACGCTGACCTACTACGCCGCGAAGTCCGGGAACGCCGAGGCCAAGCGGGTCGCCAAGGCCCTGCTCGACGGCATGTGGGCCCACCACCAGGACCCGCTGGGCCTCTCCGTGCAGGAGACCCGGACCGACTACAAGCGCTTCAACGACCCGGTGTACGTGCCCGGCACGTGGACCGGAAAGATGCCGAACGGCGACGCGGTGAACTCCTCGTCCACCTTCGCCTCGATCCGCGGCTTCTACAAGAACGACCCGGCCTGGCCGAAGGTCGAGGCCTACCTCGCGGGCGGCGCCGCACCCGTCTTCACCTACCACCGGTTCTGGGCCCAGGCGGACATCGCCCTGGCGATGGGCTCGTACGCGGAGCTGCTCGAATAACGGAGCGCCCCGCCCGGAGACGGCTCCGCGTACGACGAGTCCGGGCAGGCCCCCAGGGCCTGCCCGGCCTCCACGCGTGCGCCGGGATCCGAGCGGTTCAGAGCCCCAGTGCGAGCCGGTGGTACGCCTGGTTCCAGCGGAGATCGCGCCGGAACTGCCTCGGAGTGGTGGTCTCGTCGATGAGCGCGAGTTCCATGCGGAGCATCTCGGCCAGGTCGTCGAGGTGGTCGGAGGTGAGGGCGGTGCTGAGGACGGTGTGGTGCGGTCCTCCGGCCGTCAGCCAGGATTCGGTGGAGGTCCGCAGGTCGGGTCGGGGCCGCCAGACCGCGCGGGCGACGGGCAGGGCGGGCAGCGGGTGAGGGGGTGCCACCACGTCGATGTCATTGGCGACCAGGCGGAAGCGGTCGCCGAGGTCGGCGAGCCCGACCACCACGGCCGGTCCGGGGGCCGCGTCGAACACCAGGCGCACCGGGTCCTCCCGCCCGCCGATGCCGAGGGGGTGGATCTGACAGCTGGGCCTGGCGGTCGCGAGGGTGGGGCAGACCTCCAGCATGTGTGCGCCGAGGATGAGCTCGTTGCCGGGTGTCATGTCGTAGGTGTAGTCCTCCATGAAGGAGGTGCCGCCCGGGAGACCGGTGGCGGCCACCTTGAGGGCGCGCAGCAGGGTGGCGGTCTTCCAGTCGCCCTCTCCTCCGAAGCCGTAGCCCTGGGCCATGAGCCGCTGGACCGCGAGGCCGGGCAGCTGGCGCAGTCCGCCCAGGTCCTCGAAGTTGGTGGTGAAGGCCCCGAAGCCGCCCGTTTCGAGGAAGGTGCGCAGGCCGGCTTCGATGCGGGCCGCGTAACGCAGCGCGTCGTGCCGTTCGCCGCCCGGTCGCAGTCCGGGCGCCAGGTGGTAGACGTCCGCGTACTCCTCGACGAGGGAAGCCACCTCGCTCTCGTCCGCGCTGTCGATGACCTCCACCAGGTCGTTGACGCCGTAGGTGTTGACGGAGACGCCGAAGCGCAACTGGGCCTCGACCTTGTCGCCCTCGGTGACGGCCACGTCGCGCATGTTGTCGCCGAAGCGGGCGACCTTGAGGGTGGCCAGTTCGGATCGCGCGGCGGCCGCCCGCGCCCAGATCGCGACGCGTGCGGTCGTGTCCGGATCGGTGACGTGGCCGGCCACGGTCTTGCGGGGGACGCCGAGGCGGGCCTGGACGTGCCCGAACTCGCGGTCTCCGTGGGCGGCTTGGTTGAGGTTCATGAAGTCCATGTCGATGGTGTCCCAGGGCAGGGCCACGTTCGACTGGGTGTGGAGATGCAGCAACGGCTTGCGCAGTGCGTCCAGTCCGGCTATCCACATCTTGGCCGGCGAGAAGGTGTGCATCCAGGCGATGAGCCCGATGCACCGGTCGTCGGCGTTCGCATCGAGGCAGGTCCGGCGGATGGCGTCGGCGTCGGTCAGTACCGGCTTCCACACGACACGTGGGGGAAGGCCGGAGACGTCGGCCAGGGTGGTGGCGATCTGCCGCGACTGTTCGGCGACCTGCTTCAGGGTGTCCTCCCCGTACAGGCCTTGGCTGCCGGTGAGGAACCAGATTTCCTGGGCGGGAGATGTTCGGCTGGGCACATGGACTCCTGAAGGTGACGTCCCGCAACGGGGTGAGGGTGCCGGGCGGGTGGGGAAGTGGTGACGGACAGCGGGGCGCGGTCAGCCCCCGGTGCGGGCCGCGTCGCGGATGCTCCTCAGCCGGTGCAGCAGGCCGCCGTCCGCGAAGTGGTCGTGCAGGAGCCGGTATTCGGCGTAGAGGGCGTCGTAGGCGTCGGCCCGGGAGGCGTCGGGCGTGTAGACGGCGGGCAGGCGGCGGCCCATGGCGGCGGTGGCCGTGCGTACGTCCGCGTGCGCGCCGGCGGCCACGGCGGCGTGGATGGCCGACCCGAGGGCGGGGCCCTGGTCGGAGGCGGCCAGGGAGACGGGGCGGCGCAGCACGTCGGAGTAGATCTGCATCAGCAGTTCGTTCTTGGCCAGTCCGCCGGCGACGATGAACTCGTGCACCGGTACGCCGCCGCTCTCCAGGGCCTCCACGATGACGCGGGTGCCGAACGCGGTGGCTTCGAGCAGTGCGCGGTAGACGTCCTCGGGGCGGGTCGCGAGGGTGAGGCCCACGATGACTCCGGAGAGGTGGTGGTCGACGAGGACCGAACGGTTGCCGTTCAGCCAGTCGAGGGCGACCAGGCCGTGTGCGCCGACCGGCTGGCCTGCGGCTTTGCGGGTCAGCAGGGCGTGCAGGTCCTCGCCGCGGTCGGCGGCCTCGGCGAGGTAGTCCGGCGGGACGCCTTGGTCCAGTACCCAGGCGAAGATGTCGCCGACCGCGCTCTGGCCGGCCTCGTAGCCGTAGGTCCCCTCGACGATCCCGCCGGCCACGACACCGCAGATGCCTGGTACGTCGGCGAGGACGGGGGCGTTCACGACGTGGCACGTGGAGGTCCCCATGATGGCGAGCAGCGAGCCGTCCTCGACGGCCTGGGCCGCCGCCGCGGTGACATGGGCGTCGACGTTGCCCGCGGCCACGGCGATGCCGGGGGGCAGCCCCGTCCACGCTGCCGCCTCCGTACTGAGCAAGCCCACGCGTGAGCCCAGCGCGGAGAGGGGGAATTCGAGGCGGGTGCGCGCGAAGTCGGCGAACCGGGGGTTCAGCGCGGCCAGGTACTCCTCGCTCGGGTAGGCGCCGTCCTGGTGGATGCCCTTGTATCCGGCCGTGCAGGCGTTGCGGGACTCGGCTCCGGTGAGCTGCCACACGATCCAGTCGGCGGCCTCGATCCACCGCGCGCAGGTTTCGTAGACGAGCGGATCCTCCTCCAGGACCTGGAGGGCCTTCGCGAACTGCCACTCGGCGGAGATCCGGCCGCCGTAGCGGGCGATCCATTTCTCCCCGCGGGCGTGGGCGAGTTCGTTGATGCGGTCGGCATGCGACTGGGCGGAGTGGTGCTTCCACAGCTTGGGCCACGCGTGCGGCCGTCCGGCGAGGTCGGTCTCGGCGAGGGGGGTCCCGTCGGCCAGCGTGGGCAGGACGGTGCAGGCGGTGAAGTCGGTGGCGATGCCGATCACCGCGGCGGGGTCGATCCCGGCCGCCGCCACCGCCTGCGGGACGGCGTGACGCAGTACGTCCCGCCAGTCCTGGGGGTGTTGCAGGGCCCAGTCCGGAGGAAGTGGCGCACCGCCGTGCGGCAGGTGGCGGTCGATGACGCCGTGCCGGTAGACGTGGACCGCCGCGGCCAGCTCCTGACCGTCGCGAACCCGCGCCACCACGGCGCGGCCCGACAGCGTGCCGAAGTCGACGCCGACCGTGTACCGCTCCGATTCCTCGGAATACGGGGTGGGCGCGAGGGGACGGGGTGAGGTCAACGGAGTGCCTTTCGAAGGAGCCGGGGGGCGGCAGGCGGCGGCCCGGCGGGCGGCGGCCCGGCAGGAGGCGTCGCCCGCCCGCGATCGTGGCGGTCGGCCGGGTGGGTCCAATGCACTGCATTGTGAGCGCTAACAATGTCGAGAGGCAAGGGGTCTGTGTGGATCACGTGTGAGCTCCGTCGGCGCAGTGGCCTCCGTATACGGCGGCCCGGACTGATCTGCGTTCGAAGTGGCGCAGGTTGTGCCGTCAATCCGGGTGGTGAGGCCGATGGCCTCGGGAACGGATTGACGTCCGCCTCGCTGCCGAGCCCGAGGCGGTAACGGGGAGGTAACGTGCGCAAGGGGGTTGAGAACCTGGCTTGTTAGCGCTCACAATGCCACGGTGCCCCCCTCTCAAGGGGTCCCTCTCCTGCCGAACCGGACGCCGGCCACCGCCGGCCGTCGTGGGCCGCGGCACTCCTGGGGCTCCTGGTGGGCAAAGCCCGGCCCCGGCCGTGCGGCGCCTCTTCCTGTACACCCTGAAAGGACATCCGACATGGCTCGCAGAGCAGTTCTCGTCCTCACCGCCGGCCTTCTCGCCTCCTCGTTGACCGCCTGCTCGACCAGCGCCCCCGCCTCCGGGTCCCCCTCGGAGGCCAAGGGGGGGTCCGGCAGGACGATCACGCTCGGCTTCGCCCAGGTCGGCGCCGAGAGCGGCTGGCGCACCGCCAACACCAAGTCCGTCCAGGAGGCGGCGAAGAAGGCCGGGATCACCCTCAAGTTCTCCGACGCGCAGCAGAAGCAGGAGAACCAGATCAAGGCGATCCGCAACTTCATACAGCAGAAGGTCGACGTCATCGCCTTCTCGCCGGTCGTGGAGTCCGGCTGGGACACGGTGCTGAAGGAGGCCAAGGACGCGGGCATCCCGGTCATCCTCACCGACCGCGCCGTGGACACCAAGGACACCTCCCTCTACAAGACCTTCCTGGGCTCGGACTTCGTCAAGGAGGGCAAGTCCGCGGGCGAGTGGCTGACCGCCGCCTATGCGAACGAGCAGGGCCCGGTCGACATCGTCGAGCTCCAGGGCACCACGGGCTCCGCACCCGCCAACGACCGCAAGGCCGGCTTCGCCGAGGCCATCCGCGCCGACGGCAAGTTCAAGATCGTCGCCTCGCAGACGGGCGACTTCACCCGTGCCAAGGGCAAGGAGGTCATGCAGGCGTTCCTGAAGTCCCAGAAGGACATCGACGTCCTCTACGCCCACAACGACGACATGGCCCTCGGCGCCATCCAGGCCATCGAGGAGTCCGGCAAGAAGCCCGGTACGGACATCAAGGTGATCTCGGTGGACGGAATCAAGGACGCCTTCGTCGCGATGACCGAGGGCAAGATCAACGTCGTGGTGGAGTGCAACCCGATGCTCGGTGACCAGCTGATGGAGCTGACCAAGAAGGTCGCGGCGGGGGAGAGCGTGCCGCCTCGCATCGAGACCCAGGAGGGCGTCTTCCCGCAGGACAAGGCCGCGGCCGCGCTGCCGTCCCGGAGCTACTGACGCAGCAGGTTCCGGTGCGGGAGGAGGCCCGTCCCGGGCCGTCTCTCCGGCCGTCTCTTCGGCCCGTCTCTTCGGCTCGTCTCCTTCGGCCCGGCCGACAGGACCGGAAAGAGACGACCCAGGTGCCTCCTCCAGTGTCGGCAACCCGCTCCACCACCCCACCCACGAGAGGAGGGCGGATGGCATCCCCGTCCACCACCCCGCGGCCCACGGACGCGGGCGGCCCGCGACCCGTCCTGGAAGCCCAGGGCATCCGCAAGCAGTTCCCGGGCGTGCTCGCCCTCGACGGAGTCGCCCTGCGGCTCTTCCCCGGTGAGGTGCACGCCCTGATGGGTGAGAACGGCGCCGGGAAGTCCACCTTGATCAAGGTGCTCACCGGTGTCCACCCCGCCGACGGCGGCACCCTCGTGGTCGACGGCCGGCCCCACGCGTTCGCGGACCCACTCCAGGCGCAGCAGGCCGGAATCAGCACCGTCTACCAGGAGGTGAACCTCTGCCCGAACATCTCGGTCGCCGAGAACATCCTCATCGGGCGCGAACCGCGCCGGTTCGGTCTCATCCACTGGTCCGCGATGCGGCAGCGGGCGGCCGAGCTGCTGACGGAACTGGACCTCGACCTGGACGTCACCAGTCTGCTCGACGCGCATTCGCTGGCGGTACAGCAACTGGTCGCCATCGTACGGGCGGTGGACGTCTCGGCGAAGGTGCTCGTGCTGGACGAACCCACCTCCAGCCTGGACCGCGAGGAGGTCGCCCAGCTCTTCACGCTGGTGCGGCGCCTGCGGGACCGCGGTGTGGCCATCCTGTTCGTCACGCACTTCCTCGACCAGGTCTTCGACCTCTGCGACCGCGTCACCATCCTGCGCAACGGCCGACTGGAGGGCGAGTACCCCATCGGGGAACTGACGCCGGTGACGCTGGTACAGCGCATGATCGGCGGCGAACTGGCCACCCTCGACCAGCTGTCCGAACGTGCCCACGAGGAAGCGGTCGAACGGGAGACCGGCGAACCGTTCCTGCGGGCACGGCGACTGACCCGCACGGGCTCGATCGAACCGTACGACCTCGACATCCACGCCGGCGAGGTCATCGGGCTGGCAGGGCTCCTCGGTTCGGGCCGCACCGAAGTGGCGCGCCTCCTGTTCGGCGCGGACAGCGCGGACGCCGGAGAGGTGAGCATCGAGGGCGAGAAGGTGGTCCTGCGGACCCCCCGCCACGCCATCGCCCGGGGCATCGCGTTCTGCTCCGAGAACCGCAAGTCCGAGGGGCTGGTGGGCGAGCTCACGGTCCGCGAGAACATCGTCCTCGCCCTCCAGGCCGCCCGCGGCTGGACCAGGCCGCTGGCCCGGGCGAAACAGGACGAACTGGCGCGGCACTGGATCGAAGCCCTGGACATCCGGCCCGCCGACCCCGAAGCGCAGGTACGCCACCTCAGCGGAGGCAACCAGCAGAAGGTGCTGCTCGCGCGCTGGCTGCTGACCGCCCCCCGGCTCCTGATCCTCGACGAACCCACCCGGGGCATCGACATCGGGGCCAAGGCGGAGATCCAGAAACTCGTGGCCCGCCTGGCGGGCGACGGCACCTCGGTGCTGTTCATCTCGGCGGAACTCGAAGAGGTCCTGCGCCTGAGCCACCGGATCGCGGTGCTCCGCGACCACCGCATGGTGGCCACCCTCGCGAACGACGACACCGTCACGCCCGAACGCCTCCTCACGACCATCGCCACCGGAACGGACTCATGACCACCCAGCCCGCCAAGTCCGAGGCGGCCGGCGGAATCGGGAGACGACTGGCCGGCCACCGCCTGCTGTGGCCCGCGCTCATCCTGCTCGCCCTGCTCCTCGGCAACCTCGCGTTCCACCGCGACTTCTTCTCCGTCCGCGTACGAGACGGCCACCTCTACGGCAGCCTCATCGACATCCTGCAGTTCGGCGCACCCCTCGTCCTGGTGGCGCTCGGCATGACCCTGGTCATCGCCACCCGCGGGATCGACCTCTCGGTGGGTTCCACCGTCGCCATCGCCGGCGCCCTCGCCTGTGGGCACATCTCCACCGCCGCGGATCCCGGCAGTGCCGCCACCATGCTCACGGCCGTCGCCCTCGCGCTCGGCGTCGCCCTCGTGCTGGGCCTGGCCAACGGTTTCCTGGTGTCCGGTCTGGGGGTGCAGCCCATCGTGGCCACGTTGATCCTCATGGTCGCTGGCCGCGGTGTCGCCCAGCTGATCACCGACGGTCAGATCATCACGGTGACCAGCGCCCCCTACAAGATGATCGGGGGTGGCTACTGGCTGACCTTCCCGTTCGCCGTACTCCTGGCAGCCGCCCTCGTCGCGCTCACCGCCTTCGTCACCCGTCGCAGCGCACTCGGCATGCTGATCGAGTCCGTGGGCGGCAACCCCGCGGCCAGCCGTCTGGTCGGCATCCGCGCGGGCGGTCTGCTCGCCCTGGTCTACGTCTTCAGCGCGCTGTGCGCCGCCGTCGCCGGGCTGATGATCAGTTCCAACGTCTCCAGCGCCGACGGCAACAACGCGGGCCTGTGGATCGAACTCGACGCGATCCTCGCCGTCGTCGTCGGCGGCACCGCCCTGACCGGAGGACGCTTCTCCCTCGGCGGCACGGTCCTGGGCGCCCTGATCATCCAGACGCTGTCCACCACCGTCTACACCCTCGGTGTCCCGCCCGAGACCACCCTCGTCTTCAAGGCCTTCGTCGTCATCGTCGTCTGCCTCGTGCAGTCCCCGGTCTTCCGGGCCAAGGTCCTGCGCCGCCGCAGGACGACCACTCCCCGATCCCACACCACGGCGGGCGCCGCCCCGCAGCAGCAGGAGGCAGGCGCATGAGTACCGGCATCGCGGGCGCCGCCGCGCAACTCGCCCGCCCCTTCGCGACCGTGTCGCCGCGCAGCCGCACCCGTATCCCACTGATCGTCACGGCCGTCCTGCTGGTCGTCATGTTCAGCGTCGGGTCGGTGCGCTACGAGGGCTTCCTCTCCGCGCAGGTCGTGCTGAACCTGCTGATCGACAACGGATTCCTCCTGGTCGTCGCGGTCGGGGCGACCTTCGTCATCCTCACCGGCGGCATCGACCTGTCCGTCGGCTCCATGGTGGCCCTGTCGACCATGCTCACCGCCTGGCTGGTCGAGTCGCACGGCTGGCCCCTGGCCACCGTCATCCCCCTCGTCCTGCTGGTCGGCGCCGCGAGCGGGACGCTCATGGGCTGGATCATCCACACCTTCGAGATCCAGCCGTTCATCGTCACCCTGGCGGGCATGTTCCTCGCCCGCGGGCTCTGCTACACGATCAGCACCGAATCCATCACGATCAGCGACCCCACCACGGCCGCGATCGCGCAGACCCGGCTGTACGGCCCGGGGGGCCTGTTCGTCTCGATCCCGGTGGTCATCGCCCTGGCCGTGCTGGTGATCGCCTTCGTCGTACTGCACCACACGCGTTTCGGTCGCAACGTGTACGCGCTGGGCGGCAACGAGTCCTCCGCACGCCTGATGGGCCTTCCGGCGGGCTCCACCAAGATCGCCGTGTACGCCGTCAGCGGCCTGTGCTCCGCACTCGGCGGCCTGCTGCTGACCTTCTACATGCTCTCCGGCTACGCCCTCCACGCCATGGGCATGGAACTCGACGCGATCGCCGCCACCGTGATCGGCGGCACCCTGCTGACCGGCGGCTCCGGCTTCGTCCTGGGCACGGCCCTCGGCGTGCTCGTCCTCGGCATGATCCAGACGGTCGTCAACTTCCAGGGCACGCTCAGCTCCTGGTGGACCCGGATCGTCATCGGCGCCCTGCTGCTCGTGTTCATCGTGCTGCAACGTCTGATGAGCGGCCGCCGTCCCGCCACCGACTGACTCAGGCCAGCCCATCAGCCCGTGCCACCGCGGTCGCGCGCCGAGATCACAGCTCGTTTCCCGGCGCGCCCGGCGGTGGACCGACTTCCAGGGAATACCGCCATGGAACACGCATACGAATCTGTCGGCCGGGCCGCCGAGCCCGGGCAGACCGCCGCCGGTCCGCGGGCGGTCCGCCCCCAGCGCCTGGACGATGAGGGACCGGGGGAGAGGTGGCGGTTCGGCTTCCCCGGACGGGCCTGCGCGGAGGTCCACACGCGCGGCGCCCGCCTCCATTCCCTGATCCTGCCGGACCGCTGGGGCCACACCGCCGACGTGGTGCTCGCCGCCCGCGACCCCGGAGCCTGCGAGGGCTCCGCACGCTACTTCGGCGCGACGGTGGGCCGTTACGCCAACCGGATCGCCGGCGGCCGGCTCGTCGTCGACGGCGTCACCCACCGGCTCGCCACCCAGGAGACCGGGCACGCGTTGCACGGCGGCCCCGACGGGTTCGACCAGCGCGTGTGGCGGTGCGAACCCTTCCACACCGTGCACCGCACCGGTGTCCGTCTGTTCCTGCACAGCCCCCACGGCGACCAGGGATTCCCCGGCGCCCTCAACGTGCGCGTCACCTACACGCTGGACCGGGACGACAACCTGACCCTGTCGTACCAGGCGGTCGCCGACGCGCCGACGATCGTCAACCTCACCAACCACGCCTACTGGAACCTCGAAGGAGAGGGCCGGGGCAACGTCCTGGCCCACCATCTCCAGGTCGAGGCCCCCCTCTACACCCCCGTCGACAGCGAGCTGATCCCCGACGGCCCCCACCGCTCGGTCAGCGGCACCCCGTTCGACCTCCGCCGGCCCCGGCGGCTCTCCGACGTACTGACCCATGCGGATGCGCAGCTGGTCCTCGCCGGTGGCGGCTTCGACCACAACTGGGTCCTCGACGGCGCCCGGCGAGCCCGTCCCCGCAAGGCCGCCGTGTTGTACGCCCCCGCATCCGGCCGCCGCATGGACGTGCTCACCACGGAACCGGGCATCCAGGTCTACACCGCCCAAGGCCTGACCGGTGACATCACGGGCAAGGGAGGCAGGCCCTACCAGGCCTACGCGGGGGTCGCGCTGGAGACGCAGCACTTCCCGGACTCGCCGAACCGCCCCGACTATCCGACGGTCCTGCTGCGCCCGGGCGAGCTGTACCGGTCCACCACGATCCACCGTTTCACCACGGTCACCGTCTGAGAGGGGCGGCGCCGGCCGTTGCCGCTGTCCGGTGCCGCAGGGGCACCGGGCGGCGGCTTTCGTGCCCGCGGCGCCCTGCCCCGTACGAGGTGCCCCCGGGACCCGGCTTCCCGTCAAAGGGGCGACGGCCGGGCGAAGGTGCGGGTCAGCCGGGGGTCACGTGCCGGGGGGAACGATCCTGCGGGCCGTGCTGGCGCGCACGATGAGCTCGGGCGCCACCACCAGGTGCGTCGACTCGACGGTCCGGCCTTCGATGTGGTCCAGGAGCAGCCCGATGCTGTCGCGGCCGATCGAGGCGAAGTCCTGACGGATCGTCGTGAGCGGGGGCGGGAAGAACTCGGCCTCGGGGATGTCGTCGAAGCCGGCGACCGCCACGTCCTCCGGCGTGCGCAGGCCGGCCTCCCGCAAGGCCCGGAGGACACCGAGGGCCATCTGGTCGTTGGCGACGAACACCGCGGTGAGGCCCGCGCCCCGCCCGCGTGACGCCCGGAACCGACCCGCGAGCTGCTGGCCGGCCTGGTATCCCGACAGCGGACTCCAGTCGCCGCGCAGCAGGGGCGGCACCTCGGCGCCGGCATCTCGGAGCGCGTCCTCCCATCCGCGGGTGCGGGCCTCGCTCTCGAGCCAGTCGGGAGGGCCCGCGACATGCCACACGGTGGCGTGGCCCGACGCGAGAAGATGTTCCGTGATCATGCGAGCGCCGAGGCTCTGGTCCAGCGACACACCCGGCAGGTCGAGGGTGTGGCCGCCTTCCACGGTGACCACCGGGCACGGTGCTTCCAGTGACGCCAGGGCCCGCACCGCGGCGCGCTGGGGAGTGACGGCGACGATCCCCTCCACGCCCCACCCGGCGAGGTGCTGCATGGCTTCGGCGAGGGCCGTCTGCGTGGCGGTGCGAAGCGTGACGGCGGACGTCAGATAGCCGCGGTCCCGAGCCGCCTCTTGAACTCCCGCCACGGTGCTGGCGGGCCCGTGCAGAGTGGTGTTCACCGCGATGACGCCCAGCGTGTGGGTCCGGCGAGTGGCCAGGGCGCGGGCTGCCGAGTTGCGGCGGTACCCCAGCTGCTCGATGACCTGCGTCACGGCGGCCCGGGTCTTGGCGCTGACGTTCGGGTGGTCGCTGAGCACCCGCGAAACGGTCTGATGGGACACGCCGGCGACACGTGCGACGTCCGTCATGGTGGGCGCTCGCGAGACGTCTGGGAGCTGGGTCAACTCTCTTCCTTTCCTCATCGAGCGGCCTTCCCTCAAGGTACCGAACCGGCCGCGGCCCGCGCATATGTCGGACCGGCCGGGAGTTCGTCGATTCGTCGATCAGGATTGATGTGGGCGTTCACATTATGCAGCGTTGGTCGCATGGAGTGGGCATGAATCTTCTCGTATCTCTTGAGATCACCGCGTGTTAGCGTTAACAATTTGAGCGGGGTAGCCGGTGGAATGGCCTGGCGCGGCCCCCGATCAGTCCAGCCCGCTCATGCGCGACCGCGGGCCGGCGGGACGCCGGCCCGGGGAAACCTCCGCGCATGTCAGACAGACGGTGAGAGCGTAGTGAGCGAGACCATCCTCAAGGACCTCCGTCGCGAGGTCCTCGCGGCCAACCTGCGCATCCCGGAGGCCGGTCTGGCCACCCTCACCTGGGGAAACGTCAGTGGAGTGGATCGAGACGCCGGCGTCTTCGTCATCAAGCCGTCCGGGGTCTCCTACGCCGACCTCACCGAGGACGACCTGGTGGTCGTGGCGCTGGAGGACGGGCGGGTCGTCGACGGACACCTCAGGCCCTCCACCGACACCGAAACCCATCGGTGCCTCTACCGGGCCTTCCCCTCCATCGGCGGCGTCACCCACACGCACTCGGCGCACGCCGTCGCCTTCGCCCAGGCACGCCGCCCGATCCCCGTGCTCGGCACCACACACGCCGACACCTTCAACGGGCCCGTCCCCGTGACGGCGGACCTCACCGCCGAGCAGTGCGCGCAGGACTACGAGTACAACACCGGACAGGTGATCGTCGCCCTGCTCGACGGAGACCCCCGCCGGGCCGACGAGGTCCCCGGCGCGCTCGTCTCACGGCACGGCCCCTTCACCTGGGGTGCCACCGCGAAGGCCGCGCTGGAGAACGCCATCGTCTGCGAGGCCGTGGCGGAGATGGCGCTGCACACGCTGGCACTGGGCTCCCGCCTCGGAGACACCTCCGAACCGCCGGGGCATCTGCTGGAGCGGCACTACACCCGCAAGCACGGACCGGACGCCTATTACGGCAACTCCCCTCACACCCCTGCCCCGGGACTCTGAGGCTGCGCACCGCCCCCCCCGGCGCGGCGACCCGCGGCAGGCTGCCGACGGCCCGCGGCCCGCGGCGCCGGCGGGGGAGGGGTCGTCGGGCGGTCGCGAGGTGCCGTCGCCCGCAGCGCGTGACCTCGCCGCGCGGAGTGAACGCCTCACGGTCGCCGGTGTCCGGGCATCCAGGTGGCCGACCGGTGCGCTGGACGGCACCTCGATCCCGGCCGACGGTGGGTGGGGCTGTGGTGGCAGTGGGCCTGTTCTCGGATGCGGTTCGCTCAACTACCGGTTCGTACCGGTGGGTTGACGGGTCCATCAGGTGCCTGGCTTGATTGGGAGCGCTCCCACTCTGCCCCTCACCCACCGAGGAAGGCTTCACCGTGCCCCCAGTCACCTCCGCCCGCGGCGTGCCACGTCGCGCGGCCGCCGTGCTCGCCGGCTTCGCGCTGGCGGTCGGCGGCCTGTCCGCGACCGCCCTCACCGTTCCGGTCGCGGCTGCCGCCACCGTGGCCGCCGCTGCCGACTCGCCCGTCCGGGTCAACCAGCTCGGCTACCTGCCCGACGGCCCCAAGCGGGCCACCGTGGCCAGCTCCGCGACCGCCCCGCTCGCCTGGCAGCTGCGCGACGCCTCCGGCGCGGTGGCCGCTTCGGGCGCCACCGCGGTGCGCGGCGCCGACCAGGCGTCCGGCCAGTCCACGCACCTGGTCGACTTCGGCGCGTACACCGGCACCGGCACCGGTTTCACCCTGGTCGTCGACGGCCGGACCAGCCACCCCTTCGACATCTCCGCGTCCCTGTACGACGGACTGCGCGCCGACAGCATGTCGTTCTTCTACCAGCAGCGCAGCGGCATCGCGATCGACGCCGCCCTGGCGGGCGGCAGCGCATACGCCCGCCCCGCCGGCCACCTGGGCGTCGCCCCGAACAAGGGCGACACCGGCGTCCCCTGCCAATCCGGGGTGTGCGACTACCAACTGGACGTGCGCGGCGGCTGGTACGACGCGGGCGACCAGGGCAAGTACGTGGTCAACGGCGGCATCTCGGTCTGGGAGATGGTCAACTCCTTCGAGCGGGCCCGCCGTTCCGGCGGCGAAGCGGCGCTCGGCGATGCGACGCTGCGGGTGCCGGAGCGCGGCAACGGGACGCCGGACGTGCTGGACGAGGCCCGTTGGGAGTTGGAGTTCCTGCTGCGGATGCAGGTCCCGGCCGGGAAGCCGATGGCCGGGATGGCCTTCCACAAGATGCACGACGCCAAGTGGACCGCCTTGCCGACCCGGCCGGAACTGGATTCCGAGCAGCGTGAGTTGCACAAGCCGTCGACTGCCGCGACGCTGAACCTGGCGGCCTCGGCCGCGCAGTGCGCCCGGGTGTACGCGCCGTACGACGCCGCGTTCTCCGCGCGCTGCCTGGATGCGGCCCGTCGAGCCTGGACGGCCGCCAAGGCCAATCCGAACGTGCTCGCCCCGGCGGGCGACAGCACCGGCGGCGGTGCGTACGAGGACGCCGACGTCTCCGACGAGTTCTACTGGGCGGCGGCGGAACTCCTGGCCACCACCGGCGAGTCCCAGTACCGGGACGCCGTCACCTCCTCCCCGCACCACGCCAAGCCCGTCGACGCGTTCTGGTGGGGCGGCACCGCGACGCTCGGCCGCATCACCCTCGCCACCGTCCCCGGCGTGACCCTGCCCGCCGACGACGTGACCCGGCTGCGCGGCCTGCTGACCACGGCCGCCGACGGCCATCTGTCCACGATGTCCGGACAGGGCTACGCGGTGCCGCTCCCCGCCACCGGGTACGTGTGGGGCTCCAACAGTTCCGTCACCAACAACGCGATGGTGCTGGCCGTCGCGTACGAGATCACCGGGCAACAGCGTTACCGGGCCGGAGCGCTGGAGTCCTTGGACTACCTGCTCGGCCGTAACGCCCTCGACCTCTCCTACGTCACCGGCTACGGCGAGCGCCACTCCGAGAACCAGCACCACCGGTTCTGGGCGCATCAGAACGACGCCTCGCTGCCGCACCCGCCCGCCGGTTCCTTCGCGGGAGGGCCGAACGCCGGCCTGGAGGACCCGGTGGCCAAGGAGAAGCTGGCGGGCTGCGCACCGGCGGCGTGCTACGTGGACGACATCGGCTCGTACTCCACCAACGAGGTGGCCATCAACTGGAACGCCTCGCTGGCCTGGCTGGCGGCCTTCGCGGCCGAGCGGCGCGGCGCCCCGGCGGCGCCCGCGGTCCAGGTGGCACCGGCGGCCGTGACGGTCCCGGAGGGCGGCTCGGCGACGGTGGGCGTGCGGCTCTCGGCCGCGCCCGCGCAGAACGTGACGGTGACGGTGGCCCGGAACTCCGGCGACGAGGACCTGTCGGCGGCCGCGACCCTGGTCTTCACCCCGGCCAACTGGGCGACGGTGCAGCAGGTTTCGGTCCTCGCCGCGCAGGACGCCGACGCGTCGCCGGGCAGCGCGGCCTTCACGGCCGGTGGTCCTGGCGTGCAGCCGGCGACGTTCACGGCGACGGAGGCGGACGACGACGCGCCGGCCTCCTCCTGCACGGTGGCGTACCGGATCGACAACGCCTGGGGCAACGGTTTCACCGCGACGGTGACCGTGAGGAACACCGGAACCTCGACGATCTCCGGCTGGACCCTCGGCTGGAGCTTCGCGGGTGATCAGCGGATCAGCAACGGCTGGAACGCCACGGTGACCCAGTCGGGCAGCACGGTCACCGCCCGGGACGCCGGGTGGAACGGCACGCTGGAGCCCGGCGGCAGCGTGGGCTTCGGCTTCCAGGCGACGTATTCGGGCACCAACGCGATCCCGGCGCGCTACACCCTCAACGGGGCACTCTGCTCCTGAACGGTCACCACGACGAAGGAGTGGAGCCAGGATGATCCTGGCTCCACTCCTGACGATGCGCCAGCTCGCCCCGCTGTTTAGTTGCCGGGCTGGAAGCGCGAGCACACCTGAGAGGTCAGTCGAGGCAGAACTCGTTGCCCTCGATGTCCTGCATCGTGATGCACGACTCGTTGACGCCATCGGCGCGCTGCGTCAGCACGTGTTTCGCGCCGAGCGCCATCAGCCGTGCGCATTCGGCCTCGAGTGTGGCCAGGCGCTCGTCACCCACGAGGCCGGTACCGACCCGCACATCGAGATGCAGGCGGTTCTTGACGACCTTGCCTTCGGGAACCCGCTGGAAGAGCACGCGCGGGCCCACACCCGAGGGATCAGTGCACCCGAAGTAGATCTCATCCTCAGGTGGCAGGGAGTGGTGGTACTCCTCCCACGTGGTGAAGCCCTCCGGGACTGTCGGTACGACGTACCCCAGCACCTCGCACCAGAAGGCGGCGAGGCGGGCAGGTTCCGCGCAGTCGAAGGTCACTTGGAACTGCTTGATCGTTGACATCGGCGCACGATAGCAGGGGCCCCGCTCATCTCCCCGGGCGGGACCCAGGATCCGATCTCAGCCGACCGGTCCCGCGCCGAAGGCCAGTTGCGGGACAGCCCTCAGGTGCGGGTCCAGCGCTGGTTGCTGCCGCCCGAGCAGGAGTAGAGCTGGATCAGGGTGCCGTTGGCGGTGCCGGTGCCGGCGGCGTCGAGGCAGAGTCCGGACTGGACTCCGACGATGGACCCGTCGGAGTTGAGGCGCCACTTCTGGTTGTCGCCGCCCCAGCAGTTGTAGATCTGGACCTTGGTGCCGTTGCCGGTGCCGGCGGCGTCCAGGCACTTGTCGCCGTAGACCTTGAGCTCGCCCCCGGCGGTGTAGGACCACTGCTGGTTGGTGCGGTTGTTGCAGTCCCACAGGTTGAGCTGGGTGCCGTCGGCGGTACTGGCACCGGGCACGTCCAGGCAGCGGCCCGAACCGACGCCCTTGACCGGTCCGGACCCGGGCGTGGGAGTCGGAGTGGGGGTGGAGGAGCCGGAGTTGAGCGCGTTGAGCACGGAGGTGTAGGCGGGCTTCTTGTTGCCGTTGCCGTCGAACAGCAGCGGCGATTGCTCCGACCGCCAGGAGTCGGTGTCGCGCACGCCCCAGACGGTGATGCCGAGGCAGCGCGGGACGGCCAGGCAGTCGTTGGTCACGTTGGCGTAGGTCGTGGGCGAGGCGCCCTGGATGTCGAGTTCGGTGACGGCCACGTCGACGCCGAGGGCGGCGAAGCTCTGCAGGGTGGTGCGGAAGTTGCTGTTGTACGGGCTGTCGTTGTTGAAGTGGGACTGGAAGCCGACGCAGTCGATCGGCACTCCGCGCTGCTTGAAGTCCCGGACCATGGCGTACATGGCCTGGGTCTTGGCCCAGGTCCAGTTCTCGACGTTGTAGTCGTTGTAGCAGAGCTTGGCGGCCGGGTCGGCGGCCCGCGCGGTGCGGAAGGCGACCTCGATCCAGTCGTTGCCGGTGCGCTGCAGGTTGGAGTCGCGCCGGGCCCCCGAACTGCCGTCGGCGAAGGCCTCGTTCACGACGTCCCACTGGACGATCTTGCCCTTGTAGTGGGCCATCACGCCGTTGATGTGGTGGGTCATCGCCTGGCGCAACGCGCTGCCGCTGAGGTTCTGCATCCATCCGGGCTGCTGCGAGTGCCAGGCCAGGGTGTGGCCGCGTACCTGCTTGCCGTTCTGCACCGCCCAGTTGTGGACGCGGTCACCTGCGGCGAAGTTGAACTGGCCCTGCTGGGGTTCGGTGGCGTCGATCTTCATCTCGTTCTCGGGCGTCACCATGTTGAACTCGCGGCCCGCGATCGTCGTGTACGCCGAGTCGCCCAGCCTGCCCGAGGCGACGGCGGTGCCGAAGTAACGGCCGCTCTGCGCCGCCGCGCCACCGAGCGTGCTCTCGGCGGCGTGTGAGGCCGGCGGAACCACCAGCATGGCGGCCGAACCGAGGACGCCGGCGACCAGCGCCGTGCGAAGAACGCCGGTCTTCCGGCGGACGGTGGATGGGGGAATGGCATGTGAGCCCATGAAAGAGCCTCCAGGACAGAAAGCACGGAAGGATCGGAGCGCGGCAGGGTGCATCCGCGTGAACGACGCCCGCGTCCATTGACAAAGGACGCTCACCGCCGGGGTGTGAAGATCCAAGGCCGGCACCCGGCACCCGGACACAGCCGGGGGGCATCGCCTCGGGCCTCAGTCTGGAAACACCGCAGAAACATGTCAAGACTTTCGAAAGGCTTTCGGAAATCCGGCCCCTCTGTACAGCCCAATAGCCGCTTTTCATAAAGCGATTCTCGTCGAAACTATTTCGACGAGAATCGCTCGACCGCACTGCTGCTGAAAGATCGGGTGAGGGTCAGTAGCCGTAGATCATCTTGTAGGCGACCTCCGGCAGGAACTGTCCGGCCGAGGAGCCGGTCCCGACGCCGCAGTTGCCGTCGGACTCGCCGGGGATCTTGATCCACAGCAGCATCTCGGCACCGCCGCCGCGCTGGGTGGGAGTACCGATCCGGCGGCCGGCGGGGTTGCACCACTCGCCGTTGGAGCCGTTGCCGTTGCGGCTGGTGTCGACGACGAACGGCTTGGTGTAGCCGTAAGAGCCCAGGGCGGAGTTGACCGCGTTGCCGTAGGCGGTGTTCTGGTCGGTGGTGAAGTAGTTGGAGACGTTCAGTACGAAGCCGCGCGCCCCGCCGACCCCGGCGGCGGCGAGCTGCTGCGCCATGGTCGAGGCGCCGATCCAGCCGGGGTTCCCGGCGTCGAGGTAGACCCAGGTGTTGGGTGCCTTGGCATTGAACTGGGCGATCGCGTTCTTCAGCATGGCGTTGCGCTCGGCGATCTGAGCGGCTGTCATGCAGCTCTCGTGGCCGAGCGCGTCGGGTTCGAGGACGACGACGGCCGGGCGGCTGCCGATGCCACTGGCGAAGGCGGCGATCCAGGCGTCGTACGCGGCGCGGCTCCCGGCGCCGCCGCCGGAGTGACCGGCGCAGATGTCCCGGTTGGGGATGTTGTACGCGACCAGGACCGGCAACTTGTCGTGGGAGTCCGCGCGGCCGACGTAGGCGCCGGTGGCGGCGCCGATGTCGCCGCTCCAGTTGCCGAACCAGCGGGCCGCCGGGGTGTTGGCGATGGACGTCCGGATCGCCGCCGCCCGCCCGTCGCCGGGGTTCGCGTTGGTCCACCGCAGCGCGGAGTTGTCGGGGTCGGTGTAGAAGCCGCTGGTCATGGTGGTCGGGTCGGCGGCGTACGCCAGGCCGGCGTTGATCAGGCCGAGACCGGCGGTGAGGGCACCGGCCAGCAGGGCGGATGCGGCGCGGACGGACTTGCGCATGGTTCTACCTCCGGAGGGGGTGGGGAGTAGTTCTTCCATGGAGCGGCTGCCCCGGGCGCACCCCGATCCCGGCGCGGTCCCGCTGCCGCACGAGTGCTAACGCCTGCCCGGCGGTTCCTGGGGGCTCGGGTACGTGATGTCGAACCGCGTGAAGTGGGCTTGGCTGGTGGAGGGACGGCCGTTGGAGGTGGCGTAGAGGCCGAGCTGGATGCTGGTGAACAGCGGGGTGAGGAAGGTGGCTTCGACGGTGGTCAGGTCCTGCCAGGCTCCGTCGGGTGCCGCGTGGGCGAAGGTGTGGCTGAAGCCGCGGATGCGGACCCCCAGGCGAACGGGGCCCGGGGGGACGGGAACGCCGGCCAGGACCTCGGCCCCGCGGCGGAGGCTGAGTCCTTCCGCGGTGCGGAGGAAGAGGAGATGGGCGTCGTCGTCGAGGACTACGGCGAGGCCCGCCTGCTCCTCCGGTGCGGTGGGGGTGAAGTGCAGTTCGGTGGAGACGTCGCAGTCGGGCTGTTCCTGGGGGCGGGCCAGCAGGGACGGGGTGGTGCGTTCGCCGAGGCGTTCGTGGCGGAGCCGGAGGCGGAGCCCGTCGCCGGTGGTCCAGAAACGCTCCGGCGGTGTGCGCAGGCTGCTCCAGTCCGCGGAGAGCGTGGCGAAGTCGTCGTGGACGGTGCGGCGGAGGCCGGTGTGGACGACGGGGGAGAAGACCGGCCAGCCCGCGTCCCAGGTGATCCGGCTGAGGAAGGTCTCGCGGCCGAGGGCGGAGCCGGGGCGGACGCCCAGGAGGACGGCCCGCCAGTCGCCGTTCGGGGTCTGGACGAGGTCGGCGTGCCCGGTGCAGGTGACCGGACCCTCGGCGGGCGGTAGCACCGGATTGCCGGGGGCGCCCTCGTAGGGGCCGGTCACGCGGTCGGCGCGGGCGGCCACCACGCTGTGGTCCACATCGGTGCCGCCCTCGGCGGTGACCAGGAGGTAGGTGCCGCCGGTCTTGTAGAGGTGCGGGGCTTCCGACCATCGGGCGCCGGGGTGGCTCCCCGACCACAGGACGTGCTCGGGTCCCGTCAGCCGTCGTTCCCGGGGAAGGTATTCGCGCATCCAGATCTCGGTGCGGCCCGCGGCCTCGTCCACCACGCGGGCGGCGGTGAACCAGGCCCGGCCGTTGCCGTCGCCGTCGCCGTCGCCGTCGCCGTCGCCCTCGCCCTCGCCGTCGTCCGGCACGTCGTCGAAGAACAGCGACGGGTCGAAGCCCTCGCCCTCCAACCAGTGGGGCTCCGACCACGGCCCCGCCGGGTCGGTCGCGGTGACGACGAAATGACCCGGGCCGTCCATCAGCGTGCAGACGAGGTGGAAGACCCCGTCATGGTGCCGGATCGTCGGCGCGAACAGACCCCGGGAGGGCTCGCACCCGTCGAGGTCGAGCTGGGACGCCCGGTCGAGCGCGGAGCCGATGCGCCGCCAGTTCACGAGGTCGCGGCTGTGGAACACGGGAAGGCCCGGGAACCATTCGAAGCTGGACGTCACCAGGTAGTAGTCCGCTCCCACCCGGCAGACGGACGGGTCGGGCCGGAACCCGGGCAGCACGGGATCACCGTGGTAACCGGTCATGGAACCGGGGCGATCTCGACCGGCACGGACAGCACCCGGTCGGCCGCGGGGTGGCGTACGGGGCCCTCCAGAGTGAAGGAGCCCTGGAGCGGAAGATCGCCGCTGGACCGTCCGACGGCCACGCCGATCTCCCCGGGCTCCACTCTTCTGCGCAGGTCGAGCCCGGTGAAGGAGGTCCGGTCGGCATGGACCGAGAAGGTGACCCGGGCGGCCGCGCCCGGCCGGAGCTCGACCCTGGCGAATCCGGCGAGCCACCGCTGCGGCCGGACGACGGACGCCACGGGGTCGGAGAGGTACAGCTGGACCACCTCGGTCCCGGCCACCTCACCGACGTTGCGCACGGTGACCGACACGGCGGCGGCCCCGTCCGTCGCGGCGACGGGATCCACCGAGAGCTCCGAGCAGGTGAAGCTGGTCCAGCTCAGGCCGTGGCCGAACGGGAACAGCGGGGTCGGGTCCACCGAGCTCCAGTCGGTGTGCCCGCCGAGCCTGGCGTGCAGATAGGTGCCGGGCTGGCCGCCGACCTGGCGGGGGATGGAGACGGGCAGCCGCCCGGACGGTTCCGCGGCACCGCTGATGATCCGGGCCAGCGCCGTCCCGCCCTCCTCGCCGGGGAAGAAGGCCTGCACCACGGCCGATGCGCGCTCCGCCAGCGTGCCGAGCGCGTAGGGCCGTCCGGAGACGAGGACCAGGACGGTCGGCACCTCCGAGTCCAGAACGGCGGAGGCCAGTGCGGCCTGGCCGCCGGGCAGGTCGAGGGTCTCGGCGTCGCAGCCCTCTCCGGAGGTGCCCAGGCCGAACATGCCGGCCCGGTCCCCGAGCACGAGCAGGTTCACGTCCGGATCCTCCGCGGTGACCGTGAACCCGGCGGCGGTGAGCGCCTCGCCGAGCGTCGGGATCTCCAGCCCGAGGTCCCCGGGCAGCGCGACGTGGTTGGGGAAGGAGTAGCAGCCGAGGAAGGACTGGGGGTCGTCGGCGTACGGTCCGCTGATCGCGACCCGGCACGGCCGCAGCGGCAGGATGCCGTCGTTGGCGAGCAGCACGGTGGACCGTTCGGCCAGGAGCCTGGCCAGTGCCCGGTTCTCCGGCGGGTCGAGGTCGACCGGCTCCGGCTTGACGGGTTCCCAGTCGGGGTCGAGCAGGCCGAGCTCGGCCTTCTGGAGCAGGACCCGTTCCGCGGCCCGGTCGATGAGCTCCTCGGGCACGCTTCCCGCCCGCACGAGCTCGGTCAGCGGCTCGCCGTAGCACCGGGCCGTGGGCAGCTCGACGTCGATTCCGGCGGTCAGCGCCAGCGCGCCGGCCGCGCCCCGCGATCCGGTGACACCGTGCCGGGTCTCCAGGAAGGAGACGGCGTAGTAGTCGGCGACGACCACGCCGCTGAACCCCAGCTCGTCCCTGAGCAGTTCGGTCAGCAGCCGTGCGTCGGCGGCCACCGGAACGCCGTCCACGTCGGTGTAGCTGTTCATCACCGACCGGGCGCCCCCCTCGCGCAGCGCCCGTACGAAGGGCTCCACCAGTACGTCGGCGAACTCGCGCGGTCCCGAGGCGACGGGGGCCATGTTCCGGCCGCCGCGCGAGGCCGAGTACCCGGCGAAGTGCTTGAGCGTCGCCACGATCCCGGCGCCCTCCAAGCCCTGCACATAGGCGGTGCCGATCGCTCCGACGAGATAGGGGTCCTCGCCGATGCACTCCTCGGTCCTGCCCCACCGGTAGTCGCGGACCACGTCGAGCACCGGAGCCAGCCCCTGGTGTACGCCGACCCGCCGCATCCCCGCACCGATGGCGGCGGCCATCCGGCGCACGAGTCCGGGATCGAAGGAGGCGCCCCAGGCCAGTGGCCCGGGGAAGACCGTCGCTCCGAACGTCATGAACCCGGTGAGGCACTCCTCGTGGGCGACCGCCGGTATCCCGAACCGGCCGGCTCCGGTCACCTGCCGCTGGAGCGAGGCGAGCCGCTCCATCCCGGCTTCCGCGGTGATCGGCGCGGTTCCGTACACCCGGGTGAGCTGGCCGAGGCCGTGGGCGACGATGTCGTCGAGGCCGGGCGCGGACTCGCCGGATTCGTCCTCCATCGGCGCGACGGGTGCGCCCGGATCCGAGGGAAGCGCCCAGAAGCCGGCGAGCTGACCCGCCTTCTCCTCCAGCGTCATCCGTTTCAGCAGATCGGCGACTCGTAGGGACACGGGCATGAGGGGGTCACGCCAGGGCTCGGTCAAGGAGTTCTCCTAGGAGCGGGGCGGGGCGGTGGAGAGCCGGACCTTGAGCTCGGTCGAGAGCTCCATCCGGGGGCTGACCAGGGGCTGGCCGTCCAGGAGCTGGAAGAGTGTGCGGGCGGCGAGCCGGCCCATCTCCTCCAGCGGCTGACGCACCGTCGTCAGCGGCGGGGACAGCCATTCGCACATCGGCAGGTCGTCGAAGCCGACCACGCTGAGGTCCTGCGGGACGCTCAGCCCGGCCTGCCGGGCGGCTTCGTAGACGCCCATCGCCTGCTGGTCGCTGCCGGCGAAGACGGCGGTCGGCGGCTCGGGGAGGGCGAGCAGTTCCCGGGCGCGCTGGAACCCGCCCTCGTGCTGGAAGTCACCGAACCGGATCAGGTCGCGGTCGACCTCGATCCCGGCCCGCTCCAGCGCGGCGCGGTACCCGTCGATGCGGGCCTGGCTGCAGAGCATCTCCTTGCGCCCGCCGATCGCGGCGATCCGGCGGTGCCCCAGCTCCAGCAGGTGTTCCGTGGCGGCGAGGCCGCCCGCCCAGTTGGTCGCGCCGATGCTCGGCACACCGTTGCCCGGCAGGTCGATCGGGTCGATGACCACGAGCGCCACCCCGGCCTGTTCGACCTGGGCGCGCTGGGCCTGGGTGACCGAGGCGGTGACGAGGATGACGCCGTCGCTGTGGTGCAGGACCGGCAGTGCGGCCCAGCTCGAAGGCGTGGCCTCGCCCGGCGGGACGAGCGATACGACGGTGCCGACGCTCCGCTGGGCGCACTCGGCTTCGACGCCGCGCAGTATCTCCACTGCCCACGCGCTGTCCAGACCGCCGATGATCAGGTCGACCAGGCCGGACCTGCGGGCCCTGGCCTGCGCGCCGGGGTGGAGGTAGTTGTGGGAGCGCAGCAGGCTCTCGATCCGTTCGCGTGTCGCGGGTGCGACGTCGGAGCGGCCGTTGACCACCTTGGACACGGTGGCCTGGGAGACCCCCGCCTCAGCGGCGATGACGGCCAGGGTCGGGCGCTGCTCGCTCAATTCTCTCCTCCGCGCGGACGCCTTGGGTTGGCGACAGGTATCGCAAACTTTCGAAGAGTTTCCGGTCGTCGTGACCTGGTTGTCAACCCACAAGAGGGCTACTGCAGACGGCAAATTCGGTGAGAAGCCTTGACCGGGGGGCTTCACGTTCCTAGTTTGTGGCAGCACCAATTCGAGAATGTTACGAAACATTTTCGAACCGAACCGGCATTCCCCACCCCGGAGGTCCCATGGCCAGCACACCCCCGAGTCGGCGAAGCTTCCTCGCGCTCTCGGGCCTGACCGCTCTGTCCGTCTCGCTCACCGCGGCCTGCGGCGGCGGGGGCTCCGGCTCGGGGTCGGCGGCAGACGGCAAGGTGGCCTTCGCGTGGTGGAACATCGCCACGACGGAACCGGGCAAGTCCCTGTTCCCGCAGATCTCCTCGGCGTTCACGACCGCTCACCCGAACATCACGATCAACACGACCTCGTTGGAGAACGAGGCGTTCAAGTCCAAGCTGACGGCCAACACTTCATCGGGCAAGCTCCCCGATGTCTTCCAGACCTGGGGCGGCGGCGTTCTGCGGCAGCAGGTCGACGCGGGGCTGGTCGAGGACCTCACCGAGGCGTTCGGCTGGTCGTCCGAGCTCACCCCGGTCTCGCTGCAGGCCTATCAGTTCGAGGGCCGGACCTACGCGGTGCCCTACGACGTCGGCATGGTCGGCTTCTGGTACAACAAGAAGCTCTTCGCCCAGGCCGGGATCACCGCTCCGCCGGCCACCTGGGCCGAGTTCCTCGAAGACGTCAAGAAGCTCAAGGCGGCGGGCGTCACTCCGATCGCCCTCGCGGGCAAGGAGAAATGGCCGGGCCACTACTACTGGGCCTACCTCGCGATGCGCGTCGCGGGCCTCCCCGCGCTGCAGCAGGCCGCGACCACCAAGGACTTCACCGGCGCCGGCTTCGTCCAGGCGGGCGCCCACCTCAAGGAACTGGTCGACCTCCAGCCGTTCCAGACGGGCTTCCTCGGCGCCGGGTACTCCACCCCCGGCGGCCAGGCCGCGACCATGGGCAACGGCAAGGCCGCCATGGAGCTGATGGGGCAGTGGGCACCGTCGGTGCAGAAGGACGCGGGCGCGGACCTCGGAGCGGACCTGGGCTTCTTCCCCTTCCCGACGGTCGACGGCGGCGTCGGCCGGGCCACCGAGGTGTTCGGCGGTGGCAGCGGCTTCGCGCTGCGCAAGGGCGCCCCGAAGGAGGCACTGGACTTCCTGAAGTTCTTCGTGCTGGAGAACGAGTCCAAGCTGCTGGCCTCCAACGGCTACCTGCCGGTGGTCAAGGGCGCGGAGAGCCAGCTCACCGAGCCCAACAGAAAGGTGGTGGCCGACAGCCTGGTCAAGGCGACGGGCTTCCAGCTCTTCCTCGACCAGGCCTACCCGCCCGCGGTGGGCCAGGAGGTCAACGACAGCGTCGCCGACCTCATCGCGGGCAAGAAGACGCCCGAGCAGGTCACCAAGTCGATCACCGAGGCTGCGAAGGGTGCCTAGCTCCGTGTCCACCCTGACCGAGGAGCGGACGAAGGGCGCCGTGCCGGCGCGCCCGCCCGCCCCGGCACGGTCGCTCCTGCGCGGGTGGAGAAGCTGGGCGTCGGTCGCCTGGTTCCTCGTCCCGGCTCTGGTCCTCTTCCTCGTCTTCGTCCTCGCCCCGATCGTCGTCGCCGTCTACACCGGCTTCTTCAAGTGGGGCGGGGTCGGCCCCCTGGACGACTTCATCGGCTTCGAGAACTACGCCACGCTCTTGCGCGATCAGGTCTTCCTCGGCGATCTGAGGCGCGGGCTGTACCTCATCGCCCTGTCGATCACGGTGCAGTTGCCGTTCGCGCTGTTCACCGCGGTCCTGCTCAACCAGCGGCTGCGCGGCCGGGCCGTCTACCGGATGCTGTTCTTCGCGCCGTACGTCCTGTCCGAGGTGGTCACGGCGGTCCTCTTCACGATGATCTTCCTTCCCGGTGCCGGAATGGCCGACCACCTCGCCGGCGCCCTCGGCCTGGAGGGGCTGCAGGGGAAGTGGCTCGCCGATCCCTCGACGGTCATGCCGACCCTGTTCGTGGTCATGACCTGGAAGTACTTCGGCTTCCACATGATGCTCTTCCTCGCCGGACTGCAGAGCATCCCGAACGAGATCCTGGAGGCCGCCTCCATCGACGGCGCGGGCGCATGGCAGCGCTTCCGGCACGTGACGCTGCCGCTGCTCGGCCCGACGATCCGGATCAGCGCCTTCCTTTCGATCATCGGGGCCATCCAACTCTTCGACCTGGTGTGGGTCATGACGGCGGGCGGGCCCAACCACTCCTCCGAGACCATGGCGATCTCGATGTTCCAGTTCGGGTTCAAGCGCTACCAGGTCGGCTATGCCAGTGCGATCAGCGTGGTGCTGTTCATGATCAGCCTGGTCTTCTCCCTCTTCTACCAGCGCTACGTGCTCCGCCGTGACCTGAGCGGGGCCGTCACCCCGGGAGGTGGCCGATGAACGCACGCAGGACGGCACGAGGCCTGTCGCTGCACGCCGTGGTCTGGCTGATCGGCGCGTTCGTCGTCGTGCCGCTGGTCTACGCGGTGATCTCCGGGTTCAAGAGCACCGGCGAACTGACGACCAACCCGTTCGGGCTGCCCGGACACTGGAAGGCCGGCAACTACACCGGCATCCTCGGCGACGGAATGTTCTGGCGGCAGATCGCCAACAGTGCGGGCATCGCGATCGGCACGACGTGCTGCACGGTGGCGGCCTCCGCGATGGCGGCGTTCGTGCTGGCCCGCTACGCCTTCCGGGGCAGGGAGCTGTTCTACACGCTGTTCACGATCGGGCTCATGTTCCCGTTCGCCGTGGCCGTCCTGCCGCTGTTCCTGCTGCTGCGCAACTTCGACCTGCTCGACAACCCGCTCGGAGTGATCCTCCCGCAGGCGGCCTTCGGGCTCCCCATGACGATCATCATCCTGCGCGGCTTCTTCCGGACCATCCCGGCGGAGGTCGAGGAGGCGGCCATCATGGACGGCTGCGGCAAGTTCCGCTTCTTCTGGAAGATCCTGCTGCCGATGGCGCGTCCGGCGCTCGGCACCGTGTCGGTGCTGGCGATCGTCGCGAGCTGGAACAACTTCTTCCTGCCGCTGCTGGTGTTCAACGACCCGAAATGGCAGACCATCCCGGTCGGAGTCCAGCAGTTCCAGGGCCAGTACTCGACCGACTACGCGCTCGTCCTCGCCTACATCGTGCTCGCCATGGTCCCCGCCCTCGCGTTCTACGCCGTCGCCGAGCGGCAGTTGATCGGCGGCCTCACGGCGGGCGCCACCAAGGGCTGACCCGTCCCGCCCGACCTCCACCCCCGAGGAGACATGGTGAAACGTCTGATCGCAGTGGCAGTCCCATTTTTGTTAGCGCTAACATCGCAGGCCGTGGCCGCGCCCGCCCCCGCCCCAGCCCCCGCGCGCAACGGCATCGACTTCCGCACGGCGCTCCAGCCCATCGACGGATTCGGCTTCTCGATGGCCTTCCAGCGGGCCGACCTGCTGCACGGCGCGCGCGGCCTCAGCCCGGCCAAGCAGCGCGAGGTGCTCGACCTGCTGCTCAGCGAGGACAAGGGCGCGGGCCTCTCGATCCTGCGCCTGGGCATCGGGTCGTCGACCGACAGGGTCTACGACCACATGCCGACGATCCTGCCGGCCGATCCCGGCGGGCCGGACGCCCCACCGAAGTACGTCTGGGACGGCTGGGACGGCGGCCAGGTCTGGCTCGCCAAGGAGGCCAAGGCCTACGGCGTCAAACGGTTCTACGCCGACGCCTGGAGCGCCCCGGCCTTCATGAAGACCAACGGGAGCGAGAACAACGGCGGCGAGCTGCGGCCCGAATGGCGTCAGGCCTACGCGGACTACCTCGTGCAGTACGCGAAGTTCTACCGTCAGGAAGGCATCGGGATCACCGACCTGGGATTCACCAACGAACCCGACTGGACGGCGACCTACGCCTCGATGCGGTTCACCCCGCAGCAGGCCGTCGACTTCCTCAAGGTGCTCGGGCCGGCCGTCCGCGCATCTGGACTGAAGGCCGGGCTTGTCTGCTGCGACGCCGCGGGCTGGGACCGGCAGGTCGCGTACACCGAGGCCATCGAGGCGGACCCCGCCGCCGACGCTTCCGTGCGGACCGTCACCGGCCACCGCTACAGCGGTCCGACCGCGGTCCCGCAGCCGACCGACAAGCGGGTGTGGATGTCGGAATGGTCTCCGGACGGCGCCACCTGGAACGAGAACTGGGACGACGGCAGCGGCTACGACGGTCTCGCCGTCGCCGCCGACATCCAGAACACCCTGACCGTCGGCAACGCCAGTGCCTACGTCTACTGGACCGGCGCGTCCCTCGGAGCGACCCGCGGGCTCATCCAGCTCGCCAACCCCGGCGACGACTACCGGGTGTCCAAGCGGTACTGGGCGCTGGCCGCCTTCAGCCGGTTCATCCGCCCCGGCGCCGTCCGCGTGCCGGTCACGAACGCCGACCCGGCACTGCGGATCACGGCCTTCCGCAACTCCGACGGCAGCCGCGTGATCGAAGTCCTCAACACCGCGACCACCGAAAGCTCCGCCGAGTTCTCCCTTCGCGGCGGGCACGACCGGCACCCCGACGGCTACGTCACCGACGGTACCCGCTCGATCACCCCGGCCGACATCGTCTCCACGCACGGCACGACCCTCACGGCGACGCTCGCCCCGCGCGCGCTGACCACGATCGTCCTCGACTGATCCGCCCGCACCCCGAGGAGCAACCCGTCATGTCCCTTCCCGTGTCCCGGATCCTCACCGCCCTGTCCGCCGCCGTCTGCCTCTCGGCCGGCCTCGCCGCAGCGCCCGCAGCCGCCGAGCCCCGTCCCAGGACGCTCGGCGAACTGGCCGCGAAGCACCACAAGTACTTCGGCTCCGCCACCGACAACCCCGAGTTCACCGACGCCGCCTACCTGAAGCTCCTCGGCAGCGAATTCGGCCAGACCACCCCCGGTAACGCCATGAAGTGGTACGCCACCGAGCCCGAGCGCGGCGTCTTCGACTTCACCGACGCCGACAAGGTCGTCGCGTTCGCCAAGGCCCACCACCAGAAGGTCCGCGGCCACACCCTCATCTGGCACAACCAGCTCCCCGCATGGCTCACCGAGCGCACCTGGAGCGCCGACGAGCTGCGCGCCGTCCTCAAGAACCACATCCAGACGGAGGTCCGGCACTTCAAGGGCCAGGTGATCCACTGGGACGTCGTCAACGAGGCCTTCAACGAGGACGGCACCTACCGCGAATCGCTCTTCTACAAGACGCTCGGCCCCGGCTACATCGCCGACGCCCTGCGCTGGGCCCACGAGGCCGACCGGCACGCCAAGCTGTACCTCAACGACTACAACGTCGACGGCATGGGCCCTAAGAGCGACGCCTACCACACCCTGATCAAGCAGCTGAAGGCCGACGGCGTCCCGGTGGACGGCTTCGGCATCCAGGGCCACCTGGCGCTCCAGTACGGCTTCCCAGGCGACGTCCGGCAGAACATGCAGCGCTTCGCCGACCTCGGGGTCGACGTCGCGGTCACCGAGCTCGACATCCGGATGGCCCTCCCCGCGACCCCGGAAAAGCTCGCCACCCAGGCCACCTGGTACGCCGACTACGTCAAGGCCTGCCTGGCGGTCAAGAAGTGCGTCGGAGTCACCATCTGGGACTACATGGACAAGTACTCGTGGATCCCCTCCGTCTTCCCCGGCGAGGGCGCGGCGCTGCCCTACGACGAGAACCTGCTGCCCAAGCCCGCCTACCACTCGATCAAGGAGGTGCTGGGCGGATGATCAGGACGGCGATCGTCGGAACGGGCGGGATCGCGGGCATCTGCCACGTTCCGGCCCTCCGCGCGCAGGCGCACCGGGTCCGGATCGTGGCAGCCGTCGACGTGGACGCCGCGCGCGCCGAGGCGTTCGCGGCCGAACACGGCGTCCCCGCGGTCTACACCGACCTGCACACGATGCTGGGGGAGCAGAGCCCTGACCTCGTGCACCTGTGCACGCCTCCCTTCCTGCACGCCGAACAGGCCGTGGCCTGCCTGGAGGCGCAGGCGTGGGTGTGGTGCGAGAAGCCGGTGGCCCGGTCGCTGGCCGAGCTCGACCGGATCCGCCGCGCCGAAGGGCCCGCCTTCGCGGGCGCGGTGTTCCAGCACAGGTACGGCTCGGGGGCCCGGTACCTGCGCGACCGGATCACGGCCGGCACCCTGGGCCGTCCGCTCGTCGCGCAGTGCGTCACCGCGTGGTACCGCGACGACGCCTACTACGAGGTCCCCTGGCGCGGCACCTGGGAGAGCGAGGGCGGCGGCCCGACCCTGGGCCACGGCATCCACCAGATGGACCTGATGCTCGCGGTGCTCGGCGAATGGACCGAGGTACGCGCGATGGCCGGCCGCCTCGCGCGCGAAGTCCAGACCGAGGACGTGTCCGCGGCCCTGGTCCGGTTCGACGACGGAGCCATCGCGACGGTCGTCAACAGCGTCCTCTCCCCCCGCGAGGAGAGCTACCTGCGCTTCGATCTCACCGACGCCACGGTCGAGCTGCGGCACCTGTACGGCTACTCCAACGCGGACTGGACCTTCACCACGAGGTCGCCGGGCGTGAAGTGGGAGCCGCCGGACGACGTGCCCAGCTCGCACACCGCCCAGCTCGCGGCCTTCCTGGACGACTACGAGGCGGGGATCCGGCCCGATCTCGGCAGGCCCACCATGGAACTGGTCACCGCCCTGTACAAGGCCGCGCTCACCGGCCTGCCGGTCCGGCGCGGTGAGATCGACGCGGCCGACCCGTTCTACGGCTCGCTCAGCGGAGGGCGCCCGGGGGTGTTCCGGTGACGTTCGAACTCCTCCAGAACGAGGACTCGCTGACCGTCCGGGCTCGCGACGTCGACCTCTTCCGGTACGTGCACCGGTCGGTCATGGACCCCTTCGAGGCGCCGAAGCCCTACCTGCATCCGGTACGCACGCTCGCCGGCGACGTGGTCACCGGGTACCGGCCGCACGACCACCGCTGGCACAAGGGCATCCAGATCACGGCGTCGTGGGTGTCGGGGCAGAACTTCTGGGGCGGCGGCACCTACCTGCGCGGCCAGGGCTACGTGGACCTGCCGAACCTCGGCACGATGCACAGCCTCGCCGTGTCCGCCGAAACGGGCCACGGCCGCGCCGTGATCACCGAAGCCCTGGCCTGGATCACGATGGCGGGGGAGCGCGTGATCGACGAGCGCCGCACGCTCACCGCACACGACGTGGGGGCCGACTTCTGGACCCTGGACGTCACCACCGCGCTGACCAACGTCCGCGACAGCGGTCTGGTGTTCGGCAGCCCCGGCACGCAGGGCAGAGAGCTCGCCGGATACTCCGGCCTGTTCTGGCGCGGCCCGCGCGAGTTCGCCGGCGGCGAAGTGATCGGCCCCGCGATGGGCGAGCAGGGCGACTGGCTGGCCTTCATCGGCACCCACGACGAGGTCGACCGCTCCTCCACGCTCCTGTTCCTGGACGATCCCGACGCCCCCTGCCACTGGTTCGTCCGCAGCGAGCCCATCCCCGCCGTCAACCCGTCCCTGGCGTTCGACAAGGAACTGCCCCTGGCGCCGGGCGACACCCTGTCGCGCCGCTACCGGATCGTCGTGGCCGACGGCGCATGGACCCCCGGGCGCCTGTCCCGCCACATGGCGGAACACCCGTGGTGACCCCGTTCCCCGGCGGCGTGGGGATCTCCGGGCTGACCGTCTACGACTGGGAGGCCGCCGACGGGCTGTGCGGCGGCACGCCCCACATGCACCTCGTCTGCTCCGAGGCCTACGTCGTCATCGCCGGCGCGGGCAGCGTCCAGACCCTCACCACCTCCGCCTTCACCGACACCCCGCTGCTCCCCGGCGACGTCGTCTGGTTCACCCCCGGCACGATCCACCGCCTCGTCAACGACGGCGGCCTGCGCCTCGTGGTGCTCATGCAGAACAGCGGACTCCCCGAGGCGGGCGACGCCGTCTTCACCTTCCCCGCCCCTGTGCTGGCCGATCCCCACGCCTACCGCCGGGCGGCCGGCCTGAGCGGCGACCGTTCCGCGGCAGCGCGCCGCCGCCGCGACCTGGCACTCGAGGGTTTCCTGGCCTTGCGCGAAGGCGGGCTGCAGGAGTTCCACATCGCGGCCCACCGCCTGAAGAGCGAACTCCTGGACGCCTGGCGGATCCGCTGGCGTGACGGCGCCCTGGCCGCAGCCCTCACGACCGGCCGTCAGCTGGAACGGCTGAAGGCCGGAGACCTCTCCCACCTCGACCACGGCGCAGTGTCACGGCTGGAGCGCCCGGAGCACCAGTGCTTCGGCATGTGCGGCCGGCTCGACACCTATTCCGTACCTGACTTCCCGACGCGGCCCCTCCGCGGTGCGTCGGGGCCGACCCACCTCCCAAAGGAGCTCTTCTGATGCGGTTTCGCCATCCACCCCTGATCCTGAGTCTCGTACTCGCGGTCCTGTCGTCCTTGCTGCTCGGGGCCACTCTCCTCAGTGCCCCGCCCGCCGCCGCGGCGACCGTCGACCCCAATGCCTCGTATGCGCTGGTCAACCGCAACAGCGGCAAGGCCCTTGACGTCTACAACCTGGCGACCAGCGACGGCGCGCGCATCACCCAGTGGACCAGGAACGACCAGAACCAGCAGCTGTGGCAGTTCGTCGACTCCGGCGGCGGCTATTACCGCATCAAGTCCCGCCACTCCGGCAAGGTGCTGGACGTCCAGAACCGCTCCACCGCGAACGGCGCCGCGATCGTCCAGTGGACCGACCTGAACGGCACCAACCAGCAGTGGCGGCTGGCCGACAGCTCGGACGGGTACGTGAGGCTCATCGCGCGCCACAGCAACAAGGCCCTCGAGGTACAAGGCGGCTCCACCGCCGACAACGCGAACATCGTCCAGTACGACGACTGGGGCGGCACCAACCAGCAGTGGCAGCTCGTCCCGGTCGGCGGCGGCACCCCCGGCCCGTGCAGTCTTCCGTCGACCTACCGCTGGGCATCGACGGGCGCGCTGGCGCAGCCCAAGTCGGGGTGGGTCTCGCTCAAGGACTTCACCGTCGCCCCCTACAACGGCAAGCAACTCGTCTACGCCACGACGCACGACACGGGGAACAGCTGGGGCTCGATGAACTTCGGCCTGTTCTCCAACTGGTCGGAGATGGGATCGGCCGGCCAGAACACGATGTCGACCGGCACCGTCGCGCCGACGCTGTTCTACTTCGCGCCGAAGAACATCTGGGTGCTCACCTACCAATGGGGTGCGACCGCGTTCTCCTACCGGACGTCGAACGACCCCACCAACCCGAACGGCTGGTCATCACCGCAGGAGCTCTTCTCCGGAAGCATCGGCGCCGGAGCCGCACCCATCGACCAGACGATCATCGGTGACGACCAGAACATGTACCTGTTCTTCGCCGGTGACAACGGCAAGATCTACCGGGCGAGCATGCCGATCGGGAACTTCCCGGGCAGCTTCGGCTCGTCGTACACGACGGTCATGAGCGACACGGTGAAGAACCTGTTCGAGGCGCCGCAGGTCTACAAGGTCCAGGGCCAGAACCAGTACCTCATGATCGTTGAGGCTCGGGGTGCGAATGAGCAGCGCTACTTCCGCTCGTTCACGGCCTCCAGCCTGAACGGCTCGTGGACCCCGCAGGCCGCCACCGAGAGCAACCCCTTCGCCGGCAAGGCCAACAGCGGTGCCACGTGGACCAACGACATCAGCCATGGTGAACTGATCCGCACCACCGCCGATCAGACCATGACCGTCGATCCCTGCAACCTGCAGTTGCTCTACCAGGGACGCAGCCCCAGCTCCGACGGCGTCGACTACGGCCTCCTGCCCTACCGGCCGGGTCTGCTGACACTGCAGCGCTGACGACGTGACGCGGGTCCGGCTCCGGAGCGGAGCCGGACCCGCGTCACCGTGCCGGGCCGGGCGGTGCCGTGGCTGCGACCACCGCCCGGCCCGGAGTCTCAGGCCGCCGCCGTCACGGGTGCGGCGGCGGGCTCGTGCTCGCAGGCGTCGTCGATGCCGTACGTCTCCCACTCCGGGAACTCGTCCTCGGCCGGGACTGGTTCGCCCGGGCTGAGCAGGCAGGCTTCGAGCGCCGCCCGGAGCGCCTCGGCGCGGAGTCCGGTGCCGATGAAGACCAGTTCCTGGCCCTGGGCGGTGTCCGGCCCGCGGGCCCCCGAGGGTTCGAACCGGGCCACCGCGCCAGCGCGGAACACCAGTGAGGAGATGCCGTACTCCTCGGTCTCCGCGACGTGGTCGCCGTTGAGCTCCTTGACCCATCCCGGGGCCTGCTGGGCCCGCTCCACGTCGAACAGTCCCATACCCAGGAGCTGTTCGAGCGCGACGTGGCCGCGTACGGCGGGCACGATCCGGGCCTCGGGATTGAGCCGGGCGAGGGTGGCGCGCAGTCGCGCGGCGTCGCCCGGCCCGATCAGGTCGAGCTTGTTGAGGACGATGACGTCCGCGAACTCGACCTGGTCCATGAGGAGATCGCTGACGGTCCGCTCGTCGTCCTCGTACTGGTCGAGGCCGCGCGCCACGAGTTCGTCTCCGTCGGCGAGTTCCCGCAGGAAGTTCGAGGCGTCGACGACGGTGACCACGGTGTCGAGGCGGGCGAGGTCGCCTTCGCGGTTGCTCAGGACATGGTTGAGCAGAGTGGTCTTTCCCGCGCCGAGGAAGCCGGACAGAACCGTCACCGGCAGGCGGTCGTACGAGGTCACGCGATCAGCCTTCGGGGCGGATGAGGCCGCGCTCGTACGCCTTCACGAGGCGCTGGGGGACCTGGTGGACGGAGCCGTCGACGGTGATCGGCACGAGCTGGGGTGTGGTCGCCTTCCACTGGGCGCGGCGGTGGCGGGTGTTGCTGCGGGACATCTTCCGCTTGGGGACGGCCATGTGGGACTCCTCGGTCTGGAATGATTGCTTGCGGGTCAGTGTGCGGATGTGTCCGATCGGGCGGGTCGGCGCGGGGGCCGGGTGTCGCCTACCAGGACGACTTCGTCACTCCTGGCAGGAAGCCCGCATGCGCCTGCTGCCGGGCTCGCACTCGCGAGAGCCCGAACTTGCGCAGGTGGCCGCGCGGGCGGCCGTCCACGCTGTCGCGGTTGCGCACTCGGGTGGCGCTGGCGTCGCGCGGTTGCCGGCGCAGCTCCGCGAGGGCGGACTCCCGTTCGGCCGCGGTGGCGGACGGGCGCCGGATGACCTCCTTGAGTTCGGCCCGCCGGGCGGCGTACCGCGCGACGACCTCCTTGCGCTTCTCGTTCTGCGCGATCTTGCTCTTCTTCGCCATCAGACCTTCCCTCCCCGTGCGCGGATCCGGGTCACGGCGGCCTCGATGCCGATCGCGTCCACCGTCTTGATCGCCTTGGCGCTGAGTGTCAGGCGGACGTGGCGCCCCTCGCTCGCCAGCCAGTAGCGCTTGCGCTGGATGTTCGGGTCGAAGCGGCGCGAGGTGCGCCGGTGCGAGTGGGAGATGGTGTTGCCGAAGCCCGGCTCGGCGCCGGTCAGTTGGCAGTGGGCTGACATGCGTGCTGCCGCCTTTCTCGCTCAGATGCGTATTGGTAATGAAAACCAGTGTCATATACTAGCCCCATGGCACGCAACGAGATCCGCCCGGTCATCAAGCTCCGCTCCACGGCGGGCACCGGGTTCACCTATGTCACCCGCAAGAACCGGCGCAACGACCCCGACCGGCTGATGCTGCGCAAGTACGACCCCGTCGTACGCCGGCACGTCGACTTCCGCGAAGAGCGCTGATCCCCCGCACACCCCGCCCCGCCCCATCGAAAGGCCCCCTGCCATGAAGCCCGGAATCCACCCCGCCTACGGGCCCGTCGTCTTCCGCGACTCCGCCTCCGGCACCGCGTTCCTCACCCGCTCCACCATGACCAGCGACAAGACCGTCGACTGGGAGGACGGCAACACCTACCCGGTCGTGGACGTGGAGATCTCCTCCGCGAGCCACCCCTTCTACACGGGCACCGCTCGCGTTCTCGACACCGCCGGCCGCGTCGAACGGTTCGAGCGCCGCTACGGAGCCCGCTGATGTATCACGGTCACCAGCTCCCCGTCGTGATCGTCGCCGGTCTCCACGCCGATGCGCGCAAGAAGGTCGTCGAGCGGCTCCTCCGGACCGTTCCGGGCAGCGTGGCGCTGCACCACGACCTGGCGGCGGCATCCGACGGCACGGTGCTCCGCCTGATCCGCGACGCCGGCGGCACCGTCTCCCGCGGTGAGACACCCCTGGTCAACGACTGCGCGTGCTGCGCGCTGCGCGAGGACCTGGTTCCCGAACTGGAGCGCATGGCGGACAGCGGTCTGACCCGTCTCGCCGTGGTCGAGCTGTGGGACTCGGTCGAACCCAAGGCCATGGCGGAAGTCATCGCCGGGCACGGCGGAGACCGTCTGGTCGTGACGGGCGTGATCACCGCCGTGGACCCGGCACTCGTCCTGCCCTACCTCGCCAACGGCGACGACCTCGCCGAGGCGGGGCTTGCGGCGGCCCCCACCGACCAGCGGACCGTCGGTGACACCTGGGCCCGACAGCTGGAGTACGCGCCCGTCCTCGCCGTCGTCGACAGCGAGGAGGCCGACGACGAGGACCACGCGCTGCTCGCGCAGCTGCACCCCACCGCGCGCCGGGTGCCGGCTGAATCCGTCGACCTCGCGCGGGCCGCGTTCGCCGGCTTCGACGTCGAGGCCGCCGCGGCCGCCCAGCACCCCGCGTGCGCGCTGCTGCCCCAGGAAGCCGACGAAGCGGGCGTCACCACCTTCGTCTGGCGCCGCCGACGGCCCTTCCACCCCGAACGCCTCTACCAGGCACTCGAGGACCTGTGCTGCGCCGCCGCCCGCAGCCGCGGCCGGTTCTGGCTCGCCGACCGCCCCGACACGCTGCTCGCCTGGGACGCGGCCGGCGGGGCGCTGTGCGTGGAGAGCGCCGGGCCGTGGCTGGCGTCACTGCCCGACGCGGCCTGGGACATGGTCCCGCCCATGCGGCAGGCGGCAGCCGCACTCGACTGGCATCCGGACCACGGCGACTGCTGCCAGCACCTCGTCTTCACCTCGCCCGGCCTGGACCGGGACGGGCTGGAACGACTCCTCGACTCCTGCCTGCTGACGGACGCGGAGTACGGGTCGGGACGCGAAGCCTGGAAGCACCTGCCCGCCGCGTTCGACTCCCTCCTCGACGCCGCCTGACACCCGCAAGCCACCTGACCACGGCCCGGCGAGGCCGTAACCGAATCGTTCCTGCAAGGAGAAGCCACCCATGGCCCGACGCCCGCACCCCGGCAAGCCCGTGAAGTCCCGGCCCAACCCGCTCGACGCGGCCAGGATCACCTACATCGACTACAAGGACACCGACCTGCTGCGGAAGTTCATCTCCGACCGCGGAAAGATCCGCAGCCGACGCGTCACCCGGGTGACGGCCCAGCAGCAGCGGGCCCTCGCCACCGCCATCAAGAACGCGCGCGAGATGGCCCTGCTGCCGTACGCCGGCCGCTGACGGAGTCCGAGCGCATCGCCCGGACGCCGCCGACCGGATCGCCCGGGCCCTCGGCAAGGTCTCACCGGCCGACGCCGACGCCTTCCGGAAGAACGCGCAGGTCTTCAAGGACGAGCTGGCGGGGCTCGAGGTGCGGACGGACCGCATCGAGGCTCGCCACTCCGGTACCCCTGTGGCGGTCACCGAGCCCGTCCCGCTCTACCTGACCGAGGCCCGCGGCCTTCAGCGGGGCCGTCGAGGAGGGCGGGACGAGGTCTCGCCCGGGGTCCTGCGCGAGACCCTGGCGCTGTTCACCGGGCGTCAGGTTGACGCTTTGGTCCAAGGAAGCGCCCCCGGAGGGGCGGCGGGTCACGTGACGGCGGCCGGCTCCCGGTCAGGTCCCGTCCCCGGCCCGGAATCCGGTCCCGTCACGGGCAGCGGCATCTCGAAGTGGACGGTCCCGAATCCGCCGTGTTCGCCGGTGGTGCGGGCGTCGAAGACCTCGGTGGCCATGCTGCGCCAGAAGTGTTCCGCGCCGGGGATGTCGACGTTGGTGTGCAGGTAGATGCGCTCGTAGCCGGGTACGGCCGCGGCGAACGCGCAGGCGGTGTGCACCATGGCGCGGGCCAGTCCGTACCGCCGGTGGTCAGGGCGTACGTACACGCGCAGGAGCTGTGCGGTCCGTCCCGAGGGGTAGCGCTCGACGAGGCTTCGCGGGTGTGGCGGGTGGGCGGGGCCGCGCGAGTTGAGTGCGGTGGTGCCGACCACCTCGCCGTCGCCGTGTACGGCCACGACGAGGGTGTGGCGTGGATGCCGCAGGTAGGTGCCGTCGAGGTCGACGACGTCGGGGTGCCAGTCCGGTACGTACCCGTAGCCGAACTCCCGGTAGAAGGTGTCCAGCATGACCCGCCGGGCTCCGGGCAGGTCCTCGGTTCTCGCGTGCCGCACCGTGTACGGCCCGACCCTCTGACCTCGCGTCAGCTCTGTCATCGCACTCCGCCTCTCATGCTCCGGGGGCCGCAGGCTATCGGAAAACTGTCGTATTGGAAATGAAAACGATTTCCTATAACGTCGGCGTCGCACAGAGCCGACGGCAGTCTGGGAGGAAGTCCGGTGGGACATCTGCTGGTGATCGAAAGCTGGGTGGGGTCGATGAGCAGGCTGCTGCCCAGGGCCATCCGCGAAGACGGGCACGAGTTCACCTTCGTCACCCGCAACCTGCACCACTACCTGCGCCCGTCCCCCGCGGGGGACGGGCCGCACCCGCTGCTCACCGCCCGCAACGTCATCACGGCGGACACCAACGACACGGGCGCACTCCTGGCCCGGCTCGAAGGCCTGCACGCCGTCCTCGGCTTCGACGGGGTGGTCTCCTCGTGCGACTACTACCTGCCGGCCGTCGCGCACACCGCCCGGCGGCTCGGACTGCCCGGGCCCTCCCCGGAGGCCGTCGAGGCGGCGTGCCGCAAGGACCTGACGCGCCGTGTGCTCGCCGAAGGCGGCGTCCCCGGACCGCGTTTCGCGCTCTGCGCCGGGGCCGCGGAGGCAGCGGTCGCCGCTCGTGAGATCGGGTACCCGCTCGTCGTGAAGCCGGTGGACCTGTGTGCGGGCATGCTGGTCCGCGCGGTGGGCGACGAGCGCGAACTGGAGCTCGCCTGCCGGGCCCTCACCGAGTTCCCGGTCAACGCGCGCGGCCAGGACCGTGCACCCGTCATCCTGCTCGAGGAGCTGCTGCACGGGCCCGAAGTCAGCGTCGAGACCGTCTCCTTCGGCGGCGCCACGCACGTCGTGGGGGTCACCGACAAGAGCATCGGCGGTGCGCCCGCCTTCATCGAGACCGGCCACATGTTCCCGGCCGGCATCGAGGAGGCCCTGGCGTCGGAGGCCGCCGAGACCGCGCTGCGGGCGGTCAAGGCGCTGGGCCTGGACCAGGTGGTCTGCCACACCGAGATCAAACTGACGCCCGACGGGCCCCGGGTGGTCGAGGTCAACCCCCGCCCGGCCGGCAACCGCATCACCGAACTCGTCCGGCACGTGACCGGCGTCGACCTGGCCGCCGCCTGCGTGGACGTGGCCCTGGGACGCACGCCCGACCTCGCGCCGCGACCCACCGGCGTGTCGAGCGCCGCCATCTCCTTCCTGCTGCCCGACAACGACGGCATCCTCGCCGGCATCGAGGGGGCGGAGGCCGTTCGAACCCGGCCCGAGGTGCTGGAGCTCAGCCTCGCCGAACCCGGCCGCACCGTGCGGCGCGCCACCAGCAACAACGAGTACCTCGGCCACGTGATGACCGCCGACACCGAGGGGGGCGGCGCCCGCGCCGCCGCCGAGCGGCTGCTGGCCGGCCTGCGTCCCTGTTACGAGCACTCGCCGGTGGTGTCTGCGTGACCCCTCCGGCCCTGCACACACCTGAAACGATCCCGGTGGGCGAGCAGCGCCTGCATGCCGAGCCCGTCGTCCGGAGCGTCGACCAGCTCTTCGGCGCGGTCCTGGCCGGGGCGTACGGCCCCGACCCGGCCGGCGAGCGGATCTCGCTCGCGTTCACCACCTCCCAGGCCGTGCGGCACGAAGGACGCAGCAGCGGCTACCGCAACGAGGTGCTCAGCCTGCGGCTCGACGCGGCGGTCGGATCCTGCGCGGTCGAGCCCGGGGCGCTGCCCGGACGTGCCCTCGACGACTGCGTGGGCGCCAGCGTCGCCGACCTCCTCGGGCATCCGTTCCTGCCGGTGCGGATCGCGGCGCTCGACGCCTATCTGGCCCACGTTCGCCCGCACCTTCCGGACAACGGCGCCCGCCCGTACGCGCTCCCGGCGGGCAGTTCGCTGAGCCGTTCGCGTGCCCGGGCGCAGGCGGTCGTCGACCTGCTCCCCGCCGAGGTCTCCCGGTCCGGTGAGCGCCGTCCGGTTCTGGTGGTCGGGGTGGTCAACTCGCTGCTGGAGAGGTTGCGTTCGCGAGGCCTCGACTACCTGCCGTGCGACCTCAAAGGCGGCACCACGGAGTGGGGCGAGCCCGTCCTCACCGACGCGGCCGCACACCTGGACCACTGCGGCGCCGTCCTCGCCTCGGGCATGACCCTCGGAAACGGCTCCTTCCAGGGCCTGCTCGATCATGCTGCCGGGACCGGGAAGCCCCTGGTGATGTTCGCCCAGACCGGCAGCGCCGTCCTGCCCCGATTCCTCGGGGCCGGGGTGAGCGCCGTCTCGGCCGAGGCGTACCCGTTCTTCTGGCTCGACGGCGGCCCCGGGGTCATCCACCGCTACGGAGGCCGTCCGTGACCATCGCTCCGTTCGTGCACCGGTCCCCGGTCCCCGCCGCCAACCTCGGTCTGCTGCCCCTGTTGGGGCGGACTCCTGTCGCCCGTGTCCAGACCGACCTGCCCCACCCCCACCCCGGCTTCTGGGCCAAACTCGAATGCCTCAGTGCCGGCGGGATGAAGGCCCGGGCGGCGATGTCCATGCTCACCGGTGCCCGCAGACGCGGTGAACTGCGCCCCGGCGCCCCGGTCGTGGAGTCCACCTCCGGCACCATGGGCATCGGTCTGGCCTTCGCCGGGCAGGCCCTCGGACACCCCGTCGTCCTCGTGGGCGACACCGAGCTCGAGCCGTCCATGCGGCAGTTGCTGCGCACCTACGGCGCCCGCCTGGAGCTCGTCGACCGCCCCGCGCCGCAGGGCGGCTGGCAGGCCGCCCGCATCGCCCGGCTGCGCGAGGTCCTGGCCCGGACCGAGGGCGCGTACTGGCCCGACCAGTACAACAACCCGGACAATCCCGCGGGATACCTGTCCATGGCCGGGGAACTGATCGGCCAGCTCGACCACCTGGACGTGCTGGTGTGCAGCGTGGGCACCGGCGGACACAGCGCCGGACTGGTCGGCCCGCTGCGCCGGCGCTGGCCCCGCCTGAAGGTCATCGGCGTCGACTCCGTCGGCTCCGCGATCTTCGGACAGCCCGCCAGGCCGCGCCTGATGCGCGGGCTCGGCAGCAGCATCCACCCCCGCAACGTCCGCCACGGGGCGTTCGACGAGGTGCACTGGGTGGGCGCCGCCGAGGCCGTCGACGCCTGCCGCAGGCTGGCCCGTACGAGCTTCGTCAGTGGCGGCTGGAGCACCGGCGCCGTCGCCCTGGTCTCCGCGTGGGCCGCACGGGCCGAGCCCGGCGCCGTCGTCGCAACCGTGTTCCCCGACGGCCCGCACCGCTACCTCGGCACCGTCTACGACGACGACTTCTGCCACGCCCACGGCCTGACCGCCACGGCCCCGGCCACCCGCCCGCTGGAGATCCGGCACCCGTATGCGGCCGAGGCCCTCGGCTGGACCCGCTGCCGGACCGTCGTCGATCCCCTCGCCGATCCCGTCGCCGCCCCCGGCGGCCGAACCCGCGCTGCCCGCGTTCCGGCCCCCGGAGGTGCCGTATGAGACTCACCTGGCACACCGCCTCGCTGGAACTGGCGGAGCCGCTGCGCATCTCCCGCTCCGTGATGGCCCGCCGCGACGCGGTCTGGATCAGTCTGGAACACGGAGGGTTGCGCGGCTGGGGGGAGGCCGTCAGCAGCGTGTACCTCGGGCTGCCCACCGAACGCATCCTTCGCCACCTGAGCACCCTCCGGGCGGCGGTCGAGCGCCTGCCGGACCCGGAGACCGCCTGGGCGGAACTCGCGCCCGCCGGCCCTGTGGGCGCGGAACTGCCCGCAGGGGTCCTCGCCGCCGTCGAGTCAGCCGTACTGGACCTCGTCGGCAAGCGAGCCGGCCAACCCGTCCACCAACTGCTCGGCAGCCCTCTGCCGCCGTCCGCGGCGACGGCACGCACCATCGGCATCGTCCCGCCCGTCGCCGCTGCCGCCCAGGCCACCCGGCTCGCACTGGCCGGATTCAGCGTGCTGAAGGTCAAGGCCGGATCCCCCGACCCGGCCGAGGACCTGGCCCGGGTCGAGGCCGTCCGTGCGGGAGCGCCTGCCGTTGACCTGCTGCTCGATCCCAACGGCGCCTGGACCGAGGACCGGGCCCACGCGCTGCTGCCCCGCTTCGCGGCCCTCGGCGTCACGGCCGTGGAACAGCCGATCGCCGCCGGGCAGCCCGAGGCCTTGGCCCGGGTAGCCGCCGCCTCCCCGATCCCGGTGATCGCCGACGAGGACGCGGTCTCCTACGAGGACGCCGCGGCCCTCGCCGGGCGGGTCCACGGGGTCAACGTGAAGCTCGCCAAGTGCGGGGGCGTACGGGCCGCGCTGCGCATCCAGGCCGCCCTGCACGGCAGCGGCACCGACCTCATGCTCGGCTGCATCACCGCCAGTTCGCTCGGCATCGCGCCCGCCGTCCACCTGGTCGACCGGGCCCGCTGGATCGATCTCGACGGGCACCTGCTGCTCGCCGACGACCCGTGGTCCGGGATCGGCGGCGCCGACGGCACCGTACGCCCCGCACCGCGCGGTGGCCTCGGAGTGCTGCCCCGTGCGGCGATATCCGTAGGCGCCGGAAGATGAGAACCATCGCCGCGGTGTGCGGCTTCCCGCCGGCCGTGCGGCTCCTGCTCGTCAACCAGCTCGGCGTCAACATCGGCTTCTACCTGCTCATCCCGTACCTGGCCACGCACCTGACCGACGACCTCGGACTGTCGGCGGCGGTGGTCGGCCTGGTCCTGGGCCTGCGCAACCTGAGCCAGCAGGGACTGTTCCTGATCGGGGGCTCGGCCGCCGACCGCCTCGGGGCCCGTGGAGTGATCATCGTGGGCTGCGGCGTGCGCACCCTCGGCTTCGCCCTGTTCGCCCTGGGCGACGCTCTGCCCGTGCTGATCGCCGCATCGGTGCTGAGCGGGCTGGCCGGTGCCCTGTTCAACCCGGCCGTGCGGACCTACGTCGCCCAGGAGGCCGGTGACCGCAAGGCCGAGGCCTTCGCCCTGTTCAACGTCTTCGCCACGGCGGGCGCGCTGATCGGGCCGCTGCTGGGGAGCCTGCTGCTGTTCGGCGGCTTCCGGGTGGCGGCGCTCACCGCCGCGGGCGTGTTCGCGCTGCTCACCCTCGCGCAGGCGAGGGTGCTGCCCGCCCGGGCCGTGCCGCCTCCGGCCGGCTCCGTGCTCGGCGACTGGCGGGAGGTCGCGGGAAACCGCCGCTTCGTGGCCTTCGCCGTGGCCATGGTCGGCATGTACGGCATGGAGAGCCAGCTCTACCTGCTCCTCCCGCATGCCGCGCGGCAGGCCACCGGCTGGGCGGGGGCAGTCGGGCTGATCTTCGTCGTCGGGACCCTCGCCAATTTCGCGCTCCAGCTGCGCCTCACCCGGAGGCTGGCCGTGCGGAGCGGCGGCCGGGGCCGGTGGATCGCCGCCGGGCTGACCGTCAGCGCGCTCGGCTTCGTACCCCCGATGCTCGCGGCGGGAGCCGCGGGGACCCACCCGGTGCGGCTGCTGCCGGTCCTGGCCGGGGCGCTGCTCCTGTACCTCGGGCTGATGACCGCCCAGCCGTTCGGCATGGAACTCATCCCCTCCTTCGGCCGCGCCGAGCTCACCGGCACCTTCTACGGCCTGTTCTACGCCGTGTCCGGAGTGGCCGCCGCGGCCACCGGCGCCGGTGTCGGGTGGGCCATGGACGCCGCCGCGTACGGCGGCCCGGTCTGGCTTCCCTACGCCTGCTGCACGGCCCTCGGCCTGACCTCGGCGGCGGCCGTGACCCTCTTGCACCGGCGCCGGGCCCTGCCCCGCGTTCCCGCCCCAGCAGCCGCCTCCGCCGGCCCGGACTCCCCGGCCCCGGAGGACCCGGGCCCTGCGCCGGACGCGACGACCGCCACCCCCGACCCCCGTCCCCTGAGCGAGACCAGATGAACACCGGAAACCTCCTCACCGACCACCCCGAGCTCTACGAAGAGCGCTTCCCCGACCCCGACCGGCTCGCCGCCCGCTGGGCCGAGGACACCCTGCGCCGGCACGGCGCCGGACCCCGGGTCCTGGACGTCGGCTGCGGCACCGGACGCGACGCGGCCTGGCTGCACCACCACGCCGGACGCGAGGTCACCGGGATCGACACGGCCGAGGCCATGCTCGCCCACGCCGAACGCCGGCACCCCGGCCCGGACCACCACCGCGCCGACATGCGGGACTTCGACCTCGGCCGCACCTTCGACGCCGTCCTCTGCCTGGACAGCGCCCTGCTCTACTGCCACACCAACGAAGACCTCACCTCGTGCCTCGCCGCCGTCCGCCGCCACCTCGCCCCCGGCGGACTGCTCATCGCGGAGATGCGCAACGGCGCCTTCTTCCTCGGCAACACCGAACTCCTCGACGGACCGCGCACCGCCTCCTTCGACTGGCGCGGCACCACCCACACGTCCCGCACCACCCTGTGGATCGACCACGGCGCCCAACTCCTGCGCCGCCGCAGGACCTGGAACGCCGACGACGGCACCCCGCCCCAGGAGCAGCACTCCGCCTGGCGGCTGCTGTTCCCCCAGGAACTGCGGTACTTCCTCACCACCGCGGGCTTCGAGGTCCTCGACCTGTACGACCGTCCCGGCCCGCGCACCGAACCGTCGTGGCGTGAAGGCGACTCCCCGCACGGGACGGCGAGTTCCGACCGCCTCCACCTCGTCGCCCGGCTCAGTCCCCAGAACCACCCCCGGTACAGCAACGGAGACAGCACACCGTGAACAACCACCGCTCCGGCCTCGCCCGCCGAGGCTTCCTCCTCGCCACCGCGACGGCCACCGCCGCCGCCCTCGCCCTCACCGCCGGATGCTCCGCCGGCACCGCCAAGACCGCCGACCCGAAGAACGCCGCCGAAGCCGGCACCCCCAAGCGCGGCGGCACGCTGCGCGCCGCCTTCGCCGGCGGCGGGGCGAACGAGACCCTCGACCCGCACGCCGCCAACCTGTTCGTCGACGCCGCCCGCGCCAAGGCCCTCTACGACAAGCTCGCCGACTTCGGCGCCGACCTCGCGCCCGTCCCGCGGCTCGCCGAGCGCTGGGAGCCCAACGGGACCCTCGACACCTGGAAGATCACCCTCCGCAAGGCCGCCTTCCACGACGGCCGCCCCGTCACCGCCGAGGACGTCCTCTACAGCTACCGCCGGATCGCCGACCCCAAGGGCACCTTCCGCGCCAAGGCCTCCCTGGAACCCATCGACCTCGCCGCCAGCCGCGCCCTCGACACGACCACCGTCGAGTTCAAGCTGAAGCGCCCCTACGCCGAATTCCCCAACGTACTCGCCGCGTTCGGCGCCCACATCGTCCCCGAGGACACCACCTCCTTCGACAAGCCCGTCGGCTCCGGACCCTTCACCTTCGCCTCCTTCACCCCCGGCAAGTCCCTGGTGGTCAAGCGCAACGACAACTACTGGGAGGGCGCACCCCACCTCGACCAGGTCGAGTTCGTCGTCGCCACCGAGGAGTCGGCCCGGACCAGCGCCCTGCTCGGCGGCCAGGTCCAGTACGCCCACGAGCTCAGCCCCGCCACCGCCCGCACCCACGAGGGCAAGGGGAAGATCGAGATCACCCGGCTGCCCGGCAGCTCCATGCAGGGCTTCGTGATGAAGACCGACCGGCCGCCGTTCGACGACAAGCGCGTCCGCCAGGCGTTCTTCCTCATCGCCGACCGCAAGGAACTCGTCGACGGTGCCCTGTCCGGCGCCGGCGAGGTCGGCAACGACCTCTTCGGCAAGGGCTACCAGTACTACGCGTCCGATCTGCCGCAGCGCACCCAGGACCTGGAGCGGGCCCGGGCCCTCCTCAAGGAGGCGGGAGCCGAGAACCTCAAGGTCACCCTGGACACCGCACCCGCGGCCACCGGCTTCATCGAGGCCGCCGGAATCTTCAAGGAGCAGGCCGCCAAGGCCGGCGTCACCGTCGAGGTCAAGGTCGGCAACAAGGACACGTACTGGAAGGACATCCTCGACAACGGCACCTTCGCCTCCTACCGGTCCGGGTCCATGCCCATCGAGTCCCACATCTCGCAGCGCCTGCTGACCGGCTCGACCACCAACGCCACCAAGTGGCAGCAGAAGGACTTCGACGACCTCTACCAGCAAGCCCAGTCGACCCGCGACGAGAAGCAGCGCGCCGCCCTCTACGAGAGGATGCAGCGGCGCCAGTACGACGAGGGCGGCTTCCTGATCTGGGGCTTCGCGGACTGGATCGTCGCCACCGCGCCCACCGTGCACGGCATCTCGGCGAAGGCCCCCGCCAACACCCTCGACTGGGCCCGGTTCGACAAGCTCTGGCTCGCGTGACCCGGCACCTGAACTGGGCCGGCCGCCGTCTGCTCCTCGGCACGGGGCAGACGGCGGCCGTCGTCCTGTTCGTCTTCGTCCTCACCGAGGCACTGCCCGGCGACGCGGCGGTCGCCCTGGCCGGGGACCAGCCCGACCCCGAGCGCATCGCCCGGATCCGTGCGGCCCTGGAACTCGACCGACCCGCAGCCGAACGCTTCCTGGACTGGGCCGCCGGACTCGTCCACGGCGACCTCGGCACGTCGCTGGTCAGCGGACGGCCCGTCGCCGCCTACCTGACCGGCGGCCTCGGGCCCACGGTGCTCCTCGCCTGCGCCACCCTCCTCGTACTCCTGCCGCTGTCGGCCGGGCTCGGCGTGCTCTGCGCCCGCCGCGAGGGCGGCCCGCTGGACCGCACCCTCAGCGCCCTGACCCTGGCCGTGCACTCCGTACCCGAATTCGCCCTCGGCGTGCTGCTCGCCACCCTGTTCGGGCTGTGGCTGGGCTGGCTGCCGCCCACCGCGGTCGGCGCCGACCCGCTGACCGAGCCGGCCGTCCTGGCACTGCCCGTCCTCGTACTCATCTCGCGGCCCGTATGCACCATCAGCCGCCTGGTCCGTGCCGGGATGATCGACGCGATGGCCTCGCCGTACGTCGCCCAGGCCCTGCGCTACGGCGTCAGCGGCACCCGCGTCCGCTGGACGCACGCCCTCCCCAACGCCCTCGCTCCGGCAGCGCAGCAACTGGCCCGGACCTGCGACTGGCTGCTGAGCGGAGTGATCGTCGTCGAGGCCCTCTTCGTCATCCCCGGACTGGGAACCGTCCTCATCGACGCCGTCGCGGCCCGGGACGTGCCCGTCGTCCAGGGCATGGCCGTGGTCTTCGGCGTGGTCACCGTCCTGGCCAACCTCGGGGCCGACCTCGTCGCCCGACGCTTCGCCCCCCGCGCGGAGGTGGTCGCGTGAGGCACCGTGCATCCAGGTACGCCCTCGCCGCCGGACTCATCGCCGTCCCCCTGCTGCTGGCCGCCCTCGGACCGCTGCTCGCCGGACCGGCCGGCCCGCGCTCGGTCTCGTTCGACTCGGGCGCCGGGCACTTGCTGGGCACCGACTTCTCCGGCCGGGACGTCTGGCGGCAGGTCCTGCTCGGCGGCCGCTCCGTGGTCCTCGTGGCGCTCGCGGCGACCGGGCTCGCCTATCTGGTCGCCGTCCCGCTGGGGCTGACCGCGGCGCTCACCGGCCGCACCTGGCTGGAGGAGACCCTCATGCGGCCCCTCGACGTCCTCATCGCCGTCCCGTCGCTCCTGCTGGTGCTGCTCGTCGCATCGACGCTCTCGCCGGGGCCGGCCGGGCTCGCCGCCCTGGTGGGACTGGCCGCCGTACCCGACGCGGTGCGCGTGGTGCACGCGGCGGCGGCCGAGATCTCCGCCCGGCCCGCCGTCGAGGCCCTGCGGATGCAGGGCGAGTCCTGGTGGCGTACCGCGTTCGGCTACGTCGCCCGTTCCATGCGCCGGACCCTCGCCGCCGACGCGGGGATCCGGCTGACCGGGGCCCTGTACCTGGTGGCCACCGCCGCGTTCCTCGGCATCGGCGTCCAGCCGGACGCCGCCGACTGGGCGGTGATGGTGGACCGCAACCGCACCGGCCTGTTCCTGCAGCCGTGGGCGGTGGTGGTGCCTGCCCTGCTCATCGCGGCACTGTCGATGGGCACCAACCTGCTCTTCGACGCCGCCCTGCACACACCGGCGAAGGCCGCGAGGAAAGGAGGCCGGGGATGAACCCGGTCGCGGAAGTCGAAGGACTGAGCGTGGAGGTGGCCGGCAGCACGCTCGTCGAGGGCGTTGGCCTGACGGCCCGCGCCGGACGGATCACGGCCCTCGTCGGGCCGTCCGGCAGCGGAAAGACCACCACCGGACGCGCCCTCCTCGGCGAGTTCCCGGCCGGTGCCCGGGTCGACGGCCGTGTCATCACCCCGGGACCCGGCTCCGTCGGCTACGTACCCCAGCACCCCGCGGCCGTCCTCAATCCCGCCCGCCGCGCCGGCGCGCTGCTGCGAGACATCGCCGCCCGGCGGGGCGGGACCCGTCACGAGATCCGCGACCGTGTGGAGCACGCCCTGCGCCGGGCACAGCTGCCCGACCCGGAGATGGTGCTGCGCCGCTACCCCCACCAGCTCTCCGGCGGCCAACAGCAGCGGGTCGTCATCGCCCAGGCACTCCTGCTCGGAGCCGAGCTGATCGTCGCCGACGAACCCACCACCGGCCAGGACCCCGCCACCAAAGAAGGCATCGTCAAGGCCCTGGCCGACGTCGCCGAGCAGGGAATCGCACTGGTACTGCTGAGCCACGACTGGGACGTCGTACGGCAGCTGGCCGACGACGCGGTCGTGCTGCGGGCCGGCCGGGTCGTGGAACGGGGTCCCGCCGACGCGGTGCTGCCCGCCGCGCGGCCCGTACTCCTCAAGCCGCGTGCCTCCGTCCGGCCCGCCGCCACCCGGATCGGGGTACAGGAGCTGACCGCCCGGCACCGCACGGTGCACGGCACCGTTCCGGTGCTGCACGGCGTCACGCTGTCGGTCGGGCCGGGGGAGTGCCTCGCCGTGACCGGCCGATCCGGCAGCGGCAAGACCACCCTGGGCCGCTGCCTGGCCGGCCTGCACTCGGCGTACGACGGGGTGGTCCAGCTCGACGGGGCCCCTCTGCCGCCCAGCCTCCGCGCCCGCACCCGCACCGAACTGGCCGCTGTCCAATACGTGTTCCAAGACCCCAAGGCGGCCTTCGACGAACACCGGCCGGTCCTCGACCAGGTCGCCCGCACCGCGGTCCGGCTGCGCGGCGCCGACCGGGACACCGCACGCCGGACGGCCATACGGACCTTCGAGGACCTGGGCCTGACCGAGGAGCTGACCCTGCGCCGCCCCGGGGCGCTGTCCGGCGGCGAACTCCAAAGGGCCGCCCTGTCCCGGGCCCTGCTGGCCGAGCCCGCGGTCCTGGTCTGCGACGAGATCACCTCCGGGCTCGACACGGCCACCCGCGACGCCATCCTCACCCACCTGGCCGGACTCCGGGAACGGCACGCCCTGAGCCTGGTGTTCATCACCCACGACGGGGCAGCCGCCGACGCCCTGGCCGACCGAACCGCGGTCCTCGACACCGGCCGATTGGTCAGGTGCCGGTAGCCATGACGATGTCTTGCCGCAGTCTTGGCGGCGCTTTGGCGAGTGGCGCCCTCCCCGGCGCTACCGTTCCCGTCATGCCGCCGCTGCCGTCACACCCCCCACGCCACGGCAGGCTCCAGGTCCTGCCGTACCGCAAGCCCACGCGCGGTCGGGACTACTGGATCCTGGACGACGTCCTGGCCGACCCCGATGCCGTACGGGCCCGGGTACTCGAGCGGGACGACTGGGTGGAGGGCTACCCCCACAAGCCCGAGCCGTGGCCGGGGCTGCGCACGATGCCCGGTCTCGAACCGGCGGAGCTCGCGCACGTGGAGAAGTTGGTGTGCAGGACCGTCGGGGCCCGGAAGGTCTGGGCCGTGGATCCCGCCGGCGGTGGGACCTTCAACCACAACTGCGTCCAGGTCGTCGGAAAGGACGAGTGCGAGCCGCGCCCGCACACCGACTCCCGGAGCCTGTGCCGCTACGCGGCGGTGCTGTACCTCAGCCCGGACCTGCCCAAGGACTGCGGCACCAGCTTCTACCGCCAGAGTCTGCCCGGCGGTGTGCTCGGCGGCAATCAGGTGCTCGCCCCGCACAACAACCTGGTCGACGCGCTCGGCAGCCGCTTCGTTCCGGAGGACTCCTTCACCGAGGACCTGCGCGTCCCGCCCCGCTACAACCGTCTCCTGCTGTACTCGGCCAACCTCATACACACCGCGACCGGTTACGCGGGCAGCACCCTGGAGGACAAGCGGATGACGGCCGTCTTCTTCTGGATGGCCTGAGGCGTGGCTCGCGGATCGCACTGAGCCGGCTTCCCGCGAACGGACGGCCGACACCCGTTGCGCCGGCAGGCCGGCTGCGGTCAGTTCGCCTTCTGCTGTGCGTCGATCTCGGAGACCAGGCCCTCGATCAGACCCTTGATTTCGTCCCGGATGGGTCGGACGGCTTCGACGCCCTGGTCGGCCGGGTCCTCCAGCTGCCAGTCGAGGTACTTCTTGCCGGGGAAGTAGGGGCAGGCGTCGCCGCAGCCCATGGTGATCACGTAGTCGGATGCCTGGACGGCCTCGGTGGTCAGCACCTTCGGCCTCTGGGCGGAGATGTCGATGCCGAGCTCGGCCATGGCGGCCACGGCGGACGGGTTGATCTGGTCGCCGGGCACGGAGCCTGCGGACCGGACCTCGACGCGGTCCCCGGCGAGGTGGCGCAGGAAGCCGGCGGCCATCTGGGAGCGGCCGGCGTTGTGGATGCAGACGAACAGCACGGACGCGAGCGGGGTGGCGGACATCGGCTCTTCCTTCGGGGGCGGGTGGGCTGCCGGGGTGCAGGGCGGCGAGCGGTGGGCGCCTCACAGTTCAGCCCGGACTGGTATCAGTCCTCAGTGATGTGACAGTATCAGTCCATGATGACGTCAGTCGACACTGATCTGATCCGGGTTCTGGCCGACCCGCTCAGGCTCCAGATCGTGACCTTGCTCGCCCGCGAGACGCTCTGCACCACCCACCTCGTGGAAGAGACGGGCGCGAAGCAGACGAACCTCTCCAACCACATGAAAGTGCTGCGGGAGGCCGGGGTCGTGGATACGGAGCCGTGTGGGAGGTACATCTACTACCGCCTGCGCCCGGAAGTCATCGAAGCCCTCGCGGGTCAGTTCGCCGACCTCGCCCAGACCGCGCGGGCCACCGCCGAAGCGAACCTCAAGCGGTCCTGTCCATAGCCTTCGCGGCTCGCCTGCCCTGCCTCACCTGCCCGAGGAGACCCTGCCTTGACCGCCACCGTGCCCGCCGCGAGCGACGCCGTAGCCGCCGACACCGCTCCGCAGCCCGCCCCCGGCGCGACCCCGCCCCGCACCCCGCTGATCGCTCGCGCCGCCGCCGAGCTGGTCGGCACCGCGGCCCTGGTCGCGGTCGTCGTCGGGTCGGGCATCCAGGCCACGGAGCTCACCCAGGACGTGGCCCTGCAGCTGCTGGCCAACTCCACTGCCACGGTCTTCGGGCTCGGCGTCCTGATCGCGCTCCTCGGTCCGGTCTCCGGAGCCCACTTCAACCCCGCGGTCACGCTGGCCGAGTGGTGGACCGCCCGCCGCGGCGGCGCCGGCGTCAACGCCCGTGAGCTGGCCGTGTACGTGCCCTCGCAGATCGCCGGCGCGATCGCGGGCACGATCCTGGCGGACGCGATGTTCGGCGAGCCCCTGGTGAAGTGGTCCACCCACGACCGCTCCGCCGGGAACCTCCTCCTGGGCGAGGTCGTGGCCACCGCGGGCCTGATCCTGCTGATCTTCGGACTGGCCCGCACCGGCCGCCTCCGCTTCGCCCCCGTCGCGGTCGCCTCGTACATCGGCGCCGCGTACTGGTTCACCTCCTCCACCTCCTTCGCCAACCCGGCCGTCACCATCGGCCGCGCCTTCACCGACACCTTCGCGGGTATCGCCCCCGCCTCGGTGCCCGGCTTTGTCGGCATGCAGCTCCTCGGCGCGATCGTCGGCCTGGCGCTCGTGGCGGTCATCTTCATGCGAGGCAAGACCGACACGGAGCGGTCCGCGGCATGACGCAGCGCACCGATGTGGTGGTGATCGGCGGCGGCCAGGCCGGGCTCGCCGTCGGCTACCACCTGCGCCGTCTGGGCGTCGAGCACGTCATCCTCGACGCCCAGACCGCACCCGGTGGGGCCTGGCGGCACACCTGGGACTCCCTGCGCCTGTTCTCCCCGGCCCAGTACTCCTCCCTCCCGGGGCGCCTCATGCCCGTCCAGGAGGGCGAGCGCCACCCCGACGCCGCCCACGTCGTCGCCTACCTCGCCGATTACGAGAAGCGCTACGAACTCCCCGTCCAGCACGGTGTGCGGGTCTCCGCTGTCCACCGCGACGGCGTCCGCCTCCGGGTCGAAGCCGACTCCGGCGACTGGCGCGCCCGTGCCGTCATCGGCGCCACCGGCACCTGGACCCGCCCCTTCCTCCCCGCGGTACCGGGCCGCCGCGACTACCGGGGCCGCCAGCTCCACACCGTCCAGTACCGCAGCCCGTCCCAGTTCGCCGGGCAGCGCGTGATCGTGGTCGGGGGAGGCAACTCCGGCGCCCAGATCGCCGCCGACCTCGCCCACGCCGGGACCGACCTGGCCTGGGTCACCCAGCGCCCGCCGCGCTACCTCGCCGACGACATCGACGGCCGCGCCCTCTTCGACGCGGCGACCGCGCGCCGCCGCGCCCTCGACGCGGGCCGCACCGACACCGGCGGCGTCGCCTCCCTCGGCGACATCGTCGCCGTCCCACCCGTACGCGCCGCCCGCGAAGCCGGACTCCTCGCCCCTGCGCCGATGTTCACCCGCCTCACGCCGACGGGGGTCGAATGGGCCGACGGCACCCGGGCCGAAGCGGACGCGGTCGTCTGGTGCACCGGCTTCCGTCCCGCCCTCGCCCCGTTCGCCGCCCTGCGGCTGCGCGGCACCCGCGGCCGTATCGCCATGGACGGCACGCGTGCCGCCGGCGAACCGCGCCTTCACCTGCTCGGCTACGGTGACTGGGCCGGCCCCGCCTCCGCCACCCTCATCGGCGTCGGCCGCCCAGCCCGAGACGCCGCCCGGGAGATCGCCTCCGTCCTCGCGTGACCGGGCTTCGGCGGCCCTGGTGATCTTCCTCCTCGAGGCCCGTGCCGGGCGGTGTGCACCCGTACGCCGACACCGAAACCGAGAACGGGCCTGTCAGCCCGCGACCACACCCGCGTTCGCACACCGGTCGGAGACCCCGCTCGCCGCCACCCACCCCAGCACGACGCCGGCGTTCCCCGCCTGGTAGATGCCCAGCACCTGTTCGGCGTGCTCGGGCAGGGGCGCCTCGATCCGCACGCTGATCACGCCGCCTCCACGGCGCCGGCCAGCAGCGCACCCATCGCGGCGAGCACGGACGGCTCGACCCGGTAGTACACCCACGTGCCGCGCCGCTCCGAGGACAGCAGCCCGGCCTCCTTCAGCTTCTTCAAGTGGTGGGAGACGGTGGGCTGGGAGACGCCGACATCGGAGATGTCGCACACGCAGGCCTCGCCGCCCTCGTGGGAGGCGACGGCGGAGAACAGGCGCAGCCGGACGGGATCGCCGAGGGCCTTGAACATCTTCGCCGCGACCTCGGCCTCGTCCGCGGACAGGGGGCGCTCGTTCAACGGGGGGCAACACGGGGCGACGGCCTCGGGCTCCAGGAGCGGCAGAACCTTAGCGTTCGACATACGTCTATGTTGACACATGTCGAACCAGGGTGGCAGGGGGTCGGGTGCGGGCCGGGTGGGCGCGACGTCCACATGCCCCACAACAGCATCGTTTCGATGAATGTCTATGTTGACGGGCGTCGAAACAGGTGCCATGCTGGCACCACAAGCCATCGACAGCCATCGAAACAACCAGGGAGCCGACCGTGAACGCGCCAGCCACCACAGACCTGCCCGTCGTCGTCATCGGGGCCGGCCCCGCCGGTCTCGCGGCCGCCGCCCACCTCGTCGGCCGCGGCCTGGAACCCCTGGTCCTGGAAGCCGGCCAGGTCGCCGGAGCCGCGGTACGCGAGTGGGCCCACGTGCGGCTGTTCTCCCGCTGGGGCGAGGTCGTCGACCCGGCCGCCGAGAAGCTCCTGGCCCCGACCGGCTGGACCAGGCCCGCCGCGGACACCTACCCCTCCGGCGGCGACTGGGCCGACCTCTACCTTCAGCCCCTCGCCGACGTTCTCGGCGAGCAGGTCCGCTACGACGCGACCGTCACCGGCGTCTCACGCACCGGACGCGACCGCGTCGTCGACGCCGACCGCGAGACCCAGCCCTTCGTCGTCCACTTCCAGGGCGCGGACGGCCACGAGCAGCGGGTCCTGGCCCGCGCCGTCATCGACGCCTCCGGCACCTGGACCACCCCGAGTCCCGCGGGCGGCAGCGGCCTCGCCGCGCTCGGCGAGAAGGCCGCCGCCGACCGGATCACCTACCGGGTCCCGGATCTCAAGGACCCCGCCGTCCGTGCCCGGTACGCGGGCAAGCGGATGGCGGTGATCGGCTCCGGCGCCTCCGCCTTCACCGCCCTCGCCTACCTCGCCGACCTGGCCAAGTCCGAGGAAGGCAAGGGCACCCACACCACGTGGATCCTGCGCCGCGGCATCTCCGGCTCCACCTTCGGCGGCGGCGAAGCCGACCAGCTCCCCGCGCGCGGAGCCCTCGGTCTCGCAGCCAAGGCCGCCGTCGACGACGGCTACGCCGACGCCGTCACCGGATTCCGCACCGACGTCATCGAGAAGAACGACGCGGGCCGGATCGTGCTCGTCGGCGAGGACGGCCGCCGCCTGGACGCGGTCGACGAGGTCATCGTCCTCACCGGCCTCCGCCCCGACCTCAGCTTCCTGAACGAGCTCCGTCTCGGCCTCGACGAACGCCTCCAGGCCCCCACCGGGCTCGCCCCGCTGATCGACCCGAACCAGCACTCCTGCGGCACCGTCTACCCCCACGGCGTCAACGAGCTCTCCCACCCGGAGAGGGACGTCTACCTCGTCGGCATGAAGTCCTACGGCCGCGCCCCCACCTTCCTCGCCATGACCGGCTACGAGCAGGTGCGTTCCATCGCCGCTGCCCTCGCCGGTGACCAGGAGTCCGCCGAACGCGTCGAACTCACCCTCCCCGAGACCGGCGTGTGCGGCGGGGCAGGTCTCTTCGACGAGCCGGAGGCCGCCGAGGGGAACGGTGGCGGCTGCTGCGCCGCCCCGTCCACCCTCACCATCGGCGCAGCGCCCGCTTCCTCCGGCGGCTGCTGAACCGTGCCCGACACCCAGGACGGCGTGGCCGCGACCGGAACAGGGGACCGGTCGCGGCCACGCGCCGTCCTGCCCGCACTCTGCCTCACTCAGATCACCAGCTGGGGCATCGTCTACTACGCCTTCCCCGTCCTCAACCCCACCATCACCGCCGACACCGGCTGGAGCCCCGGCACCACCACCGCCGCGTTCTCCGCCGCCCTCGTCGTCTCCGCCATCGCGGGCATCTACGTCGGCCGCTTCCTGGACCACCGCGGCCCCCGCACCGTCATGACGGCCGGATCCGTCCTGGGCGCCCTGAGCCTGCTGGTGATCGCCGCAGCCCCCAACCCGCCCGCCTTCTTCGCCGGATGGCTGCTCGCGGGAGTCGCGATGGCCGCCACCTTCTACCAGCCGGCCTTCGCCGCCCTCACCCGCTGGTGGGCCCCCGACCACGTCCGTGCCCTCACCATCGTCACCCTCGCCGGCGGACTTGCCTCGACCGTCTTCGCACCCCTGACCGCGATCCTCGCCGACCACATGTCCTGGCGCGCCACCTACGCGGTCCTCGCCGGCATCCTGGCCGTCCTCACCGTCCCGGCCCACGCCCTCGCCCTCGGGGCCCCCTGGCCGCCGCCTCCTCCGAGCCCGCCGCACGTCACCGGGGGCCACGAACAGGTCGTACGCAGCCGCGCGTTCCGGATGCTGGCCGCCGCCTTCACCCTGTCCGCGTTCGCGATGTACGCCGTGGTCATAGGCCTCATCCCACTGCTGATCGAACGCGGTTACACCACCGCCCAAGCCGCCTGGGTGCTAGGCCTCGGCGGCGCGGGCCAAACCCTCGGTCGCTCCCTGTACGCGACCCTCGCCCGCCACGTGGGCGTCACCGCCCGCACCGTCACCCTGATCGCATCGGGCGCCCTCACCACCGCAGCGCTCGCCATCGTGGCCGGCCCGTACGCCCTGCTCGTTGCCGTGTCCGTCCTCGCAGGGGTGATTCGAGGGAACCTCACCCTCCTCCAGGCCACAGCCGTCACCGATCGCTGGGGCACCACTCACTACGGCCGGCTCTCCGGCCTCCTCGGCGCACCAGCCCACGCAGCCGCCGCCCTTGCCCCCTTCGCCGGCGCGGTCCTTGCCGGCCCCCTCGGCGGGTACCCCGCGCTGTTCGCATTGCTGGCCATCCTCTCCACCACGGCCGCTGTGACGGCCTTCGGGGCCCGCGCGCACCAACGCTGATCGGCGGCGGGCCGGGCGTAACGGGCGGGTGCGGCCGGGGTCGTTCCGCTCTTCTTCAGCTGACCGCCGAGGTGGGCAGCTCGGCCGTCACCGGAGGTTCGTGCCCCGCCATGGGCAGGGTGAGGACCATGGTCAGACCTCCGCCGGGGGTGTCCTCGGCGGTCAGGGTGCCGCCGATGGCTTCGGTGAAGCCGCGGGCGACGGCGAGGCCCAGGCCGACGCCGGCGCCGCGCGGGGCGTCCCCGTGGCGCTGGAAGGGTTCGAAGATGCGGTCCTTGGCCTCGTCCGGGACGCCGGGGCCCCGGTCCACCACGCGGAGTTCGACCCGGTCGTGCAGGGCGCTGGCGGTGACGAGGACCGGCCGGCCTTCGGGGCTGTACTTGACGGCGTTCTCCACGATGTTCGCGACGGCGCGCTCCAGCAGGCCCCGGTCGACGGCGACCATGGGGAGCGTCTCGGGGATGTCGAGTTCGACGCTGTCCTCCTGTACGCCGCCCAGGGCCATCGGGACCACCTCGTCGAGGTCGGTCTCACGGATCAGCGGGACGACGGTGCCGGTGTTGAGCCGGGACATGTCCAGGAGGTTGCCGATCAGCGCCGACAGCCGGTCGGCGCCCTCCTCGATGCCCTCCAACAGATCCGCCCGGTCCTCCTCCGACCACTTCACGTCCTCCGAGCGAAGGGAGGTCACGGAGGCCTTGATACCGGCGAGCGGGGTGCGCAGGTCGTGGCTGACGGCGGCGAGGAGCGCGGTGCGTATGCGGTTCCCCTCCGCGAGCCGACGGGCCTCCTCGGCCTCGCCGACCAGGCGCTGGCGGTCGAGTACGACCGCTGCCTGGGCCGCGAAGGCGCCGAGCACGCGCCGGTCCTCGGCGGGCAGCACCCGCCCGGAGAGGGCGAGGGCCATGTTCTCGCCGACGGGCATGTCCACGTCCGCGTCCTCGGGCCGGGCGACGGGGTGGCTGCCGACCGCCGCCGCCGTGGTCCAGGGGGCGACCTCGTCGGCGCGCTCCAGCAGGGCCACGGAGTCCATGGCGAAGGTCTCCCGGAGCCTTTCGAGCAGGGCGTCGAGGGTGTCCTCGCCGCGCAGGACGCTGCCCGCGAGGAACGAGAGGACCTCGGACTCCGCGCGCAGGCGAGCGGCCTGGTGGGTGCGGCGGGCGGCCAGGTCCACCACGGACGCCACGGAGACGGCGACGCCGACGAAGATGGCGATGGCGACCATGTTCCTCGGGTCGGAGATCGTCAGCCGGTAGAGGGGCGGGGTGAAGAAGTAGTTCAGGAGCAGGGAGCCCACCGCCGCCGAGGCGAGCGCGGGCAGCAGCCCGCCCAGCAGGGCCGCCGCCACGGTGCAGGTGAGGAACAGCAGCATGTCGTTGGCGAGTCCGAGCTCGGGAACGACCTGGCTGAGCAGCAGGGTCAGCAGGGCCGGGCCGGCGATGCCCGCCACCCAGCCCCAGACGATCCGGGCGCGTCCGAGCCGTGCCCGGCGGGGGACCGGCAGGCCGCGGCCCTTGGCGGCCTCGTCGTGGGTGACGATGTGCACGTCCAGGTCCGGGCCGGACTCGCGGGCTACGGTCGCGCTGACCCCGGGGCCGAACACGTACTGCCAGGAGCGCCTGCGGCTCACCCCCAGGACGATCTGCGTGGCGTTGACCCCGCGGGCGAAGTCCAGCAGGGCATCGGAGACCTCGTCCCCGATGACGTGGTGGAAGGTGCCGCCGAGGTCCTCCACCAGGGTGCGCTGGACGGCGAGTTCCTTCGGCGAGGCGGCGGTGAGCCCGTCGCTCGCGGCGATGTAGACCGCCAGGACCTCGCCGCCGGCGCCCTTCTCGGCCAGGCGCGCGGCCCGGCGGATGAGCGTACGGCCCTCCGGGCCGCCGGTCAGGCCGACCACGATGCGCTCACGCGCCTGCCAGGTCGTGCGGATGTTGTGCTCTCCGCGGTACTCCCGCAGGTACTCGTCGACCCGGTCGGCGGTCCACAGCAGGGCCAGCTCCCGCAGGGCGGTCAGGTTGCCGGGGCGGAAGTAGTTGGACAGGGCCGCGTCGACCTTGTCGGCCTTGTAGACGTTGCCGTGGGCCATGCGCCGGCGCAGGGCCTGCGGCGACATGTCGACCAGCTCGATCTGGTCGGCCCGCCGGACCACCTCGTCGGGGACCGTTTCACGCTGCCGTACGCCCGTTATCGTCTCGACGACGTCGCCGAGGGACTCCAGGTGCTGGATGTTGACGGTGGAGACCACGTCGATGCCCGCCTGGAGCAGTTCCTCGACGTCCTGCCACCGCTTGGCGTTGCGGGAACCGGGGATGTTGGTGTGGGCGAGCTCGTCCACCAGGGCGACGGCCGGGCGCCGTGCGAGGACGGCGTCGACGTCCATCTCGGCGAACGTGGTGCCCCGGTAGGCCAGGTCGCGCCGCGGCACCAGTTCCAGGCCGTGCAGCATCACTTCCGTACGCGGCCGGCCGTGGTGCTCGACGAAGCCGACGACGCAGTCGGTGCCGCGCTCGATCCGGCGGTGGGCCTCGGAGAGCATCGCGTACGTCTTGCCGACGCCCGGTGCCGAGCCGAGGTAGATACGGAGCTTTCCGCGTCCCATGATCGTGGCTCTTCTTCTGCTCAGGGTTCGAAGCGGTAGCCCATGCCGGGCTCGGTGATCAGGTACCGGGGGTGCGAGGGGTCCGCCTCTAGCTTGCGCCGCAGCTGGGCCATGTAGACGCGCAGGTAGTTGGTGTGCTCCGCGTAGGTGGGCCCCCAGACCTCCAGCAGCAGCATGCTCTGTGTGATCAGGTGACCCGGGTGGGTGACGAGGATCTCCAGCAGGTGCCACTCGGTGGGCGTGAGCCGTACGGTGCGGTCGCCGCGCCGGACCTTCTTCGCGAGCAGGTCGATGGTGAACTCGTCGGTTTCGACCACCGTGACGTCGTCGGGCCGCCGTACCGGATCGGTCTGTCTGCGGGAGGCGGCCCGCAGCCGGGCCAGGAGTTCGTCCATGCTGAAGGGCTTGGTGACGTAGTCGTCGGCTCCGGCGTCCAGGGCGCGGATCTTGTCCTCGGAGGTGTGCCGGGCGGACAGCACCACGATCGGGACCCGGCTCCAGCCGCGTACCCCTCTTATGACGTCGATGCCGTCCATGTCGGGCAGGCCGAGGTCGAGGACGATGATGTCGGGATTGCGTGCGGTGGCCAGCCGCAGGGCCGAGCCGCCGTCGCCGGCCTCGTCGACGTCGAACTTGCGTGCCTGGAGGTTGATCCTCAGCGCGCGGACGAGCTGGGGATCGTCCTCCACCACCAGCACCCGGGTCATCGGTGTGCAGCCTTTCCTTGTTGCGAGCGGAACGGTCGGGAACCGGCGGGGTGCGCGAGTCCGCGCCCCGCCGGTTCCCGTGCCGTGCGGGGGTGGACGGTCAGTTCCTGGTCAGGGCCTTGAGGGCGGTGTTGAGCGTGAGGACGTTGACGCGGGGCTCGCCCATGAAGCCGAGCGTGCGGCCCTCGGTGTTGTCCTTGACGAGCTTCTCGACCTGCTTGACGGGCAGTCCGTTCTTCTCGGCCACCCGGTGGACCTGGAGTTCCGCGTACTCCGGGGAGATGTTCGGGTCCAGGCCGGAGCCGGAGGAGGTGACCGCGTCGGCGGGCACGTTCTCGGCCTTGACCTTGTAGTCGGCGGTGGAGTTGTCGGCGACCACGGCCGCCTTGGCGTCCTCGACCAGCTTGACGAGCTCGGGGCTGTCGGCGGCCTTGTTGGTGGCGCCGGAGAGGATCAGGGAGTACCGGGTGTTGACGCTGTTGGCGCCCAGGCCGTTGGAGGGGCGCGGCTGGAACCACTTGGGGTCCGGCTTGGCGGCTTCCTCGGGGTCGTCCGGGTTCTGCTTGGGCAGGTTGTAGGTCTGCCCGATCAGCTCGGAGCCGACGACGTTTCCGCTCTTGTCCTTGATCTCGGAGCCGTTGGCCTGGTTGTTGAAGAGGGCTTGGGCGATGCCGGTGACGGCGAGCGGGTAGAGCACGCCGCACACGATCGTCAGGACGAGCAGGGCGCGCAGGCCGGCGCCGATCAGGCGGGCGGTGCTGGATACGGAAGTGTTCATTGCCGATCAGCCGATTCCGGGGATGAGGGTGATGAGCAGGTCGATGAGCTTGATGCCGATGAACGGGGCGATGAGGCCGCCGAGTCCGTAGACGCCGAGGTTGCGGCGGAGCATCTTGTCGGCGCTGGTGGGCCTGTACTGGACGCCCTTGAGGGCGAGCGGCACGAGGGCGATGATGATCAGCGCGTTGAAGATCACCGCGGAGAGGATCGCCGACTCGGGGGACGCGAGGCCCATGATGTTGAGCTTGTCGAGACCGGGGTAGACCACGGCGAACATGGCCGGGATGATCGCGAAGTACTTCGCGACGTCGTTGGCGATGGAGAAGGTGGTCAGGGCGCCCCGGGTGATGAGGAGCTGCTTGCCGATCTCGACGATTTCGATGAGTTTGGTCGGGTTGGAGTCGAGGTCGACCATGTTCCCGGCTTCCTTGGCGGCCGAGGTGCCGGTGTTCATCGCGACGCCGACGTCGGCCTGGGCGAGGGCGGGGGCGTCGTTGGTGCCGTCGCCGGTCATGGCGACGAGCTTGCCGCCGGCCTGTTCCCGTTTGATGAGGGCCATCTTGTCTTCAGGGGTGGCTTCGGCGAGGAAGTCGTCGACGCCGGCCTCCTCGGCGATGGCCTTGGCGGTCAGCGGGTTGTCGCCGGTGATCATGACGGTCTTGATGCCCATGCGGCGCAGCTCGTCGAACCGCTCGCGCATGCCCTCCTTGACCACGTCCTTGAGGTGGATGACACCCAGGACGCGGGCGCCGTCGGCGTCCTCGACGGCGACGAGGAGCGGGGTGCCGCCGGCCTGCGAGATCGAGTCGGCCAGCGAGCCGGCTTCCTCGGTGACGTCGCCGCCCTGCTCGGTGACCCAGGTGATGACCGAACCGGCCGCACCCTTGCGGACCTTCCTGCCGTCGACGTCCACGCCCGACATGCGGGTCTGGGCGGTGAACTCGATCCACGTGGCGTGTTCCAGCTCGCCCTGGTGACGCTCGCGTAGCCCGTACTTCTCCTTGGCCAAGACGACGATGGAACGGCCCTCGGGGGTCTCGTCGGCCAGCGAGGACAACTGTGCCGCATCGGCGAGCGCCGCCTGCGTGGTGCCCTTGACGGCCACGAACTCGGAGGCCTGGCGGTTGCCGAGGGTGATGGTGCCGGTCTTGTCGAGCAGCAGAGTGGACACGTCGCCGGCGGCCTCGACGGCACGCCCGGACATGGCGAGGACGTTGCGCTGGACGAGGCGGTCCATGCCGGCGATGCCGATGGCGGAGAGCAGCGCGCCGATGGTGGTGGGGATCAGGCAGACCAGCAGGGCGGTCAGCACGATCATCGACTGCTTGGCGCCGGCGTAGATCGCGAAGGGCTGGAGGGTGACGACGGCGAGCAGGAAGACGATGGTGAGGGACGCCAGGAGGATGTTGAGGGCGATCTCGTTGGGGGTCTTCTGCCGCGCCGCGCCTTCCACCAGGTTGATCATGCGGTCGATGAAGGTCTCGCCGGGCTTCGTCGTGATCTTGATGACGATCCGGTCGGAGAGCACTTTCGTACCGCCGGTCACCGCGCTGCGGTCGCCGCCGGACTCGCGGATCACGGGCGCGGATTCGCCGGTGATGGCGGACTCGTCGACGGAGGCGACGCCTTCGACGACGTCACCGTCGCCGGGGATGACGTCGCCGGCCTCGCAGACCACCAGGTCGCCGATCTTCAGCTCGGTGCCCGGGACCTGCTCCTCGCCGGAGTCGGTCAACCGCCGCGCGACGGTGTCGGTCTTGGCCTTGCGCAGGGTGTCGGCCTGGGCCTTGCCGCGGCCCTCCGCGACGGCTTCGGCGAGGTTGGCGAAGATCGTGGTCAGCCACAGCCAGGCGGTGATGGCCCAGCCGAACCAGTCCGTGGGGTCCTTGAGCGCGAGGACGGTCGTGACGACCGAGCCGACGAGGACGACGAACATGACCGGGGACTTGATCATGACGCGCGGGTCGAGCTTCTTCACCGCGTCGGGGAAGGACTTCAGCAGGGCCTTGGGGTCGAACAGGCCGCCGCCCACCCGGCCGGTGTCCGGCTTGTGTCCTGTGGGGATGTCCTCGTGCGGGGCACGGGTCGGGGTGGCGGTGCTCATGAGGCGAGTCCTTCGGCGAGCGGACCCAGCGCGAGGGCGGGGAAGTAGGTCAGACCGGTGATGATGACGATCGTGCCGACGAGCAGGCCCGCGTACAGCGGCTTGTCCGTACGGAGCGTGCCCGCGGTCTCGGGTACGGGCTTCTGCTCGGCCAGCGAGCCGGCCAGTGCGAGGACGAACACCATGGGCAGGAAGCGGCCCAGCAGCATGGCGATGCCGATGGTGCTGTTGAACCACTGGGTGTCGGCGTTCAGGCCGGCGAAGGCGGAGCCGTTGTTGTTGGCGCCGGAGGTGTAGGCGTAGAGCACCTCGGAGAAGCCGTGCGCGCCGGAGTTGGCCATCGAGTGCGGCGGGGTGGGCAGGGCCATCGCCGCGGCGGTGAAGCACAGAACGAGCGCGGGGGTGATGAGGATGTAGCAGGCCGCGAACTTGATCTCGCGGGTGCTGATCTTCTTGCCCAGGTACTCGGGGGTGCGGCCGACCATGAGGCCGGCGATGAACACCGCGATGACCGCCATCACGAGCATGCCGTAGAGGCCGGAGCCGACGCCGCCGGGTGCGATCTCGCCGAGCTGCATGCCCAGGAGCTGGATGCCGCCGCCCAGGCCCGTGTAGGAGGAGTGGAAGGAGTTGACCGCACCGGTCGAGGTCAGGGTGGTGGCGACCGAGAAGATCGCGGAGGCGCCGATGCCGAAGCGGGTCTCCTTGCCCTCCATCGCACCGCCGGCGGCCTGGAGCGCCGGTCCGTGGTGGGAGAACTCGGTCCACATCATCAGGGCGGTGAAACCGACCCAGATGACCGCCATCGTCGCGAGGATCGCGTAGCCCTGGCGCAGGTTGCCGACCATCCGGCCGAAGGTCCGGGTCAGCGCGAACGGGATGACCAGGATCAGGAAGATCTCGAAGAGGTTCGAGAAGGGGGTGGGGTTCTCGAAGGGGTGGGCCGAGTTGGCGTTGAAGTAACCGCCGCCGTTCGTGCCGAGTTCCTTGATGACCTCCTGGGAGGCGACCGCGCCGCCGTTCCACTGCTGCGTCCCGCCCGAGAACTGACCGACCTCGTGGATCCCGGAGAAGTTCTGGATCGCGCCGCAGGCGACCAGGACGAGCGCGCCGACGACGGCGATGGGAACGAGGATGCGGACGGTGCCGCGCACCAGGTCCGCCCAGAAGTTGCCGAGCTCACCGGTGCGGGAGCGGGCGAAGCCCCGTACGAGGGCGACGGCGACGGCCATGCCCACGGCCGCGGAGACGAAGTTCTGCACGGCCAGGCCGCCGGTCTGCACGACGTGGCCCATGGCCTGTTCGCCGGAGTACGACTGCCAGTTGGTGTTCGCCACGAAGGACGCGGCAGTGTTGAACGCCTGGTCCGGGTCGATCGACTGGAAGCCGAGCGAGCCGGGCAGGACGCCCTGGAGCCGCTGGAGGGCGTAGAGGAAGAGGACGCTCACGGCGGAGAAGGCCAGGACACCGCGCAGGTAGGCGGGCCAGCGCATCTCGGCCGACGGGTTGGCGCCGATGGCCTTGTAGATCCACTTCTCCGGCCTGTAGTGCCTATCGGAGGAGTAGACCCGGGCCATGTAGTCGCCGAGCGGACGGTATGCCAGTGCGAGCGCGGCGATCAGGGCGAGCAACTGGAGCACACCAGCGATCTGGGGACTCATGTCGGCTCAGAACCTCTCCGGCTTGACGAGGGCGAGGACGAGGTACCCGAGCAGGGAGACGGCCACGAGCAGGCCGACGATGTTCTCGGCAGTCACAGCTTCGCCACCCCCCGGGCGATGAGAGCCACCAGCGCGAAGATCGCGACCGTGGTGACGACGAAGGCCAGATCGGCCATCGTGAGCTCCTGATGAAGTGATGAGACGGAATCGGCCGGACTGGCCGAGACAGAGCAAACCCTGAGTGGCCGACCGCGTTAAGACACTTTGATGCGGTCCATACGCGCGCGCAGGAACCTTTGACGCAGCCCTGACGCCGATCGCCCCGACCTGCCGCGAAGTGAGGCTTTCATCCCCTCCGGGCCGGGAGCGGGGGCGAGGAGGAACCGGCCGTAGTGGACGCGTCCCCTACGCGTATGAACTGCGTGAAGAGTGGCGGGAGGGACGTATGGAACTCGCCAAGACGGGTGGCGGTGGTGCGCCGGGACTTCGACGCTGTCCTCACTTTGCCCATATCGGAGGAACACGGCGACATGGCCATACACACAGGAGAAGCGACGTCTGCGGGACGGGGGCCGGGTCGGGAAGAGCCCCCTGATCCCGGCGTCGCGGCGGTGGCGGAGGAGGGGGAGCGGCACCAGCTGACCGCCCTCCAGGGCCTGGCCGCCCTGTCGCTGGACGCCATGGCCTCCGTGGCCTACGGGCCCGAGTCCATCGTGCTCGTCCTCGCCGCCGCCGGCGCGTACGGGATCGGTTTCACCCTCCCGGTGACCGTGGCGATCGCCGCTCTGCTGGCCGTCCTGGTCGCCTCGTACCGGCAGGTCATCGCGGCCTTCCCGGACGGCGGCGGCTCCTACGCCGTCGCCAAGCGGCACCTCGGACGGCGTACGAGCCTGGTCGCGGCGGCCTCGCTGATCCTCGACTACGTGCTCAACGTGGCCGTCTCCGTCACCGCCGGCGTGGCAGCGCTGACCTCCGCCTTCCCCTCGCTGTACGGGGACCGGGTGTGGATCTGCCTGGGCGTGCTGGTCCTGGTCACCGCCGTCAACCTGCGCGGGGTGGTGGACTCCGCCAAGGCCTTCCTGGTCCCCACCGCCGTCTTCGTCGGATCGGTCCTCGCGATGATCACCGTAGGCCTGTTCCGGGACGGACCGGTCTCGACGGAGACCGCCGCCGGGCACGCCTCCGCCCTCGGCGACGGCGCCACCACCGTCGGCGCCCTGCTCCTCCTCAAGGCGTTCGCCGCCGGCTGCTCCGCCCTCACCGGCGTCGAGGCCGTGGCCAACGCGGTGCCATCCTTCCGGGCCCCCGCCGCCCGCCGGGCCCAGCGCACCGAAGTGGCCCTCGGGGCCCTGCTCGGCGTGATGCTGATCGGCCTGTCCGTCCTCATCGGCCGCTTCCACCTCCAGCCGGTCGAGGGCGTCACCGTCCTCGCGCAGCTCGCCGACGCCTCTTTCGGCCACAACGCCGCCTTCTTCGTGGTCCAGTTCGCCACCGTGGTGCTGCTGGCGCTCGCCGCGAACACCTCCTTCGGCGGCCTGCCGGTCCTGATGAGCCTGCTCGCCAGGGACAACTTCCTGCCGCACGTCTTCGCGCTCAAGGCCGACCGGCAGGTTCACCGGCACGGTGTCGTCTGGCTGGCCCTGGTCTCCGCCGTGCTGCTCGTCTTCTCCGGCGGCGACGCCAACACCCTCGTACCGCTCTTCGCCATCGGCGTGTTCGTCGGCTTCACCATCTGCCAGGTCGGCATGGTCCGGCACTGGGTGCTGGAACGCCCGGCGGGCTGGCAGGGGAAGGCCGCCCTCAACGGCTTCGGAGCGCTCCTGACGGGCGTCTCCGCGGTCGTGGTGACCTCGACCAAGTTCACCGAGGGCGCCTGGCTGATCGTCGTCGCGCTGCCGCTGCTCGTCCTCGCCCTCGAGAAGGTGCACCGCACGTACGCGCGGATCGGCGAGCGCCTGGAGCTGGGCCGTGTGCCACAGCCCCCGCGGCGTTCCCGCTCGCTGGTGGTCGTTCCGGTGTCCGGGCTGTCCCTGCTGACCTGCCGGGCGCTGACCGCGGCGCGCTCGCTCGGCGACGAGGTCCTCGCGGTGACCGTCACCCACCCGGCCCCTGAGGACCGCCGGGCCGCCCAGGCGCTGCGCCGCGACTGGGAGCTGTGGAACCCAGGCGTCGAGCTCGTCGAACTCCCCTCGCCGACACGTTCGCTGGGCCGCCCGGTGTCCGGGTACGTCCGCACGCTGGCGGAGCGGCATCCGGGCGTCCAGGTCACCGTACTGATTCCCGAAACCGAGCCGGAGCGGCTGTGGCAGCGGCTCCTTCAGAACCAGCGCGGCTCGGTGGTCGCCCACGCGGTACGCCGGGACACGGACGCGGTGATCTGCCGGCTCCGCTTCCGCATCACCGCCGGCACCGAGCCGACCCCCGCTGACCTTCGCTGAAGTCCTCCGACGCCCGTCGGACCGCTCCCGCCGCCCCCACGTCCACGCCGGCTGAACCCTCAGCAAGGGAAACGCCAGGAACCCCGCCTGTCCTCCGCAAGAGCGGGGGACAGACGGGGTGCTGATGGCGCTCGCCCACCGGGCTAGGCGCCGATGTCGCGCCGGCGCAGGTCCTCCAGGGTTTCGCGGCGCACGAGGAGCCTTGTGGCGCCCTCGTGGACCGCGACCACCGGAGGCCGGCCCACCATGTTGTAGCCGGAGGCCATCGAGAGCTGGTACGCCCCCGCCACCGGTACGGCGATCAGGTCGCCGGGCCGGACGTCGCCGGGCAGTTCCACGCCGGCGGCGAGGACGTCCCCGGCCTCGCAGTGCCGGCCCACGACCGTGGCCGTACGGGGTGCGGCCGTCCCGGCCCGGCCGATCAGCCGGGGTGCGTAGCGGACGCCGTACAGAGCGGGCCGGGGGTTGTCGCTCATGCCGCCGTCGACGGCGACGAACACCGTGTCCCCGGTGTGCTTCACGGCCAGGACCCGGTACAGGACGACCCCGGCCGGCCCTACTACGGCCCGGCCCGGCTCGATGACGAGCCGTGGGACGGGCATCCCGGCGGCGGCGCAGCTCTCGGCCACCTCGCCGCGCAGCTTGCGGGCGAGCGTGGTGACGTCGAGGGCCGGTTCGCCCGGCCGGTAGGCGATGCCGTGGCCGCCGCCCAGGTCGAGTTCGGGCAGGACGCGGCCGTAGGCGTCCCGGATGCGGGCCATCAGCCCGACCATCCGCCGGAGCGCGGTGAGGTAGGGCTTGACCTCGGTGATCTGGGAGCCGATGTGGCAGTGGAGCCCGGTCAGTTCCAGCTGGGGCTGGGCCAGGATGCGGGCGACGGCGTGCAGTGCGGACCCGTCGGTGAGGGACAGGCCGAACTTCTGCCCGTCCGTGCCCGTGCGGATCTTGTCGTGGCCGCCGGCGGAGATGCCGGGCACCACCCGCACCATCACCTTCTGGCGTCCGTCGGGTCCCACGGCAGCGGCGATGCGGGCGATCTCCGACGGGCTGTCGATGACGATCCGCCCGACCCCGAGCCGCAGTGCGCTGTCGAGGTCGCGCGGTGATTTCGCGTTGCCGTGCAGCACGATCCGCTCGGGCGGGAAGTCCGCCATGACGGCGAGTTCCAGCTCTCCGGCCGAGCAGACGTCCAGGCCCAGCCCCTCCTCGTGGACCCAGCGCACCATGGCGCGGGAGAGGAAGGCCTTGGCCGCGTAGAGGACCTCGGCGTCGGGGAAGGCGTCCCGGTACGTCCGGCAGCGCTCGCGCACCTCGCCCTCGTCCAGGACGTAGACGGGAGTGGCGAACCGCTCCGCCACCTCGGCGAGGTCCACACCGCCGACGGTCAGGCCGCCGTGGGGGAGCCGGGTCGTGGAGGCGGGCCAGACGGAGAGGTCGTCGGTACCGGAGTCCGGCGGGGGTATGACCGGGGTGGTCATCGTGTGGTCCTCCTCTCTCAGGCGGCCGGGGCCGAGGAGACGCCCTTCGGGGCCGGGGCCGGGGCCGGGACCGGTGCGGGCCCGCCCGTGGCGGAGCTCGCCGGGACCGCCCCGGTGACCGCGGGAGCGGTGAACGTCGGGTCGATGGTCAGCAGGCCCACTCCGAGAGGCTCGGCCATCGCCCGCAGCGCCGGCTCGGACAGCCGGATCCACGGCTGCTCCGCGCCGAGGGTGGTGACCAGCCGGTCCGGGCCGGTGAACCCGACGGCGGTACGTGCGCCCAGCGGGGTGCGGAACATCCGCACGACCACCTCCGCCGTTCCCGGCCGGACGGGGACGTAGAGGAGCCCGGCCGGGACCCGTTCCTCAGGTTCGGGGTCGTCGTCGTACTGGAACAAGCACATGGGGCCCTCCTCGAGGAGCCTTGAACGGAAGACGGTGCGTGCCCCGGATGCGCGGGGAGGCGGTCCGGGGCGGCACTCGAAAGCTATGCCCAGCCATCCCCGCTCCGGTGCCGCTGCGGCCCGCCCCTGATGGGAACTTGACGACGAACGACGCAGTTCATACGGATCGCTGACGGCCGGAGGCGGATGTGTCACCAACGCGCCGGAATAGCGGCCGGCCGCGTCAGAGGACCGTCGGCGGACCGGCCCCGTGCCGGTGTCGTCCATCACCGTCCAGACCCATCCGCGCCTCGGCCCCGCCGGCGAGAACCTGGGTGGAGCAACTGCTCAAGGCGAGCGGCATGGCCTGGACGATCCCGCGGCCGACGCAGTTCGCCCCGAACGCCCTGATGTGGGCGGCTCCCATCCGTGACGGGGAGACCGTCCGCGCGCCGTACGCCGAGACCGTGCTGCCGACCATCCATCCGGCGGACATCGCGGCGGTGGCGCGGGTGGCACAGACCGAGCCCGGCCACCACGGGCGCACCTGCGCATTGACCGGTCCGGAGCTCAGGTGGACCGCACCTTGAGCGGTCGGGTTTGGAGGGGTTCCCCTCGGATGGCGAGGCGTTCGTCTGTATGATCCTTCCGCTTCGGGACCGGAAGGTCCCCCACGGGGAGGGGCAGGACGTCATGCATGCAACAGGGCTGTCCGGGCCGTCGTACATAGGTCCGTTCCGGGTGGTGGCAGAACTCGGGCAGGGCGGCATGGGACGTGTTCTGCTCGCCGTGGCCCCCGACGGCCGTCTCGTCGCGGTCAAGCAGGTGCACCCCGAACTGGCCGAGGACGCCGGGTTCCGGGCCCGGTTCCGGCGCGAGGTGGCGGCCTCGCGCAAGGTGTCCGGTGCTTACACCGCCGCCGTGATGGACGCCGATACGGAGGCCCGAGAGCCCTGGCTGGCCTCGGCTTTCATACCTGGCCCCACGCTGAGCCAGGCCCTCGACGCCGCAGGGCCGTTACCCGAGGAAGCGGTAAGGGTCCTCGCGGCGGGCCTCGCACAGGCGCTGACCGACGTGCACCGGGCGGGCCTGGTCCACCGCGACCTGAAGCCGTCCAACGTGCTTCTCACCGAGGACGGGGTGCGCGTCATCGACTTCGGCATCGCGCGCGCCGCCGAGGGGCACACGAAGCTCACCCACACCGGCGCCATGGTGGGCTCGCCGCCCTTCATGGCGCCGGAACAGGTACAGGGTCTCCCGCTGACCGGCGCCGCCGACGTGTTCTCGCTCGGCTCGACCCTCGTCATGGCTTGCACCGGCAGGCCGCCGTTCGCGGGATCGTCGGTGCCGGGCGTGCTCTACAACGTCGCGCACGGCGCACCGGACCTCAACGCGGTGCCGCAGGCGCTGCGATCGTTCATCGAGTCGTGTCTGGCCAAGGAACCGGCGGAACGTCCGTCGCCGCCGGAACTCCTCACAGCGCTCGGCACGGTGACGCCGACGTCCCGCCTGTGGCCCGAGGCGGTACACCGTCTCACGGCCGAACAGCGCGCGAACATCGACCAGTTGGCGGCCGGATCCGACGGACCCGCCGTCTCCGCTGTTCCCCCCGTCACCGCGCCCACCAGGCTCCTGCCCCCGCCCGTCGTGTCCCCGCCGCCGATCCCGCCCGCACCGCCTGCCGCCACAGCCCGGCGCAAGCGCACCTGGTGGCTGGCGGGGGCGGCCGCGGTGGTGGCGGTGGCCACGGTGACGGCCCTGAACTTCCTGCCCCCGGACGGCAACGGCGGAGGAGGGGACGGCGGCCGGACGAGCGCACCCCCGGGGAAGCCGGACGCCAAGGCGCCGAGCGGGAGCGACACCGTCCCGACCCCCGGGACGACGCCCCTGTCGAAGGTCCCCGACAAGTACACGCAGCGGGTGCCCTCGTGCAAGGAGGCCAAGGGCAAGGTCGAGGTGCCGGCGGGCTACGGAGATCCGAGCGGCAACCTCGAGGCCGTCGGTGAAATGCCACAGGGGTCGAACCAGTGCTTCTGGAGCAACCGGTACGGAGACAGGGTCATCGTCTCTTGGGACCGGCACCTCTCGGAAGGCGGCAGGACCGGAGCGGAGCTGGCGAAGGAAAAGTACGAGAGCGGTTTCGCCTCCGCCCGCGGGTCGTACGAGCGCGTCGACGCCGGCGTCGGTGAGGAGGCGTACTGGCAGCGGAACATGGCCAATCTGTACGCGCGGGACATCAACATGAGGCTCAACGTCATCGTGGAGACCACGCGCTACTCCGATGACGAGGCCAGGAACATCGCCAAGGCCGCGGGGAAGTCGGCCCTGAAGCTGGCGGAGTCCGCACGATGAAGCCGCTGGGAACGGCCGACCCGGCGACCGCCGGGCCCTACCGTCTCCTCGCCGAACTGGGCAGGGGCGGGATGGGACGGGTGCTGCTCGGCGCCGCACCGGACGGACGGCTCGTCGCCGTCAAACAGGTACACGCACGGTTCGCCGCCGACGCCGGGTTCAGGGCCCGCTTCCGTCGCGAGGTCACCGCCTCTCGACGGGTGTCCGGCGCGTACACGGCAGCCGTGATGGACGCCGACGCGGATGCCCCGACACCGTGGCTCGCCTCGGTCTTCGTCAACGGGCCCTCGCTGGGCGCGGCCGTGGAGAAGGCGGGCCCGCTTCCCGAGGATTCCGTACGCCGCCTCGCCGCCGGACTGGCCACGGCCCTCGCCGAGATCCACCGGACGGGGCTGATCCACCGCGACCTCAAGCCCGATAACGTCCTGCTCGCCGAGGACGGCGTACGTGTCATCGACTTCGGTATCGCGCGCGTCGCCGAGGGCACGGAGGCGACTGAGCTGACGCAGACCGGCTGGGTGGTCGGCTCGCCCGCGTTCATGTCACCGGAACAGGCCGAAGGCCGCGGACTGACGCCGGCCAGCGACGTGTTCTCGCTCGGCGCGGTCCTGGCGATGGCCGCGACGGGCGAGAGCCCCTTCGCGGGGACGTCGATGGCGGGGACCCTCTACAACGTCGTGCACCTCGAGCCCGACCTGTCCGCCCTTCCGCCGGGGCTGCGCGTGGTCGTCAGGCCGTGCCTGGCCAAGGACCCGGCGGCCCGTCCCACCCCGGCGCAGCTCCTCACACTCCTCGGGCCGGTCGCGCCCGCCGACCGGCCCTGGCCGCCCGCCGTGCACCGGACGATCACCGCCCAGCGGGCCGACATCGACCGACTGCTCGGCGACACGGACCGAACGCTTGTGCCGGCCCTGGCCCCGGCCCTTCCCGCCGAAGCGGGAGCGTCCGCGCCGAGACGGACGCCCGCCCCCACGGCACCGCTGCCCCCGCCCCGTCGGCGCCCCGGAAGGACCACCGCTCTGGTCGCGGGCTGTGTGCTCGCCGTCGTCGGCATCGGAACCGGGGTGTACGCGCTGAAGAGCGACGGCGAACCAGTGCCGCTGCGTTATGCGAAGGCGCCGATCTGCTCCGAGGCGGCCGCCCGACTGCCGTTGCCTGCCCGGACGGAGGAGCTTGACCACTACGACGAGACCGGCACAGGTGCCTCGACCGGCTGCGCTTGGGGAAAGATATTCGGCGACCCCACGAAGGTCAGGATCGTCGGCCTGGTCGACAAGGTCCACGCGTCCGTCGGCTGGGAACTGAAGCGTGACGACAACGAAGCCGAGCAGCAGCGCAAGGAGTTCCGGGAGAAAGCCGCCAAGGAAACCCGGGCGACAGACCTCGGCTTCGGCGACGAGGCGTACTGGAGCGCCCCGTACGTGACGTATCCCGATCCCGCAGAACACTGCAGCCTGAACGTCCGCGACGGCAACCTCGTGGTCCGCGTAGCCCTGGGCGGGGAGGAACACCCCGCATCGACCTGCACGTCGGAGGCCGAGAAGATCGCCCGCGCCGCCATCGCGGCCATGCCCCGCTGAGGTGCCGGGCCGGGCTCAGGCAGGTTGGTGTCGTGTCTGAGCAGGCGGTACGGGAGGTGGCGGCAAGGTCAGGCGAGGGTGAGGGGGAGGGCGGTCAGGCCTCGGGTGAGGCGGGTCCGGCGCCAGGTCAGGGATTCCGCGGGGACGGCCAGGCGGGTGTCCGGGAAGCGGGTCAGGAGGGTGCGGAGGGCGACTTCCGCCTCGGCCCGGGCCAGGGGGGCGCCCGGGCAGCGGTGGATGCCGTGGCCGAAGGAGAGGTGGGCGGCGGCGTCGCGGTCGAGGTCCAGGCGGTCCGGGCCGGGGAAGGCGGACGGGTCGCGGTTGGCGGCTCCGGGGGCGATGAGGACCGGATGGCCGGCCGGGATGTCGGTGCCGCCGATGCTCAGGTCCTCCGTGCTGTGGCGGAAGGTGGCCACGCTCACCGGGGAGTCGTGGCGGAGCAGTTCGTCGAGGGCGCCGGGGATCAGGTCCGGGTCCCGGCGCAGGCGGTCGAAAGCCTCCGGGTGCCGGAGCAGGGCCAGGACGGCGTTGCCGATGAAGTGGGTGGTGGTCTCGTGCCCCGCGACCAGGAGGAGGGCGGCCAGGGAGACCGTTTCGTCCTCGTCCAGGCCGCCCTTCTCGCAGGCGCGCACGAGGGAGTGGAGCGGGCCGTCGCCGGGGAAGGTGCGGGCCGTGTCCACGAGGGCGGTGAGGTAGTCGCCGATGTGGTGTGACGCGGCGTCGATGCGGGCGCTGTCCGTGGCGTCGAAGAGGTCGTGGGACCGGTCGGCGAGGGTGGTGCGGTCGGCCTCGGGAACGCCGAGGAGCTCGCAGACGACGGTGACCGGCAGGGGGACCGCCAGGTCCGCCACCAGGTCCACCTGCGTGCCCGGCCGCCACGTGGCCGTGAGCTCGTCGACGACCCGGGTGATGAAGGGGCGCAGTTCCCGGACGCGGCCGGTGGTGAACAGCGGGGTCGCCACCCGCCGGTGGCGGGTGTGCGCCGGGGGGTCGCTCGACAGCATGTTGCGGGAGACGGCCGGGTGCAGGTCGCGGTCCGAGGGGCGGCCGGCGAAGAAGCGGGCCGTGTCCTTGGACAGGCGGGGGTCGGTGAACGCCTCGCGCGCCTCGGAGTGGCCGGTGATCAGGTACGCGTGGTGGCCGCCGGAGCCGGTGGGGATCCGCTGGACGGGGCAGCCCTCGCGGAGCCGGTCGTAGGTGGGGTAGGGGTCGGCGAAGAAGCGCGGGTCGCGCAGGGGGTCCTGCCGCGGGGCGGTCACGAGGCCGCGCCCGCGCGCTCGGGTGCGGGGCGGCGCGCGTAGGCGTCCGCCACGAGCAGCAGCCAGGCGGTCTCCGCCGGGAGGTCGCCCTTGCGGGAGCGGGTGCCGGCGGCGGGCGGGGCCTCGTCGCCGTCGAGGGGGAGGCCGTCGCGCTTCGCTTCGACGGCCGCGGCGATGACCGCCGCCTCCACCTCGGCGTCGCCCTCGGGAGTGCCGGCCGTGCCCCGGAGGGCGGCCTCGGCGGCCGCGGCGTCCCGTACCGGCACCTGACGGTACCGGCGCAGGGCGAGCACGCAGTCGTTGATCTCGATGACCCGGCGGTGGAGGTGGAAGTCGAGGTCGTGGGAGTCGGCCCCGGTGCCGTCCGGGTCGAGCACGACCTCGGGGACCGCCGAGGTGACCTCCCGCCACAGGGGTTCCAGCGCGGTGAACGAGTTCCGCTCCCAGCGGCGGCGGCGCAGCCGGCTGAGCGGCCACAGCAGGGCGGGGAGGGTGAGTCCGACGGTGATGAGGAGGACCGCGACGGCGGGCGCGGTCACGCTGAACGCGCAGCGGAAGGGGGTCAGCGGCGTCGAGCACCGGGCGTGGTCGGGCACGAGCCCCAGGCCGAGGCCGATGGAAACCAGGGCGAAGAGCTTGTACGCGGCGTAGACGAGGGCGAAACCGCAGCCGACGGAAGTCGTGCGCAGGCCCCAGCGCTGGCTGCGGCGGGTCGAGCGCCTGGACTGGGCCCAGGTCTGCAGCAGGAAGTCCTTGGCCGTGTACCCCAGGTAGGAGATGTAGACGAGCACGTAGCACGCGTACAGCGCCGGGTTCCGTCCGGTGAGCTGCTCGGCGGCGAAGAAGACGGTCATGCCGGCGACGCAGCCCGCGAGGGCGATGACGCGCAGCCGGATCTGCCGGTGGGCCCGCTCGCGCTCCAGGTTGAGCTGGAAGAGGAAGGCGAGGACGGAGGTGGCCGCCGTCAGGGTGAAGGTGTTGCTGAGGAGCCGGGCGACGTGGGGGACCACCGATTCGACGGCGTGCTCCACGGCGGGGGCGTAGGAGGCGAAGGCGAGGGCGAACGAGGTCAGCAGCGCCGCGATCGCCCAGGTGCCCGTGGGGCGGTGTCCGCCGCGTCCCCGCACCCAGTAGACGGCGAAGCACAGCAGCACGACGGCCGTGCCCGTGAAGAGGATGTCGATCATTTCCGGTGGCGTTTCTTCCTGTGTGGCTCGGCGAACAGTGCGTCCCAGCTCTCGGCGCCGCTGGCGGGCCGGCTCGACGGGCTTTCGCGTCCCCGGTACATGAGTTGTCGGATCACGCTGGCCATCACCTCGGCCTCGCGCTCGTCCTCGCTGGTGTAGCTGGTCCGGCCGGACATGCGCTGGACGAGGGTGGGGTTGAACCCGATCGCGCGCAGGGTCTCCTGGTCCAGTTCGAGGCTGCCGGGGTGGTCGCAGATGATGTGGCTGATCTCGTGGGCCAGGATGTGGTTCTGGTGGAGGGGGGAGGTGGCCTCCTCGTAGAACAACAGGTCGGCGTCCGGGGTCTCCAGACGGATGCCGCACGGGGCGTCCACGGCGCCCAGGGTGCTCAGCGGGCGCAGGACGATGGGGCGTCCGCGCAGTTCGGCGACGGCGTCGCGCAGATCGCGGGTGCTGAAGCGGTGCGGGAGCCGAAGCGCCTCGACGCGCGCCTCACACGTGGCGCGAAGCTGCTCAAGGTCCATGTGCCCCCATGCTGACATGTTCGCGATTCCGATTCGAGGGCGGGGTCGGGAAACGCCTGCCGCCCCCCTGGCGAAGAGCGGCCACAGGGGGGTGTGTCGGGGCGGGCGTCGTCCGGTCGCCGACCGGCGCGCGGTTCAGTCGTCCAGGTTCAGGTCCTGCTCGGGGTCGTCGGTGGTGAGTCCTTCGAGCTTCCGGGCCTGTTCGATCACGGTGGACAGCATCTTCAGGCTGTCGACGCTCAGGCCGTTGGCGCGCAGGGCCACCTTGCGGACGTCCTGGTCGCGCATGGCGGCGAGGAGGCCGATCTCGGCCATGGTGCGTTCGGCGGCCGCGCTGTCCACGAAGTAGCCCGCCGGCACGCCGAAGAAGTCGGCCAGGGCCTTGATGGTGTGCCTCGTCGGGTTCCGCTTGGCGCCGGTGCGCAGTTGCTGGATGGCGCTCGCCGTCACCCCGCGCCCCTCTCCGCTCGCGGCCCTGCGGATCCCCTCGGCGACCTCCGCGTAGGTGTAGGGCCCCCGGGACGGGGGGTGCACCTCGCGGAAGAGGTGGTCCAGGAGCTGGGCGAAGGTGGGCGACTGGTCATCCTCCACGTACACGGCCTCCTTGGCGTGATGCCGAGCCTTTGCCCACCACAGTGTTCCTCGGACCCCAACTGGAGGGCGCGGGCAACACTTTGGTTGACGCCTGACGGTTACTCTGGTGTACGTTACCAATGCTTCTCCGCCACTGAAGTGTCGAGGGGGGGCGGCGGCGGCGCGGGCACCGGGTCGGGTTCGAGCTTCACGGGGGTGAGCTCGGCCGACGACCCGGGCCTGCCCGTCGTGCGGAGCCCGGGGCGCGCTATGGTTGGGTGCGAGGCCCCGCGTCATCCCCCGTGCGCGGGGCCTCACTTGTCTGCGTACCCACCCGCGTCCCGGCCGCGCGAGCCCGGTCGCTCAGACCGCCGGGAAGCCTCCGAGATGCCGGGCGGGGGCGTTCGTGCGCAGGAGGCCGGCCGCCCCGCCGGGCGGCGTCGGGCGGCCGACCCGGGCGTACGTCAGGCGGCGGGCTTGCCGGGCTGGTCGTGGGTGGAACAGTGGATACCGCCGCCGCCCGAGGCGATCGTGTCGATGGAGACCGGGACCACGTCGCGCTTGGGGAAGTGCTCCCGGAGGATGCCGCGGGCGCGGTCGTCGGCCTTGCGGTCCCCGAACTCGGGCATGAACACCGCGTCGTTGGCGATGTAGAAGTTCGCGTAGGTGGACACGAAGTCGTCGCCGCGGCCCGTGATGCGGTTCAGGTCGGGCTGCGGGAGGTCGATGACCTCGAAGCGGCGGCCGCGTGCGTCCGTCGCCTTCGACAGGACCGACTTCGCCTGGTCCGCCGAGCGCGACCAGGAGTCCGGCGGGGTACTGGGGTGCGCGCGGTCCAGCAGGACGACACCCGGCTCGGTGAACCGTACGAGGCTGTCGACGTGGGCGTCGGTGATGTCCTCGCCGCGCACGCCGGCCAGCCAGATGACCTTCTCCACGCCGAGGGTCTGCTTCAGCTCGGCCTCGACGGCGTCGCGGGACTTGCCCCGGTTGCGGTTGTCGTTGACCATCGAGCTCTCGGTGACCATCAGCGTGCCCTCGCCGTCGGGCTCGAAGGAGCCGCCCTCGGCGACCAGCGGCGCCTGCACCCGGGGGATCCCGTACTTCTGCAGCAGCGCGCGCCCGACCCGGGCGTCGTTGCCGTGCGTCTGCTTGTTGCCCCAGCCGTTGAAGTTGAAGTCGACACCGGTGACCTTGCCCCCTTCCTCGACGAACACGGGGACCGTGTCGCGGGCCCAGAGGTCGTCGACGGCCAGCGGGATGACCTCGGCCTGGGAGCCGACGGCCCGCTGCGCCGCCGGCACCTGCTCCGGGCGGGCCATCATGACCACCGCCTCGTACTTCCCGACGGCACGGGCGATCCTGGCGATGTCCTCGCGGACGTAGCGCAGGTCCTCCTCCCACACCCCCGCGGCCAGGGCCGGCCAGGACATGAAGGTGCGGGTGTGGCTCTCCCACTCGGCGCCCAGGCGGCGCCCGGGGGCGCCGGACGCGGACCGGGCCGAGCCGGCCGGCGTACCGGACCGCAGGGCCGGCTCGCCGGGACCGCAGGCCGCGGAGCCGACGGCGAGGGCTCCGAGAGCGGAGAGGGTGCGCAGGACGGTCCGGCGAGCGGGGGGCGGGTTCGTCACGGAGACTCCGATCGTGGACCGGCGGGACAGGAACGCCGCGCCGGGACGGACGCGGGGGCGCGACCAGGCGCTCGGGCCCGGACCTACGGCAAGGGTGCGCGTCGACCCCGCGGTCGGCCGTTCGGCGAGAAACGAGAAAGCGGAACGGCCCGATGGCGCCACTCTGACACTGACTGGATTTTCAGTCAAACCGCGACGCGCGACCCGGCGCCAGCCGGTCGGCTACGAGGAGACCAGGCGGGTGCTGGAGAGGGCCACGGACGCCCGCGGCCGGCGCCTGGCCGTCACCGAGCTCCCCAGCCCCGACCGGAGCCGGATCCGGGGCAAGGGGGAGGAGTGCCTGTCGAGTTACACCAACTACTACACGCCGAACGGCGCCGTCATCGTCCCGCGGTTCGGCGCTCCGTACGCCGACGGCACGGCCCACGCGATCCTCCGGGCCGCCTACCCGGCCCGCCAGGTGGTCCAGGCCGACATCGACGGCATGGCGGGCGGGGGCGGCGGCATCCACGGCGCCACGCAGTCGCAGCCCGTTCCGCCGGCGCTCCGATGCCCACCGGGGTGCCCCGGCGGGCGGGCGGCGCACCGGTCGGGGGGCGGGCCGCGCCCGGCGCGGCCCGAACGCCCGGTGACGGGCCGCTTACGTCCGGCCGGGAGCGCCCCGGTAAGGTGCCGAACATGGCGTCTCGCAGCACTCAGATCCTCGAAGCGGCCGCCCGGGTGATCGCCCGGCGCGGGGTCCGCGGGCTGCGCGTGGAAGAACTCGCGGCCGAGGCCGGGGTGTCCACCGCCCTGATCTACTACCACTTCAAGGACCGCACCGGGGTCCTGCGCCAGACCCTGGAGTTCATCAACGACCGCGCCGAGCGGTACACCGCCGACCGCGACCCCTCCGAGCCGCCGCTCTCGCCCCGCCAGGAACTGGAGGAGACCCTCCTGCTGGAGCTCCAGGACACCGTGGAGGTGCGGGAGAACAGCGCGGCCTGGGGCGAGCTGCGGGCCAGCGCCGTCTTCGACGAGGTGCTGCGCGAGGACCTCGCCCGGGCCACCCTGGTGTGGGTCCAGGAGGTCGCCGCGTTGCTGGGCCAGGTCCAGCCGATGGTCCCGGCCTCGGCGCTCGCCGCGGCCGCCGAGCGGCTCACCGCCCTGCTGGAAGGGCTCAGCATGCGCTGGCTCAGCGGCGGCATCAGGATCGGCCACGCGCGCGAGCTGATGCTCGGCGCCATCGACGCCGAGCTGGCCGGGCTCAGGCAGGGCTGAGACCCCTCCCCTCCCCGCCCTTGATGACGGGGGCGTTTTGCCGCCACATCTACTGACTGAATGTTCAGTCAGTGCCCAGAGTGAAGCCCCTGTGTTCGAGGACGGCAGTCGGCTCGCGGCCGTCAGCGACCCCCTTCGGGGAGCACCGTCGCCGCGATACCGCGCCCGGAGCGGTCCTGCCCGCGGCGGCGGCCCCGGTGGCACCGGAACCGGCGGTCCCCGCCGGCTCGAACCCGAGGGGCGCGGCACCCGCCTCTTCCTCGTCCACGAGGGCTTCGACCCGGACGACCCGATGCAGATGATGGCCCGGAAGATCATGGGAAGTGGCTGGCGCACCCACGTCATGGATGCACTGATCCGGGTGGTGGAGGGGCTCTGACCCGCCCCCGGCCGCCCCGGTCCCGTTCGATTACTGGTTCGAGCCGTGGAAGCTCTGGCAGGAGCGGACGGTCAGCGAGGCGCTGCCTGGCGCGCCGGCGTCCGCCGCGCCAGGGTCGCCAAGGGCGGCCGCCGGACCCTGGCCCTTCGGCGCTGCCGCCCTCGAACCGGTGTGACCGCCCCGGGGCACCTACCGCAGCAGGGCGCGGGCGAGCGCGGTCATCACGGTCTTGGTCTTGGTGTCGCCGGTCGGCGGCGGGGTGAGGCCGCGTTCGCGCAGGGCCCCGTCGAGCAGGTGCTGCGCGTCCGCCGCGTCCTCCAGGTCCGCGCGTACCGAGACCTCGACGAACCTCAGCCCGCCCCCGGTGGTCCACTCCTCGACGGCCACCGACCGGGGCAGCTCCTCCCACTCCTGCTTCCACTTGACGGCGTGCACCGGGCCCAGTGCCGTCAGGCCCTCGAGGCCGCCGTCGGTCACGCCGGCGGCGCCGAGCAGCTCCAGCTGCTCCTCGATGAGCAGCCCGCCGGGCGGACCGGGGTCGAGGGAGGCGGCGAAGCCCACCTCGGCCTGGAGCGAGGCCGACACCACGTGATGGAAGGCGGGCGCCGCCCGGTCCTCTTCGATCCGGTACTCCCACTCCTCGCCCTCGCGCCCCTTCAGCCAAGGAGGCGGCAGCAGATCGGGACACGGACGCAGTTTGACCGTCATGTCCGCCTCGTCCTTGGAGCCGTGCCCCTCCCGGTCCCGGCGCAGCCGCAGGATGACGCCCCGCTCCAGCAGCGGCAGCGAAATCGTCTCGCCGGAGGTCTTCGCGGGCCTGTCCCAGAAGTGGACGGAACGGCGCCGGCCGTCGTCGCGGTCGAGGCCGAGGGCGTCGAACGCCGCAGCGGCCTCCGTCCCGGCAAAGCTGACCTTGATCTCGGCGGCCTCGGCCGCGGGGGACTGCGTCATGGTGCCGTTATCGCCCCGTCGGCCTCCCGGACCCCTGTGCTCCGGCACTGCGGGCGGCAGGATTCACCCGAGTGCCGCACTCCGTTGCCACGAACGGCCGCCGGGCTGTGGATCGGCTGTGAAAGGGTGCTGTACGGGGGGTGTGGTACGGGTCGCGTGCCAACAAGTTCTATATTCGTACGAAGCATCCATGCGCGGCCCTGCTGCGGAGATTCAGGGGGGTACGACCGCGATGGCCGAGAACGATGCCGCCGCCGGTGCCCGGGCCAAGTCCCGTACGGCCCGCAAGGCACGCCGTACGGCCCGCAACCGCAAGCGCCTCGGCATAGCCGGCGCGGTGCTCGTCATCGGCGGGGCCGCCACCGCGTTCGCGGTCGGGCTCTCGGACTCCTCGGACGCGCAGCGCGACGCACGGCTCTCGTCCCCGGCGGGCGCGGGCGGCCTGACCGGCGGCCCAGGCGCCGGCAAGGGCCCGAAGCCGAACTGGGACGGCAAGGTCGAGGTGCTGGGCGACGGCTCCACCTCCTACACCGGACCGCAGCCGGGACAGCTCAAGCCCGAGAAGCTGAAGCCGGGCGAGAAGCCGCCGCAGTTCGTGGTCTTCTCCTGGGACGGCGCCCTGGAGGGCGACGACCACCTCTTCTCGCACTTCCGTCAGGTGGCCAAGCAGAACAAGGCCCACATGACCTTCTTCCTCACGGGCATCTACCTCCTGCCCGACGCGAAGAAGTCCCTCTACCGCCCGCCGCAGCACGGCCAGGGCGCGGCCGCCATCTCGTACCCGACCGCCCCGCACGTGAAGGACACGATCCAGCAGCTGCGCGGCGCCTGGACCGACGGCAACGAGATCGGCTCCCACTTCAACGGGCACTTCTGCGGCCCCAAGGGCGGCGGGGACTGGAGCCCCGAGGAGTGGAAGAGCGAGATCGACCAGGCCTACGGCTTCATGAAGGCCTGGAAGACCAACACCGGCTTCAGCCGCGAGGCGCCCCTGCCCTTCGACCCGGACCGGGAAGTGGTCGGCGGCCGCGCGCCCTGCCTGGAGGGGCAGAAGAACCTGATCACCGCGATCAAGCCGTACGGCTGGCGCTACGACGCGAGCTCATCGGGCGACTTCCAGATGTGGCCGTCCAAGATCGACGGCATCTGGAACTTCCCCCTCCAGCTGGTCCCGCTCCAGGGCAAGGAGGTGCAGGTCCTCTCCATGGACTTCAACTTCCTCTACAACCAGTCCGGCGACAGCACCCAGGGCGACCCGTCGAAGTTCCCCGCGTGGCGGGAGCAGGTCCGCGGCTCCTACATGAACGGCTTCAACCGCGTCTACAACGGCAGCCGGGCCCCGATGTTCATCGGAAACCACTTCGAGGACTGGAACGGCGGCATCTACATGAAGGCCGTCGAGGACGTGATGAAGGACGTCTGCAACCGCCCGGACGTGCGCTGCGCCTCGTTCCGGGAGGTGGCGGACTGGATGGACGTCCAGGACCCCAAGGTCCTGGCCCAGCTGCGGATGCTCGACCCGGCGCAGGCGCCGGACTGGAAGTCGATCGTCAAGTAGGACCGGAAGACGGAGAAGACGGAGGGGCCGGGCGGCGCACGCCACCCGGCCCCTCCGTCCGCTGTTCCGGCTACTTCACGGCCTTGGCGTAGTCGGCCCACAGGTCGACCGCCCGTGCGCTGCCGGGCTTCGCGGGGGCGTCGCCGCCCAGCCCGGTCAGCGGCAGCGGGATCAGGTCCAGCAGCGACATCCGGTAGACCACCACCGCCGTGGTCTCCTGAGCGGTGGTGCCCACGAACCAGCCCGCCGTGTTCGCCGCGGTCGTGCCGGTCTTGCCCGCCGCTCCCGGCTGGGCCTTGGCCGCAGACTTGGCCGAGCCCTCGCTGACGGCCGCGCGCAGCGCATCCGTCACCGTCCGGGCGGTCTTCTGCGACATCGCCTTGACCGCCTTCGGCGGGTCGAGCGGCACGGCGGCGCCCGCCCGGGTGGCCGAGCGCACCGAGTAGGGGTCGGTGTGCATGCCGTCCGCCGCGAAGGTCTGGTAGGCCCCGGCGATCCGGATCGCGCTGGGCTTGGAGTTCTCCCCGAGCGCGAAGGTGGGGATCCGCGGCCCGAGGCTCGACGCGAGCAGCCCGGAACGCTCGGCGTACGCCTCCACCCGGTCGAGCCCGACGTCGAGGCCGAGCTGGAGCATGGGGGTGTTGACGGAGTTGGCGACGGCCTGCTGCAGGGTGATCTGCCCCCAGCTGCGGTCGCCCTCGTTGTGCCCCTTGAGGACCTTGCCGCTGCGGTCCCAGTACGGGCCCTCGGGCGTCTGCACGGTCGCCTGGTCGTTGCCGTCGTAGACGCTGGTGGGCGAGACGGGCGTACGGGCCTGGCCGCGCGTGCGCAGCACCCCGTCCTCCAGCGCGGCGGCGTAGACGAGGGGCGTGAACACCGTGCCGGCCGGGATCGTCGTCGCGTTCGCCTCGTTGAAGCCCTGCTTCAGGTAGTCGGGGCCGCCGTACACCGCGAGCAGCCGGCCGTCGCGGGCCACGCTGGCCGCGCCGATCTTCGCGAACTTGTCGGTGTCGGGACGCCGCTCGGGGTCGAAGTCCTTCTGGGCCTGCTGGACCGCCGCGGTCAGGGCCGCCATCCGGTTCTTGTCGAAGGTCGTGTAGATCTGGTAGCCGCCGAGGTCGAAGTCGGACTCCTTGAGGTGGCCGGCCTTGATCGCGTACGCCTTGGCCATCTCCACCAGGTAGCCGTTCTGCGCTCCGGGCATGCCCACGAGGGAAGCGTCCGAGGGCTCCGGGAACTTCGTGTAGGTGGCGCGCTCGGTGGCGGAGAGGTGGCCGGTCTCGACCATGCGGTCCAGGATCCAGCTCCAGCGCTCGACGGCGCGGGCGTGGTTCTCCTTGCCGAGCGAGGGGTCGAACAGGCCGGCGCCCTTGAGGAGGGAGGCCAGGAAGGCGCCCTCGCTGGCGTTCAGCTGCGACACGTCCTTGCCGTAGTACGCCTGGGAGGCGCGCTGGATGCCGTACGTGCCGCGCCCGAACCAGCTCGTGTTGAGGTAGTCCTCCAGGATCTGCTTCTTGCCCGCGCGGCTGTCCAGCTTCACGGCGAGCAGCAGCTCGGTGAACTTCCGGGACAGGGTGCGGTCCTGGTTCAGGTAGGCGTTCTTCACGTACTGCTGCGTGATGGTGGACCCGCCCTGGGTCTCACCGCCCGTCAGCGCGGCGCGCACGGCGCGCAGCACGCCGGACGGGGAGACTCCTGGATCGGAGTAGAAGCTGGCGTTCTCGGCCGCCAGGACGGCTCCCTGGACCTTCTCGGGCACCTTCTCCAGCGGCATCTCCTGCCGTTGGACCCAGCCCGTGCGGGCCATCGTCGACCCGTCGGACCAGTAGTAGACATTGTCCTGCTGTGTGGCGAAAGAGTTGAGGTCGTCGGGTATGTCCGTCGTGGCGTAGGCGATTCCGACGAAGCCGGTCATGCCGACGATCAGGTACAGGAGGGCGCCCAGCCACTGGCGGCCGGAGGGTATCCACCTGCGCCAGCCGCTGCGTCCCGGCCGCGGGTACGCCGGACGCAGCCGCCGCAGCGCCGGGCGCGCCTTGTCGAGGGCCGGTCCGAGGAGGGGGGCGAGGCGGCTCGCCAGGCCGGAACCGGAGGGCGCCCGGCGGCTCCGGGCCTTCCTGCGACGGCCCGCGGGGGCCGCGCCGCCGTCCCTCGGGGCCGCGCCACCGCCCTTCGGAGCCGCGCGCCTGCCCCGTGATCGCCCTCTTGAGGACATGTCCTGCCTGCCCACTCCGTATGCCCCCTGTGCTCCGCTTCCGCCTACACCCTAGATGCATTTCCTGTGAAGGCGGTGAGGAGGTGGTGGGAACCGGAGTGCGGCGCCGGAGCGTCTCGCGATGCGGAATCGGAGTCACGCGGCCGGGCGGTCCGGGCGATCATTGCCGGGCAACAGGGGGCGAAACGGAACGCGGCCACACGGTCGCCCAGTTGTGCGAAGATTCCGTCCTCCCGGTCTGTGTGGACCGGGTGACAAGGGGATACACAGTGATACCTAAGAGGTTCAGGCTGGCCGCCATAGGGGCCCTGACCGTGGCCATAGCCTCCGGCAGCCTGTTCGCCTACTCCGCGAGCGCGGGCACGGCGGAGGACGCCGACCGCGCCACCGCGGACGCCTTCGCCCGCATAGCCGACGACGTGCTCTCGCAGCGCACGCAGGCTCTGGTCGACGGCCGTGTGAAGCACCGGGACGCGGCGCCTTCCTCCAAGAAGAAGGCCCGCCTGTCGGACAAGCTGAAGAAGGACGAGGGCGCGGCGATCGCGTCGCTCAAGTCCCGCAAGACCCGCCTCGCGGAGCTCGGTGAGGCCTACACGGCCGCCGACACCCGCGTCGAGGTGGACAAGGCGACCATCACCGGGGGCAAGGCGACCGTCCAGGTCACCGAGCAGACCACGCTCACCTACAAGAAGGTGCGCGGGGACGAGCCGGACACCACGGACTTCAAGACGCGTTACGAGCTGACGCTGACGGGCAAGAAGGGCGGCTCCTGGGAGCTGACCTCCATCAAGTCCCAGGACAGCGCCAACGCTCCCGTCGCGGTCAACGAGCCCGTGGCCGCCAAGGTCGCCGCCACCGTCAAGGACGACGGCAACCAGTACCCGGACGGCACGCCCGCGTCCACGACGTACCCGGCCCCGGCGCCCAAGCCCAAGACGCTGACCGGTGGCGCGTACGACTACAACGCCATGGCGAAGTACGCCGAGAAGTACTGGAGCAGCTACAACCCGGCCTACCGGAAGTTCAGCGGGAACGGCGGTGACTGCACCAACTTCATCAGCCAGGCGCTGAAGGCCGGCGGCTGGAAGCCCGTCCCGGGCTCCTCGTCGGACTACCGCAACTGGTGGTACGACGGCACCCGCCAGTCCGACTCCTGGGTCGGGGTGAACGAGTGGGCCTGGTTCACCCTCTCCAACGAGCGGGCCGCGAACCTGGCGAACGTGTACCAGATGGACATCGGCGACATCCTGCAGCTGGACTTCAACAAGGACGGGTCCAAGGACCACTCCATGATCGTCAGCTACCGCAGCCGTGCGGGGATGCCGTACCTCACGTACCACTCCACCAATACGTACCGTAAGTCGCTCGCGAGCATCATCGCGTCCTACCCGGACGCGCGCTACTTCGCGTACCGCACCTGACGGTCGGCCCCTGAGCCCCTCCCGCCGGCGAAAGCCTCCCCGGCGGGAGGGGCTTTTTTTCGTGCCCGACCCGGCCGAATACCGTCGTCGGCCGCGCCAAACCTCCCGCCCATCAAGATCACTGCATCGAGGTAATGCCATCGGCGTTTCAAGGTCATCCGGGCGCACCGGCCGTTACTGTCACTCGAGATCTGGACGGATTCCCGGATATTCGCCCTCTTTTTTCCTTTTCACCGGTTACGTGCGCTTGTGCCCGTCACCGCGCTTACGAAGGAGAGCTCGTCGCATGACCGTTGACACCAGCCCGGAAGCCCAGCTGGATCCGCCGCAGCAGTCCAGCCTGAGCACCGCGGCCGCCCGCAACCTTGCCAGCACGACCAAGTCCGCCCCGCAGATGCAGGAGATCACCTCCCGGTGGCTGCTGCGGAGCCTGCCGTGGGTGGAGACCAAGGGCGGCACCTACCGGGTGAACCGCCGGCTGAGCTACACCGTCGGCGACGGGCGGATCGAGTTCGTCCAGGACGGTGCCGCGGTCCGGGTGATCCCCCGGGAACTCGGCGAACTGGCCCTGCTGCGCGGCTTCGACGACCTGGAGGTGCTGACCGCGATCGCAGGCCGGTGCGTCCAGCGCGACTTCCGGGCCGGCGAGGTGCTCGTCGAGCGCGGCGCCCCGGCCGACCAGATCCACATGATCGCCCACGGCCGGATCACCCAGACCTCCATCGGCAAGTACGGCGACGAGGTGGCCATCGCCACCCTCGCCGACGGCGACCGCTTCGGCGAGAACGCCCTGCTCGACGGCGACGCCGGCTGGGACTACACCGCCACCGCAGAGACCCCGGGCACCCTGCTCACCCTCTCCCGCAGCGAGTTCGCCGCCGTGCTGTCCGCGGCGCCGACCCTCCAGGCCCACATCGAGCAGTTCAGCTCGCTCCCGCACCAGCGGCAGAATCGTCACGGCGAGGCCGAGATCGCCATGTCGGCCGGCCACACCGGCGAGTACGAACTCCCCACCGCCTTCGTGGACTACGAGCTCAACCCCCGCGAGTACGAGCTCTCCGTCGCGCAGACCGTCCTGCGGGTCCACACCAGGGTCGCCGACCTCTACAACGGCCCGCACAACCAGACCGAGGAACAGCTCAGGCTCACCATCGAGGCGCTGCGCGAGCGCCAGGAGCACGAGCTGATCAACAACCGCGAGTTCGGCCTGCTCCACAACGCCGACTTCAAGCAGCGGATCCAGACGCACTCCGGCCCGCCCACCCCGGACGACCTCGACGAACTGCTCTGCCGCCGCCGCGGCACCAAGTACCTCTTCGCCCACCCCAAGACGATCGCGGCGATCGGGCGCGAGTTCAACGCGCGCGGGCTCTACCCGGACCACGTCGACGTCGGAGGCCAGCAGGTCCCGGCCTGGCGCGGCGTGCCGATCCTGCCCTGCAACAAGATCCCGATCAGCAAGCAGAACACCAGCTCCATCCTCGCCATGCGTACCGGTGAGGACAACCAGGGCGTCGTCGGCCTGCGCCAGACCGGTCTGCCCGAGGAGTACGAGCCGGGCCTGTCGGTGCGCTTCATGGGCATCAACGAGCAGGCGATCATCTCCTACCTGGTCACCACCTACTACTCCGCCGCCATCCTGGTGCCCGACGCCCTCGGCGTCCTGGAGAACGTACAGATCGCCCGCAGGCGCGACTAGAGGACCTGCCCACCGGCCGCGCCCCCCGGCCCACCCCGGGCCCGGCCGAGCACGCCCGGGATCCGGGCCACCTCACCGACCTCACCAAGGAGCCACGGATGCCCGACCCCGGGCCTTCCCCTCTGCAGTCGAGCCTGCCCTCAGCCGCCGCGCACTTCGGGGCGCACGTCCTGGCCGACACCCTGAGCCTGGGCCGGGCCCCGGCCGGCGCCCCGGTCGCGGAAGCCGCCGCGGCCGAAGCCGTCCCCGGAGCAGCGGTCGCCGCGACGCCCGTCGTCACGGCCCCCGCGGCCACCCGGCCCGCCCTGCCGTCCGCGCCCCTCCTGCCCTTCGGCACCCACACCCCGCCGGCGGCCGCGCCGCCGGCGGGTGAGGGAACGGTACGGCAGGCCGGCGAGGCCCTGCAGCGGATCATCCGCGGGCCCAGCGGTCTGGGCACGACCGCCCTGCACCTCGCCCGGCCTGAGGGGCCTCCCGCGCCGTCGGCCGCGCCGGCGCAGGGCAGGCCCATCCCCGGTCTCTACCACCACCCGGTCCCGGAACCGGACCCGGTGCGGGTGGAGGAGGTCAGCCGCCGGATCAAGCGCTGGGCGGTGGACGAGGTCCAGGCGTACCCGCCGGAGTGGGAGGACCAGTTCGACGGCTTCTCCGTGGGCCGCTACATGGTCGCCTGCCACCCGGACGCCCCGACCGTCGAGCACCTGATGATCGCCACCCGGCTGATGGTCGCCGAGAACGTGGTGGACGACATCTACTGCGAGGACCACGGCGGCTCGCCCGTCGGTCTCGGCGGAAGGCTCCTGCTGGCGCACACCGCACTCGACCCCGTCCACACGACACAGGAGTACGCCCCGGCGTGGGAGGAGTCGCTCCTCTCGGACGCGCCGCGCCGCTCCTACCGCTCCGCGATGGAGTACTTCGCCCGGGCGGCCACCCCCTCCCAGGCCGACCGGTTCCGGCACGACATGGCGCGGCTCCACATGGGGTACCTCGCCGAAGCCGCCTGGGCCGAGACGGAGTACGTCCCGGAGGTGGCCGAGTACCTGGCGATGCGCCAGTTCAACAACTTCCGGCCCTGCCCCACCATCACCGACACCGTCGGCGGCTACGAACTCCCGCCGGACCTGCACGCGCAGCCCGCCATGCAGCGGGTCATCGCGCTCGCGGGGAACGCCACGACCATCGCCAACGACCTGTACTCGTACACCAAGGAGCTCGACGCCCGCGGCAAGCACCTGAACCTGCCCGTGGTGATCGCCGAGCGCGAGGGCCTGTCCGACAAGGACGCCTACCTGAAGGCGGTCCAGGTCCACAACGACCTCATGCACGCCTTCGAGGCGGAGGCCGCGCAACTGGCCGCCGCCTGCCCCGTACCGACCGTGCTGCGCTTCCTGCGGGGCGTGGCCGTCTGGGTCGACGGCAACCACTACTGGCACAGCACCAACACCTATCGCTACAGCCTGCCCGATTTCTGGTAAGGATGGATTTATTCGTGACCAGCACTGATCTCACCACCAACCCCTCCGTCGGCTCCGTGCACATCCCCGCGCCGACGACGCCCTACCAGGGCGACATCGCCCGTTACTGGAACAACGAGGCCCGCCCGGTCAACCTGCGCCTGGGCGACGTCGACGGCCTTTACCACCACCACTACGGCATCGGCGACATCGACCACGCCGCCCTCGGCGACACCGAGGACAGCGAATACGAGAAGAAGCTCATCGCCGAGCTGCACCGGCTGGAGTCGGCCCAGGCCGAAGTGCTCCTGGACCACCTCGGCCCCGTCGGCCGCGACGACACCCTCGTCGACGCCGGCTGCGGCCGCGGCGGCTCGATGGTGATGGCCCACCAGCGCTTCGGATGCAAGGTCGAGGGCGTCACCCTGTCGACCAAGCAGGCCGACTTCGCCAACCAGCGCGCCCGCGAACTCGGCATCGAGGACCACGTCCGCGCCCGCGTCTGCAACATGCTGAACACCCCCTTCGAGACCGGCCAGGCCGCGGGCTCGTGGAACAACGAGTCGAGCATGTACGTCGACCTCCACGACCTCTTCGCCGAGCACTCCCGGGTACTCGCGGTCGGGGGCCGCTACGTGACCATCACCGGCTGCTGGAACCCGCGTTACGGCCAGCCCTCCAAGTGGGTCTCGCAGATCAACGCGCACTTCGAGTGCAACATCCACTCCCGCCGCGAGTACCTGCGGGCCATGGCCGACAACCGCCTCGTCCCGCAGGCCGTCATCGACCTGACCCCCGACACGCTGCCCTACTGGAAGCTGCGCGCCACGTCGTCCCTGGTCACCGGCATCGAGGAGGCGTTCATCAAGTCCTACGAGGACGGCTCCTTCCAGTACGTCCTGATCGCCGCCGACCGCGTCTGACCAGGCTCTGAGCGGGCCCCGACCGGGCCCGTCCGCAGACCGGAGGGGCCGGGACCGTCAACCGACGGACCCGGCCCCTCACGGGCATGTGACCATGACCCCCGGTACATCCGCACCACCTGGGGGAAGCATGTCCACCCGCACCACCGCCGCGCGTTCTCTCGCCGCCGCGCTCGCCGCGCTGTTCGTCCTGGCCGGCTGCACCTCACCGGACAAGGAACCGAAGGCGGCGGGCGGTTCCCCCGCGGCCGTGGCGCCGCCGCCCGCACCCGGCGGCACCGGGGCCGGGTACGAGGGGCCCCGCCCGCAGGACCAGAACCTGCTGGCCTGGACCGGCGACCCGAACGACGCGGGCCACGTCACCGCCCAGTCCGCGGCCGGCGTCGCAGGACGCGTCACCCTGGTGCGGATCGTCCTCCGCCAGGAGACCACCTGGTCGAACATCTGGCTGGGGCTGGCCGGCCTCGACCCCAACGCCCAGCTCTCCAACTGCTACCTGGGCGTGTACGACGCCACCGGCACCCTGCGCGCGGCCACCCCGGACATCTCCCCCCAACTGATGACCGACCCCGTCGCCAAGCCGCTCGCCCTCGCCAAGCCGTTCACCGCCGCCCCCGGGACCTACTTCATCGCACTCCTGCTCAACGGCAACTGGGCCACCAACGCCCTCACCCTGAAGTCCACCGGCGCCGGCATCTCGGTCAACGCGGGCCTCACGCCGCCCAACCTGCGCTACAGCACCGTCCTGACCGGCCAGAACTCCCTGCCGGCCACCCTGAACCTCGCCGAGCAGTCCACCAGCACCATCAACACCGGCTGGGCCAGCCAGTGGTACGGGATCTCCTGACCCCGTCGACACCCCCCGCACCCGCCGCCCGGCCGGAGCCGGGCGGCGGGTGCGGGCTCAGGCCGGCACGGCCTCGGCGCGCGGTACGCGGGCGGCCGGGGCGAGCCGGCCCGTGCGGTCGAGGCCGTACAGGGCGGCCGTGCAGCCGAGGCCCAGCACGAACAGGGCCAGCCAGGGCAGCGCCGACATCCCGGCGGAGCGGGCCGCGTCCAGGGCCGCCCCCGTGAGCAGGTTCCCGACGGCGATGCCGACCCCGCAGACCGTGTTGTACAGCCCGTAGTGCGTGGCGACCAGGCGGTCCCCGCAGAGCCGGACGATGGTGTCCATCTCGAACGGGTACGCGATCATCGTCCCGGCGGCCAGCAGCAGTGCCGCCAGCACCGGCGGCACCGCTGCCAGCAGCCGGGTCCCCAGCTGCGACTGGGGTACGGGCAGCGCCGTGGCGGCCAACAGGGGCAGGAACGCCGCCCCCATCGCCAGCAGCCCCCAGGCCAGCGCGCGGCCCGGCTCCAGACGGGCCTTGCACCAAGCGGTGACGCGGGTCTGGAAGAGGATCGTGCTCAGCCCGGACACCGCGAAGAGCACCGCCACCGCGGCCGTGCCGAAGCCGCCCTCGCCGCCCACGCGCCGGACCTCCAGCGGCAGCGCCATGTAGACCTGGAAGGTCATCACGTACGAGCCGATCATCGCCACGGAGAACAGCAGGAACGGCCGGTTGGCGAGGATCCCGCGCCACTGGACGAGCACCCCCTCCCGGGGGCCCCCGGAGCGTTCGGCGGCGTCGTTGCCCCGGCGGGCGGGCAGGGCGCGGATCTGCACGATGCTCAGCACCGCGAAGATGCCGGCCGCGACCAGGCAGGTGACGCGGAAGTCGACGCCCGTCAGCACCATGCCCACCAGTGGGCCCAGCAGGATGCCGGCCTGGTAGAAGACGTTGAACAGGGCGAAGGCCTCCACCCGGCGCTCGCCCGCGTCGGCCGCCAGGTAGGCCCGGGTGGCGGGGTTGAACAGGGCCCCGGCCAGCCCGGTCGCCGCGGAGGCGGCGATCAGCGCCGGAACGGAGTCGACCAGCCCGAGGGTCGCGAACCCGGCGATGCGCAGCGCGAGCCCGGCGATGATCATCGGCTTGTAGCCGAGGCGGTCGGCGAGGGTGCCGCCGATCAGGAACATGCCCTGCTGGCTGAAGTTGCGCACGCCGAGGATCAGCCCCACCGTCCAGCCGGCCAGCCCGAGCGGGCCGGCCAGGTGCGTGGCGAGGTAGGGCATGAGCATGTAGAAGCCGAGGTTGATGGTGAACTGGTTCACCATCAGCAGCTGGACGCTGCGCTCGTACGTACGGACCTGTGCGAGGGTGCCCTTCATCAGGCGGGAACCTCCGACGCGCGCAGGGCCAGCGGGTCCACCACGGCCGCGCAGCGGGTCCAGCGGGTGACCTCCTTCTCGTCCAGGCGGCCGATCGTCTCGGGCTCCGCGGCCGGCGGGGAGTCCAGCAGCCCGTGCGCGGCGCAGTAGTCGTCGTCGTACACGGTGCCGAGGTAGCGCTGCGGCCCGTCGGGGAAGACCGCGGCGATCCGGGTGTCCTCGGGCAGGGTGCGGGCCAGCCAGCCGGCCACCAGGGCGACGGCGCCGACGCTCCAGCCGCCGGCGGCGTAGTGGGAGGCGGCGAGCTGGCGGCAGGTCCACACGGCCTCGCCCGGGGCGACCCAGTGCACCTCGGAGAACTGCTCGTAGGCGACGTTGCGGGGGTAGATGCTCGAACCGAGGCCGCGCATCAGGCGGGTCCGCGCGGGCTGGCCGAAGATGGTGGAGCCGACGGTGTCCACCCCCACCAGCTTCAGCTCGGGGTAGAGCTGGCGCAGGACGCGGGAGACGCCCGCCGAGTGCCCTCCGGTGCCGACGCTGCACACCAGGACGTCGATGTGGTGCAGCTCGGTGGCCAGTTCGAGGGCCAGCGGGGTGTAGGCGGTGGTGTTGTCCGGGTTGTTGTACTGGTCCGGGCACCAGGAGCCGGGGTGCTGGGCCAGCAGCTGGGTGACGCGGTCGCGGCGGGCCTGCTGCCAGCCGCCGGTGGGGTGCGGTTCGGAGACGACGTTGACCTGCGCCCCGTACGCCGTCAGCAGGCGGGTCATCGACGACTCCAGGCCGGGATCGGTGACGAGGGTGACGGGGTGCCCGTGGACCATGCCGGCCAGGGCGAGGCCGAGGCCGAGGGTGCCGCTGGTGGACTCGATGATCCGGGCGCCGGGCTTCAGTTCGCCCCGGGCGCGGGCCCGTTCGACCATGTGCAGGCCGGGCCGGTCCTTGATGCCGCCGGGGTTGAAGCCCTCGAGCTTCGCCCAGAAGCCGCGCCCCGCCGGGGCCAGGGGCTCCGACACGCGCAGCAGGGGGGTGTTGCCGACCAGCCCGGAGAGGCCGGAGCGGGCGGGGGGAGTGACGTCGGTGGCCGAAGAATGCATTGTTCCGCTCTCGTTCGATGGTGCGTCGGTGGTCGCGCTCGTGGGTATTGCCGAGCCTGGGCAGGGCAGGGTCCGCCCGTTTGGGGGCATACGTCAGCCGTTGCGAACGGGCTTACGGGAGCGGACTAGAGCCGCCATCGACAGACGATGGTCAGAGTGGAACGTCCTGAGCGGGCGACGGCCGGCCCGGCGGGGCGCGCGGGCGCCGCCCGGGCCGCCGCCGGAGCGGCGCCCGCGCCCGCCGAAGGCCGTGCGGGCCCGGCGGACAGCGGTGCCGGCCCCTGGCCGGTGGGGGCCGGGTCGGAGGAGGCGCAGCTGGAACCGTGGCCGGGATGCGGGTGTTCGTGGCCCAGGGGCTCTGCAGGCGCTGTCGGCCCGGGCTCCAGTGCTGCTCCGGCGGCTGACGAGCCGTAGGAGACGTCGGTGTGACCGTGCGAGGAGCAGGCGAGGGCCGCGAGGAGCAGCGCGCTGAGCATGCCGACGACCAGCATGCGATACCAGGGTGAATCGGTGTGAAAGGGGCGTACGCGGGGAAGGGTCGACAAGGTTCCTCCGTGCGGCGGGCACCCCTCGGCCCGTGTGGGCGGGGGGCGGCGGGGATCGCGGGACGGGCCCGGAAGGATCCCGGGTCTACACCTGGAGGACGGCGGAGGCCGCCGGGTACGCCGGAGCGGTGGCTCCGGCCGGGTGGCAGGCCGGGCCGTGGTGGCCGGCGGCGTCCCGGCGGGCCACGGGGGCGGGCCGGGCGGCGGTGGCCGCCGGGGGAGTGGCGGTCGCGTCCGCCGGGGAGGCCGTCCGCGGAGGCAGAGGGGCGCAGTCGTGGACCGGGTGCGAGGGGGTGTGGCGGTCGGCGGGGGCCGCCGAGGCCGGGGGCGTGGCCGTTCGGGCGGCCGATGCCGTGGTGGTGGTGTGGGCGGCGCCGTGCGGGCCGGCGCCGTGCGCGCAGAGCAGGCCGAGCAGCAGCAGGGTCAGCCCGAGCAGGTGCAGCAGGCCCGCGGAGGCGCGGATCTGCGGCGTACGGGGGGACCTGGCTGTGACCACGCCGTGATCCTAGCTTGTCCCCCGCGTGACGCACGGTCCCGAACCGGACAATCGCCGACCGCTTCCCGGCCGATGCCGGTAGGCCGCGCGGGTTCGCGTGGGTCCGCGCCGGGTCAGCCCGCCAGCTCCCGTGCGTCCAGCGGGAGGTGCCACGCGTTGCGGCGGCGCACGGTGTGCAGCTGGGCCTCCAGCGGGTTCGGCGGCACGACGAGTACGGGGCACGGCGCGTGCGCCAGGCAGTGGCGGGCCACCGAGGGCCGCAGGGCGCCCAGCAGCCGGCCCCGGCGGCCCGCGCCGACCACCAGCAGGTCGTCGGCGTCCCGGGCCGCGTCGACCAGGACGGCCCGCGGGGTGCCCCGTACGATCTGCCCCGTGAGGGGGACGCCCGGGCCGCCCGGCCCGAAGGCGGCGTCGAGGGCCTCGCACAGCCGCGTGGCCGCCGCCTCCCGGTACTGGGGGTAGGGGGTGCAGGCGCAGGAGCCGCGGGCGGCCGGACCCCCGCCCGGTGTCTGCCAGGCCAGCACCGCCCACAGGCCGGCCCCGCGCAACCGGGCCTCGTCGGCGGCCCGGTGCAGGGCCGCCAGACTTCCGGGCCCGCCGCTCACGCCCACAACCACCCGTCGTCTTCCCACCGCCGGCCCCTCCCGCGTCGCCAACCGTCCGGCTCCCATTGAACGCCCGTCGGCGACGCCCGTACGTCAGCGGTGCGTATGGACCCGGTCGGCCGGCGTCAAGTTCCCGTCAGGAGACGGCGGGCGCGGCGGTCGGGAGGACGGCCCGCAGGCGGGCGCCGTGGTCGGAGGGCTCGGCGGTGAGGGTGCCGCCGTGATGGGCGGTCAGGTCGCGGGCGATCGCCAGGCCCAGGCCGGCCCCGCCGTGGTCGCGGCTGCGGGCGTCGTCCAGCCGGGTGAACCGCTCGAAGATCCGCTCCCGGTCGGCGGTCGGGATGCCGGGACCGTCGTCGAGCACCTCCAGTACGGCCGTCCGAGCCCCGGCCCCGTCGGCGGTGGTGCGCAGGACGAGCTCGACCCGGCGGTCGGCGAACCGCTGGGCGTTGTCGAGCAGGTTGGTGACCACCCGCGTCAGCCACAGCTCGCTGCCCTCCACCTGCACGCCGGCCTCCAGCTCCGTGTGTACGGGCACCCGGTCGCCCAGCCGTGCCGCCACGGCGGACCGCACCACGTCTCCCAGGTCCAGCCGGGCCGCCGCGACGGGCTGGGCGGCGTCGATCCGGGCCAGCAGGAGCAGGTCCGAGGCCAGGTGCTGGAGCCGCTCGGTGTCCTCCAGCGCCCCGCCGATCAGCTCCGGCCACAGCTCAGGGTCCCGGACGGCCAGGGCCACCTCCAGCTGGGTGCGCAGCACGGTGAGCGGGCTGCGCAGTTCGTGCGAGGCGTCGGCGATGAACTGGCGCTGGCGGTGCCCGGAGGACTCCAGCCGGTCCAGCGTGGCGTTCATCGTCTCGGCGAGGCGGGCTACCTCGTCGCGGGTGGGGGGTACCGGGACCCGGCGGTGCAGGTCCCGGTCGGTGATCTCGGCGACCTCCGCGCGGATCGCCTCGACGGGCCGCAGGGCGCGGCCCGTCACCCGCCAGGTGACCAGGGCCACCGTGGCGAGGAGCAGCGGCCCGCCGACCGCGAGCGCGGCGGTGGTGGTGTCGTCGGCCGCGTCCACGTCGCGCAGGGAGGTGCCGACGTACACGGTGACCAGGCCCTGCGGGGTGTCCGTGGTGACCTGTACGACCCTCAGCCGGTGCTCGCCGCCGAGCGGCCGGACCCGCCAGGTGTGGAAGGCGGTTCCGGGGCCCGACGGCCCGCCGGGGCCGAGCGCGGGCGCGCCGGCCAGGTTGGGGGTGGCCCGCAGCACCCGGCCGCGGGCGTTGACCACCTGGACGAAGTCGGCGCCGGGCAGCGGCGCGCGCATCCGGTCCAGGCCGCCGGCGGCGGCGAGCCGGGCGATGGTCAGGGCCTGCCGCTCGGCGTCGCGCTCGGCGTTGCGCAGCAGGTTGGCCTTGAGCAGCCCGAGCAGGGCGAACGAGGCCAGGGCGAGGGCCGCTGCCACGACGACGACCGCGCCGGCGGTGGCCCGGCCGCGGACGGTGGCGGGCCCGATCCGCCGCAGCAGGCGGCGCACGGGTCCGCGTACGCGGCCGAGCAGGCGGCGCACGGCGCCGGGCTCCGCCGGGGTCCCGGCCGGGGTCTGCGCGGGCGTCCGCGCGGGTGTCTGCGCCCGTGTCTCAGCCACCGTCGGCCGCCAGCCGGTATCCGGCACCGCGCACGGTCTCCAGGGCGGACCGGCCGAACGGCGCGTCGATCTTCCGGCGCACCGCGCTGACGTGCACCTCGACCACGTTCGGATCGCCTTCGAAGGCGCTGTCCCACACCTGTTCCAGGATCTCCCGCTTGGGCACCACCTCGCCGGCGCGCCGGGCCAGGCACTCCAGCACCGCGAACTCCCGGGCGGTCAGCCGTATCTCCGTCCCGCCCCGGGAGCACAGGTGGCGCGCGGGGTCGACCAGCAGGTCGCCGAACTCCATGGTCCGCGGGCTCCGGCGGCCCGTACGCCGGCCCAGGGCACGGAGCCGGGCGACGAGGACGAGGTAGGAGAAGGGCTTGGAGAGGAAGTCGTCGGCGCCGGTGTCCAGGGCCTCGGCCTCGTCGTACTCGCCGTCCTTCGCCGTGAGCATCAGGATCCCGGACTCGTTGCCGGCGGCGCGCAGCCGGGCGCAGACCCGGTAGCCGTTGAGGCCGGGCAGCATGATGTCGAGCACGATCAGGTCGTAGTCGTGCTCGCAGGCCATCCACAGGCCCTGCGGCCCGTCGTGGGCCACGTCCACCGAGAAGCCCTCCGACCGGAGCCCCCGCTGGAGGGCGAGCGCCAGCCGTCGTTCGTCCTCCACCACCAGTACGCGCATGCCGACCAGGGTCTCAGGTGGGGTACGGGCTTTGCTGAAGGGGTCTTCAGGCGCCTTCAGGTGGGCTTCAGCATTGCCTCGGCATGCTCGGCGACGAGCCGGGTGTGGTGCCCGGTTGTGCCTGAGGAGTCCCGGTATGTCTGAGTCTTTCCCGCAGCCCGAACAGCCCGAACAGCCCGAAGAGCAGGCGAAGCCCGCGCGCAAGGGGCTGGGCGGCGTGGTCCCCCGGGGCACGGGCGCGCGCTGGGCGGTGGCCGTCGGTGCGGCCGCGGTGATCGTGGGCGGCGGGGCGACGGCGGTCGCCGTGGCCGGCCACCACCACGGCCACGCGGACCGGGCCCGCCACCTCGTCCGCCCCGAACCGGGCCACGCGCACGCCCCCGAGGGCGGGCGCAAGGCCGAGCCGAAGATCCGGGACGGCGCCGGCCCCGCGCGCGGCGGCTCCGCCAGGCACGCCCCGGCACACGCCCCGGCGCCCGCGCCGCTGCCCGCCCTGCCCATCGGCCAGGCGGCGGAGAAGGCGGCCGCGGCGGTGGAGGGCGGCAAGGTCGAGGGCCTGCGCGCGGTCGCCCAGCAGGGCGGCGGCAGCGCCTGGCGCGCCGTGGTCCTCGGCCCGGACGGCGTCCGCCACGCGGTGACGGTGTCCGGCTCCGACGGCACCATCACCGCGAACACCCCGCTGAACCGCCGCTAGGGCCTGTCCGGCGGATCACGGCCGGGGCCGCGGTGTCCGCGGGTGCGTCGCGGAGCGGGACGGGCCGCCCGCTCCGCGCGGGGCCGATCCGGCCCGGGCGGGCCCGCCCGCGAGGGTGACCCGGTGCCGGACGGCGGTGCGCGCGGGGGATTCCGTGCGCCCCCCGGGTGCCGCGCGCGCTCCGGGCCCGCGGGTGCCGGGCGGCCGCGGGCCGGGGTTTGCTGGGCGGATGGCTGACGGCCCCTGCGAGGTACTGCTCATCGGCGGCCGGTCCGGCGTCGGGAAGACCACGGTCGCCTGGGAGGTCTCGGTGCGGCTGCGCGCCGCACGGGTCGCCCACTGCCTGGTCGAGGGCGACAACCTCGACCAGGCCCACCCTGCGCCGCCCGGCGACCCCGACCGCTCCCGCCTGACCGGGGCCAACCTGGCCGCGCTCTGGCGCAACTACACGGCGCTCGGCCAGCGCAGGCTGATCTACACCAACACCGTCTCCGTCCTGGACCCGGGCCTGATCACCCGGGCGATGGGCGGTGCGCCCCGCGTCATCGGGGTCCTCCTCACCGCCGCCGACGCCACCGCCCGGCGGCGCCTGGCCGTGCGCGAGACCGGCAGCCAGCTGGAAGCCCACGTGGCCCGCAGCGATCTGATGTCCCGGCGCCTGGAGGCCGCCGCGCTGCCCTGGGTGGTGCGCGTCCCCACCGACGGCCGTTCCGTGACCGACATCGCCCTCGACGTCGTCGCCGTGACCGGCTGGGCCGCAGAGGACGGGGCATGACCGTCTTCCGATGTGCCGACTGCGGTACGGCCGTCACCGCCGAGGTCGAGGAGGTTCCCCTCCCGGAGCGGGAGGGACCGCTGCCCTACGAGGCCGAGGGCGAGTGCCCGCCGCGGATCCCGCCGGGCCGCTTCGCGTACGACCCCCGGCCGTCCGCCTTCTCCAAGGTGCCCCACCCCACGCTGAAGTCGCACCTCGCCCCGGGCGGGCCGGTCGGCAGCATCGTCATCGGCCCCGGCGACGCCCGGGGCATGACCCCCACCACCGGCGTGGGGCGCGGCGGCTGCTGCGGCCCCGATGGCACGGGCGGGGCCAACATGCTGTGCGCCGGCTGCTCGGCCGCGCTCGCGATCGAGAGCGCCGACTGCTGGACCCCCCGGCAGATCGTCCTCGACCCCCGCCGGGTGGTCGCGGACCGGCCGGCGCCGTGATGTCCGCTCCGCCGATGGCGCGCAGAATGAAGGGGAGCGGCGAGCCCCCCGCCCCCGCGCGGGCCGGTACCGGGACTCGGCGCGCCCCGGGCAGAGGAGGCTTCGCGTGCCGTCGGAGCAGACGGGGGGCTCGGGGGCTGCCGGTCCGATCCGGTCGGAGCCGGGGTCCCTGCTGGAGCACGTGGCGGTGGCCGTCTTCGGCATGGACGGGGACGGCCGGATCCGCTTCTGGGGGCCCGGCGCGCAGGGACTCTTCGGGTACGAGGCCGCCGAGGTGCTGTCCCGGCCCGCGGCCACCCTCTTCCCCGAACCCCCCGAAGGCACCCCCGGCTCCGCCGCACGGCTGACCGAACGGGCCCGGACCCTCGGGTACTGGCGGGTCCGGCTGCCGGCCCTGCACCGGGACGGCTCGGTCTTCGACTGCGGGTTCCGGGTCTTCCCGGTGGCCGGCAGCGCCGAGGACCCGGTGATCATGGGGCTGGCCAGCAGGGGGGACGAGCTCGACCGGGTGAAGACCAACCTCGCCTTCCTCGACGCCCTCTTCGAGACCTGCCCCATCGGCCTGGTCATGCTCGACCAGGACCTGCGCTACGTCCACCTCAACCAGGCCCTGGCCGACATGGACGGCCTCCCCGTCGCCGCCCACCTCGGCCGTGCCACCGACGAGATCATGCTGACCTCCGACGGCGGCGAGTTCCAGCGGATGATGCGCGCCGTCGCCGACGAGGGCCGACCCCTCGTCGGAGCCCTGGTGGGGCTGCGCACTCCCGGCCGCCCCGACCGCGACCAGGTGCGGTCCGTCAGCCTGTTCCCGCTCAGCCGGGCCGGGGAGACCCGCCCCGGGGTGGGCGGCCTGCTGGTGGACGTCACCGACCGCGAGCGGGCCCTGCTGGAGGCCACCGCGGCCCGACGCCGCCTGGCCCTGCTGGACCGGGCCGCGGCCCGCGTCGGCACCACCCTGGACGTGGACACCACCGCCCGGGAGCTGGTCGAGGTGGCCGTACCGGACTTCTGCGACGGCTGCGTGGTCGAGCTGGTGGAGTGGATGAACCCCGCCGAGGCCTTCGACCCCCGGCTGCCCCTGTTCACCCGCCGCATCGCGTCCGGCACCGTGCTGCCGCCGCCCGCGCCCGAGCTGGTGGCCGGCGTGGAGCGGGTCAGGTACCCGGCGGGCTCCGGCATCCACCGCATGTTCGCCGCCGGCCGCCCGCTCTGCGTCCGGGTCGACGAGGAGTTCGCGGCCGGGGCCACGGACCGGCCCGGCCGCGCCCGGCTGCTGCTGGACAGCGGCCTCGCCCGCATCGTCATCGCCCCGCTCATCGCCCGGGGCACCGTGCAGGGCATCGCCATGTTCGGGCGCTCGTCCGCCCGTCCCGACTTCACCGAACAGGACCTGAGCCTCGCCGGGGAACTCGCCTCCCGCGCCGCCCTGTGCCTGGACAACGCCCGCCTCTACAGCCGGGTCCAGGACATCGCCCTCACCCTCCAGCGCGCCCTGCTGCCGAGCGCCCTGGCCCGCAGCGAGCACGTGGCCATCGCCCACCGCTACCTTCCGGGCAGCAGGGCCACCGAGGTCGGCGGGGACTGGTACGACGTGATCGACCTGCCCGGGGACCGGGTCGCCCTCGTCGTCGGCGACGTCATGGGCCACGGGGTGCCCGCCGCCGCCTCGATGGGCAGGCTGCGCATCACCGCCAAGGCGCTGGCCCGCCACGGCCCGGAGCCCGAGCGGCTCCTCGGTGAACTCGACGCGTGCGCCCGGGAGTCCGGCATCGAGCTGGCCACCTGCGTCTACGTGGAGTACGACCCGCACACCGGCCGTGTCCGCATCGCGAACGCCGGCCACCTCCCGCCCCTCGTGCGCCGCCCCGACGGCACCGTCGAGACCCTCGGCGGCGGCCTCGGAGTCCCGCTCGGGGTCGGCGGGGTCCCCTTTCGCTCGGCCGGCGCCCACCTCCCCGACGGGGCCGTACTCGCCCTCTACACCGACGGGCTCGTCGAGGCGCGCGGCCAGGACATCGAGGCGGGACTGGACGCCCTGCGGGGGCTGCTCGCGGCGGCCGGAGGACCGTTGGAGGAGGAGGTGGACCGGATCCTGTCGGCCCTGGTCCCCGACGCGGCGACCGACGACACGGTCCTGCTCCTGGCCCGGATCCGGCACGCGGGGTGACGCGGGCCGGGCCGCGGGGGAACGGGCCGGTGCGGGGCTCAGTCCATGCGCAGGGCCGCCGCGAAGTCCATCTTGTCCTCCAGCCGGGCCAGGTCCCGCCCGGTCAGCGACTCGATCCGGTTGATCCGGTACCGCAGCGAGTTCACGTGCAGGTGCAGGGCCTCCCCGCAGCGGGCCCAGGAGCCGTCGTGCTCCAGGAACGACCGGAGCGTCGGGACCAGTTCGGAGTGGTGGCGCCGGTCGTACGCGTGCAGCGGCGCCAGCAGCCGCCGGCTGAAGGCCCGCCTGACCTCCGCGGGGATCAGCGGGAGCAGCGACATGACGTGCGCCGCCATGTCCCCGGTGCCGCACACGGCGACCGGCTCCGCGTCCGGGCCGGCCGCCACCCGGCGGGCGTTGCGGGCCTCCGCCAGGGTGTGCCGCAGGTCGTCCGGCTCCGCCACCGGGTCGCCGAGGCCCAGGCTCAGCCGTTCCGCGCCGCGCAGCCCGCGCGGCAGCGCACCGCAGGCGGCGTCCCGGACCGCCTCCGGGGTCAGCTCCGCGCCCGCGGCCACCCGTACGAAGGCCACGGCCTCCCGCCCGTCGAGCGCGGTGGCGAGCCCGATCCGCCGGGCGGCGCCGGACCCCAGGCACGCCGGGTGCAGCAGCACCTCCTCCAGCAGGTCCCGCACCGGCGACGGCCCCTCGCCGCCCGGTACGCCGTCCAGCCGGGCCGCCACCGCCTGCCAGCGGGCCCCGCCGCCGGGCGCCTCCGCCTCGAGCCGCCCGGCGGCGTCCCGGACCTGCTCCCGCGCCTCGGCCCCCGTCCCGCCGGAGTCCAGCAGTCCGAGCAGCCTCCCGGCGGCCCGCCGGCGCGCGGTGCGGTCGGCGTCCCGGCCGCCGCGCTCCACCGCGATCAGCCCGGCCAGCCGTTCCACGAGGCCGATGCGCTCGTCGTGCCAGTCCCCGCTGTCGGCCTCCACCGCGACGGCCCAGTCGGTCAGCGCGGGCCCGGCCCCCGGAGCGGACCGCACCGGGAACAGCGAGTAGGGAAGCCCGTGGGCGGCCGTACGGTGCGGGGCGCGCCGGCCGGAGCGCTCGGCTGCCAGGAACCGGCCGGCCAGGGCCGTCGCCGTCCGCTCCGGCAGTGGTGGCCGCGCGCCCGCGATCAGCCGCCCGGTGGGGGACAGCACATGGGCGCGGAGGTCCAGCTCGGACAGCAGCAGTTCGAGGAGCGCCCCCGTCCCGGCGCCGCTGCCCGGCCGGGACGCCATCAGCCGCCGGTGCCGGTCCACCAGCGCGGCCAGGTTCCCGACCCGGGCCCCGCTGCGGCCCCGCGCCACGAACTCGGCGACGGGGCCGAAGGGGACGTCCACGCCCACCGCGAACAGCGGCAGGCCGTGCCGGTCGCAGGCCCGCACCAGCTCGTCCGGCACGTTCCCGAACTCCGCCTCGCCCGCCCCCAGCGCGACGGCGCCCGCTTCCACGATGATCCGTACGAAGGCGTCGGCGCGCCCGAGGTCCGGCCGCAGCCACACCAGTCCCGACAGCACCAGGTCACCGGGGGAGACGAACCGCCCCGGATCCGGCAGGTCGATGGTCACGGCGGCGAGCACGGGCCGCCGGAGCCCCTCGTCGCCGCCGCCGAGGTACCGGAACGGCGCCGGGCCGCCGGAGAGGATCACATCACGCAACTGCATGGCCACAGCCTGCCATGCGCGACCGGAGCCCCAACTGCCGCCCGGAGCAACCAAATGCGCCCTACAGCTACCCGATGATCCGGGCCGCCGCCTCACGCATCTCCACCTTGCGGATCTTGCCGGTGACCGTCATCGGGAACTCGTCCACGACGTGGACGTAGCGCGGGATCTTGAAGTGGGCCAGGCGGCCCGAGCAGTACGCGCGGACCGTGTCCGCCGTCAGCGGCTCCGCCCCCTCGCGCATCCGCACCCACGCCATCAGCTCCTCCCCGTACTTGGCGTCGGGGACGCCGATGACCTGGACGTCCAGGACGTCGGGGTGGCCGTGCAGGAACTCCTCGATCTCGCGCGGGTAGAGGTTCTCGCCGCCCCGGATCACCATGTCCTTGATCCGGCCCGTGATGCTCAGGTAGCCGTCCGCGTCCATGACCGCCAGGTCGCCGGTGTGCATCCAGCCCTCCCCGTCCACGGCCTCGGCGGTCTTCTCCGGCTCGCCCCAGTAGCCGAGCATCACCGAGTAGCCCCGGGTGCACAGTTCGCCCGGGGTGCCGCGCGGGACGGTGGCACCGGTCTCCGGGTCGACGACCTTGACCTCCAGGTGCGGCCCGACCCGGCCCACGGTGGAGACCCGGCGCTCCACGGAGTCGTCCGCCCGGGTCTGCGTGGACACCGGTGAGGTCTCCGTCATGCCGTAGCAGATGGAGACCTCGGTCATCCCCATCCGCTCGATCACCTCGTTCATCACCTCCACCGGACAGGGCGAGCCCGCCATGATCCCGGTCCGCAGGCTCGACAGGTCGTAGCCGTCGAAGCCGGGCGCGGCCAGCTCGGCGATGAACATGGTCGGCACCCCGTACAGGGAGGTGCACGCCTCCGCCTCCACCGCCGCCAGGGTGGCCGCCGGGTCGAAGGCCGGAGCCGGGATCACCATCGCCGCGCCGTGGCTGGTGCACGCGAGGGCGCCCATGACCATGCCGAAGCAGTGGTAGAAGGGCACCGGTACGCACACCCGGTCCCGCTCGGTGTAGCCGCAGAGCTCCCCGACGAAGAAGCCGTTGTTGAGGATGTTGCGGTGCGAGAGGGTGGCGCCCTTGGGGAAGCCCGTGGTCCCCGAGGTGTACTGGATGTTGACCGGGTCCCCCGGGTCCAGGGCCGCGGCCGCCCGCGCCAGGTCCGCCGGGTCGCCCTGGGTGCCGCGTTCCAGCAGCGAGTCCCACAGCGGGCCGCCGAGCAGCACGGTGAACTCCAGGTCCGCGCAGCGCGGGCGGACCTCCTCGATCATCGCCGCGTAGTCCGAGCCCTTGAAGCTCTCCGCCGCGACCAGCAGCCGGATCCCGGACTGGTTCAGCACGTACTCCAGCTCGTGCGAGCGGTACGCCGGGTTGACGGTGACCAGGACCGCCCCGATCTTCGCGGTGGCGTACTGCACCAGGGTCCACTCGGCGCGGTTGGGGGCCCAGATGCCGACCCGGTCGCCCTCGGTGATGCCGAGGTCCAGCAGGCCGAGGGCGAGGACGTCCACGTCGGCGGCCAGCTCCGCGTACGTCCACCGCCGCCCGGCGGCCACGTCGACGAGGGCGTCCCGATCGGGGAAGCGGCGCACGGTGCGGTCGAGGTTGTCCCCGATCGTCTCGTCCAGCAGCGGGACCCCGGAGCTTCCTGACGCGTGACTGGGCGCGACCTGCACGTGTACCTCCACGACTCTGTGGCCCGGCGGGGCCGGCGTGCGGCCATGATCCTCTTCCGCCGGCCGCCGGGCCACCCCCCGGAGCCCCTCATTCTTTCGAGCGTGTGTTCGATATCGGGAGTAGGCTGGTCCCATGCACGCACTCCAGGGCTCCCTCTTCGACCAGACCGACGAGATCCGGCTCGGACCGCTCTCACCGGTACGGAGGACCGAGCTCGGGGCAGGCGCCTGGGCCGACCACCTCCCCGGGTGGCTCACCGGGGCCGACGCCCTCTTCGAACGGCTCGCAGCCGAGGTGCCCTGGCGCGCCGAGCGGCGGCAGATGTACGACCGCGAGGTGGAGGTCCCCCGGCTGCTGGCCCACTACCGGGAGGGCGAGCCGCTCCCGCACCCCGTGCTCACCGAGGCCCGCGACGCCCTCGGCCGGCACTACGCCGCCGAACTGGGCGAACCCTTCGCCACCGCCGGGCTCTGCCTCTACCGCGACGGCCGCGACAGCGTCGCCTGGCACGGCGACCGCACCGGCCGCTCCGCCACCGAGGACACCATGGTCGCGATCCTCTCCGTCGGAGACCCCCGCGACCTCGTGCTGCGCCCGCGCGACGGCGGCCCCACCCTGCTGCGGCTGCCGCTGGGACACGGCGACCTCGTGGTGATGGGCGGCTCCTGCCAGCGCACCATGGAACACGCCGTCCCCAAGACGGCACGGGCCGTCGGCCCCCGGATCAGCGTCCAGTTCCGCACCCGCGGCGTAATGTGAGGCCATGCGCAGCGGGAGCCGTCTGAGGGCCTGGTGTTCCGCCCTCCCGCCCGCCGCGGGCGGAGCGGTCATGGCCTCCGGGATCCTCTCCATCGCCCTGGAGCTGACCGGCCGCACCCGGCTCTCCCTCGCCGCGCTGGCCGTCGCGAGCGGACTGTGGCTCGTACTGGCCGGCGACTTCGCCGCCCGGCTCATCGGCGACCGGGGGCGCTTCCGGGCCGAGGCGGACACCCCGGCCGCCCTCACCGCCGTCGCCGCGACCACCGTGCTCGGCGCCCGTCTCTCCCAGCTCGGCCGGCAGCGCGAGGCCGCCGCCCTGCTCGCGCTGGCCGCTCTCCTGTGGCCCGGGCTCCTCGTCTCCGTCGTACGGCACTGGCGGCGCCGCATGCCGGGCGCCGCCTTCCTCGTCTGCGTCGCCACCCAGGGCCTCGCCGTCCTCGCGGCCGCCCTGGCCGCCGCCCGGAGCGTCCGGTGGCTCGCCCTGGCCGCCCTGGCCTGCTTCTGCCTGGGCCTGCTGCTGTACGGCCTCGCCCTGACCCGGTTCGAGTTCCACGAGGTCGTCAGCGGGGCGGGCGACCACTGGGTCGCGGGCGGGGCCCTGTCCATCACGGCCCTCGCCGGGGCGAAACTCACCGCCCTGCCGCTGTGGACCGGCGCCGCGCACACGGCCCTGCGCACCGCCACCCTGGCGGCGCTCGGGATCTCCCTGGCCTGGTACGCCGTCCTGCTCGCCGCCGAACTCCGCAGCCCCCGCCCCGGCTACGACATCCGCCGCTGGTCCACCGTCTTCCCCCTCGGCATGACCGCCACCGCCTGCCTCACCGCCGCCCCCGTGACCGGCGTCCCGTGGCTGCGCCCCCTCGGCGAGGTCCTGCTGTGGATCGCGGTGGCCTCCTGGGTCCTCACCCTCCTCGCCTTCACCCTCAGCTGCTGCCGGCCCGGCCGGAGGCCGGTCTGACGGCGGCTCCGCCGGCCCCGCTCGAAGCACGGGCCACAGCCGCTCGACTGAGGCCGCATCGCCCGCCTGGCCCCCTGGGCACGCCCCTAGGCTGAACCCATGAACGTCATCCTCTACGGCGGAACCGGAATGCTCGGGCGCGGCGTACTGCTCGAATGCCTGCGCGACGACTCCGTCAAGAGCGTCCTGTCCATCGGCCGTACCCCGCTCGGCGTCAGCCACCCCAAGCTCCGCGAGCACATCCGGCCCGACCCCACCGACCTGACGGACCTCGCCGGTGAACTGTCCGGCTACGACGCCTGCTTCTTCTGCCTGGGCGTCTCCTCCCTCGGCAGGAAGGAGGAGGAGTACCGCGCCGTCACCCACGACCTGACGCTCGCCGTCGCCCGCCCGCTGGCCGCCGCCAATCCGGCCATGACCTTCACCTACATCTCGGGCGAGGGCACCGACAGCACCGAGCAGGGCGGCACCATGTGGGCCCGGGTGAAGGGCAGGACGGAGAACGACCTGCTCGCCCTGCCCTTCAGCGCCTACATGTTCCGGCCCAGCCTCGTCCAGCCCGTCAGCGGCATGCCGTCCAGGACCTGGCTCTACCGGGTGGGGTACGTGGTCACCAAGCCGCTCTTCCCCCTCCTGCGCCTGTTCGCACCGAACCAGCTCACCACCACGAAGGCCATCGGCCGGGCGATGATCGCCGTGGCCACCCCCGGAGCGGAGGCCGGCACCCGGATCCTGCGCCCCCAGGACATCAACCGCCTCGGCCAGTGACCAGTAGTAATTGATTACCGGGGACTCCCTCCCGCACGCGAGAATGAGCCATCTCGAACCGGGAGGAACCCCACATGAGCCAGGACCACCTGACTCTGCACGGCCTGCTGCCCGCGCAGGAGCTGGCGGAGGCCATCGACGCCGGACGCGTGACCCGCAAGCGGCACCCCGAACTGCCGCTGTCCATCTACACGTACACGCGCACCGCCCAGTACGAGCAGGTGTGGAACACGGTCACCACGCGCTGCCGCGGTCTCGTCGCCGACGACGAGACCGGAGCGGTCGTCGCGCTGCCGCTGCCGAAGTTCTTCAACGTCGGCGAGCACACCTCCGGCCGCCCGTACGCGCCCGCCCTGCCCGACGAGACGTTCGAGGTGTACGACAAGGTCGACGGCAGCCTCGCCGTGGTCTTCCACTACGCGGACCACTGGCGGGTCGCCTCCAAGGGATCCTTCACCAGCTCCCAGGCCACCTGGGCGCAGCGCCGCCTAGACACCCGCGACACCTCGGCCCTCGTGCCCGGGACGACCTACCTCGCGGAGATCCTCTACCCGCAGAACCGGATCGTGGTCGACTACGGCGACCGCCGGGACCTCGTCCTGCTCGCCGCCTTCGGCCGGGACGGCACCGAGGTGCCGCTCGCCGAAGCCGCCGGGCACTGGCAGGACATCGGCTCCGTCGTCAAGGTGTGGCCCGCCATGCCGCTCGACGAGCTCCTCGCGCTGGCCGAGTCCAACTCCCTGCCCGGCGGCGGGTCCGCGGCCGGCACCGAGGCCGAGGGCTTCGTGCTGCGCTTCGCCTCCGGCGTGCGCGCGAAGGCCAAGCTCTCGGAGTACGTACGCCTGCACAAGCTGCTGACCGGCGTCACCGAGCGGGACGTCTGGCGGCACCACGGCATCCAGCGCTTCGCGGGGACGTCGGTGAAGCGCCTGGCCCAGGGCCTGGGCCTTTCCGTGGCCGAGCTCGGGGGCGTCCGCTCCAAGGGCGGCCGTCCGCTGGACGAGCTCCTGGAGCAGGTCCCCGACGAGTTCGACGCCTGGGTGCGCGAGGTGATCGCGGGCCTGGAGGCGGAGTTCGCCCGCCGTGAGCGGGCCGTCGACGAGGCCTACGGCACGCTGGCACACCTGGCCGGCGACCGGGCCGCCTTCGCCCGCGCCGTGCGGGAGGTCCCCGACGGCAAGATCCGCTCGGCCATGTTCCTGCGGCTGGACGGCCGCTCGACCGAGCTCGTCAGCTGGCGGGCCGTCCGGCCGGAGACGGCCGACCCCTACACCACCGACGAGGAGAACTGAACGTGTCCGAAGAGCCCGAACTCCCCGTGGTCCACGTCATGACGGGGTTGCCGGCCTCGGGCAAGACGACCGCGGCCCGTGCCCTCCAGGCCGAGGCCGGCGGCCGCATGCGACGGGTCAACCTCGACGACCTGCGGGCCATGCTCGACGTGCCCGACCCCGAGCGCGGCCGTTCGTACCGGCACGAGCAGACCGTTCTCGCCGTCCAGGACGCGGCGGTCCGCGCGGCCGTCGAGGGCGGCTTCGACGTGGTGGTCGACAACACCCACCTGACGTCGCACATCCCCAAGCGGCTCAAGGCGGCGGTCGCCGGCCGCGCCACCTTCGTCGTGCACGACTTCACCGACGTGCCCGTCGAGGAGTGCCTGCGCCGCGACGCGGCGCGGGAGCGGCCGGTCGGAGAGGAGATCATCCGGATCCTCGCCGACAAGCACGCCAAGGCGAAGAAGGGCGGCTGGCGGCTCACCGCGGAGTGGCTGAACGACCAGCCGCCCGTCCGCCCGTACGTCGCCGACCCGGCGCTCCCGCCGGCCGTGATGTGCGACATCGACGGCACGCTCGCCCTCACCGGCGACCGGGGCCCGTACGACTTCTCGCGCTGCGGGACCGATCTGCTGAACGAGCCCGTACGGCACGCGCTCGACGCCTTCCGGCGTGCGGACGGGGACACGATCGTGCTGCTGTCGGGGCGGAGCGAGGAGCACCGGGAGCAGACGGAGTCCTGGCTGCGGCGCCACGAGGTGCCGTACGACGAGCTGTGGATGCGGGCGGCGGGCGACACCCGCCGCGACGACGTCGTCAAGGCCGAGCTCTTCGACGCGCACGTGCGCGACCGCTACGCCGTCCGGGTGTCGCTCGACGACCGCGACCGGGTGGTCGCCGTCTGGCGCCGGATGGGCCTGCCGACCTGGCAGGTCAACTACGGGGACTTCTGAAACGCCGCCGGGCGTACGGGAGGCGGCGCCGTGAGGCACCGTCCCGTACGCCCGGCGGCGCGGTCCGCGAGGGTCAGGCGCGGCACCACTTCACCGGGGTGACGTCCTTGACCCAGCGGGCGGAGACCCAGGCGCGCTTGTGGTCGTACTTCTTGCCGGCCATGCGGTCGTCGTCGTCCTTCTTCTGCTCCACCAGGTACCAGATGCTGTTGCCGTCGACCTTCTCGCCGCGCTTCTTGCACACGAGCACCAGCTTCTGGTGCGGGTGCACCTTGCCCAGCACCCTGGAGTGGGTGGTGGGCTTGCTGCGGATCTTCAGCGGGCCCTGGGAGACGACCCGGCCCAGGGCGTACTTGGGCTTGGGGTAGGTGACGGGCCCGTCGTCGCCTCCCGGCCGGCCCTCTCCGTCCTCGGAACCGTCGGAGTCGTCGGAGCCGTCGTAGTCGTCGTACTCGTCCTCGTCGTCGTACTCGCTGTACTCGTCGTCCCCGGAGCCCTCGTCGCGGACCTGCGCCGCGCCGGGCCCCTCGTCCACCGGACCGTTGTCCGCGACGGCGACGCCCGTGCCGAACAGGCCGAGCACCATGCTGCCGGCGGCAAGAGCGAGGATGGTCCTGGTGGGCTTCAGCATGAGCCGCTCCTCCACGAAGTCTTCCGCCCGGCCGCAGGGCGCGGCTCGGGGCGGCAGCGCGGTGGCTGCCACGGACGACTATGACGAGGCGGAGGGCGCAGCCCCGGCCGACGCACCGCCGATTAGCCCGATATGCCCAATATCTTCCAGGCGGCCCCGGCGCGCCCCGGCAGCCCCGGCGGCGCCCCGAAGCCCTGCGGATGCGCGCGGCCGCCCCCGGAAGCACAGTGGCCCCATGGGTATCGAAGACTACGGCGGCGGCCCCGGAGCCCAGCAGACCGGCGTCCTGGTCGTGACCACCAACGACGTCCCGGGCTACCGCGTCGAGCAGGTCATCGGCGAGGTGTTCGGGCTCACCGTGCGCTCCCGGCACCTCGGCAGCCAGATCGGAGCAGGCCTGAAATCCATGATCGGCGGCGAGCTGAAGGGGCTCACCAAGACCCTCGTGGAGACCCGCAACCAGGCCATGGAACGGCTGATCGAGCAGGCCAGGGCGCGCGGCGCCAACGCGGTGCTGATGATGCGCTTCGACGTGACGGACGCCGCCGACGTCGGGACCGAGGTCTGCGCCTACGGGACGGCCGTGGTGCTGGTGCCCGCCGGGACCTGATCCGCGGGTACGTCCTGCCCCGCCGGCCCCGGAGCGGCGGACGCGCCGCCGGCCGCCGGGTCCCCGCCGCCTCCAGGGGCGGATCCGCTCCCGCCGCGCAGCCCCAGCGCCAGCCCGGCCACCACCACCGCCAGGCCCAGCCACACCGCCGGGCGGGGTGTGGCGCCGCCCGACAGCACGCCGGCGCCCGCCGCCGCGAGCGGGGCGACACCGGTCAGCAGGCCCGCCCGGCCCGAGCCCACGGCCGCCACCGTGCGGTACCAGAGCAGGAACGCCACCGCCGTCACCAGCACCGCGAGGTATCCGACGGCGCCCCACTGGCGGACGGTCAGCTCCGCCAGGGCGGACGGGCGTTCCGTGCACACCGACAGCACCGCCAGCATCACCGCCCCCATCCACACCGCGTGCACGGACACCCCCCACGCGCCGTGCCGCCCCAGCACCGGCACCGCGAGCAGGGTGAACGCCGCCTCGCAGGCCAGCGCCAGCACCGCCCAGCCCACCCCGGCGGCGTCGGTGCGCCCCGTCCCCTCGACCAGCACCGCCCCCGCGACCACCACGGGCGCCGCCAGCAGCACCCGGCGGCTGGGCCGGCGCTTCTCCAGCAGCGGGCCGGCCAGGCCCAGCAGGACCGGTACGGAGGCCACCGCCACGGCGATGACGGCCGGCTCGGCGTGCGCGACGCCCCGGACCACGGCCACGTTGAACAGCACCAGACCGCCGGCCGCGATCCCGGCCAGCCACAGCCACTCCCGCCCCCGGGGGCGGTGCAGCGGCACCCGGGCGGCCCGGGCGAGGAGGACCAGGATCACGGCGGCCGCCACGTAGCGGACCGCCTGGGCGGCGAACAGCGGGGCGCCGACCAGGGAGCGGGAGACGGTGACGCTGCTGCCGACCAGCGCCATCCCGATGATCCCGGGGGCCAGGTCCCGCAGGGGGACGGAGCGTGCGGGCGAGGGGGACGGGGAGCCGGAGGCGGTGGACGGGGTGGGAGTGGAGGTGCTCATGCCGTCCAGCCTGGAGGCACAATGGTCCCGTGAGCAGGTCCAAAGAAGGCACCGCGGAGGGGTCCAAAACGGGCTCGGACTTCCTCCAGCTCGACATCGGCGAGGCACCGCCCGGCAACCGCACCGAGTGGCTCGCCGGCCGGCTGCGCGCCGCCATCGCCGACGGCACCCTGCCCGTCGGCAGCCGGCTCCCCGCCAGCCGGGTGCTCGCCGCCGAACTGCGCGTCTCCCGCGGGCTGGTGACCGAGGCCTACCAGCGGCTCGCCGAGACCGGCCAGGTGGCGGGCCGGGGCCGGGCCGGCACCGTGGTCGTCGCCGCGCCGCCACCCCCGGCGGCCGGGCCCACGGCCGCCGTACCGCGCGGCGGGCTGGTGGACGCGCTGCGCGCCGTGCCCTGCCGGATCGACCTCTCGCCCGGGGTGCCCGACCTCACCGCCTTCCCGCGCACCGCCTGGCTCCAGGCCGAGCGCCGGGTGCTCGCCGCCCTCACCCCCGCCGACTTCGGCTACGGCAACCCGCAGGGCGCCCCCGCCCTCCGGGAGGCGGTCGCCGGCTGGCTGGCCCGGAACCGGGGGATCCGCGCGGATCCCGCCGAGGTCGTCGTGGTCGCCGGGGTCGCGCAGGCCCTCTGGCTGCTCGCGCAGGTGTTGCCCGGGGCCGGCGTGCGCCGGGTGGCGGTGGAGGACCCCGGCTCGCTGGGGGCGCGGCAACAGCTGGAGCACGGTGGGCTGGACGTCGTCGGCGTACCCGTGGACGGGGCCGGGCTGGACGTGGCCGCGCTGCGGGCGAGCGGGGCGCGGGCCGTGCTCATGACCCCGGCGCACCAGTTCCCGACCGGGGTCGTCCTGGACGGGGAGCGCCGCCGCGAACTGCTGGCCTGGGCCGCCGCCGGGGGACTGGTCGTGGAGGACGACTACGACGCCGAGCACCGCTACGACCGCGCGCCCGTACCCGCCCTGCGGGCCCTGGCGCCCGAGGGGGTCTGCTACGCCGGGAGCGTGTCCAAACTGCTCGCGCCGGCCCTGCGGCTGGGCTGGCTGCTGGTCCCGCGCCGCCTGCGGGACCCGGTCGTGGAGGCCAAGCGGTACGCCGACCTCGGCAACCCGGTCCTCGCGCAGCTCGTCCTCGCCCGGCTGATGGACTCGGGCGAACTGGAGCGCCACCTGCGCTTCGTCCGCCGCCGCCACCGCCGCCGCCGGGACGCGATGCTGCGGGCCGTCGCCGAGCACCTGCCCGGAGCCCGGGTGCACGGGGCCGCCGCGGGGCTGCACCTGACCGTCACCTTCGACGGCGCGTCCTTCGACGACACCGCCGTGGCCGGGGCGGCCCTGGCCCTCGGGGTCAAGACGCACCCGCTGTCCTGGCACCGGCTGCGACCCGGCCCGCCGGGCCTGATCCTGGGCTACGCGGCCGGACCGGTGAGCGAGGTCGAAGAGGGCGTAGCCGTCCTGGGCCGGGCCCTGCGGGAGCACGTACGAGATCATCGGCGTTGACAACCGCCGCGCCCGCCACGTGTAATGGCCGACGGTGTCGCGTGACTCCGGCCAAAGAGCAGTGGGCCGGCCGGTGATCGGGCGAACACCCTTCACTCAGGGACACGCCATGAGTCAGTACTCCGCGCCCCGCAGTTGACGTAGAGCGGCCGCACCCGCGGCTCCCGCGTCGCGGCCCGGCCGTCCGGCCGCAGCCGCCTCCCCTTTTCCGCGAGTCCGTACGCCCGCAAGTCCGTACGCCCGCGGCTCCGTACGCCCGCTCCCGCATGCCCCGCCCCGGCGGCTCCCGCTCCACAGCGGCCCGCCGGGGGACCGGCGGCGTGCCGGACCGGCCTGCCCAGAGAGAGAACACGCACGTGCCCACAACACCCGCCCAGGACTTCAACCGTTCCGTCATCGAGGAGTTCCGCGCCAACCACGGCAAGGTCGGCGGCTACTTCGAGGGCGAGGACCTGCTCCTGCTCACCACCACCGGCGCCCGGTCGGGAGCCGAACGCACCACCCCGCTCGGCTTCGTCCGCCACGAGGGCGTCCTGCTGGTGGTCGGCTCCAACCTCGGCGCCCCCGTCCACCCCGCCTGGTACCACAACCTCCTGGCCCACCCGCAGGTACGGGTCGAGCTCGGCCCCGACACCTTCGAGGCCCTCGCCGTACCCGCCGAAGGGGCGCGGCGCGAGGAGCTCTTCGAAGCCGTGGTGCGCGCCGCCCCCGGATACGCCGACTACCGGGCGCGCACCACCAGGGTGCTCCCCGTCGTCCGGCTGGAGCCCGCCGAGCCCGACGGCTGGCGGCCCCCCGCCGAGATCCGCACCCTCGCCGGGAAGTTGCTGGAGGTCCACACCTGGCTGCGGGCCCAGCTGCGCCACGTCGGAGCCGAGACGGAGGCCCACTTCGCCGCCCGCGCCGCCCACACCGGCCCGGGGCGGCCGCCGGCGCCCGGGCTCGGGCTCCAGATCCGCCAGCGCTGCCTGGCCTTCTGCCAGGGCCTGGAGTTCCACCACACCAGTGAGGACGCCCACCTGTTCCCGGGGACCCTGGCCCACCACCCGCACCTGGCACCCGTCTTCGAGCGGCTGCGGGAGGAACACCGCACGGTCGCCCGGATCCAGGGCGGACTCGTGGCCCTGCTGGACGGGGTGGCCATCACCGGACCCGAGCGGTTCCGCGCCGAGCTGGCGCGGATGACGGCGGAGCTGAACGCCCACCTCGACCACGAGGAGGAGGTGCTGCTGCCCCTGCTGGAGGAGGTCCCCTGGCCGCCGCCGCGCCCGTGAGGCGGGGCGGGGCGGGAACGCGCGAAAAGTTTTTTCGAAACGGCGGCAACCGATCGGTCAGTCGCGCGTCGTGCGGGGGTGAAGGGCGAAGTTCCCGCCCCGGACCCGACCGTGGAGAGCCACTGTGAAGAACCTGAAGCGCGTTGTTCCCGCCACCGCCCGCCGGGCGGCGGTCGCCGCTGCCGCCGCCGGGGCGGTCCTCGCCCTCGCCGGGCCGGCCTCCGCCGCGCAGGGCCCCTCCGCCTCGCCGTCGGCCGCGCCCGCGCCCTCCGGTTCCGCGGTGCCGAGCCCCTTCCCGACGCGCACCGCGGGCGGGACGCCCACCCCGGTCCCCTCGCAGCCGGCGGGCGGCGGCAACGGCGGCGGCAGCGCCACGCCGAGCCCCGCCCCGACGTCCCCCGCGAGCGGGAAGCCCACCCCGGTCCCCTCGCAGCCCGCCTCCGCCCAGCCGTCCGCGCAGCCCTCCGGGGCGGCCGGTTCCGGTGAGGGATCCGAGCTGGCGCATACTGGCTCCTCGGCGACCACCATCGCCCTCGGCGCCGGCGCGGCCGCGCTCGTCGCCGCGGGCGGCGGGGCCCTGTTCGCCGTGCGGCGCCGCGCCGCCAACTGAGGACACCCGTGCTCGAACTCGCACCATCCACCAGCCCCCTCATGTCCGGCCCCGCCCGGACGTGGCGGGGCTTGTGGTGGTGGATCACGCGCCGCGAGCGCACCGCACCGGCGGCGGCCGGCACCGGCGGGTACGGGGCAGGCCCCGGCGCGTTCGCGGCAGGGACCCGCGCGTACACGTACGCGCACGACGACACGTACGGCCAGGGCGGCCACGGCGCGTGGGAGGCTCCGCGCCCGCCGACCGTCAGCGAGCTGTACCACGCCCACCGGCTGGGCATGGTCCGGCTCGCGGTGCTCCTCGTCGACGACCTCGGCACGGCCGAGGACGTGGTGCAGGACGCCTTCACCGCCCTCTACCGCCGGTACGGGGAGCAGATCTCGGAGGTGGACAACGCGCTGGGCTACCTGCGCACCTCCGTGGTGAACACCGCGCGGTCCGTGCTGCGCCGCCGGCGCACGGCCCGCGCCTGGATCCCGCCGGTCACCGCCGACGTCCCCTCCGCCGAGGCGTCCGTGGTCCTGGGGGAGGCGCACCGCGAGGTGCTCGCGGCACTGGGCGGACTGACCGTGCGCCGCCGCCAGGTGCTGGTGCTGCGGTACTGGGCGGACATGAGCGAGGCGGAGATCGCCGAGACCCTGGGCATCAGCCGGGGCGCGGTGAAGTCGAACGCCAGCCGCGCCCTGGACGCGCTGGAAAGGATTCTGGAGGGAAGGGTATGACCGGTTCTACGGGTCACGCGCCCGACGGCGAACGCCCCGTGGAGCGCCGGCTGCGCCAGGCCCTGGAAGCCCGGGCCGAGGAGGTGACGGTGGTCTCCCTGCGGCCCGCCGATCCGCCCGGTCCGCACCTGCGGCGGCTGTCCCCGCGCGCGCTGTGGCTGCGGCGCGGGGCGTGGACCCTCGCGGGCGTGTCCGGCCTCGCGGCGGCCGCCCTGGCCGGGTACCTCGTGCTCGGCGGGCCCGATCAGCGGCCGGTCCGTCCCGAGCCGCCGGCCGCGCCGCCGGAGCTCAGCCCGACCGGGCCCTCGGGCTCGCCCCTGCCGAGCGTGTCGCCGTCGGCCCCGGTGCCGTCGAGCGTGCCGTCCGTCCCCGCGGGGGCGGGTACCGGGGCGGGAACGCCCACTCCGCCGCCGTCGACCTCGTCGGCGCCGGTGCTTCCGCCGCGGTCCGCGCCGCCGGCGACCGTGCCCGCCGGGGGCTCGGCCACGCCCTCTCCGGCCGGCGGGGCCGGAATGCCGCAGGGCACCCCGAGCTCCTCCTCGAAGCCGAAGGGCTGACGGGGGCGGGGCGCGCCCCTACTGCCGGGTGCCGTTCTCCACCGCCGCCACCAGCGGGGCCAGCTCCGGCTGGAGCGCGGCCTCGTCCAGGGCCTCCCGCAGGGCGGCGGCGTTCGTCGGGCGGGCCTGGTCCAGGAGGGCCAGGCCCGCTTCGCTGACCTCGGTGTAGATGCCCCGGCGGTCGGTGTCGCAGATGTAGCGGCTCAGCAGCCCGCGGTCCTCGAGCCTGCTGACCAGCCGGGTCGTCGCGCTCTGGCTGAGCACCACCGAGTCCGCGACCTGGTGCATCCGCAGGTGCCCGCCCGGGCCGCCGTGCTGGCGGCTGAGCACGTCCAGCAGCGAGTACTCGCGCACGCTCAGCCCGTGGCCGGCCTGCAGGGCCCGCTCGATGTGCGCCTCGATCCGGCCGTGGAGGAGGGAGAGGGCGCACCAGCCCTGGGCGAGGCCGGTCAGTGCGCTGTCCGTGGCCGTCATGTGGCTCCTCCGTCGTGGGCGTCGTGGGCGTCGTGGGCGTCGTGGGGGCGTGGCGCGCGCGGTGCGGGCGAGTGCGTGGTCGTGCGGTCGCGCGCGTACCACCCAGGATAGGCCACGGGCGCAATAGCCCGCGCTTGCAAATATCCCGCGTCTGCAATTAATGTGGACGAGCGTAACCGGCGGGCGCAAAAACGTTCCCCGGTGCCACCTCCACCCCCACCCCCCGCACCCTGAAGGGCAGCCTCGTCATGCCTCTCGCGCTCCTCGCCCTCGCCATCGGAGCCTTCGGGATCGGCACCACCGAGTTCGTCATCATGGGCCTCCTCCCCGAGGTCGCGGCCGGCTACGGCGTCTCGATCCCCACCGCCGGCCTCCTGGTCACCGGCTACGCCCTCGGCGTGGTCCTCGGTGCCCCGGTGATGACCGTCCTCGGCACCCGCGTCCCCCGCAAGCGCATGCTGATGCTGCTCATGGGCCTCTTCATCGCCGGCAACGTGCTCTCCGCGCTCGCCCCCGCCTTCGGCGTGATGCTGGCCGGACGCGTCGTCGCCTCCCTCGCCCACGGCGCCTTCTTCGGCATCGGCTCGGTGGTCGCCGCCGGGCTCGTGGCACCGGAGAAGAAGGCCGGCGCCATCGCCATGATGTTCACCGGCCTGACCGTGGCCAACGTGGTCGGCGTCCCGCTCGGCACCCTCGTCGGCCAGCACCTCGGCTGGCGCGTCACCTTCCTGATCGTCGCCGCCCTCGGCGTGCTCGGCCTGCTCGGCATCGCCCGGCTGGTCCCCGACCTGCCCCGCCCCGAGGGCGTCCGGGTCCGCCACGAGGCGGCCGCATTCCGCAACGTCCAGGTACTGCTCGCCATGGCGATGACCGTCCTCGGCTTCGGCGGGGTCTTCGCCGCGATCACCTACATCACCCCGATGCTGACCCACGTCGCCGGCTTCGCGGACACCTCGGTCACCTGGCTGCTCGTCCTCTTCGGGCTCGGCATGGTCACCGGCAACCTCCTCGGGGGCCGCTACGCCGACCGGGCGCTCATGCCGATGCTCTACGTGTCCCTGGGCGCGCTGGCCGTCGTCCTGGCCCTCTTCACCCTGACCGCCCACGACAAGGCGGGCGCCGCCGTCACCGTCTTCCTCATCGGCGCCCTCGGCTTCGCGACCGTCCCGCCGCTGCAGAAGCGGGTCCTGGACCAGGCCGCAGGCGCCCCCACGCTGGCCTCCGCCGTCAACATCGGAGCCTTCAACCTCGGCAACGCCCTCGCCGCCTGGCTCGGCGGGCTCGTCATCACCGCCGGGCTCGGCTGGACGGCCCCGAACTGGGTCGGCGCCGCCCTCGCCGCCTCCGCCCTCGTCCTCGCCCTCGTCTCCGGAGCACTGGAGCGCCGTACGGTCCGCCGCGACGGCCACCTGATCGGGGCCGTCGGCGTCGGCGGCGGCGCTCCGCAGCAGGACCACGGCTTCGGCGCGGCGGCCGCCCTGGAGGCGCTGGAGCGGAGGGACCGCGCCGCGTAGGGCGCCGCCCCGGGTCGCGCGACCGTGTCCCCCGTGCCAGGTTGGTACGGGGGACACAGGTGCACGATGAGGCATACGACCGGGCGGTTCCGCGGAGGTCGGGCCATCGCGACGGCAGCGGCCGCCACGCTGGTCGCCTTCGCCGTACCCGCCTGCTCCGCCGGAGCGGAGGGCACCGGCACCACCCCGGGCGCCGGGTCCCGGGCCCCCGTACCGACCGCCGTGTCCCCGTCCCCGACCGGGCCGCCCCCGACACCCCCGTCCGCGTACCCCCTCTCCAGCGCCCCGCACACCGTGCCGTCCGTACGCGAGCACGTGCCCGCCCGGGGCCCCGGCTGGAAGCCCGCCCCCGGCGCACGCGTCCTCGTCGCACCCGCCGACAGCGCGGCCCTGGCCGACGAGGGGAAGCTGCTCGCCGGTGAACTGAGCCTCGGGTACGCCGAGTCGGCCCAGAGTGGGCCCGGCGACGTCCAGCTCGCCCTCGCCGCGAAGGGCTCCGGACCGGCGGAGTCCTACACCCTCACCGTCCAGGACGGCCGGGTCAGGATCACCGGCCCCGACGAGGCGGGCGTCTTCTACGGCACCCGCACCCTCAAACAGGAGATACGCGGCGCCGGTTCGGCCCCCGAGGGCACCGTCAAGGACGCCCCGGCCAAGCCGCAGCGGGGACTCAACCTCGACATCGCGCGCAAGTACTTCACCCCGGAGTGGATAGAGGGCCGGCTGCGCGAGATGGCCGACCTCAAACTCAACCAGCTCGGCCTGCACTTCTCCGACGACCAGGCCTTCCGGATCGAGTCCGCCACTCACCCCGAGATCGTCTCGACCCCGCACCTGACCAAGGCCGAGGTGCGCCGGATCAACGCCCTCGCAGCCCGGCTGCACATCGCGGTCGTCCCCGAGATCGACTCGCCCGGACACCTCGGCGCCGTGCTCCGCGTCCACCCCGAGCTGCAACTGCGCGACGCGGCGGGCCGGGCCGTCAAGGGCGCCGTGGACATATCCGACCCGGCGTCGGCCAAGCTGGTGGACGACCTGCTGCGCGAGTACCTGCCGCTGTTCCCGGCGGGCGCCTGGCACCTGGGCGCGGACGAGTACCAGGCCCTGGTGGTCCGCGACCCCCAGGCCTCCTTCCCCGCCCTCGCGAGCGCCGCGCGGGCCCGCTACGGGCCCACCGCCCGGGTGCAGGACCTGGCGACGGGCTGGCTGAACGACCGGGCGGCCGTGGTCCGGCCGTCGGGCAAGGCCCTCAAGGCGTGGAACGACGGCTTCTTCAGGGGCGGGACCGCCAAGGCCGCCCAGGACATCCAGGCCGAGTACTGGACGGGCAAGGAGATCGGCGCCCGGCCGCCGCTGGAGTACCTGGACGCCGGCCGCAAGGTCGTCAACCTCAACGACGAGTACCTCTACTACGTGCTCGGCGAGCCCAACCAGTTCACCTATCCCACCGGCAAGCGGATCTACGAGCAGTGGACCCCGCTCGTGCTGCGCGGCACCACCCCCGTCCCGGCGCGCTACGACCCGCAGGTCCTCGGCGGCCGCCTCGCCGTCTGGTGCGACCTGGCCTCCTCGCAGACCCCGGACCAGGTGGCCGCGGGCATCCGGCTGCCGCTGGCCGCCCTGTCCCAGAAGCTCTGGGACCCGCGCCCGCCGCAGGCCGCCTGGACCGAATTCCAGTCCCTCGCCGGCCGGCTCGCCGCTGGACGGTGACCGGCATCCGCCGGGCAGCAGCGGAGTCCGCACTCCGCGACGACTGAACTCATGGGGCATCGCCCACCCGGACTCGGGCCTGCCCTTCCGCTGCCACCTGGACGTGGCCGGGGTCATCGACACCCCCGGCGAGGTCTACGTCACACAGCCCCGCCGAGGGTGTGAAGCGGGTGGCTACCAGATGGAGCCGACCCACTCCGGGTGGTCGATGAACGGGTTGCGGTTGTGCTGGTAGGTGTCGTAGATCACCTGGTTGCGGCGCTGCTCGAAGGCGTCCGGCGGGTCCATCTGGTTCCACTGCTTCAGCAGGCTGATCTTGCCGAAGAGCGGGGCGGTCCCGTTGTTGACCCTGTCGTTCATCTCCAGGTCCGCGAAGCCGTCCCCGCCGTCGTAGCGCACCGCCATGTACAGCAGCATCCGCGCGACGTCGCCCTTGACGGCGTCCCGGGGCTCGAAGGAGTCGGCGTCGGTGAAGCTGCCCGGGGCCTCCGCCACGGGGCTGCCGCCCATGTCGAAGTCCTTGTTGCCGCGGGTGCTGTTGACGGTCACGTCCTCGGGGCGCAGGTGGTGCAGGTCGGTGCCCGGGCCGGTGACGGTGCCGAAGTCGCCGTGGCTCTTGGCCCAGACGTGCTCGCGGTTCCAGTCGTTGACCCCGCCGCCGTTGGTGGACTTGGACTGCGAGCGGCCCGAGTAGACCAGGATGACGTTGTTCGGGTTCGCGGGGTCCTGGTCGGTCACCTTCAGCGCGTTCCACACGCCGTCGTAGGTGACCTTGGACTGGGTCTTGACGATGTCGTGCAGGGCGCTCTTCAGCGCGGCGCCGGTCTTGCCCGCCGCGGCCGCGTAGTAGTCGTCGACCGTGACCGGGTAGGCCTGGGGAGCGGCCTGCGCGGTGTCGGCGGTGGTGCGGTGCTGGCCGGCGGTGGCGCTGGCCGGTATGAGGAACAGCGCGGCCGCGGCGAGCCCGGCGGCCCAGGGGGCAGTACGGGAGATTCTCATGACGTGGGGGATACCTCTCCACAAACACCGTCCCCGCCATGGCAGTTGGCGGGGTGTCTGGTGGCAGAGCGAGGATCCTATTGTCATGTGCCCTACAAGTAAAAACCACATGTCGGGGACGTGGAGCTTGGTGTTTGTCCGCGGTGCGCCCCGGGCACGGTAGCGGGTGCCCCCGGCGGCCCCGAGGCGGCCGCCGACAGCTCTCACTGGAGTGGCCCATGGCAGTGAAGATCCTCATCGTGACCGGCGACGCGGCGGAGTCCCTGGAGGTGCTCTACCCGTACCAGCGCCTGCGGGAGGAGGGGTACGAGGTGCACATCGCGGCGCCCGCGGTCAAGAAGCTGCGGTTCGTGGTGCACGACTTCGAGGAGGGCTTCGACACCTACACGGAGAAGCCCGGGTACACGTGGCCCGCCGACATCGCCTTCGCGGACGTGGATCCCGGTGAGTACGCGGCCGTCGTCGTCCCGGGCGGGCGGGCGCCGGAGTACCTGCGCAACGACCCGGAGGTGCGGCGGATCCTGGCCGCGTTCGCCGGGGACGACAAGCCGATCGCGCAGATCTGCCACGGCCCCCTGATCACCGCCGCGAGCGGCGGCCTGGACGGGCGCCGGGTCACGGCCTACCCGGCGCTGGAGCCCGACATGAAGGCGGCCGGGGCCGCGTTCCGGGACTCCGAGGCCGTGGTCGACGGCACCCTCGTCTCGGCCCGGGCCTGGCCCGACCACCCCGCCTGGATGCGCGAGTTCCTGACCGTGCTGCGCGGCAAGGCGCCGCTCGCGTAGCGGCCGGCCGGGAACCGGGCGGGAAGCCGGGGCGGGGGCCGGACGGGGCCCCGCCCCGGGGTTCGTCAGTTGCCGGTCGTGACCTGGGGCGCCGGCTCGTACTTGTAGTTGGCCGGGCCGAAGTTCTTCTTCACGGCCGCTTCCCAGGAGCCGTCCGAGACCATCTTGGTGAGCGCCGTGTTGATCTTCCGCTGAAGGACGTTGTCGCCCTTCTTGAGGCCGATGCCGTAGTTCTCGTTGCTCAGGTTCAGCCCGAGCAGCTTGAACTTGCCCGCGTTGCCCTTGCGCGCCGCGTACCCGGCGAGGATGGAGTTGTCGGTGGTCATCGCGTCGACCAGGTTGTCCTGGAGGGCGACGAGGCACTCCGAGTAGCCGCCGAGCTCCAGGACGCTCGCCTTCGGCGCCAGGTTCTTGCGGATGTTCTCGGCGGAGGTGGAGCCGCTCACCGAGCACAGCCGCTTGCTGTTGAGGTCCTCGGGCTTGGCGATCGAGTTGTCGTCGGCGCGGACCATCAGGTCCTGGTGGGCGACGAAGTAGGGGCCGGCGAACTCGACCTTCTCGCGGCGCTTGTCGTTGATCGTGTAGCTCGCGGCGACGAACTTGACCTCGTTGTACTGGATCAGCAGTTCCCGGTCCGAGCTGTAGACCTGCTTGAACTCGATCTCGTTCGCCTTGTAGCCGAGCTCCTTGGCGATGTACGTGGCCACGTCGACGTCGAAACCGGTGAAGGTGCCGTCGGGCTCGCGCATCCCGATGCCGGGCTGGTCGAACTTGATGCCGATGGAGATGGGCTCCTTCGGGGCTTCACCACCACAGCCGGAGGCGGTGGCGGCGAGGGCGATCACCGTGGCGACCGCACCGGCCTTGGGAACCTTCATGCTGAACTCTTTTCCTCGGGAACGCGGAATCCCGGGGGACGTCGCGGGAACGGGGGCAGGCGTGCGGAACCGCGGGGGCGCGGGGGCACGTGTATGAGGAAGCTAGGAAGGTGACGGCCGCACCGTCACTACATCTGAGGAAAACTTGAGCATAACGATCCGGTTCAGCCGAGGATCTTCCGGCGGATCCGGTGAGTGGCGGGAGAAGGGGGCTGTCCGGAGTGGCGAACGAGGGCATCGGCGCGGCGAGGATCGAGGGCAACACGCTCCTGCTGGGCGAAGAGGTACGGATCCGGTTCATCCGGACATTGCGCCTGCCCGAGTCGGGCACGCACGCACTCCCGCCGGGGCTGGGGGAGTTCCCGCTGCGGCGGGTGGAGGACTATCCGGACACCGTTCCGCCGGAATGGCTCGCCAAGGGCGGCGTGATGCTGCCGGTGTACCTGCGCGAGGCCATGTGGCTCAGCTTCGGCGGCTCGCGGGAGCCCGCCGCGCTCCAGGTCGGCGTGGGCAAGGTGTGCGCCGTGTCCGGCAGGCGGTGGACCGGTCGGCTGGAGCGCAGGCCGCAGAACTACCTGGTGCTGCCCCGCCAGCCCTGGCTCGACGGGATCAACTCCGGCGACGGGACGGTGCGCCAGTTCGTCGCGGTACCGCTCGGCCTCGGCGCCACGGTCGAGGGGCAGGTCACCGGCGAGGAGGTCACCGGCGGGGTGCAGCTCCAGGCGTTTCCGCTCGGCCCCAAGGCCCTGGCGGCCTGGCGGGAGGAGGAGCGGCTGCGGCGCGAGAGCACCGTCGTCGAGCACCTCTACGGCGCGGGCGGCTACGGCGCGGCGCCCGCGATGCCGCCCGCGCCGGGGGCGCCTCCCATGCCGATGGCCGCCCCGGGCGCCGCGCCCGCCCGCCCGGCCGCGCGCCGGGCCCCCGCCCCGGCCATGGGGCTCGGGGTGGGCGGCGCCATGCGCCAGGAGGTCTACAAGGACGAGCGCAAGCTCTCCGCCTGGGCCGACCGGCCGGCCGCGCGGGTCTTCGTCCACCTGGTCACACCGCCCGAGTGGCGCCGCATCACGGGCGAGGACGCGCCGCCCTCGCCCGTGGACCGGGCCGCCTACACCCAGGCCGGCCTGCCCTGGTACGACTACTACGACGAGACCGGCACCGACCTCCCGGCGGCCGGCCCCCTCGCCGAGGTCAAGCCCGTGGGCGACTGGATCGGCGACGACCACACGCCCTGGACGCCCCCGGCGCCCGGCCAGGTCCTGCCGCTCGGGAACGCGCCGCGCCCGGGCAAGCCGGTCCAGGACGGGGACTGGTAACCCCAGGGGTCCCGGGGGCCCCGGAGAGCCCCCGATGATTCAAACTGGTGATCGAGTTCCGGCCGCGGAGCCGCTATGATCACCGTCGGCAAGGCCGTAGCGCAGAGGTCGTCGCGCCCAAGCATCGAGCTGGAGGACGTCGGTTCGAATCCGACCGGTCTTGCCACTTCTTCCGTCATGTCGGAACGGCGGCAGCGCGGCGCGAAGGCGTGCCGGCCTGCCGCGGCTCCGCGAAGTCGCAGGGTCGCCGGGCGCCGGCGAAGGAACCGGTGGAATGCTGATGACACGGCCGACGCCCGTACGGTGCCCCGCAATCGAGCACCCGGACCTGCCCCTCGCCGACCCGGCGGACCTCGGCCCGCTGCTCGCCCGACTCGCCCAGGACCACCCCGTCGAGACCGACGAGACCTTCCCCCTCGGCACCCTGCGCGCCGACGGCCGCGTCGACCTCTGCAAGCAGGGCCTCGGCCCCGCCGGCACGGCCCGGCTGCTGCCCGTCGCGCTGGCCTCCCCGCACGCCGCGCACCTGCTCCTCGGTACCAACTCCCTGACCGACGAAGGCGCCCGCACCCTCGCGACGGCCCTCGCCGACGCCGCCGGCCGCCACGGAGTGCACACCCTCTACCTCGGCTGCAACCGCATCGGCCCCGACGGCGTGCTCGCCCTCGCCGGAGCCCTCGCCGACGACACCGCCGTCCGCGCCCTCTGGCTCAAGCGCAACCCCCTCCACGCCGACGGCGCCCGCACGGTCGCCGCACTGCTGCGCCGCAACACCGCGCTGCGCACCCTCGACCTCGTCAACACCGGCATCGGCGCCCCCGGCGTACGCCTCCTCCTGGACGCCCTGCGCGACCGGGAGGCCCCGCTGGAGCGGGTCTTCCTCGGCGGCAACGGCCTCACCGCCGAAGCGGCGCCGCTGCTCGCCGCGCTCATCCGCGACGCCGGGGTCCGCGAACTGTACGTGCCGGCCAACCACCTCGGCGACGAGGGCGTCGCCGTCATCGCCGCCGCGGCGGCCGAAGCCGGCCCCGAACGCCCCGTCCGCCTCGGCCTCGGCGGCAACGGCATCGGCGTCGCCGGAGCGCGCGCCCTCGCCGCCGCCCTCGGCGGCATCGAGGCCCTGGACCTCGGCCGGACCATGTCCGAGCGCAGCCTCGGCTCCGCCGGCAACGAAACCGGCGACGAAGGCGCGTACGCGCTGGCCGCCGCCCTGCCCGGCAGCCCGCTGCGCCGCCTGGAACTGCGCCACACCGGCATCACCGGCCGCGGAGCCAAGAGCCTGCTCGCCGCACTGCCCGAGGACGCCCCGCTGGAGCACGTCGGCCTCGGCCCCGGCACCCCCCGCCGCCTCAAGCGCTCCTTCGCCGAGCGGCTGCGCCCCGCCCGGGCCTCCCACCCGGACCTGCGGGCCATCGGGAGCGTGTACCGGTGAGCGAGAACGCCCGCACCGCGCCGCCCGGCGGGATCCCGTCCGAGGACGCGGCGGCCTGGCAGCGGATCCGCCGCTACGCCGTGCCCGCCGGCATGATCGAGCGGGCCACGGCACACCGCCTGGCCGGTGACTGGCGCGCCGCCTGCGCCGCCGCCGGCACGGAGACCACCGTCGACCCGACCGCGCTCGCCGCGGAGCACGGGACCGCCGTCGCCGAAGCGGTGGCGGAGGACCTGCGCCACTTCGCCCCCGACCTGCTGCGCTGGCACCTGCCGCGGGTCCTGGGCGGCCGCACGGTCATCGCCCCGAACCGCCGCGTCGTGCTGGCCCGTTACGGCTCCGGCCCGGACGCGCCGCTGCTGTACGTCACCACCCGCGCCATGGTGGACGGCCCGCAGCGGCTGCGCCTGCACTGCGCGCCCGTCGACCCCGGGGCGCGACGCCACTCCTACGCCTCCTGGGTCATCGAGGACTGGACCCGCGCCCGCTGGTTCTGGGACGCCCGGCACACCGCCGAGCTGCGCTCCGGCGTCGGCCCGGCCGCCGACCGGATGCCCTTCTTCCGCGCCGACGGCACCCCGCTGGGCGAGGACGAGCTGCCCACCGCCGACCCCGGCCCCGCCGATCCCGCCGGGCAGGCGGAGTGGGCCGCCGTGCTCCAGTGGCGCGGGGAGACCGTCGAGGCCTTCGCCGCCGCCGGGATCGAACTCGACCTGAGCCTCCCGCCGAACGCCTACCGCTGGAGCGACGCCGCGGCCGCCCTGAAGGCCGCCCCGCTGGACCCGTCCCTGCTCGCCACCGGGGTCCGTCGGCTCGCCGCGGCGGGCGCGGGCGACCGGTTCGAGTTCGCCCCGCACTGGCGCTGCCTGCTCCTGGTGGAACTCGCCGGCCCGGACGGCGGGCTGCGGGCGCGGCTGGTGGACTCGACCGAGGTGCGCGACGTACCCCGGCTGCCCGACCACATCTGGCGGCCGCTGCCCGACCCGTACCTCGTACGCACCGGCCGGACCGCCCCGCGCGAGCTGCACCCCCTCGTCACCGCCGCCCTCTTTCCCGCCGCCGGACCGGCCGTGGGTCCGCCCGGCCCCGCGGCGCCGCGGACCGCCCGGGTGCGCTGCGTGGGCGAGTGGCACGAGGTGGGCTCCCGGGACGGCGTACTCGAACTCCCGCACAGCGCCGAGGAGCAGCAGCGGGAGCGTGCCCTGCGGGCCTTCGGCGGCGAGGTCGCCGGCTGCTTCGCCGTCGGGGAGGCCTGGGCCTCCGGCAAGGGCCGGCTGCCGCGCGCCCTGCGTGCCGAGCGGCGGGAGCTGTTCGAGCGCGTCCAGCACGGCGACGCCCCCGGGGTGCTCGCGCTGCTCGACGCGGGGCTCGACCCCCGGGTGCGCAACGGCAGGGGGCAGGGGCTGCTGCACCTGCTGCCCTTCGTACGGCACGAGGAGCTGCTGCCCAGGCTGCTGGCGGCCGGACTGGGCCTGGAGGAGGAGGACGACTTCGAGCGCACCCCGCTCCAGTGCGCCGTCCAGAACGGCGGGACCGCCTCCCTGGTCCGGGCGCTCCTCGCGGCCGGAGCCCGTACCGACGTGGTCGACGACATGCAGCTGTCGCTGGGCCAGGTGGTGGCCCGCTACAAGCGGACCGACCTGACCTTCGTGAAGGAGCTCGTCGAGGAGCGCCACCCCGGCATCAACTTCGAGGAGTACGACGAGTTCATGGCCGAGCGCGCCGAATGGGGCGACTTCGCCGACGAGGACTACGAAGAGGACGGCTACGCGGAAGTGGGCGACGAAGGCGTGTCCGACGGCGGTGCCCGGACATGAGCACCGCACCCCCGCCCGCGCTGGCCGCCGCCGACGAACTGGGCGCCCGCCTCGGCGCCACCCGCACCGAGCCCGCCGCCAACCACCAGCTGGAGGCCCTCGCCCTCGCGGTGACGGCCAATCAGCCCGTACTGCTGTGGGGCGAGCCCGGCATCGGCAAGTCCGCCGGCATGGAACGGCTCGCCGCGTCCCTCGGGGTCGCCCTGGAGACCGTCGTCGCCAGCGTCCACGAGCCCTCCGACTTCGCCGGCCTGCCGATCGTCGGCGACGACCCCGCCACCACCGGCGTACCGATGGCCCCGCCGGACTGGGCGGTGCGCCTGGCCCGCACCCGACACGGGCTGCTCTTCTTCGACGAGCTGTCCTCCGCCCCGCCCGCCGTACAGGCCGCCCTGCTGCGCGTGGTCCTCGAACGCCGGGTCGGCAGCCTGGAACTGCCCGCCTCCGTACGCATCGTCGCGGCGGCCAACCCGCCCGCCAGCGCGGCCGACGGCTGGCACCTCAGCGCGCCCCTCGCCAACCGCTTCGTCCACCTCGACTGGACGCACGACCCGCGCACCGTGGCCCGCGGCATGGCCGGGACCTGGCCCGAGACCGCCCTGCCCGTGGTCGACCCCGCCCGCTCCGCCGGCGCGGTCGCCCGCGCCCGGGGCGCGGTCTCCGGCTTCCTCACGGCCCGCCCCGGCCTGGTCCACCACATGCCGGGCGACGCCGAGGCGCGCGGCCGCGCCTGGCCCTCCCCGCGCACCTGGGAGATGGCGCTGCGCCTGCTGGCCACCGGGTACGCGGCCGGCGCGGGCCGCGAGGCGCTGTCCGCGGCCCTCACCGGGGCCGTCGGCGACGGGGCGGGCCTGGAGCTGCTGACCTACCTGGAGCACCTGGACCTGCCCGACCCGGAGCGGGTGCTGGCGGACCCCGGCGCCTTCGCGCTGCCCGAGCGCGGAGACCGGCAGCTGGCCTTCCTCATCGCGGTCGTCGCCGCCGTGCAGGCGGAGCCCACCCGCTCGCGCTGGGAGGCCGGCTGGGAGGTCCTCGCCAAGGCCGTCGACGCGGGCGTGCCCGACGTGGCCGCGCGGGCCGCCGCCGACCTCGCGGCGATGCGCGACCTGTCCTGGCCGGTCCCCGCGGGGATCGACGCCTTCGTGGAACTGCTCCAGCTGGCCGGGGCCCTGCCCGGCGCCGGCTGACGGGCGGGGCCGCGCCGGTGGACGTCCCGCTCGACCGGGCCAAGCTGCTCGCCGCCCGCTACGCGGCCGCCGAGGCCCGGCCCTACCTCGCCTCCGCCCTGTACGCGCTGACCGTCGTCCCCTCCCCGGGCCCGTCCGGGGTGCGGACGATGGGCGTCGACCGGCACTGGCGCTGCTACGTCTCGCCGGAGTTCGTCGCCCGCACCCCCGTCCCCGAGCTGTCCGGGGTGTGGATCCACGAGGTGGCCCACCTGCTGCGCGACCACCACGGCCGCGCCGACCGGCTGCCGCCCGCCGACCAGCGCGATCCGGTGCGGATCAACATCGCCCAGGACTGCGAGATCAACGACGACCTCCTCGCCGACGGGCTGCGGCTGCCGGCCGGCCGGATGGAGCCGCGGCTGTTCGGGCTGCTCGAGGGCGGGATGTTCGAGGGCTACCTGCCGGGCGTCCCGCCGACGCCCCCGCACGGGGTGGACTGCGGCTCGGGCGCGCACGGCAGGCGGGCGCCCTGGGAGCTCGGCGGTGGCGACGGCGCAGGCGACGGCGACGGCGACGGCACGGCCCGGATCGGCCCGGTGGAGGCGGAGGCCCTGCGCCGCCAGGCCGCCCAGGCCGTACGCGCCCACCTGCGCTCGCGGGGCCGGGGGAGCGTGCCCGCCGGATGGGAGCGCTGGGCGCAGGAGGTGCTGGAGCCGGCCGTCGACTGGCGCCGCGCCCTGTCGGGGGCGGTGCGGGAGGCCGCCGCCTGGGCCGGCGGGGCCGTGGACTACACGTACCGGCGTCCCTCGCGCCGCGCGCCCGCACTGGGCGGCCGGGTGGTGCTGCCGAGCCTGCGCCGGCCGCTGCCCCGGGTGGCGATCGTCATCGACACCTCGGGGTCCATGGGGGACGCGGAACTCGCCGCCGCCCTCGCCGAGGTCACCGGGGTGCTGCGCGAGGTGGGGGTGGGCGGCAACCGGGTCACCGTGCTCGCCTGCGACGCCGACGTGCACGCCGTGAGCCGGGTGTCCAGTGCCCGGGAGGTGACCCTGGCCGGGGGCGGCGGTACCGACATGCGGGTGGGCGTCGCGGCCGCGCTGGCCCGGCCGGACCGGCCGTCCATCGTCGTCGTGCTGACCGACGGGTACACCCCCTGGCCCGCGGAGTCCCCGTCCTGCCGGCTGATCGCCGCGCTGATCGGGGCGGCGGCGCCGCAGCCGCCGGGCTGGGTCGAGACCGTACGCGTGGACCAGGCCGGCGTGGGGCGCTGAGCGGGCAGGGCCGGGAACTGGCCGGTTGTGTACGGTCGTTCGCACGGTGATCGCGAACGCGTGGCAGCATGGCGCCGGAGACGGCCTAAAGCGGCCACGCGGAGGGGGAGTTCGGTGAGCGGAGTACGCAAGAGCCTGGCCAAGGTGGAGATAGCGCTGCGCTGGGACCCCAGCCCCGCGGGCACGCCCGCGAACGACCTGGACATCGTCGCCGCCGTGTACGGCGCCGCGGACCCCTACGGGGAACCCGTCTACCTCGTCCACTTCGGCAGCCGCGCCCCCGACGGCACCATCACCCTGGCCCGGGACAGCCGCACCGGGCAGGGCTTCGGCTTCGACGAGGTGATGACCCTCGAACTGGACCGGCTGGCACCCGAGCTGGGCCGGGTGGTGGTCGGCGTGGTGATCCAGGACGCCGGGGCGGCCGCGGCGCCGGACCGCAAGACCTTCGCCGACGTCGGCGGCACGGGGCTGCGGATCCGCGAGGGCTACACCGACCTCGCCACGACCGGCTTCGCGGAGCTCGCCGGGGCCACGGCGGCCACCGTCGCCGAGTTCACCCGGGACGCCTCGGGCGGCTGGACGCTGGACGCGCGCACGCGCGGCTTCGACGCGGACCCGCAGGAGTACGCCCGGATCATGGGTGCCGCGGGCGGCTGAGCCGGCTGGGCGCGGTGGGATCCGTACCGGACCGGGCGGCGGTCATCCTGCTCGGGAGTGGCCGCCGCCCCGTCCGGGTGGCGCGCTGCCACCGTCCCCACGAGGCAGCGCGAGTGGGTCGCCGTCCGGTCATCGTGAACGGCGGCCCACCGGTTCAGGGGGTCAGGGGACCTGGGGGCGGATGCCCAGCGCGGGCAGCAGCGCCGCGTCCACGAACCTGACCAGGTAGTCGGAGTCCGCGTTGCGTCCCTCCAGCACGGGCCGGATCCGCAGGACGCCCATCAGCTGCGCCGGCAGGAACTCCACGGCCGGATGGTCCGCGGCGAGCTCGCCCCGGGCCACGGCCCGCTCGACGATCGCACCGAAGGCCTCCAGCTCGGGTTCCACCAGGGCCTCGCGCAGCGCGGCCTGGAGTTCCTCGTCGCCGAACACGGCCACCCCGAGCGCCTGGGTGAGCCGGGCGTCGCGGCCCGAGGTGCCCGCCGCGATCCGGGCGGCCTCGCGGAGGTCCCCCGCCAGGGTCCCGGTGTCCACGTCCGCCAGGGTGCGCTCCCCGCGGCGGGCGCGGCTCGCGCGCAGGGCGGCGGCGACGAGCCGGGGCTTCGTCTTCCACTGCCGGTAGAGCGTGGACTTCCCGCAGCAGGCCCGGGCGGCGACGCCCTCCATGCTCAGGGCCTCGTAGCCGTGCTCGCGCAGCTGGTCGAGGACGACGTCGTAGAACTCCTGCTCGCGCTCCGGGGTGATCTTGGAGCGGCGCGCGGTGACCTGCGGCGTCGACGTCATGGGATGGGTTTCTCCTCGTGGGATCCAGCGGTGGGTCCGTGTTCCGAGTGTACGGCCATCCGAGCTTATCGGGACACCAGCGTATCGATACGCTCATGTATCGATACACTGGCGTGTCGATATGAACCGAAAGAAGTGAGACCGGGGGATGACCTCCCACACCACACCGGACCGGCCACCAGCCGGGAAGAGCGATGCCGGCCGCCGGCTCATACGCGAGCTGCTGCTCGTCGCGGGCCTGTTCGCCGTCTACAAGGCGGGCCGGATGCTGTCGACGGGCCGCACCGACGAGGCCTTCCGCAACGCCGGCCGGGTGTGGGACGCCGAACGCGCCCTGCACCTGCCCTCAGAGGGCGCGGTCCAGCGGCTGCTGCTCCACTCGGACGCCCTCGTGCACACCGCCAACACCTACTACGCGGCCGTGCACTTCCCCGCGACCGCCCTGTTCCTGGTCTGGCTGTACCTGCGCCGCCCCGGGCACTACCTGTGGACCCGCCGGGTGCTCGCCGTCCTCACCGGCGCCGCCCTCGTGCTGCACCTCTCCTTCCCGCTCGCGCCGCCCCGGATGCTGGACGCCGCGCACCTGGTGGACACCGCGCAGGTGTACGGGCCGAGCGTCTACGGCGCCGCCCCCGAAGCCGACACCATGGCCAACCAGTTCGCCGCGATGCCCTCCCTGCACTTCGGCTGGGCGCTGATGCTGGCCCTCGGGATGATCGCCGCGACCCGGTCCCGGTGGCGCGCCCTGTGGCTGCTGCACCCCCTGGTGACCCTGCTCGTGGTCGTGGGCACCGCCAACCACTACTGGGTCGACGCCGCGGTGGCCACCGTGCTGCTGGGCGCTGCCCTGCTGCTGGTCCCGCGCCCGGCCTTCGCCGACGCCGCCGCGGCGGTACGGGGCCTGCCGCGCCCGCGCCGGTCGGCGGAGCCGGTCCCGGGCGCGCCCGGCGCCGGCGCGCCCGCGGCCGCCCCGGACCCCGCCGCTGCCGCGCCTGCGGACGCCCTGGACCCCGCCGCTGCCGCGCCCGTCCCCGCCGGAGGCGAGCGGTGAACGCCACCGTCCTCGCCGTCGCCCTCTGCCTCGCCGCCGCCGCCACCTACGCGGCCGCCGCCGTCGCCCAGGAGCGCCTCGCCCGCCGGGCCGTCGCCCGCACCGCCCGGGCCCTGCTCGGCAACGGCGCCTGGTGGTGGTCGGCCGGACTGAACGCCGCCGCAGCGCTGCTGCACGCCGCCGCGCTGCGCTACGGCCCGCTGACCCTGGTCCAGCCGCTGGGCGCGCTCACCCTGGTGGCCGCCGTCCCGCTGGGGGCGCGCGGCGCCGGGCGGCGGGTCGCCGCCACCGAGTGGCGGGGCACCCTGGCCACCGTCGCCGGGCTCGGGCTGCTGCTGCTCCCCGCCTCCGGCCCGGCCCCCGACGACACCCTCACCCTGGCCGAGGCCCTCGCCGTGTCCGGGGCCACCGTCGCCGCGATCGTCCTGCTCACCGCCCGCAAGGACCCCGGCCCGGGACTCCGCCACGCCACCGCCTCCGGGCTGGCCTCCGCCGTCGCCTCCGCCCTGACCCAGACCGTGGCCGTGGCGGGCGGCCGGGGCGGGGCCCTGCTCAGCGGCCGGGTGATCACCGTGGCCCTGCTCGTCGTGGTCTTCGCCGTCGGCGGGATGCTGCTCTCGCAGCGGGCCTACCGGGGCGGCCTCGGCGCCCCGCTCGCCGTGGTCAACCTGGCCAACCCGCTCGCGGCGGCCGCCATCGGCATGATCCTGCTCGGCGAACGCCTCCAGGGCGGCGCCCTCGGGATCCTGCTCGCCGCCGCCGGAGCCCTCGCGGCCACCCGCGGGGTCCTGCTCCTCACCCGTACCGCGCCCGCCGCCCCGGGCGCCGAAAGCCGCCCCGTACCGGCCGGCCATGTGACAGCATGATCGGCATGGCCGACCGCTCGTACCTCTCCCTCTGGTCCAGGAACTCCGTGCTGTCCATCGGCTCGGTGGGCTCGGTGCTCTCCATCGGCTCGGCGGGCAGCTTCCTCTCCGTCGGCTCCCTCGGGTCCGCGCTCTCGGTCGGCTCGACCGCCTCGTGGCTGAGCGCGGGCTCCGCCTTCTCGGCCCGCTCCACCCTCTCGCTCTTCGCCTACCGCTCCCGGGGCGGGGTCGCGGTGGTCGGCGCCGTCGCGGGAGCGGCGGCGGCCGCCGCCCTGTGGCGCGCCCGCCACCGCTGAGAACCGCCGGGCCCGCGCTCGCGTCCTTCTGGGGCAGAGACGCACACGAAGAGCGGAGAGAACGGCATGGGCATCATCGGCTGGATCATCCTGGGCCTGCTGGCCGGAGGCATCGCCAAGATCCTGCTCCCCGGCCGGGACCCGGGCGGCTTCATCGTCACCACCCTGATCGGCGTGGCCGGCGCCTTCATCGGCGGCTGGCTCTCCGCCAAGTTCCTCGACCGCCCGATCCAGGCCCAGTTCTTCGACCTCGCCACCTGGGGCGCCGCCATCGCGGGCTCCCTCGTCCTGCTCGTCGGCTACCGCATCCTCTTCGGCAACTCCCGACGCTGAGCGCCTGGCCCCCTACGCTGGGCCCCGCGCGACGTACGAGATGCGAGGAGCCCGGAACCACATGAGCGTCACCCTCCCCCAGCTACCGCCGGGGGTACCCCCCGTCCCCACCGCCGACCTGTACGACGAGCACGGCGAGGACCTCGGCATCTGCGCCACCCCGTTCCGCCGGATCGGCGGCCGGCACCTGTACGCCGGACCCGTGCGCACCGTCCGCTGCCACGAGGACAACGCCCTGCTGCGCGAACTCCTCCACACCCCGGGCGAGGGCGCCGTCCTCGTCGTCGACGGCGGCGGCTCCCTGCGCACCGCCCTGGTCGGCGACCTCATCGCCGGCGCGGCCCACGCCTCCGGCTGGGCCGGCCTGATCGTCAACGGCGCCGTCCGCGACAGCGTCGCCCTCGGCACCCTGGACCTCGGCGTCCAGGCCCTCGGCACCTGCCCGCGCAAGAGCGGCAAGACCGGCGAGGGCGCCGTCGACGAGCCCGTCACCATCGGCGGGGTCACCTTCCGCCCGGGCGACACCGTGTACGTGGACGACGACGGCGTCGTCGTGCTGCCCGCCGGGCACTGACACCGTCGGTTTCGCGCCACCTCCCGGCCACCGCCCTGGCGGCGGCGGGCCGCCAGGGGTTTCACTGCGGGCCCATGAGACGACACAGGATCATGGGCCTGCTCGGCGCGCTCACCCTCGCCGCCGGGGCCCTGGCCGGCCCCGCGGCCGCCGCCGGCACCCCGGCCGCCGGAACGCCTGCCGCCGGCGGAACGCCTGCCGCCGGCACCCCGGCCGCCGGACCCGTCCCGCCCGCCGAGTTCGGCACCGACTGGCACGACCCCCTCACCGCAGCCCCGCCCGTCAGCCGCCCCGCCACCCGCTCCTGCCAGGTGACCCTGGCCGAGGCCCAGTTCCGCGACTTCACCCCCTACAAGGGCACCTACACCCCGCCCGCCGGCTGCGGCCGCTCCGACTGGGCCAAGGCCGTCCTGCGCCTCGACGGCAAGGTCAAGGGCCGCCAGTACGACCGCCTCGGCAACCTCACCCTCGGCGGCGTCGAGATCCTGCGCACCTCCACCCCCGAACCCTCGCCCGAGGGCATCGAGTGGTCCGTCGAGAAGGACGTCACCCGCTACCGCGACGTCCTCAGCCGCCCGGGACCCGTCGAGATGCTGATCGGCAACGTCGTCAACGACACCTACACCGGCGTCATCGACGTCAAGGTGACCCTGACCCTCTACGCCGCCGACCGGCACGCCCCCGCCCCGGACACCCCCGACCGGGTCCTGCCGCTCACCGGCTCCGACCGGGGAGGGGCCGCCGTCACCACCCCGCGCAACACCGAGCGGCTCCTCGCCGAGGTGTACGCCACCGGCTCCGGCGGCGGCTGCGAGGAGTACTGGTACATGACCGTCCCCGACGCCGCGCCCTACTCCTGCAAGGCCGCCGACGGCCCCTACCGCGAGGTCCGGATCTCCGTCGACGGACAGCTCGCCGGGCTGGCCGCGCCCTTCCCGACCGTGTGGACCGGCGGCTGGTCCAACCCCTTCCTCTGGTACGTCACCCCCGCCCCGCGCGCCTTCGACGTCCAGCCCGTCGTGTACGACCTCACCCCCTACGCCGCCCTGCTCAACGACGGCCGCGAGCACCGCGTCGAGGTCTCCGTCGCAGGCGTCCCGGCCGGCCAGGCCGGCTGGAGCACCCCCGCCAACCTGCTGCTCTGGCAGGACCACGGCCGCCAGGTCGTCACCGGGGCCCTGACCCGCCACGAGGAGGGCGCCCCCACCGGATCCTCCCGCTGGACCCCCGCCGCCCCCGGCGGCGAACACCGCCTGGACACCGACGGAGCCCACCGCCTCACCGTCGTCGGGCACCTCGACACCTCCCACGGCCGGGTCACCACCACCGTCACCCGCGCCGTGTCCCACACCTCCGCGCACCGCTGGACCGACGGCGAGAACCGGGACGCCCTCACGGCCTCCTGGACCGACGAGGAGAGCGTCACCCGCGGCGCCGCCACCACCCGTACGGCCCGCACCTACACGATGGACGGCGAGACCACCCTCGGCGCCGGGGACCGGCTGCGCACCGTCCTGTCCCTCGGCGACCGCGCCGACACCGTCACCCTGCGCGGCGGCCGGCAGACCGGCCGCACCCTCCTCGACGACCGGTACACGGGCGACGCCTCGTACACGGCGAACGTCCCGCGCGACCAGCGGCACGCCGTCGGCACCTCCACCGAGCGCTACCGCCTGTACGGGCCGGACATCCGCGGCGGCTGTTACGACCGTACGGTGTCCAGCGCGCAGGGCGTTCTGACGGAGGACCGCCTCCGCTGTTGACGGTGGCGGGGCCTACGATGGCCGCCCATGGAGAACAGTGAGGCCGGCAGACGGCTGATCGACGGCCGTTTCGAACTCATCGGCCCCCTGGGCGCCGGAGGCATGGGCACGGTGTGGCGCGCCCGCGACATCGCACTGCACCGCGAGGTCGCCCTCAAGGAGGTGCGCCCGCCGGACCCCGCCACCGCCGCCGCGCAGCCGGACCTCGCCGTCCAGCTGCGCGAGCGGGCCATCCGGGAGGCGCGGGCCCTGGCCCGCCTCGCCCATCCCAACGTGGTGACGATCCACCACATCGTGGAGCCCGCCCCGGGCACCGAAGGCCACCCGTGGATCGTGATGGAGCTGCTCAGGGGCGGCTCCCTGCACGACCGGCTCGCCGCCGGACCGATGCCGCTGCCCGAGGTGGTGCGGCTCGGCCTCGACATCCTCTCCGCGCTGCGCGCCGCGCACGCGGAGGGCGTGCTCCACCGGGACGTGAAGCCGGCCAACGTCCTGCTGCGGCCCGACGGGGCGGGCGTGCTGACCGACTTCGGCATCGCCGCCCTGCACGGGGCGACCGCCCTCACCTCCACCGGGGTGCTGATCGGCTCGCCCGAGTACATCGCCCCCGAGCGGTGCCGGGGCGAGGAGGGCCTGGCGGCCTCCGACCTGTGGTCGCTCGGCATGATGCTGTACGTGGCGGCCGAGGGCACGCACCCGCTGCGCCGGGCCACCAGCCTCGCCACCGTGGTCGCCGTCCTCGACGAGCCGATCCCGGCGCCCGTGCGCTCCGGCCCGCTGGGGCCCGTACTGGAACGGCTGCTCGTGCGCGATCCCGCCGCGCGGCCCGACGGCACCGAGCTGGAAGCACTGCTCCGGAGTGCGAGCACCGCTCTCGCCACGGGTGCCGTGGCCGCCCCCGCGGCGGCGCTCGCGGGCCCCGGGCCCTACGGCCCGCCTCCCACGGTCTCCGGCACCCGCCCCTTCACCCCCGGCGGCGGCTCCCCGTACGGGCCCACCAGCCCCGTCCCCGCCGTCGCCCCGGCTCAGGCCCGGGGGCGCGGCCGCGCCGCGCTGATCGGCGGACTCCTCGCGCTGGCCCTCGCCGGCGGCGTGGCCGGGCTCGTCCAGGCCCTGCCCGACGGCACGTCCGGCGACCCGGACGCGAAGGGCTCCACGGCCTCCGCCCCGGCCACCGGCGGCGCGGCCACCAGCGTCGCCCAGGTGCCCGCCACCCCGAAGTCCGCCCCGCCCAAGGCCCAGGGCACCCCCGCCGCTGCGGCCAGGGGCAACCTGCTCACGCCCGACAAGGTCCGTACCGCCATCGAGGCGTTCAAGCAGCAGACCGGCACCACCACCTTCGTGGAGATGACCGTCTACGAGGGGTACGTGCTGGCCTCCATCCCCACCGCCCCCGGGGCGGACACCTTCGACCGGTACGAGTACCGCGACGGCCAGGTCAAGCGCGACGGACCCGGCGGCACCGTCAAGCAGGACGAGCCGCTCATCGACATGGCGGCCGTGAAGTGGGACGCCCTGCCCGGCCTCCTGGACCGGGCGCAGCAGGAACTCGGCGTCACCGAGCCGACCTCCCGCTACGTCATCGTCGAGCCCTGGCTCTTCGACGCGACCCCCTCCATGCGCCCCTACCTCACCGACGAGTACGGGCGGGGCGGCTACGTGTACGCCGACACCCAGGGCAACGTGAAGAAGGTGTACCGCTCCTGACATCGTGTAGCCGTACACGCGCACCCGTACGCGCACCCCGTACGCACCCGCGTACGGCAGACACGGCCCAAGGAGCACGGTCCACCATGCCCAGCTGGCGCAGCACCCTCACCCAGGCCGGGATAACCGACCCCCGGCTGCGGGCCGACCACACCCACGCCGCCCGCCGGGTGCTGCGCCGCGAACCGGCCCCGTACCTCACCCTGCGGCTGCTCGCCGCACCACCCCTGGTGCCCTGGCTCTCCACGGGCCTGGCCTTCATGAACCTGGTCGACGACGTGGCCGAGACCGGCACCCCGGGCGTGCGGGCCGCCGGACTCGCCGCACTGGCGGGCCGCGTCGAGTCGGCCATGGCGACCGGTGACAGCCCCGACCCGCTGCTGCGCGCCTACGCCCACGCCGTTCGCGGCAGGGGCCTGCCCGGCCACTGGATCACCCGCTTCCTCGACGGCGCGGCCACCGCCGAGGCCGGCTTCGACGGCTTCGCGGCCGAGGAGGACTTCCAGGCGTACCTCGACGCCTACGCCTGGCCCGGGATCATGGTCTTCACCGGCCTCCAGTACCAGGGCGGGCCCGGCGCCGCCCAGGCCGCGGGCTGGCGCGCCTTCGTGGACGCCGCCCAGCGGGTCGACTTCCTCGCCGACCTGGCCGGCGACCTCGCCGAGGGGCGGCTCTGCATCCCGCGCTCCCGCCTCGCCGAGCACTCCGTCACCCGCGCCGACCTCGAACAGGCCCGTGACACCCCGGCGGTCCGCGCCCTCCTCGCCGCCGAGTGCGCCCGCGCGCGCACCGCCCTCACCGCGGCCGAGGGCATCCTCGACCTCACCGAGCCCGGACTGCGCCCGGTGGTCGCCGCCATGACGGAGCTGATGGGACACCAGCTGGCCGCGGTGGAGAAGGCCGGCACCGGCGCCCTGCGCAAGGACGTCGGCTACGGCCTGGCCGCCCCCGTGGGCACCCTGGTCCGCGCACTGCGGAGGCGGTGACCTCTCCGGTGTGACATTCGTACTGTCCAGGACCGTACGGCCGGACCTGCCGGCGGCCGGGCCCCCGCCCGAACCCGCTGACCGGGCGAGGCCGATGTGCTGGACGCCGCCGCCTAGTACGCGCCGTTGACGTTGTCGATCGAGCCGTAGCGGGCGGCGGCGTAGTTGCAGGCCGCCGTGATGTTCGCGACCGGGTCGTACGAGTCCAGGGACGTGCCGGGAACGTGGTAGGCGCGGAAGGTCGGGTCGATGACCTGGAGCAGGCCCTTGGAGGGGATGCCGGCCGCGGCGTTGGAGTCCCAGTTGTTGATGGCGAGGGGATTGCCCGAGGACTCCCGCATCACATTGCGGTGGATTCCGTTGTAGCTGCCGGGGATTCCGTGCGTGGCCATGATGTCCAGCGACTGCCGGATCCAGCCGTCGAGGTTGTTCGCGTACGCGGGGGCGGCCGGTTTGGCGGCGGGCTTCGCCGCTGCCGCCCGCGCCGCCGCGCCGAGGCTCAGTCTGAGGCCGGGGCGGATCACCGAGGGGTTGGAGCCGATGACGCTGCGGTTGGCCTCGTAGAGCGCCTGCCAGCCGCCGCTCACGGAATGCCGGGACGCGATCTTCGAAAGGGTGTCGCCGCCCACCACCGAATAGGTGAGGGACGCCGTCGCCTTTTCCACGGACGCCTTTTCCGCGGCGGCCTTCTCCACCGCCGGCTTCTGCGCGGCGGCCTTCTCCACGGCCGCCTTGACGAGCGATGCCGGAACCGGCTGGGTGCCGGTCGCCCCGGCCGTCGTGGCGCTGATCAGAGGGAGGGCGAGAGCCGCTCCACCCGTGCCGGCGACCGCCAGCTTCCGGGCGATCCAGTGCTGCTTCGGCCGACGGTGCTTACCGTGTCGGGGCATGGCGCTGTTCCTCACGTGGGGGTACGGGAGAGCCCCGGCGGCGGCCGGATTCGGCAGTCGGCCGCGGGGAGTGAGGTGACCGTAGGCGAGCGCGCGGCGCGGGAACAAGACACGAATTCCACCCGTAGATCGACTTCTCGGACGGTGTCCGTTAAATGACCATGAAATAGGGATCACGAAAAGGCTGATTTCCTTTCGGGGGAAAGGGAATCAGCCGTTCCGGATGAATTGATGTTGCTCGGGCCCGCGTGACCCACATCACGGGTCCAGCAGGTTTGAAGCCGCCTCGCGCAATACGGTCAATTGGCGCCCCGATGCTGCCGATTCGGGCGACCCGCGCGAGAGCGATGAAAGCTGATGAATGGGGTATTCCGGGCATGGGTGGGCCCGCTCCGGGCCCTCAGAGGGAGGTCAGCGCCTCCAGGGTGGCGTCCACGGCCCGCCGGGACGCGGGCAGCAGGGGCAGGCGTACGTCCGGGGTGGGGATCCGGCCCTGCGCGTGCAGCACACCCTTGACCACCACCGGGTTCGGCTCCGCGAAGGCCGCCGCCGAGACCCGCGCCAGCCCGTGCCCCAGCTCCCGGGCGCGCACGGCGTCGCCGGCCCGCCAGGCCGCCGCGAGCTCCACGAACCGCTCCGTCGCCAGATGGGCCGAGGCGAGCACCGCCCCCGAGGCGCCCAGCGCCAGCATCGGGGACGCGTACGCGTCGTCCCCGGCCAGGACCGAGAACCCGTCCGGCAGCCGGCCCAGCAGTGCCACCGTCTCCGCGTCGATCCCGCCCGCCGCGTACTTCACCCCGGCCACCCCGGCCAGCGACCCCAGCGCCCGCAGCGCGTCCGCGTCCAGCGGCTGCCCCGTCCGGTACGGGATGTGATACACGATCAGAGGCAGCGGACTCACCTCCGCCAGCCGCGTGAAATGCGCCAGCACTCCCGCCGCCGAGGGCCGTACGAACGACGGCACGGTCACCAGCGCCGCCCGGGCCTCGGGCCACCGCGCCAGCCGCGCCAGCGCCGCTTCGCTCGCCCGGGTCCCGCTCGCCCCCGCCCCCACCGCGAGCGGCGCGCCCCGCTCCCCGCAGACCCGCGCGCAGATCCCGGTGACCAGGTCGCGTTCCGCCTCGTCCAGCGCGGCGGTCTCCCCTGTCGTGCCGAGGGCCACGATCCCGGCGGCCCCCGCGTCGAGCACCTCGTGGGCGAGGGCCTCCAGCGCCTCGGCGGCGACCTCCCCGCCGCGCGTGAAAGGGGTGACGAGCGGGACGTGGATCCCGTCAAGGGTGAGATGGGGGTTATCAGCTGTTTGCCCGGCCGGTGCCGTTTCCTGTCGCATGCAGAAGAGCTTCGCCCGGACCGAGCGCCGAATCCAGTTCGCATTCCTTACGCGACCCGTAAGCTGACCTGATGCTCGACGTACGCCGTCTGCGCCTCCTGCGGGAACTCGCCCGCCGGGGCACCATCGCCGCCGTGGCCGAGGCCCTCGCCTTCAGCCCCTCCGCCGTCTCCCAGCAGCTCGCCGTCCTCGAACGCGAGGCCGGCCTGCCGCTGCTGGAACGCACCGGCCGCCGCGTCCGCCTCACCCCGGCCGCCCAGAACCTCGTACGCCACGCCGAGGCCGTCCTGGAACGGCTGGAGCAGGCCGACGCCGACCTCGCGGAGGCCCGCAGCGGCCTCGCCGGAGTGCTGCGCGTCGGCTCATTCCCCACCGCCACCCGGGCCATCGTCCCGGCGGCCCTGGTCCACCTGGCCCGGCTCCACCCGGGGCTGGAGCCGAGGGTCCGCGAGACCGACCCGGCGGCGGTCGCGCACGCGCTGCGGGCCGGGGAGCTGGACGTCGCCCTGGTCCACGAGTACGACTTCGTCCCCGCGCCGCCGGAGCCCGGGCTCGCCACCCGGCCGCTGTACGGGGAGGCGATGTACCTGGCCGCCCCGCACCCGGGGGCCGGCCCCGCCGCCCCCGCCGGACCGCCCCCGGGCGCCGGCTCCGACCAGGGCGCGGTCCTGCGTACGCACCAGGACGAGCCGTGGATCACCGCCACCCCCGGCACCCTCTGCCACGCCATGACCGTACGGGCCTGCCAGGCGGCCGGGTTCACCCCCCGGATCCGGCACCAGGTCGACGAGTTCGACACCGTCCTCGCGCTGGTCGCGGCCGGGCAGGGGGTGGCCGTCGTCCCCCAGCTGGGAGTGACCGGCCCCCCGGACCCCGCCGTGGCCCTCACCCGCCTGCACATGGAACGCCGCACCAAGGTCGCCTTCCGCAGCGGCGCCTCCGCCCACCCCGCCGTGGCCGCCTTCGCCGCGGCGCTGAGCGCCTCCGTACCACCGGATCTGGCCGGAACCGGAGGCGGCGGGTGACGCGAAGGCCCGCACAACTCCCTTGGGGACCCGTGCCCGTGTACGTTCGATGATCCAGACCGATCCGACCGATCCGACCGATCCGACCGATCCGAACAGAACGGGGTACGACGTGACACATCGCGTACGAGGGGTCATCGCGCGCAGCAAGGGCGCACCGGTGGAGACGACCACGATCCTCGTGCCCGACCCGGGGCCCGGCGAAGCCCTCGTCAAGGTCCAGGCCTGCGGGGTCTGTCACACCGACCTGCACTACCGCGAGGGCGGCATCAACGACGAGTTCCCCTTCCTCCTCGGCCACGAGGCCGCGGGCGTCGTCGAGTCCGTCGGCCCCGACGTCACCTCCGTCGCCCCCGGCGACTTCGTGGTCCTCAACTGGCGTGCGGTGTGCGGCACCTGCCGGGCCTGCAAGCGCGGCCGGCCCTGGTACTGCTTCAACACCCACAACGCCACCCAGCCCATGACCCTGGAGGACGGCACCCCGCTCTCCCCGGCGCTGGGCATCGGTGCCTTCGCCGAGAAGACCCTCGTCGCCGCCGGACAGTGCACCAAGGTGGACCCCGCCGCCTCCCCGGCCGCCGCCGGACTGCTCGGCTGCGGCGTGATGGCGGGCCTGGGCGCCGCCCTGAACACCGGCAACGTCGGGCGCGGCGACTCGGTCGCCGTCATCGGCTGCGGGGGAGTCGGCAACGCGGCCGTCGCCGGCGCCCGGCTGGCCGGCGCCTCGCGGATCATCGCCGTGGACCTGGACGAGCGGAAGCTGGAGTGGGCGCGCGGCCTCGGCGCCACCCACACCGTCAACGGGCGCACGGAGGACGTGGTCAAGGCGATCCAGGAGCTGACCGGCGGGAACGGCGCGGACGTGGTCATCGAGGCCGTCGGCCGCCCCGAGACCTACCGCCAGGCCTTCTACGCCCGCGACCTGGCCGGCACCGTGGTCCTGGTCGGCGTACCGACGCCCGAGATGCAGCTCGAACTCCCGCTCCTGGACGTCTTCGGGCGCGGCGGCGCGCTCAAGTCCTCCTGGTACGGGGACTGCCTGCCCGAGCGCGACTTCCCGCTCCTGATCGACCTCTACCTCCAGGGCCGGCTCGACCTCGACGCGTTCGTCTCCGAGACCATCCCGCTCGACGGGGTCGAGGCGTCCTTCGCCCGCATGGAGCGCGGCGAGGTGCTCCGCTCGGTGGTCGGCTTCTGAGCCGCTGACCCGTGCGCCCGGGCCGGCCGCTCGCGAAGACCGGCCCGGGCGCCGGGCGGCAGGCGGCCCGGCCGCGTGGCCCGCCTGCCCGGGCGGGCCCGCGAACGGGAAGTGGAACGTCAGGTGTGCCCGCGGCCGAGGCGTTCTCCGTGCAGGCCCAGTAGGGGGACGTCGCCTATTGTGCGGCTATGACCGAACAAGCTGAGCAGCAGCCGCCCTTGCAGCCCATGCCCGCCGACTGGCGGCGCGCCCTCGCGGTGGTCGCGCACCCCGACGACCTGGAGTACGGCTGCGCCGCCGCCATCGCCGAGTGGACGGACGGCGGCCGCGAGGTCGCCTACCTCCTCGCCACGCGCGGCGAGGCGGGCATCGACGGGGTCGCCCCGGAGGAGTGCGGCCCGCTGCGCGAGGCCGAGCAGCGCGCGAGCGCGGCGGTCGTCGGGGTCTCCACGGTGGAGTTCCTCGACCACCGCGACGGGGTCGTCGAGTACGGGCTCGGCCTGCGCCGGGACATCGCGGCGGCCATCCGGCGGCACCGCCCCGAGCTGGTGATCACCCTCAACCACCGTGACACCTGGGGCGGGGCGGGCGGCGGCGGGTACTGGAACACCCCCGACCACAAGGCCGTCGGCCGGGCCGTGCTGGACGCCGCCGCCGACGCGGGCAACCGGTGGATCTTCCCCGAACTCGTCTCCGAGCAGGGCCTGGAGCCGTGGGACGGGGTGCGCTGGGTCGCGGTGGCGAACACCGTCACGCCCACCCACGCCGTCGACGCCGGGCCCGGCCTGGAGCGCGCGATCCGGTCCCTGCTGGAGCACAAGGCGTACATCTCCGCGCTGACCGACCAGGACCCCGAGGAGTACGTACGCACCTTCCTCACAGGCAACGTCCAGCAGGCCGCGGCCCGCTTCGGCGGCCGTCCGGCGGTGCCGTTCGAGGTCTTCCCCCGCTGACCGGACCCCCCTAAGCTGACGCTCCATCAGCTGATGTCGGGGGTGCGGTACACGGTGATCGACACGGTCGGCAGAGAGGTGGACGAGGGCGCGGAGCGCATCCGGCTGGACGTCGAGGACGGCATCGCGCTCCTCACCCTCTGCCGTCCCGACAAGCTCAACGGCTGGAGCTGGGAGTCCACCCGCCAGCTGGGCCTGCTCGCCGACCGGATCCGCTTCGACCCGGACGTGCGCGCGGTCCTGCTGCGCGCACAGGGCCGGGCCTTCTGCGCGGGCATCGACGTGACCGCCCCCGGCGGCGCCATCACGGGCGCCTCCGCCGCGGAACGGACCCGGAACTACTACGAGGGCATCCGCTGGGCCCACGAGCGCTTCTCGGTCCTCGCCCGCCTGCCGCAGCCGGTGGTCGCCGCCGTCCAGGGCTACTGCCTGGGCTTCGGCTTCGAACTGGCCCTGATGGCCGACATCCGGATCGCCGCCGCCGACGCCGTCTTCGCCCTGCCCGAGGCCCAGCTGGGCGTGGCGGTGGACGCGGGAGGCGACCTGCGCATCGCCCGGGAGGCCGGCGCGGGCTGGGCCAAGTTCCTCGCCCTGACCGGCCGCAGGATCGACGCGGCCACCGCCGAGCGGCTGGGCCTGGTGCAACTGGTCGTCCCCCCGGCCGGTCTGGACGCCGAGGCCCGCGCCCTGACCGCCGAGATCGCGGCGAACGCCCCGCTCGCCGTCCAGGGCATCAAGCGCTCGATCGACGCCTACGCCGACGCCGCCCTGCCCGCCGCCCTGGACCGGGTCGCCATGACGGCGGCCCTCACCCTCACCTCCGAGGACGCCGCGGAGGGCTACGGGGCCAAAGGCGCCCGCCGGCCCCCGCACTTCAGGGGAGCGTGAGCACCGGCCTCGCAGCCGGGCTTGTGCAGGTCGTGGAAGCCCTGGAACTCCGCGTACATCAGGTCGGCGAAGGACTCGTGCCGCACGGGCCCGCTGCCGCTCCAGCTGGAGAACCGGTACGCCGCCCATTCGCCGTCGGCGTTGACGTCACCGGGGTCGAGGATCAGCCAGGTCTGGTCCCCCACCAGGGAGATCTGGACCGCCCGGCCCCACCGCGCGGACTCGTACGGCTCGTCCTCGTCCCCGTCCTCGTCCCCGTCCCCGTCGCCGTTCCCGTCCTCCTCGTCGAAGTCCTCGTCCCCGTCTTCGTCCTCGTCGAGGTCCTCCTGCTCCCACTCGCTGAGCATCTCGTAGAGGTAGTCCGTCAGCTCCCGCAGCGGACCCACCTCCGCCGCCGGGGCGAGCAGCTCCACGAACTCCCCGGCCCACCGCCAGCCGTCGGTGACCTCCAGGAAGGAGCGGTACGACGGCGGCAGCGGAACCCCCAGCCTGGCTTCGAGCGCGGCTATCCGCTCCGGCGGGGCGGGGTCGAAGCCCAGCCAGCCCAGGGGAGGCTCCGAGGGGGCCTCGGCGCGCATGGCCGTCTCCCGCTCGGCGCTCCAGGTACGGAGGAAGGGTTCCCAGTCGTCGGTCTTCATGCCCCCGATGGTGCCGTACGCCACTGACAACGCCTCAGCAGCCCTTCCCGCACCCGCTCACGGGTGGAACGGCCCGCGTCCCAGCTGCTCGCGCACCGGCACCACTTCCGGCTGGACCAGGGACCGGCGCTGCCAGTTCGCCCCGTCGACCACCAGCGTGTGGCCGGTGACGAAACGGGCGTAGGGCGAGGCCAGGAAGGTGGCGGCCCAGCCCAGTTCGCGCGGGGCGCCCACCCGCAGGGCGGGCTGCCGGGAGTCCTTGGAGTCCGGGGCGGCGCGCTCCAGCCCGCCCCGGATGTCCTCCGTCATGTCGGCGTGCGGGAACAGCCCGGGTACCAGCCCGTTGACGCGGATGCCGTACGGGCCCCACTCCACGGCGAGGGTCTCCACCAGGTTCTTCACCCCGGCCTTGGCGGCGGCGCTGTGGGCGAAGCCCGGGCCGCCGGTCCAGGCGTACGAGGCGCCGACGCTGACGATCGCCCCCGGGCTGCCGGCGGCGAGGTGGCGCCGGCCGAACTCGCGGGTCATGAACCAGGTCCCGGTCAGGGTGGTGTCGACCACCGCCCGCCAGGCGTTGGGGGACAGGTCCTCGGCGGGGCTGGGGAAGTTCGCCGCGGCGTTGTTGACCAGCACGTCCGGCAGTCCCAGCGCGGCCCCGGCGGCGTCGAAGACCCCCGCGACCCGATCGGGGTCCCGGATGTCGCAGACCGCGGCCGCGACCCGGCCCGCGCCGGGCACGGCCGCCAGTTCCCCGCACGCCGCCTCCAGCTGTCCGGCGCGGCGCCCCGCGATCAGCAGGTCGGCGCCGAGCCGCGCGAACTCGGTGGCGATGGCCTTGCCCAGCCCGGTGCCGCCGCCGGTCACCAGGACCACCTGCCCCGCGTACGTGCCGGGGGGCAGGGCGGCGGCGCCGAGCGGAGGGGGCGCGGGCAGGCCGCGCCTGGTCTCGTCCGTCATGGGGCATCGATAGCGCGCCGGCGCGCAGATCGCCATGCCCGTGACGGCGCCCGCCGCTCCGGGCGCTGCCCCGGCCGCTACTTCGGCAGGTACGCCTGCTTGGCCGCGCAGGTCCAGATCACCGGCTTCAGCGTGCCGCCCGCGTTGACGGCCGCGCCGCCGACCCGGCCGTCGTCGGCGACCGACGAGGCGGCGCTGGCCTGGTTCGCGGCGAGCCGGGGCAGGGCGAGCACCGGCCCGGTGCCCGTCCACAGCTGCGCCTGGTCGGGGAGGGTCTGGGTGTCCGGGTGGAACTTGGCGGTGCCGACGGAGATGTTGTTCGTCGGGCCGATCGCCTCGAAGGTGCCGTACGGGTGGGTCTTCAGCGCCGCGGGGGCGCCGACGGGCCCGGAGTACGGCGGGGTCCAGGTCACCGGCCGGAACTGGTAGCCCATGCCGTACCAGTCGTAGCCGACGACCCGGCCGCTCTCGTCGATGTCCTGCACCCAGCTGTCGTTGGAGGTGCGGGCCAGGGCCTTCGCCGGGCCGCCGTCGGCGGGCCAGAGGACCGGGTAGCTCCCCTCCAGACGGGCGCCGGTCTCGGGGACCTCGTAGTCCTCGCGCGCCATGCCGATGACGTCGCCCTTGCTGTTGATGCCGGTGACCAGCTCGACGCGGGTGCCGGGCGCCGCGTCGGCGGGCACGGCGAGGTCGCGGACCTTCAGGCCGTCCTTCCACACGCTGCCCAGCCCCGTCCGGGTCCGCGAGACGACGAAGCCGGCGTCGTTGACGTCGGCCTCCTCGGACATCCAGTCGCTGCCCGGCAGCCGGGTGACCGCGGCGTCGCCCGCCCGGTAGGTGAAGAGGTAGCCGTCGGCGCCGCGGACGGCGCCCACCATCAGGCCGCCCTTGTTCACGGCGAGCACCGCGCCCGAGAGGTTCGTGTCGGGCACCGGGACCTTGCGGAGCCGCGTGCCGGTCCAGTAGACGGGCTTGCCTCCGGAGAGGCCGACGGACAGGTTGCCCGTGCCGAGGTCGAGGACCCCCTCGGTCTGTTCGTGGCCCGCGCTGTAGCCGCCGGTCCCGATGGAGCCCAGGACCTGGATCCGGGGCGTGCAGGCCGGGGCGGCCGCGGCCGGTCCGGCGGCGGTGACGATCCCGGCCAGGACGAGGGCTGCGGCGGCCGCCGAGCCGGCCCGGCGCGTGCGCGTGCGCATGCGTGTGCTGTTCATCTTCCGGTTCCCCCTGTGGTGTGTGCGTGGCGCAGACGCGCGCCCGGAGCGGTCGGCTCCGGGCGCGCGGAATCCCCTGGTGCGTCATATGCCCTGTGCAAGCGGCCTGTTGATGCTATCTCCAGGTGCTGGTGTTCACCTGTGGTTCGTTCGTCCGATTTCCGGAGGGGGTGGGCGGGCCCGGGGCGGGGCAGGAGCCCGCGCGGAGGGGATGGCGTGGACGAGGGTTCCCAAGGGGGCAAGCGACCGCTTAGTATGCCGCCGAGCGTGGTCCCTCGACGGCGGCTGGAGGCCCCGGATGCAGGCATGGCGAGTACACACGACCGGCGAACCCCGCGAGGCCATGCGCCTCGAAGAGGTCCCCGAACCGGTGCCCGGCGAGGGCGAGGTGAAACTCCGCGTGCTCGCGGCGAACGTCAACTTCCCCGACGCGCTCCTCGTCCGCGGCCAGTACCAGATCCGCCCGCCCCTGCCCTTCACCCCGGGCGTCGAGATCTGCGGCCTGACCGAGGACGGCCGGCGCGTCATCGCCAACCCGAGCCTGCCCCACGGCGGATTCGCCGAGTACGTCACCGCCCCGGCCCGCGCCCTGCTCCCCGCCCCCGACACCCTGGACGACGCCGAGGCCGCCGCCCTGCACATCGGCTACCAGACCGGCTGGTTCGGCCTCCACCGCAGGGCCCGCCTCCAGCGCGGCGAGACCCTGCTCGTGCACGCCGCCGCCGGCGGGGTCGGCAGCGCCGCCGTCCAGCTCGGCAAGGCCGCCGGAGCCACCGTCATCGGGGTCGTCGGCGGCAAGGCCAAGGCCCGCACCGCCGAGGAACTCGGCTGCGACCTCGTCATCGACCGCACCACCGAGGACGTCGTCACCCGCGTCAAGGAGTTCACCGGCGGACACGGCGCCGACGTCGCCTACGATCCCGTCGGCGGCGACGCCTACACCGCTTCCGCCAAGTGCGCGGCCTTCGAGGGCCGCATCGTCGTCGTCGGCTTCGCCGGCGGCACGATCCCCGCCCCCGCCCTCAACCACGCCCTCGTCAAGAACTACGCCGTCCTCGGCCTGCACTGGGGCCTGTACGCCGCCAAGGACCCCGCCGCCGTCCTCGCCTGCCACACCGAACTCACCCGCCTCGCCGCCGAAGGCGCCGTCAAACCCCTCGTCAGCGAACGCGTCCCGCTCACCGGGGCCGCCGACGCCGTCCAGCGCCTCGCCGACGGCACCACCACCGGCCGGCTGGTCGTCGTACCGTCCCAGGACCCGGGAGCCGCCCGATGACCACCGACGCCGAGGACCTCCTCGCCCGCACCCGCGCCCTCCTCGCCGCCCACCCGCCCGCAGACACCGCCCCCGCCGACTTCCTGCGCGCCCGCTTCGACGCCGGACTCGCCTGGGTCCACTACCCCGAGGGACTCGGCGGACTGGGCGCGCCCCGCACCCTCCAGGCCGCCGTGGACGCCGAACTGGAGGCCGCCGGAGCCCCCGGCAACGACCCCCGCCGGATCGGCATCGGCCTCGGCATGGCCGCGCCCACGATCCTCGCCTACGGCACCGAGGAGCAGAAGGCCCGCTTCCTGCGCCCCCTCTGGCTGGGGGAGGAGGTCTGGTGCCAGCTCTTCAGCGAACCCGGGGCCGGCTCCGACCTCGCCGCCCTCGGCACCCGCGCCGTCCTCGACGAGGCGGCCGGCGAATGGGTGGTCGACGGCCAGAAGGTGTGGACCTCCAGCGCCCACACCGCCCGCTGGGCCATCCTCCTCGCCCGCACCGACCCCGACCTCCCCAAGCACCAGGGCATCACCTACTTCCTGTGCGACATGCACGCCCCCGGCGTCGAGGTCCGCCCGCTGCGCCAGATCACCGGCGAGGCCGAGTTCAACGAGGTCTTCCTCACCGGCGTCCGCATCCCCGACACCCACCGCCTCGGCGCCGTCGGCCAGGGCTGGGCCGTCGCCCGCACCACCCTGATGAACGAACGCGTCTCCATCGGCGGCATGCGGATCCCGCGCGAAGGCGGCATGATCGCCCCCGTCGCGGCGGCCTGGCGCGAACGCCCCGCCCTGCGCACGCACGCCCTGCACCAGCGGCTGCTCGAACTGTGGGTGGAGTCCGAAGTGGCCCGCCTCACCGGCGAACGGCTGCGCCAGCAGCTCGCCGCCGGCCAGCCCGGCCCGGAGGGCAGCGGCATGAAGCTCACCTTCGCCCGCCTCAACCAGGAGATCAGCGGCCTGGAGGTGGAACTCCTCGGCGAGGAGGGCCTCCTGTACGAGGACTGGACCATGCGCCGCCCCGAGATCGTCGACTTCACCGGCCGCGACGCCGGTTACCGCTACCTGCGCGCCAAGGGCAACAGCATCGAGGGCGGCACCAGCGAGATCCTCCTCAACATCGTCGCCGAACGCGTCCTCGGCCTGCCCGCCGAACCGCGCGACGACAAGGACACCGCCTGGAAGGACCTCTCCCGATGACGACGCAGTCCGCACCGGCGCCGCAGCCCGGCCCGGCGGCCTCCAGCGCCCCCTACGACCTGCTCTACTCGCAGACCGAGGAGGAGCTGCGCGCCGCCGTACGCTCCCTGCTCGCCGACCGCTGCGCCCCCGCCGGCGTCCTCGCCCGGGCCGAGACCGGCCGGCCCCACGACCCCGCGCTGTGGCGCACCCTCGCCGCCGGCATCGGCGCCGCCGGGCTGCTCGTCCCCGAGAAGCTCGGCGGAGCGGGCGCGAGCCACCGCGAGGCCGCCGTCGTCCTGGAGGAGCTGGGCCGGGCCGTCGCACCGGTGCCGTACCTGACGGGCTCCGTCCTCGCGACCGAGATCCTGCTCGCCGTCGCCTGCGACAACGCCGAAGCCGCCGCCCTGGTCGGGGAGGCCGCGTCCGGCCGGCTGGTCTGCGTCCCCGCCCTCCCCCTCACCCTGGCCCCCGGCGCGCCCCTGCCGGCGCCGGTCCACGACAGCGGTGCCGGGGCGCTGAGCGGCACCGTCACCTCCGTCGCGGACGCGGTGGCCGCGGACGTGCTGCTGGTCCTGGCCGACACCGGGCTCTACGCCGTCCCCGCGGACCGCGCCGCCCTCACCCCCCGGGTCCCCCTGGACCTGACCCGGCCGCTCGCCGACGTCACCCTCGACGGCACCGCCGCCACCCGCCTCGCGGACCCCGCCAGCGCGCGGGCGGCCGTCGCCGGAGCCCTGCTGTCCGGCGCCGGACTGCTGGCCTCGGAACAGCTCGGGCTCGCCGAGTGGTGCCTGACCGAGACCGTCGCGCACGTACGGGGCCGCCACCAGTTCAACCGCCCCGTCGGCTCCTTCCAGGCCCTCAAGCACCGCCTCGCACGGCTGTGGCTGGACGTGGCCTCCGCCCGGGCGGCCGCCCGCGCCGCCGCCGACGCGCTGGCCACCGGCGCCCCGGACGCCCCGCTCACGGTCGCCGTCGCCCAGGCGTACTGCTCCGGGGTCGCCGTCCGCGCGGCCGAGGAGTGCGTCCAGCTCCACGGCGGCATCGGCATGACCTGGGAACACCCCGCGCACCTCTACCTCAAGCGCGCCAAGGCGGACTCCCTCGCCCTGGGCACCGCCGGCCACCACCGCGGCCTGGTGGCCGACTTCGCGGAACTCCCGGCGCCCTGACCCGACGGGCGGGGGCGCCTCCACCCGGCGCCCCCGCCTCGGCGCCCCCGCCCCGACGCCCCGCCCCGGATCCGGTGCGCCGCCGGCCGGTTCCTATCCTCACCGCATGACGACAACGATCAGCCGGATCACCGCCGCCGCCCTCAGCGCCCACCGCGGCGAACTCGCCTCCCTGCTCGTCGACATCGTCGACGGCGGGGCCTCCCTCGGCTTCCTGGCCGGCCTGGACCACGAGGACGCTGCCGCCTGGTGGGACACCCTGCTGCCCGCCGTCGAGGAGGGCTCCCTCGCGCTCTGGGCCGCCCGCGGCGCGGACGGCCGCCTGGAGGGCACCGTCAGCTGGTACCGGGAGTCCAAGCCCAACGGCCGCCACCGCGCCGAGCTGCGCAAGCTCATGGTCCACCCCGCCGCCCGGGGCCGCGGCACCGCCCGCGCGCTGCTGGCCGAGGCCGAACGCGAAGCCACCCTCGCCGGGATCGTCCTGCTCTTCCTCGACACCGAGACCGGCAGCGGCGCCGAGCACGTCTACCGCTCCGCCGGCTGGACCGAGGCGGGCACCATCCCCGACTACGCCACCGACCCGGCCGGCGAGCTGCGCCCGACCACCCTCTTCTACAAGCACCCGAAGCACGCCGGCCACCCCGAGCACCCCGGCCACCCCGGCCACCCCGAGACACCTGTCACCCCCAGAGCACCGGGTGACAGGTGACCTCCGACGGCCGCTCCTCGTTGGACCGGTGGACGCCGACCGCCGAGCGAGGGAGAACGTATGTACGCAGCACCCGCCGCCCCACTGACCCGCCGCGCGGTCCTGCGTACGGCCTTCGGCGCGGCCGTGGCGGGCGGCGTGGCCGCGGCCCTGGCGCCCGTGCTGCGCGCCCGGGGCCCCCGCCAGACCCTCACCCCGGCCCCGCTCGCCGAGGAGACGTACCGGGGCCGCCACATCAGTGTCGACCTGGCCTCCGCGCAGGTCCGCATCGACGGCCGGCCCCTGCACGTCATGCGCCGTGCCGACGGGAGCTACCTCAGCGGGGTCAACCACTTCCAGTCCTACGAGACCCCGCTGGAGCTCGCCCGCGCGGCCGTCGACGAACTCGGCACCAGCCAGCTGGCCCTCGCGGCACCCCACCACGGCTGACGGACGGGAACGGGAGGAGCCCCGCGTTGTACACGAGGCAGAACCAGAAGAACCTGACCAGCGCCCAGAAGAAGCGGTTCACGGCCGCCCTGCTGGAACTCAAGCGCAACGGCACCTACGACGAGTTCGTCCGCACCCACGGCACCTACTTCGTGCCCGACCGGGAGCGGAAGCGGCGCGTCGGGCACATGTCCCCGTCGTTCTTCCCCTGGCACCGCCGCTACCTGCTGGAGTTCGAGCAGCGGCTCAGGGCCGTCGACCCGCGGGTCTCCATCCCGTACTGGGACTGGACCACCGACAGCAGCCCCGCCTCGTCCCTCTGGGCCGAGGACTTCCTCGGCGGCACCGGCCGGGAGGGGGACCGCCAGGTGACCACGGGCCCCTTCGCCTACGAGCGGGGCAACTGGACCATCACCGTCGGGGTCAGCGAGGCCCGCTTCCTGACCCGCAACCTCGGCCGGCCGGCCAACCCGATCTCCCTGCCGACCGCCGCCGAACTCCAATGGGCCATCGACGACCCCGTCTACGACTCCGCGCCCTGGGACTCCACCGCCCGCGAGGGCGGTTTCCGCAACAAGCTGGAGGGCTGGGCCGCGCCCAGGAGCGAGCGCTGGCGCAACCACAACAAGGTCCACCAGTGGATCGGCGGCCACATGACCGGCGGCACCGCCCCCAACGACCCGGCCTTCTGGCTGCACCACGCCTTCGTGGACCTGCTGTGGGACCGCTGGCAGCAGCGCCACCCCGGCTCCGGCTACCTGCCGGCGGCCCCCCTGGAGCTGGGCGACCTCCAGCGCGGCCGGGTGATCTCCCTCGACGAGCCGATGCCCCCGTGGGACGTCACCCCGCGCGAGATGCTGGGACACCGGGGCGTCTACCGCTACGAGTGACCCCGGCGGCCCCCGTGTTCCACCGGGGGCCGCGCCCCCGCGAAGGCCCCCACGCACGCACGGAAAGGGCCCCCGCCGCACGGCGGGGGCCCTTCAGCCGGTCAGGCGGGCGAGATGATCACTCGCCGTAGCTGCCGCCCTCGGTGTGGTGCTTGTCGCCGCCACCGGAGGCGTTGACGCAGGTGTTGCCGAAGGCCGGGTTCAGCAGGGCGATCACGTTGACGGTGTTGCCGCAGACGTTGACCGGGATGTGGACCGGGACCTGCACCACGTTGCCGGACCCGACACCGGGGGAGCCGACCGCCGCACCGTGCGCTCCGGCATCGGCGACAGCCAGACCCGCACCCGCGGCCACGGCGGTGCCCGCCACAGCGGTGATGGCGAATGCCTTCGCGATACGCGACATCAAGATCTCCTCATGAGATGTGGGGCGCCGCATTCCTGCGGCGCGTGACATGGCGTACAACGCGGCGGGAGCCGAGTGGTCACGGTCCGTTCGGCTACCGGGTGACACGAAAACGGACAGAGCCGGAGTGCGACCGCACCGGAGTGACCGTTTCGCGGCCGTTTCCCGGCTGCTTCCCGGCCGCACAAGCGACACTCCCGGCCCGCCGCGATCCGTTCCGCGCGACCCGATCGTGCCTTGTCAGGCCGTGGACGCCTGTGCGACGGTGCCCGGGAGGACACCCCGGTGAGGAGAGCACGGATGAGCGCAGCGGGCGGCGGACGGCCCAGGGCCGGTACCGGACACGGCGTCGTGGAGGGCCGCTGGGAGGGTGACGGCATCGCCGTCTTCCGGGGGATCCCCTACGCCGCCGCGCCCGTCGGCGCCCGACGGTTCGACGCTCCCCGCCCCCCGGCCGCCTGGGACGGCGTACGCGACGCCGGGGCGTTCGGGCCCACCGCGCCCAAGGTGCCCTACCCGCCGGCCTTCGCCGCCCTGCTGCCCGATCCGAAGGTCCCCGGTGCGAACTGCCTGAACCTGAACGTCTGGACCCCGCACCCGGCTCCCGGGGCCGGCCTGCCCGTCATGGTGTGGCTGCACGGAGGCGCCCACACCCGGGGCTCCTCGGCGGTCCCCGTCTACGACGGCTCGGCGTTCGCCCGCGACGGGGTCGTGCTCGTCTCGGTCAACTTCCGGCTCGGCGTGCTCGGTTACGGGCTCTTCCCCGACGCGCCCGCCAATCGGGGCCTGCTCGACCAGATCGCCGCCCTCGCATGGGTGCGGGACAACATCGCGGCCTTCGGCGGCGACCCCGCCCGGGTCACCGTCTTCGGCGAGTCCGCCGGCGCCATCAGCGTCGGCGCCCTGCTCGGCGCACCCCGCGCCGAGGGCCTCTTCTCCCGGGCCGTCCTGCAGAGCGGTGCCCCCGAGGCGCTGCCGCGCGACGGGGTGCGGACCATGGTGCGGCGGATGGCCTCGCTCCTGAAGGTGCCGGCCACCGCGCGGGCCTTCGCGGGGGTGGGTCTGCCCGCGCTGCTCGCCGCCCAGGCGGCGGTGCTGCGGCGCTCCTCCCCGGTGCTCGGCGGTCCCGCCTTCGGGCTGGTCACCGACCCGGACTCGCTGCCCGCGGACCCGCTGGAGGCGGCCACCGCCTCCAAGGTGCCGCTGCTGCTGGGCTGGACCGCCGAGGAGCACCGGCTGTGGCTCGCGCCGACCGGGGGCGCGCGGCTGCTGGACCGTATCGGGCCGGCGGCCGTGGCCCTGGGCCGGCTGCGCGGCGGCAAGGACCGGGCGGCCGTACGGGCGCTGCGCGCCGCGCTGCCCGGTGCCTCCCCGGCCGACCTCGCCGGGCACCTGATCACCGACCGGCTGCTGCGCGACCCGCTGCGCAGGATCGCCGGGGCGCCGCGCCCGGCCCCGAGCCACCTCTACGAGTTCCGCTGGCCCAGCGGCGTACCGGGCCTGGGTGCCTGCCACGCCCTGGAACTGGGGTTCGTCTTCGACACCCTGGGGGTGCCGGAGTCCACCTGGCTGGCCGGCCCGGACGCCCCGCAGGCACTGGCCGACGAGATGCACGGAGCCTGGGTCCGCTTCGCCGCCACCGGGGATCCCGGCTGGGCGCCCTGGGACGGCAACGGCCCGCCGAAGTTCTTCGACGGGCCGGAGCCGGAGGCAGTGCGGGGCGCGGAGGCTGTTACTCCACTGGTCCTTCCATGACCTTGCTGATGAACTCCATCGGCCCCAGCCCCATGTTCGGGACGTAGGTCTTGGCGTTGTGCTGGCCGCCGGGGATCACCCTCAGGCTGGTGTGGATGGGGCCCTTGGTGTACGTCTGGACGAACTTCTGCACGTCCGGCAGCGTCTTCTTGTTGCTCTCGTTGTCGCCGACCTGGAAGGCCAGGTAGACGTCCGGGCCCTTCTTGTCGATGAGCTGCTTGGCGAGGAGCTCCGGGTTGTTCTCGGCCTTCTCCTTGTCGTAGCCCTTCCACAGGGAGGAGTCCGGGACGATGTCCGGGCCGGAGGCGATCACGGCCTTGAACTTGTCCGGGTGCTTCAGCACGGCCTTCAGGCCGGCGAAGCCGCCGGTGGAGGAGCCCATGAAGGCCCAGCCGTCACGGGACTTGACGGTGCGGAAGTTCTCCCGCATCAGGTCCGGGACGTCCTCGGTCAGCCAGGTGCCCATCTTGGGCTGGCCGGGGATGTCGGAGCCGTCCCAGTAGATGCCCTTGTCGTCCGGTCCCGGGTTGAGCACCGGCATGGCGAGGATGAAGGGCTTGCCCTTGCCCTCGTGGTACCACTTGCTGATGCTCGTCTGGAGGCCCAGGTCGGTGCCCATCCAGTAGTTGCCCGGGTAGCCGGCGCCGCCGGGCAGGGCGATCATGACCGGGAAGCCGCTCTTGGCGAACTTCGGGTCGTTGTACTCCTTGGGCGCCCACACCCAGACCTTGCCCGAGAAGCCGGACTTCTTGCCGGTGATGGTGGCCACGCCGATCTGCGTGCCGTCGCTCAGGGTCGAGGTGTTCTTGAAGTCGGTCTTCGGGCCGGTGGGCATCGACATCTTCGAGTTGGGCGCCTGCTTGGCCGGCGCGCCGTTCTTGTCGCCGGTGGACCCGCCGAAGGAGACGTCCTTGCCCTTGTCGGTGAAGGGGGGTATCTCGAAGTAGGCCATCGTGCCCGCCGCGATGCCGCCGAGGGCCAGGACCGCGACGCCCGCGACGATCCAGCGCTTCACCTTGGACTTGCGGCGCGGCTCCTCACCGTAGGGCGGCTCGGAGTAGCCGAACTGCGGCTGCTCGTACGGGGGCTGGCCGGGGCCCGGCTGGTACCCCTGGCCGGGACGCTGCTGCTCGAAGCGGGGCGGCTCGTAGTCCGGGCGCTCGTAGCGGGGCTGGGCCTGCGTGGGCTCGTCGAAGCCGCCGGAGCGGTACTGGTCCTGGCCCTGCGGCGGTCGGGGCGGCTGCGGCCGGCCCTGCGGCGGGCCGCCGTACGGGCCGGCTCCCTGCGGGGCGCGGCCGGCCGGCTGCTGGGGCCGGCCGCCCTGGGGCGCGTACTGCGGCGGGCCCTGCTGTCGGCCTTGCTGCCGGCCGGGCTGCTGCCCGTCCGGCCGGTGCGGCGGCTGGTCCTGGCCGTCGGGTTCGTACGACATCTGCGGTGGCTCTCCGGCTGTTGCTGCCCCGTCTGGGGATGGTGTGCTTCCGTTCGAATGATGAACGAAAGCGCTGCTGGGTTCCTCATTTTTACTTCTCTTGGGATTCCGTGGGGAAGGTCATTACCCGTCACCCACGGTGCCCCCGGTGTTCCCTTCCCGTTATCCAAGCATCCCTGGCTCATGCACATGCCGGTGGGTATGGTGCGTCCGCGCCGCCGCCCGAGACCCCCGCACCATCCCCCACGCCCGGAGGTATGTCCCCGTGTTTGGCATGACCATTTCACGACCTCGCCGCAAGACCGCCCTCGCCGCCGCCTTCGGCGCCACCGCCGCCGGAGCCGCCCTCTGGGCCGGCATCGGCACGGCCCAGCCCGCGCACGCCGCAGGCCTCCCCGCCCCCGACCACACCGTCGTCGTGGTGTTCGAGAACCACGCCTACAACCAGGTCATCGGCAGCTCCAGCGCCCCCTACATCAACTCCCTGAAGGCCGGGGGCGCCAACCTCACCAACTCCTACGGCATCACCCACCCCAGCCAGCCCAACTACCTCCAGCTGTTCTCCGGCTCCAACCAGGGCGTCACCGGCGACAGCTGCTACACCCCCGGCTTCAGCTCCGCCCCCAACCTCGCCTCCGAGCTGATAGCCGCCGGCAAGAGCTGGGGCAGCTACAACGAGGGCCTGCCCAGCCAGGGCTCCACCACCTGCTCCAGCGGCAAGTACGCCCGCAAGCACAACCCCTGGTTCGCCTTCTCCAACGTGCCCACCAGCACGGCGAAGACGATGGCGCAGTTCCCCACCGACTTCACCACCCTCCCCAAGGTGTCCTTCGTCGTCCCCGACCTGTGCAACGACATGCACGACTGCTCGGTCGGCACCGGCGACACCTGGCTCAAGAACAAGCTCAAGTCCTACGCGGACTGGGCCAAGACCCACAACAGCCTCCTCGTCGTCACCTTCGACGAGGACAACCGGCTCGCCGGCAACAAGATCCCGACCGTGCTCTACGGCCAGCCCGTCACCCCCGGCTCCACCTCCGCCACCACCTACAACCACTACGACATGCTGCGGACCCTGGAGGGCCTGGCCGGGCTGACCACCCACGCCGGGAACGCCGCCACCGCCAAGGACATCACGGGGATCTGGACCTCCTGACCATGTACGTCGCGGACAGTCGCGGTACCCCCGCGCCCGCCGTGGCCCCCGAGACGCAGGCCGCCGCCCCGGGCACTCCCCCAGCTACCGCTGGGGGGACCCCCACCCCGGGGCGGCGCGCCGCCCTCGCCCCCACGGTCCTCGCCCTCGGCACGGTCTCCCTGATCACCGACGTCTCCTCCGAGATGGTCACGGCCGTGCTCCCGCTCTACCTCGTCGCCGGACTCGGACTCAGCCCCCTCGGCTTCGGCCTGCTCGACGGCCTCTACAACGGCGTCAGCGCCCTGGTCCGGCTCACCGGCGGCCACCTCGGCGACCGCCTCGGCCGCCACAAGGCCCTCGCCGGGATCGGCTACGGCCTCTCCGCCCTGTGCAAGCCGCTGCTGCTGCTCGCCCACACCCTGCCCGCCATCGGCGCAGTCCTCGCCCTCGACCGCACCGGCAAGGGACTGCGCACCGCCCCCCGCGACGCGCTGATCTCCCTGGCCGCCGACCCCGCCGAACGCGGCCGGGCCTTCGGCGTCCACCGCGCCATGGACACCGCCGGCGCACTGATCGGACCGGTCCTCGCCTTCCTGATCCTGCGCGGCGCCGCCGACGGCTATGACGCCGTCTTCACCGTCAGCGCCTGCGTGGCCGCGCTCGGTGTCCTGGTGCTCGTGCTCTTCGTACCCGGCCGCCGCACCATTCCCGCCGCCGGCGCCGCCCCCGTGTCCCTGCGCGGCGCCCTCGGCCTGCTCCGCGTCCGCGACCTGCGCCGGACCGGCCTGTGCGCCCTGCTGCTGGGCCTGTGCACCGTCAGCGACGCCTTCGTCTTCCTGCTGCTGCAACGGGCCGCCGGGATCGCCGACCGCTGGTTCGCGCTCCTCCCGCTGGGAACCGCCGCCGCCTTCTTCCTGCTGGCCCTGCCACTGGGCCGGCTCGCCGACCGCGTCGGCCGCCGCGCCGTCTTCCTCGGCGGCCACCTCGCGCTGCTCGCCGTGTACGCCCTGCTGCTCACCGGCGCGCAGCACCCGGCGCTGCCGTACGCGGTGCTCCTGCTGCACGGCGGTTTCTACGCCGCGACCGACGGCGTGCTCATGGCCGAGGCCGCCGGAGCCGTCCCCGAGGAGCACCGGGGCAGCGGGCTCGCCCTCGTCCAGACCGGCCAGGCCCTCGCCCGGTTCGCGGCCTCCCTCGGCTTCGGCGCCGCCTGGACCCTCTGGGGCGCCCGGCCCGCCCTCGCCGCGGCCGCCGTCCTGCTCGCGGCGGCCCTCGCCGGATGCCTGTGGCTGCGGCCCGCCGCCGCCCCCTAGGGGGTGTCCGCGAAGTGGCGCCTGTCCCGCGACGCCCGGCACGCGCTCTCGCCGCACCGGGCGAAATCCCGAGTACGTCCAGTACGAGGGCTTCCGCCCGGCACGCCGAGAGCACGCACCGGACACCGCGGGACCCGCCCTCCGGGCGGACGGCGCCACTTCGCGGACACCCCCTAGGCCTGATCCCCCTTCCCCGAAAGGCCCCCATGACCCTCCAGCGCCGGATCCTGATCCTGGTCACCTCCGTCCTGCTGCTCGCCGCGGTCGGGGTGTTCGCCGTCGTGCGGGCCTCCTCGCGCGCCGCCGAGAAGGACCAGGCCCGCGCCGGAGGGCCGCAGGTCACCCGGGGGGAGGTCTCCCTGGCCCCGGGCGGCGGCAGCCGGATGGTCTTCCGGAACATGGCCTGGGGCCCGCACCGCGACGAGCTCGCCACCGTCCCGGACGGCGCACCCGCGGGTCCCCGTACCGCCTCCGGCGTCAGCTGCCTGCGCTTCCACGCCGCGGCCGGCACCGGGATCTGCCTCCAGGCCGACAAGGGAGGCGTGCAGGAGAGCTACCGGGCCGTGGTCCTCGACGCCGGGCTCAAGGAGGTGTCGGCGCACCCGCTCGCAGGGATCCCCACCCGCGCCCGGGTCTCGCCCGGCGGGCACCTCGCCGCGTGGACCGTCTTCGTCGGCGGGGACTCGTACGCCGGCACGGACTTCTCCACCCGCACCTCGCTCCTCGACCTGCGCACCGGGAAGCTCGACGCCTCCCTGGAGGACTTCACGGTCCTCAAGGACGGCAAGGAGTACCGCAACGCCGACGTGAACTTCTGGGGCGTGACGTTCACCGCCGACGAGAAGGCCTTCTACGCGACCCTCGCCACCGGCGGCAAGACCTACCTGGTCCGCGGCGACCTGGCCGCGCGGACGGTCACCACGCTCCGCGAGAACCTGGAGTGCCCCTCGCTGTCCCCCGACGGGACGCGGCTGGTGTTCAAGAAGCGGGTGGCCGGCCTGCCCGCCGAGGCGCCGTGGCGGCTGTACGTGCTGGACCTGGCCTCGATGCGGGAGACCCCGCTCGCCGAGGAACGCAGCGTGGACGACCAGGTGGTGTGGCGTGACGACCGGACCCTCGTCTACTCCCTGCCGGGCGACTTCGGAGCCGACCTCTACACCCTGCCCGCCGACGGCGGCGGCGCCCCCGCCCGGCTGGCGGACTCGGCCCTCGCCCCGGCCTTCCTCGGCTGAATCACCGGGGGAGGGGCGGGACGAGGGCCGGGACGCGGGCGCAGCAGGACCGTTACGCCGGGATCAGCGTCCGGCGCCGGCGGCGGCGCGGGGCGGCGCTGGAGAGCCGCAGTTCGATGACCGAGCGGACGGTGGGCCACTCCTCGTCGAGGATCGAATAGAAGGCCGTGCTGCGCACCGCCCCGTCCAGCCCCCGCGAATGGGCCCGGCGGACCCCCTCGCAGGTGAAGCCGAGACGTTCCATCGCGGCACGGGAACGCCCGTTGCGGGCGTCCGCGCGCAGCGAGATCCGCCGCACGCCCCAGGTCTCGAAGGCGTGGCGCAGCATGAGCAGCTTCGCCTCGGTGTTGATGCCGGTTCCCTGGGCGCCCGGGGACAGCCAGGTGTTGCCGATCTCGGCGGCATCGGGGATCGCGGTCGCCGGATCACCGAAGGGGACCCCGGGGACGGCGGGCCACACCAGCGGACCCTGCCAGTAGTCGAGTTCCAGGAACCGGGTCGAACCGACCACCCGACCGTCAGTGGCTCTGACGACGGCGAACGCAAGCGATCGACCCGCTGCCTGATCGGCGAGGGCACGGTCGATGTACTCGTGGGACGCCTGCAACCCGTGCGGCACGGGAGTGAAGGCGTAAGTCGTACGATCCTCGGCCCCGGCCACGGCCAGGGCCTCGGTGTGGTGGGGGGCGAGGGGCTCGAGCCGCACGGAGCGGCCGGCGAGGAGTACGGGTACGGGCACGGAGCCTTCGGTCCTTCTGGGCGGTGGGGTGGTTGCACAGTGTGCGCTCCTGACGTCACCCCCCGCGCAAAACGCGGGTGAAAGGCAACGGGCTGTCAGGTGAACGCGAGTGGCTCAATGTAGCCCCTTAAAGTCCTCTCATGAACCCCCAATTTGGCAATGGCGCGGCATCGTTTTCGGATGACTTCGGTCCCCGGGGGGCGGAGGCCGTCCTACTGGTCCACGGACACCCGTTCAACCGCTCCATGTGGGCGGCCCAGGCGGCGGCGCTGACCGCGGCCGGCTACCGGGTCATAGCCCCTGACCTGCGAGGATACGGAGAGAACCCGGCGGTGGGGGAGCGGACCCTGCTCGCGGACTTCGCCGACGACCTGGCTGCTCTGCTCCGCCGCCTGGGAATCGAACGGGCGGTCGTCGGAGGAGTTTCCATGGGCGGGCAGATCGCGCTCGAGCTCCGGTTGCGCCACCCGGGTCTGGTGAGGGCCCTCGTGCTCTCCGACACCTCCCCCGTTCCCGAGACCGAGGACGGCAAGGAGTTCCGCCGGAAGCTCGCCGAACGGCTCCTCGCGGAGGGTATGCGTCCGTATACCGAAGAGGTCATTGACAAGATGCTGGCGCCCTACAACGTCACCGGCCAGCCGGAGGCCGCCGCCCGGGTCACGGCCATGATGTGCGCCACCGACCCGCGGGGAGCGGCGGCGGCCCTGCGCGGGCGGGCCGAGCGGCCCGACTACCGGCCCGTGCTCGCCGCCCTGCCCGAGGAGGTGCCCTGCCTGGTGCTGGTCGGCGCGGACGACGCCTACACCCCGGTCGCCGAGGCCGAGGCGATGTGCGCGCTCGCCCCGCACGCCCGGCTCACCGTGATCGACGGGGCCGGGCACCTGCCGGGCGTGGAGCGGCCGGAGGCCTTCAACCGGGCCCTGCTGGAGTTCCTCGCCGTTCTGCCGTGAATGAACGCCCTGGCCGTGCGCCGGGGCTGCGGCTAGCTTGGCCGCCATGCGCGAAGTGATCATGGACAACGGCCGGACGCTGGCAGTGGAGGAGTGGGGGGTACCCGAGGGGGTACCGGTCCTCTATCTGCACGGCAGCCCGATGAGCCGGCTCGCTCGCCACCCCGACGATTCCCTGTTCCGGGAGCTCGGCGTCCGGCTGATCACCTACGACCGGCCCGGGTTCGGGTGCTCCACCCCGGTCGAGGGGCGCCGGGTCGCCGATGCCGCCGCCGACGTGGCGGCCATCGCCGACGCGCTGGGCCTGGACCGCTTCGCGGTGTTCGGGGTCTCCGGGGGCGGCCCGCACGCCCTGGCGTTCGCCGCCCTGCACCCCGGCCGTGTCACGCGGGTGGGCGTGCTGGCGAGCCTGGCGCCGCGCGACGCGGCCGGGCTGGACTGGACCGCCGGCATGAACGAGGGGAACCGGCGCAGCGCCGCCGCCGCCCTGGCCGGGCGGCCCGCCGTCATGGAGCACCTCGCGAACGTCGGGACGGCCGGACTGCCGCCGCTGCCGGAGGTCGAACAGGCCGTCCTGTCCCGGCCGGACGTCAGCGCCATGCTGGGCGCGGCCTTCGCCGAAGCGGTCCGTCCGGGGCTGGACGGCTGGGTGGACGACGTCGTGGCGCTCTTCGGCACCGGGTGGGGGTTCGACCCGGCGGCCATCAGGGTCCCGGTGCGGCTCTGGCACGGCGACCTGGACACCCTCGTCCCGCCCGCGCACGGTGAGTGGCTGGCCGCGCGCATACCGGCGGCGACGCTGCGGCGACAGGCCGGCGCGGGCCATGGCGGCCACTTCGACGCCACCCCCGCGATGCTCGGCTGGCTCGCCGGCGAAGCCGAAGACCCCGCCTGAGATCATCCGGGCATGGACATGGACGACGTACTGCGCCGGCTGGCCGCCGTCGGGCCCTTCTTCTCCGTCCCCTGCGGAGCCGAACCGCCCGGGCCGGGATTCCGGCCGCTCGCGGAGCTCTACGGGGAGCGGCTGGGCCCCTACGTCGAGGAGGTGGGCCGCCGGATCCGGAGCGGCCCGGGGCGGGTCGCGGCCTCCACCGCCCAGTTCGGGCTCGCCTCCCGGCTGTGGTCTCTGGGTCTCGGCTGCGCCGCCCTGTCCGGGCGGCTGCCGGACCTGGACCCCGGCCGGGTGTGGTGGAGGATGCCCGCGGCGGGCTCGCTGGAGCTCTGGCTGCCCGAGCCGGCCGCGGACCTGCCCGCCGAGGCCCTCGGGGAGAGCGTCCTCGGGAACCTCGGGCCGCTGGGCGCCGCCCTGCGGGAGCGGTACGGGGTCTCCGCCAAGGTACTGCGCGGCAACGCCGCCTCCGGGCTGGTCGGCGCCCTGCGCGTGCTGCTCGACCGGGTCCCGGCCGACGAGGGCGCAGCCGCGGCGGAGCTGGCGGGGAGCCTCCTCGCCGACGGCGGGGCGCTGGCCGGCACCGGCTCCTTCATCCACGAACCGGGCCTGGGCGTGGCCTTCGTACGGCGCAGCTGCTGCCTCTACTACCGGGTGCCGGGCGGCGGACTCTGCGGGGACTGCGTGCTGCGCACCCGGTGACGCGAAGGGCCGCCGGGGAGCGGACGTACCTTTCCCCGAGGGCCCTGCCACGTTGCGTCCGGGGCGGACGCCCCTCCGCCCGGTCGGCCGCTCAGCGGGTCGGCCGGTCAGCGGGTGCCGCTCAGCCCGTGCAGACGTCCTCGACGTACCGGCCCTCGGCCATCAGCCCGGACAGCCAGCGCGCCGCCCCGGCCTCGTCGCCGCCGGTGTGGAGCCGGTGCAGTCCGCGGAACGCCTCCCTGACGGCCGGAGCCAGGGCCGAGCCGTTACCGCAGACGCGCACGTGCGCCCCGCGCCCCAGCAGCGACCACACTTCGTCCCCCTCCGCGGTGATGCGGTGCTGCACGTGGACCGCGCCGTCCACCGGGGCGAGCGAGAACGCCGGACGCATCGACACCGCGCCCGCCTCCTCGGCCCCGGCCAGCTCCGCACGGTGCAGGTAGTCCAGGTCCGGGTGGTCGCATCCGAAGTAGCACAGTGCGGGCGGCAGCACCGCGCCCCGGCCGAGCAGGTGCATCCGGTCGGCGATGAACCCCCGGAACGGCGCCAGCCCGGTGCCCGCCCCCACCATGATCAGCGGGGTCCCGTCCGAGGCGCGGAACGCCTCCCGGCACGGCTGCACCCGGGCCAGGACCTGGTCCCCGGGCCGCAGCCCGGCCAGGTGCGCCGAGGCCACTCCCTCCCGGTCGGCCGGCACCGCGACCATCAGGTCCGCGACTCCCGGCAGGGCCGCGGCCGAGGAGGAGATCGAGTAGTAGCGGGGCCGCCGTTCGGGCAGCAGCCCGAGCAGGGTGCCCAACGGCACCTCCGACTCGGGGTGGGCGGCCAGCAGGTCGAACAGTGTGCGCCGGGGCCCGGTGATCTCGGCTGCGAACCGCTCCGCCGCCCGGTCCCCGCTCACCAGCGCCTCCAGTGCGGCGCGCCCCGGGGGACACGGGTGGTGCGCGGCCACCGCGGCGACCTGGGCCGCGGTGGCGACGTCCGCCAGCTCCACGAAGTGCGTGAGGAGCCGGCGTACCGTCACCGGCCGGTCGACCGGGAGCCGGAGCCGGGCTCCCGGCCGGGGGCGGATGTCCACGAGCCGGCCGGGATCGACCCGCAGCAGCCCGGCGGCCCTCTCCACACGGTGCGGCGGATTCTCCGGCAGCACCATCAGGTGGTCGCCGGTCCGGTAGACGGCCCCGTCGGGCAGGGCGATGCGCAGATGACGCTTGGAGCGGCGGAGCGGATGGGAGGCGTCGACGAGTTCCGCATTGTGCAGCACCGTCATCGGGACGACCTCGTGCCGCGCCTCCAGGGCGGAGGTCGCACCGCCCGAGAGCAGCCGTACCTCGTACGCGGACGCGTGGGCGTCCTCGCCCGTGCTGCCGGTGACGTCGGGGTCGCCGTGGCGTTCGAGCAGGGTCCGCCACAGCTGCTCGGCCCAGTCGTCGACCGTGCGGGGCAGATCGCCGGCGGCGTCGGCCTCGGCGCGCGGCAGGAGCCGGGTGGCCCCGGCCCCGGCGAGCCCGGTGTCGATCAGCGCCGGGATCCGCTGGTAGGTCTCGGGCCAGTTCCGGTCGCCGACGCCGAGCACCGCGTACTCGGTTCCCGACAACCCGCCGCCCTCCGCCGCGCCCTGTTCCAGCCAGGCGACGAAGCGCGCGGCGTCGTCCGTCGGGCGGCCGTTGTACGAGGCCGTCACCAGCAGGACCGGCCCGTCCTTGGGCAGCGCCGCGACACGGTCGTCCAGCGGTCCGACGCTGCTGGTGAAGCCGAGTTCGGCGCCCTCGTCGGCGAGCCGGCGTGCGATGGTCCGGCAGGTGCCGAGGTTCGAGCCGTGGAGGACGGTCAGTGCGGTGCCCGGCCGTGCCCGGCCGGCGGCCGCCCGCTCCTGCGGGACGCCGCCCTGCCGGACCCCGCCGTCCGCGCCGACCGCCGCTCCGGCGGGGGCGGGCCGTGCGCGGTCGGCGGCCGTGCGCCGCCGGAGCCGCAGCGTGAACCCGTCGGGCTTGAACGTGAGGATCTGCTGGACGGCGAGCCGGTAGTCCTCGTGTCCGGAGAAGTCGTAGCGGTGCAGCAGCAGTCCGAGGACGAGCGTCGCCTCGTGCATGGAGAACTGGCGGCCCAGGCAGGCACGGACTCCGGTACCGAACGGCTTGAACGCGTGGACGGGCCGCTGCTCCGAGCGTTCCGGTGAGAACCGGTCCGGGTCGAAGGACTCGGGGTCGTCCCCCCACACCGGGTCGCGGTGCAGCATGGGGATGAGCACCCGCACCGCCTGCCCCTTCTTGAGCGGGTACGCGCCGCCGAGAACGGTGTCCTCGTACGCCACGCGGCTGAACATCGGCGCGATCGGCCACAGCCGCAGCGACTCGTCGAGGACCTGCCGGACGTAGCGCAGCCGCCCCACTTCGTCGAAGCCGGGCCGGGGATCGGGCTGGTCGCCCCAGAGAGCGTCCACCTCGGACTTGGCCCTGGCCCAGACGTCGGGGTTCTTGACCAGGTTGTGCAGCGCGAACGTCAGCAGGCTGGCCGTGGTCTCGTGTCCGGCGATCAGGAACGTGATCACCTGATTGCGGATGTTCTGCGGGTCCATCCGCTCACCGGTCGCCGCGTGCGGGGCGTTGAGCATCAGGCCGAGCAGGTCGTCGGCGCTGCTGTCCCCGGCGTCCAGCCGGGCGCGGATCACCTCGTCCACGTGCCGGGCCAGGAACGCGGTGTCCTCGGCGTACTGGGCGTCCTCGGCCTCGTACAGATGGCCGGTGCCCGGTTCGCGGTTGTCCATTTTGCGGGCGTGCACCATGGCGCGCAGCAGCGTGGTGATGACCGGGTGCAGCTCGGGCCGCTCGAAGGAGCCGAACTCGTAGCCGAAGCCGCACAGCCCGATGGTGTCCATGGCCAGCCGGGTCATGTCCGCCAGGACGTCGACCTGCTCGCCGCCCGTGCACCCGTCCCATTTGGTGATGAGCCGGTCGGCCATGGCGAGCATGGTCCCGTGGTAGCCGCGCATCTGGCCGAGTCCGAAGGCGGGCAGCAGGATGTCGTGTGCCGACTGCCAGTTGGGCTCTTCGTTGTACGCGGTGAACAGGCCGTCCCCCGCTATGTGGCGCATCTGCTCCAGCACGGGGTAGAGGTGCTTGCCGAAGCGGGTGTCGTCGGAGAGCTCGGCCACGAGGTCGACGCCGACCGCGACCAGGCGGTCCTCGCCCTGGTGGCGGAGGATGAAGAGCGGAGCCTCGGCCTGTCTGGCGAGGGCCATCATGTGGCGGGTGGGGCCGTGGGCCGCCTCGCTCAGCACGCTCTGGATCACAGGTATGTCCACTGGCAGATTCGCCATTTCCGTCGTCGTCTCCCCTGCTGAGGGAACGCATTGATAAAACGCCCCCTTTGATGGAATCCCTGTCGCTCCTCCGGAAGCTAGCAGGGTCGGGAAGCACGGCTGTCCGACATTGTCTGCAGCTGGCAGCTTCTTGTCATCGGGCGTTCGGCCGCGGTGTGCGTCGGCCATTATGGAATGCATCCAGCCCGTCGGAAAGGACGAGACGTGACGGCGAATGAATCCGAGAATACCCGTGCGACCATCGAGGAGTTCCTGAACCGCTATCGCGGCGGTGACATGGCGGGCGCGGCCGCGGTCTTCGCGGAAAAGGTCGACTTCCGCATTCCGGGTGCGGCACACGTGCCGTGGAGCGGACTGCGCTCGACGCGCGCGGAGTTCGCCGACTTCCTGGCGCTGATGGGCAAGGAACTCGACGGGCGCAGCTTCACCGCGTACCACCTGCTGTGCGACGGTGCCGAGGCGGTCCTGCTGGCCCGGATCACTTCCGTGGCGCGGACGACCGGCCGGCCCTTCGAGACGGCGTTCGCGCTGCACCTGACGGTTTCCGATGGTCAGATCAACCGGTACCACCTCTACGACGACACCCATGCGGCGGCGCAGGCCTTCGCGGCCTGAGCCGCGGGAACGGCAACGGCCGGAGAGGGAGTCCCTCTCCGGCCGTTGCGCTCTGCCGGCAATTGCCTGCCAATCGTGAACCGGTCCTAGAAGGTGAGGTTCCAGGCGTCGATCTTGCCGGTGTCGCCGCCCGCGTTGTCGTTCACACGGAGCTTCCAGGTGCCGTTCGCGACCTCGGAGGAGGCGTTGACGGTGTAGGTCTGGCTGATGTTGTCCGTGCTGCCGCCGGCCCGGTTGTGGACCGTGTAGACGGTGCCGTCGGGCGCGACCAGGTCGACCTTCAGGTCACCGATGTAGGTGTGCGCGATGTTCACGCCGACCTTGAGGGTGGCCGGGGCGTTGCCGGTCACGCCGGTGACGGTGATGGGGCTCTCGACCGTGGTGTTGTCGCCGATGGCGAAGTCCGCGGTGTTCTCGAAGTACTTGCCGGCCGGGGGCGTGGAGCCGCCGACCGCCTTCAGCGCGTCGACCTGGCCCTCGCCGAAGAAGGCGTTGTTGGCCGTGGTGCCGGTGCAGCGGCTGTCCGACGGGCAGGGGATGTCGTTGGCCTGGGTGGCCAGCCGGTCGCGGATCTGCGCCGGGGTCAGCGACGGGTCGGCGCTGGCCATCAGCGCGGCGACGCCCGCCACGTGCGGGGTGGCCATCGAGGTGCCGCTCTTGGAGCCGTACTTTCCGCCGGGCAGCGTGGAGTAGACGTCCTGGCCCGGGGCCGCGACGTCGATGACGCCCTGGCCGAAGTTGGAGAAGGAGGCCTTGGTGGTGCCGGTGCCGTTCGCCGCGACCGTGACCACGCCCGGCAGTTCGGTCGGGATGTCGAGGCAGGCGTTGGTGATGGTGCGGGTGACCGGGGTCGAGTCGTTCGGGCTCGCCGTGTCGGTCGTCTTGTGGGCGAGGTCGTAGTTCTCGTTGCCCGCCGCGGCGATCTGCAGCGAGCCCTTGCCCTCGGCGTACGCCTGGGCGCGGGTGACGCCCTCGATGATGGCGGCCTGGTCCACGTTGTCCGGGCAGTTGAACTGCCACGGGTCGGTGTAGTAGCTGTTGTTGGTGACCTTGAAGCCGTGGTCACCGGCCCAGACGAACCCGCAGATGGTGTTCTCGGCGAAGAAGAACGAGTTGCCCGGCTCGGCCACGCGGACGGCCGAGATCTTCACGTTCGGGGCGACGCCGATGACGCCCTTGCCGTTCTTCGCGGCGGCGATGGTGCCCGCCACGTGGGTGCCGTGGGTGTCGACGTCGCGCCAGGCGCCGGCGCGGGTGTCGGCCTTGCCGTAGGCGCAGGAGACCGAGTCCGCGGCGTTGAAGTTCGGCGCCAGGTCCTGGTGCTGGTCGTCCACACCGGTGTCGAGGACGCCGACCTTGACGGAGGCGGAACCGGCGTTGACGGCCCAGGCCTGGTCCGCCTTGATCTGGCTCATGTCGGCGCGGACCGGCTCGCCGGTCGGGGTCGTCGACTGGGCCGGGTTGGCGGGCAGCGCCGGGTTGTAGGCGTCGGCCGGGACGTCCGAGGTACGGGTGGCGCCGACCTTCTGGACCCCGCTGACCCCGCGCATCGTCGTGGCGAAGGTGCCGGAGGCCGAGTGGGCGACGATCACGCCGATCGCGTCGTAGGACGCGAAGACCGTGCCGCCGTTGGCGGTGACGGCCGAGCGCACCGCCGAGCTGTCACCGGGAGCGGTGATCACGAGGTAGGCGCGGGTGCCGGCGGCCCAGGTCGCACTCTGGGAAGCCGGGGCCGCAGCCTTGGGGGCCGCCGCCGGGGCGGAGGCCGGGGAGCCGGAGGGACCGACGGGAGCGGTGCCGGCGAGCGCGGCGGGAGCTCCGAAGGTGAGGGCGGCGCCGAGAGCGGCCGCCAGCACCATCGCACGTCGAGGTCGGCTGGATATGTGGGGTATCAATGCGTCCTCCGAAGACGGCCCGGCGGTGCTGGTGGCACCTACCGGGCCGTACGAAACGAGTGGTGGACGCAAGATGTCAGACGTGCCGCCCCTGAGGGAAGTACCTTTTAGCGCAGCAGAGTTGAAGATCACATGGCTGAAAATGGCGGTTCGCCACTGTTCGTCGGCCTTTGAGGCGTGAACCGGCCGGGCTGGACACCGTGGGGGCGAGTCCTGCCCGGCCGGCTCCCGCGGGTGCGCGGGCCCGGAGGCTCAGGCCGGCACACCGTCCTTGGGGCCGGCCGCCGGACCGGGCACGGCCGGCGGGGCGGGCGGGGCGGGTTCGGCGGGTGTGCCGTGGCCGTCGTCCACCAGCGTGGTCTCGTCGAAGGGCAGCCGCCCGGCGAGGACTTCGGCGGCCCGCTCGCGGTCGAACTCCTTCGTCCACGTCCCGATCAGGACGGTGGCCACGGCGTTGCCCGCGAAGTTCGTCAGCGCCCGCGCCTCGCTCATGAAGCGGTCGATGCCGACGATCATGCCCACCCCGTCGACCAGTTCGGGCCGGTGGGACTGGAGGCCGCCGGCCAGGGTGGCGAGACCGGCGCCGGTGACCCCGGCCGCGCCCTTGGAGGCGACGATCATGAAGAGCAGCAGCGAGATCTGCTCGCCCAGGGCCAGGGGCTTTCCCATCGCCTCCGCGACGAACAGCGAGGACATGGTCAGGTAGATGGCGGTCCCGTCCAGGTTGAACGAGTAGCCCGTCGGCACGGTGATGCCGGTGACCGGGCGGGAGACGCCCAGGTGTTCCATCTTCGCGATCAGCCGCGGCAGCGCCGACTCGGACGAGGAGGTCGACAGGATCAGCAGGAACTCCCGGCCCAGGTAGCGCAGCAGCGCGAAGACGCTGACACCCGTGCAGACCCGCAGCAGGGTGCCCAGCACCACGAAGACGAAGAGCAGGCAGGTCGTGTAGAAGCCGATCATGATGACCGCCAGGGACTTCAGCGCGTCGATCCCGGTGGCACCGACCACGGCCGCGATCGCCCCGAAGGCGCCGACGGGCGCCGCCCACATGATCATCGCCAGCACGCGGAACACCAGCTTCTGCACGTGTCCGATCCCGCGCAGCACCGGCTCGCCCGACGGGCCCATCGCCTGGAGCGCGAACCCGCACAGCAGCGCCACCAGCAGGGTCTGCAGCACCTCGCCCCCGGTGAAGGCGGAGACCAGGGTGGTCGGGATGATCCCCAGCAGGAACTCCTGGGTGCTCTCCGCCCCGCCCGCCTTGGCCTGCGCCTCGCCGGCCCGTGCCGCGGCCTCGGTCAGGTGCAGTCCGCTGCCCGGCTCCAGCAGGTTCCCCACCAGCAGCCCGATGGCCAGCGCCACCGTGGACATCACCATGAAGTACCCGAGGGCCAGCCCGCCCACCGCGCCGACCTTGGCGGCCTTGCGGACCGAGCCGATCCCCAGCACGATCGTGCAGAAGATCACGGGCGAGATCATCATCTTGATGAGGTTCACGAAGCCGGTGCCCAGCGGCTTGAGCTCCACGGCCACGCCGGGTGCGGCGAAGCCGACGGCGATGCCGAGCAGTACCGCGGCGATCACCGCGATGTAGAGGTAGTGGGTTCTGTCGCGTCTGGCGGCCATGTCGCGGCTCCTGGGTGGTGAAGTGGTTCCGGGAGACCATCGCCCACGCTGTGACCCCGGTCACCCTTGCGTTCATTGAGTTCACGGCCCGGTGCACACTGAGCGCCATGCTCCGCTTTCCCCGGCCGCCCCGCAGCCTCGCCGGCCAGCTCTTCGCCATGCAGGTCCTGCTGGTCGCGCTCGTCGTCGCCGGCTGCGCGGTCTTCGCGTACGCCACCGCCCGCGACCAGGCCGAGGACGCGGCCCGGCGGCAGGCCGGAGCGGTGGCCCGGGCCGTCGCGGACTCGCCCTCCGTACGCGAGGCCGTGCGCGCCGGGGCACCCGGAGCCGACCCCTCCGCCGCGCTCCAGCCCTACGCGGAGCGGGTGCGCACCGACTCCGGGGTGGACTTCGTGACGATCATGGCCCCGGACGGGAGGCGCTGGACCCACCCCGACCCGCGCCGCATCGGCGAGCGCTTCCTCGGCAACACCGCCCCGGCCCTGCGCGGCGGCACCTTCAGCGAGACCTACACCGGCACCCTCGGCCCCTCCATCCGCGTGGTCACCCCGCTCCGGGACGCGGACGGCTCCGTCGTCGGCCTGGTCAGCGCGGGGATCACCGTCCGGGCCATCAGCGCCCGCCTCGCGGAGCAGCTCACGGCCCTCGCCTGGGTGGCCGCCGGGGCGCTGGCCCTCGGCGCGGTGGGTACGTACGTGGTCAACGCCCGGCTGCGCCGCCACACCCACGGCATGGACGCCGCCGGGCTGAGCCGGATGTACGACTACCACCAGGCGGCCCTGCACGGGGTCCGGGAAGGGCTGCTGCTGCTCGACGGCCACCGCAGGATCACCCTCATCAACGACGCGGGCCGCGAGCTGCTCGGCCTGCGCGGGGAGGTCACCGGCAGCGGCGTCGCCGACCTGGGCCTGCCCGCACCGCTCACCGGGGCGCTGCTCGCCGACCGGCCCAGGGTGGACGAGGTGCACCTGAGCGCGGAGCGGGTCCTCGTCGTCAACAGCTCGCCGGTGGCCGGCGGCGGCCGCCGCGGCACCGTGGTCACCCTGCGGGACCACACCGAACTCCAGGCCCTGGCCGGGGAACTGGACCACGAGCGCGGGTTCACGCAGGCCCTGCGCTCCCAGGCCCACGAGGCGGCCAACCGGCTCCACACCGTGGTCTCCCTGATCGAACTGGGCCGCAGCGAGGAGGCGGTGGAGTTCGCCACCGCCGAACTGGAGCTGGCCCAGGCCCTGACCGACGAGGTCGTCGCCGCCGTGGGCGAGCCCGTGCTGGTCGCCCTGCTGCTCGGCAAGGCCGCGCAGGCCCACGAGCGCGGCATCGAGCTGGTCGTCACCCCGGAGTGCGGGGCGATCGAGGCGGGGCCGGGGGTGCCGCCGGCCCGGGACCTGGTCACGCTGCTCGGCAACCTCGTCGACAACGCCCTCGACGCCCTGACGGGGGTGCCGGGCGGGCGGATCACCGTCACCGTGCGCCGGGACGCGGCCGGGCTGCTGCTGCGGGTCGCGGACAACGGGCCCGGGCTGCCGGAGGGGGCGGACGTCTTCCGGCGGGGCTGGTCGGGCAAGGGGGAGGGGCGGGGCCTGGGCCTGGCCCTGGTCCGTCAGGTGGCCCACCGGCACGGCGGCTCGGTGGAGGCCGGCGACGCCCCGGGAGGCGGAGCGGCGTTCACCGCGCGCCTCCCGCTCGCAGGCGGTGCGGGATGAGCGGGCCCGTGCGGGTCCTCGTCGTCGAGGACGACCCCGTCGCCGCCGACGCGCACGCGCTCTACGTCGGCCGGGTGCCCGGCTTCACGGCCGTGGCGGCCGTCCACTCGCTGGCCGAGGCCGCCCGGGTGCTGGAGCGCACCCCCGTCGACCTGCTGCTGCTCGACCTCACCCTGCCCGACGGCCACGGGCTGCGCTTCGCGCGCGGACTGCGGGCGGCCGGGCATCCCGCCGACGTGATCGCGGTGACCTCGGCGCGGGACCTGGCCATGGTCCGCGAGAGCGTGTCGCTGGGCGTGGTGCAGTACGTGCTCAAGCCCTTCGCCTTCCCCACCCTGCGCGAACGGCTGCTGCGCTACGCCGAGTTCCGCGCGTCCGCCGGCGAGGCGGCGGGCCAGGACGACGTGGACCGGGCGCTCGCCGCGCTGCGCGCGCCCGTCTCGGCCCAGCTGCCCAAAGGGCTCAGCGCCCCGACCCTGGACCGGGTCGCGGCGCTGCTGCGGGCGGCGCCCGAGGGGCTGACCGCCGCGGGGGCGGCCGAGGCGGCCGGGATCTCGCGGATCACCGCCCGCCGGTACCTGGAGCACCTGGTGGACACCGGGCGCGCGGACCGCACGCCCCGGTACGGCCAGGTCGGCCGCCCCGAACTGCACTACCGCTGGCTGGTGGCGGCCGGCTCGGTGTCGAACGTGTAGAACTTGCGGTGGTCGAGCATGTCCGCGGGGGTCACGTCGTTCCACGGCCGCATCGTGTCGCGCAGGTCGACCACGTTCGGGGTGCCGGCGGCGGGCAGGTAGGTGGAGTTCGGGTTCTTCGCCTGCCAGTCCGCCCACAGCTTGTCCACGAAGGCGTGGTGCATCCAGAAGACCGGGTCGTTGGGGGAGACGCCGGTGCCCATCTGGCCGCCGACCCACACGTGCACCCGGTTGTGGAGGTTGGCGCCGCGCCAGCCCTCCAGGTTGTTGCGGAAGCCGTTCGAGGAGCTGTTCCAGGGGGCCATGTCGTAGACCGGCATGGCCAGTACGGCGTCCACCTCGGCCCGCGTCGGCAGCTGGGCGACGCCCTCGCCGAGTGCGCGGCGCAGGTAGGAGCGGCCGTCCACGCGGACCGCTATCTCCCACTTGCCCGTCGCGTAGGCGAAGGGACCGTCCATGACCTGCCCGTCGCGGGCGCGGCCGGTGCCGCCGAGGAAGTCGGCGGCCCAGAGGGAGGAGCGGGCGGTGCGGTCGGCGGTCCAGTCCCAGTACGGGAGCGAGACGTTCTTGTCCACCGACTGAAGAGCCGCTTCGAATTCCAGCAGAAAGCGGCGGTGCCAGGGGAGGAACGAGGGGGAGCGGTGGCCCACCCGGTCGCCCGAGTCGGTGTCGCTCATGATGAAGCCGTTGTGGGTGGTGACGAAGCGGTCGTAGCGGCCGGTGCGCTTCAGTTCGAGCAGCGCGTTGGTGAAGGCGCGCTTCTCCTCGGCGGTCAGCGTGGCCTGGTTCTTGCGCACGGTCATCACATGCCGCCCATCTGCATCGGGGCGAGCTGGGCGCCCTGGAGCTCGCGCACGGCGGCCCGGGCCAGCGTGGTGGGGTCGGTGAAGGTCTCGTAGTGGTTGACGACGCTGATCCAGGTGCCGTCGGCGTTGCGCATGACGTGCAGCTCGCGGCCGTCTATGCGGACGGTCGGTATCCCGGCGCCGCCGTGGTGGCCGCCGTGGTGACCGCCGCCGGTGGCGGGGGATATCTGGATGCGGCGGCCCTGGTACACCTCGTCGACGGTGCCGGCCGGGGTGGTGGCGGCACGGGAGTCGGTGGCGGCGGCGTGCGCGGTGGCGCCCGCGATGCCGAGGACGGTGAGTGCGCCGGCAGTGGTGCCCAAGGCCTGCCGACGGGTGATCTTGTTCATGGCGGAAGAACTATCAGGGCCTGTACGACAGTTGACCGCTATCCGGACATCGGCGGATAAGTTCTACGTAGAACCATTTGGACGATCTTCCCGTCCGGACCGGCTCCAGTGGCCCGGACGGGAAGATCTGCGGAAGAAATACTACTCGACGGTAATTTTTTCGGCCGGGCGGGGGGTCCTATGGAGGGGGTCACACCCGGGACTCGGCCGGAAGCCGCGCCGGAATCCGCCCCGCGCGACCGGTTTTCGAGGGTTTCCGAAGCCGATATGTGTTGCAGTTTGCCCCTATAGTCCGGATATGGCTCTTCATCAGACGAAGGACACGCACGCCCGGGACGACGGGACGGACGTGTTCACGTCCGCCCTGAGCGGCCAGATCCTCCCGAAGTTCCGGATCCCCGATGACCACTCGCCCTCCGAGGTCGTCTACTCGCTCCTGCACAACGAGCTGCTCCTCGACGGCAACGCCGCCCAGAACCTGGCCACCTTCTGCACCACCTGGTCGGACGACGCCGTGCACCGCCTGATGAACGAGTGCCTCGACAAGAACATGATCGACAAGGACGAATACCCGCAGACCGCCGAGATCGAGGCCCGCTGCGTCAACATCCTGGCCGACCTCTGGAACGCCCCGCCCGGCCACGTCGGCACCGGCTGCTCCACCACCGGCTCCAGCGAGGCGGCCATGCTCGGCGGCCTCGCCCTCAAATGGCGCTGGCGCGAGCGCCGCCGCGCCGAGGGCAGACCGGCGGACCGGCCCAACCTGGTGTGCGGCCCGGTCCAGGTCTGCTGGGAGAAGTTCGCCCGCTACTTCGACGTCGAGCTGCGCCAGGTCCCCCTGGAACCCGGCGCCACCGGCCTGCGCCCCCACCAGCTCGCCGCGTACGTCGACGAGAACACCATCGGGGTCGTCGCCATCCTCGGCGTCACCTACACCTGCGACTACGAGCCCGTCGCCGAGATCGCCGCCGCCCTCGACCGGATCCAGGCCGAGCACGGCTGGGACGTACCCGTCCACGTGGACGCCGCCAGCGGGGGCTTCGTCGCCCCCTTCCTCCACCCCGACACGGTCTGGGACTTCCGGCTGCCGCGCGTGGCCTCCGTCAACACCTCGGGGCACAAGTACGGGCTCGCCCCCCTCGGCGTGGGCTGGATCGTCTGGCGCACCGCCGACCTGCTCCCCGCCCGGCTCGTCTTCGACGTGGACTACCTGGGCGGCGACATGCCCACCTTCGCCCTCAACTTCTCCCGCCCCGGCGGGGAGGTCATCGCCCAGTACTACCTCTTCCTGCGCCTGGGCCGCGGCGGCTACCGGCGCGTCCAGCAGGCCTGTGCCGACACCGCCCGCTACCTGGCCGCCGAGATCGAGGGCATGGGGCCCTTCACCCTGCTCTACGACGGCCAGGGCGCCCTGCCCGCCGTCTCCTACACCCTCACCGACCCGGCCGGAGCCGGCTTCAGCCTCTACGACCTCTCCGACCGGCTGCGGATGCGCGGCTGGCAGGTGCCCTCGTACCCGCTGCCCGCGGACCGGCAGGACACCGTCGTCCAGCGCGTGCTGATCCGGCACGGGGTGACCCGCGACCAGACCGCCCTGCTCGTCGACGACCTGCGCCGGGCCGTGGAACACCTCACCGCCGCGCCGCAGCCCGTCCCCGCCGCCGCACCCCGGTCCGGCTTCCACCACTGACCGGCGGCCCCACGGCCCCACGGCCTCACACCGACGCCTACCAGCGCATCCCCAGGGCCGTCAGCGCGGCCACCCGCTCCGGGGCCAGCTTCGCCGCCCGGGAGCGCTGGTTCGCGATCCACGCGCCCAGCCGCACCTCCTGCCCGCCGACCGGCTCCACGTGCGTGCGCGGCACCCGCAGGTGCCCCTCGCGGGCGTGGAAGCGCCGGGCGGCCTCCAGGTGCCCCGCCCAGGCGGCGGCATGGCTCCGGCGCGGGGGCGGGCGCTCCGCCTCCGTGGCCGGCGACAGCCCCAGCCCGTGCTCCAGCAGCCAGCGCTGCGCCCAGGCCAGCCGGTCCCACCCCAGCCGCTGGCTCCGCACCCACAGCCCCAGGTCCTCGCCCTGGACCACGACCGAGCCCGGGCCGAGCGGCACCGCACCGCCCGCGTCCAGGTGGGCGCGGGTCAGCCGGAACGCCCGCTGCCAGCCGATGTCCCACGCCGGGCACCAGGACGCGTCGATCTCCTCCAGGGCCTCCCGGCGCTCCTGCGGCAGCGCACCCGGCCCCTCCCGCCGGGCGGCGGCCCGGTTGTTCTTCATCCACACCCCGACCGGCATCCCGTGCCAGGTCGCCTCCACCGGCGGCAGCAGGTGCCCGTGCGCGGCGGCCCAGGCGCGGGCCGCCACGAGCCCCTCCTCGAAGGCCACGTCGAAATGGCTCCACACCATGCCGAGTTCCTCCAGCTCACGGGCCCGCTCCCGGCCCAGCGCACCCCTGCGGTACGTGCGCCGCGCGTCCGCGATCCACTGGCCGAGCGGGAAACCCGCCAGCGCCGCCGGCCACTCGGCCCGGCCCTCCGGCACCCGGAACGCGAACGGCACCTTCAGGTCCCCGGCCGACGCCGCGTAGACCCGGGCCGCCTCCGCGCCCCGCCGCCACTGCGTGTGCTCCGGGTTGAGCACGCGCAGCCGGATGAAGGCCGCCAGCAGCGCCGGATCCCGCGGCACGGAGAAGCTCAGCAGCGCCCGGGCGCCCGCCCCGGGGCCCGTGCCGGTCCCGGCCGCCGCCGGGGCCTTCGCCGCCGCGCTCGGCGCCTGCGGCTGGGCCAGGGCCTCCACCAGCCTGGAGTCGTGCGCCCTCAGCGCCTCCAGCAGCCGCGCGAGGTCCCCGTACGCCCGTGACGTCAGCATCGACTCCGGGGACTCCCCGGGCCCCAGCAGCACCGGCACCACCAGGGAGGCCACCTTGCCCTCGCCCGGCCGCATCCGCAGCGCCCGGCCCACCGCCTGCACCAGGTCCGGCATGGAACCGCGTACGTCCGCCCAGAAGACGGAGTCGCACTCCTTGGTGTCCACCCCCTCGCCCAGCACCCGCACGCTGCCCAGGAACGCCTTGTCCGCGACCCGGTCCGCGGCGAACGCCTCCAGCACCCGCCGCCGGTGCGCCGCCGTGTGCTGCCCGCACAGCCAGTCCGCCCAGACCGTGCGCGGATACACCGGCAGCGCCGCCCGGCTCGTCACCCGCATCCGGGCCGCGACCGCCGGAAGCCCCGCCGCGAACGCCTCGGCCTCCTTGGTCAGGTGATGGAACACCAGAGTCCGCCTGAAGCCCTGGTCCGCCGCGGCCTTCACCAGAGCCGCCTGGAGCGCCGCGATCCGCATCCCGCGCACCCGGTCCGAGCGGCCGTCGGCGCCCAGCAGCACCGCCGACTGGAACCCGGGGTCGCTGACATCCACGCACACCACCCGGTACGGGGCGCAGATGCCCCGGTCGATGGCCTCCGACAGCGACAGGGTGTAGCAGCGGGCGCCGAACGGCCCCTGGGGATCGTCCTCCATGGACGCGACGAGCTCGCCGCGGCCCCGCGGCTCCGCGCCGCCGGCCGTCTCCGCCGCGTACGCCCCCGCCCCCGACCCGGCCTCCTCCTCCGGCTCCTCGGCCTCCTCGCTGTCCTCGCCGTCGCGCCACACCCGGGGCGTGGCCGTCATGTACAGCCGCCGCACGGAGGGGATCCGGGCGTTGTCGTGCACCACCGCCCAGGGCTTGCCGATCCTGCCCGAGGTGCGGTGCGCCTCGTCGACCACGACCAGGTCCCAGGACGGCAGCCCCGCCAGGTGCGCCCCCTCGATGGTCCCCAGGCCCAGCGAGGCGTACGTGGCGAACACCGTCACCCGCTCCACCGGCCGCGACCCCCACCGGGCCAGCTGCCCCGGAGCGGTCGTGGTGGGCACCCCCACGTCCTCGCCGCGCAGCGAGCACACCGCGAGGGCCCGGCCCGTGCGGCCCCCCTCCCGCCAGGCGGCGACGGTCTGCACGAGCAGGTCGAGGGAGGGCACCAGCACCAGCACCCGGCCCGCCCGCAGCTCCTCGGCCGAGCGCACGGCGACCAGGGACTTGCCGGACCCGGTCGCCATGATCACCTGGGTCCGCAGGCCCCGCTCGGGCACCCGGCCGGTGGCCGGCAGCTGGAGCGCGCGCACGACGGCGTCGACGGCCTCGCGCTGATGAGGGCGCAGCTCCGGCCTCGCCATACACCTCACCTCACCCGCGTTGATCTGCTCGTTCCGCTCCAGCCCCTATCTTGCCCGGATTCTGAGTCAAAGAGGAGCGCGGGCGGCCGACCGGGTCAGCGCGCCCCGAAGTTCTGCGTCCACCAGGGGCCGCCGGACCCGGAGTGGATGCCCACGCCGATGTCCTTGAAGGAGCAGTTGAGGATGTTCGCGCGGTGGCCCGGGCTCTTCATCCAGGAGTCCATCACGGACTGCGCGGTCTGCTGCCCCTTGGCGATGTTCTCGCCGTACGTCGACCACCGGTACCCGGCGGCCGTCGTCCGCGCCCCCGGGTCGGCCCCGTCGGGGTTGGTGTGGTCGAAGAAGTCCCGCCGCGCCATGTCGTCGGAGTGCCCCTGGGCGGCGTTGCGCAGCTGCGCGTCCTCCTTCAGCGGGCCGCAGCCGGCCGCCGCGCGCTCCGAGTTGACCAGGGCGATGACCTGCCCCGCCACGCCCGCCGGAGCCGGGGCCGGCGGGGCCGGGGGCTTCGCGGTGCTCTTCGTCGGCGCGGGAGCCGCCGAGGTCTTCGCGGTGCTCGCCGAGGCCGATGGGGAGGCCGAAGCGGAAGCCGACGCGGAGGGCGAGCCCGACACCGGAGCGGAAGGCGAGGCCGAGGCGGAGCCGGACGGCTGCGGCCCGGCGGAGTCGGGCGCCGAGAGCGCGGCCAGCGGGGACGCGGGCGCCCCGCCCGCCTCGGTCTTCTTCGAACCGGGCAGCTGCCCCAGGTACACCAGGCCGCCGCCCGCGACGCACGCGGCGACCACCGCGCCGCCGATGGCCCGGCGCCGGTTCCGGCGGCGCTTGCGCTGTGCCGCGCGGCCGTCGGGGCCGTCGGGGCCCTCGGTACCGCCCGCCGCGGCCCCGCCCTTGCGCCGGGCGGCGCGGCCCGGGCCCGACACCACCGGCGAGAGCTGGGTCGCCGCGTCGGCGAAGGCCACGTTCGCCGGGGCGTAGCCGGCGGCCACGGTGGACCGTACGCCCGCCAGCAGCGCCGCCGTGACCGGCACCAGCGCCAGCCCGGCCAGCAGCCCCTCCGCCGGCACCAGGCCGTTCCACAGCCCCGAGCAGCGCAGGCACTCGCGGGCGTGCCGGGCTATTCGCTTGCGCCACAGCGCGGAGGGCCGGCCGTCCCAGGTGCCCGTCATCGCCCGCAGCCCCTCGCAGGGCGGCTGCGTCTCAAGGGCCCGCTCCACCACGCGCGCGGACTCCAGCTGCGCCTTCATCCGCTGCACCCGTACCGCCGTGTGCTGCGGGGTCAGCTCCAGCGCCGAGGCCACGTCGGCCCGGGTCAGCTCGCCCGCGCACTCCAGCCACCACAGCGACAGCAGCGCCCGGTCGTCGGGCTCCAGCCAGCGCGTGGCACGGGCGGTCTCGCGGCGCTGTCCCGACAGGTGGAGCCGGGTGACCGTCAGGTCGGCGAAGTCGGCGCCGGGATCGGCGATGTCCTGGGCGGCCTCCAGCCCGCTCTGCCCGGGGCCGCCGCTGCGGGCCTGCCAGTGCGCCCGTACGCGGTTCATCGCGATGGCCACCAGCCAGGACCGGAAGCTCTCGTCGGACCGCAGCGTGCCCAGCCCGTCGAGCGCGCGCAGCATGGTGTCCTGCACCACGTCGTCCACGTCGTGTGACCCGTTCAGAGCCCGCCCGACCACGTTGTAGACCAGCGGCAGGTGGGCGCTGACCAGCTCGTCCTGCGCGCGGGGATCGCCCGCGCGGGCCGCTGCCACCAGCTCTGCCGTGTGCTGTGTACTCATGTGAAAGTCCCTGTCCGTACCGGCGGTCGATGTTGCCCGATAACTGGGAGACCGTCGAGTGCGGCCCGGATAACGCTTATCCGGAGGAATCTTTTTCGCCGCCGCCCGGGGCGCGCCCGCCGCCGCCCGCCGGAACGGGCTGATGGCGGCGGGCGCGCCCCGGGCCACCCCACCACCCCGCTCCGGCGCCCCCACCGCCGTCGCCGGGCGAGGGGGTGACCGGGCGGCCTTCCCGTGTGTATGGTCTAGACCATCAAGTCGGGCTGTACGACGCACCGTTCCACGCCGTGGAACAGCCGGGAGGGTTCCGTGTCCTGCCATCCGTACGCGGTGCTGGCCGCCCAGCGCCTGCTCCCGGTGCTGCGGAGCGCCGACGCCGGCCGGGCCCTGCGGGCCACCGGGGAACTGCTCGGCGCCGGGTGCCGGGCCGTGGAGCTCACCACGTCCACCCCCGGCTGGGCCCGGGCCGTCGCCCGCGCCGCGGCGCTCCGAGACGCACGGGGGCGTGACGCGGTCATCGGGGTGGGCACGGTGACCACCGCCGCCCAGGCCGGGGCGGCCCTCGAAGCCGGGGCCGCGTTCCTCGTCTCGCCCTACCCCGCCCCCGAGGTCCGCGAGGTCGCCGCACGGCGCGGGACGCCCTTCCTCGAAGGCGGCTTCACCCCCGGGGAGATAGCCGCCGCCGTCCGGGGCGCGGGCGCCGCGAAGGTGTTCCCCGCCCACGTGGGCGGGCCCGGCTTCATCCGCTCCCTCAGGGCCGTGCTCCCGGACGCCGTACTCGTCCCGACGGGCGGGATCCGGCCCGGCGAGGTCCGCGGCTGGCTCGACGCGGGCGCGACCGCCGTCGGCGTCGGCAGCGGCCTGCCCGCCGACCCGGGGGAGCTGGCCGGGGTGTTCGCGGAGCTGGCCGGGCCCTGCTGCGGCGGGGAGGGGTGCTGACCGTGGCCGCCCCGCGCTACGACGTCCTCGTCCTCGGCGAGGTCCTGGTCGAGATCCACGCCGAGACCGCCCTGCGCGCGGCCGCCGACGGCACCGCCGCCCGGATCTCCTACTCCGGCGACGCCCTCAACGCCGCCGCCGCGGCCGCCGCGGCCGGGGCCCGCACCGCGCTCCTGACCGTCGTCGGGGAGGACGAGCTGAGCGTCCCGCTGCTGCGCCGTGCCGCCGAGCTGGGCGTGGACGTCGCCCACGTCCACCGCGCGCCCCGCCCCAACGGCGCCTACCTGCTCTCCGCGGACCCCGACGGGGGCCGGGAGTTCGTGTACTGGCGCACCCGCAGCGCCGCCTCCACCCTCGCCCCGGCCCACGTCGAGGCCTGGCTCCCGCTGCTGACGGGCTGCCGGGCGCTGATCACCAGCGGGATCACCGGCGCGCTCTCCCCGGGCAGCCGCGCGGCCGTGCTCGCCGCCGCCCGCGCCGTCCACGCGGCAGGGGGGCACGTCACGTACGACCCCAACTTCCGTACGCGGCTGACCCGGCGCGCCGAGGCCAGGTCCTTGCTCGCCGGGATCGCCCCGCTGACCGGGCTGCTCAAGACCTCCTGCCCGGGCGACGCGCTCGCCCTGGTGGACACCGTCGACCCGGCCACCGCCGCGGCCCGCTACCGGGCGCTGGGGGCGCGCACGGTGGCCGTCACCGCCGGCCCGGCCCGGCTGCTCCTGGACGACGGCACCCGGGCGGTCCACCACCCCGTCCCCGTCGACCCGGCACCCGTCGACACCACCGGCGCCGGGGACTGCTTCACCGGCACCGCCACCGCCCGGCTCGCCCTGGGCGACCCGCTGTCCCGGGCGGTGGCGTACGGCCTGGCGGCGGCCTCCCTGTCGGTGGCGGGCCGCGGCGGCACGGGCCGCGTACCCGCCTTCAGCGAGACGGCCGCGCTCACCGCCCGGCTTCCGCCGCCCACTGCTCTTCCTCCCAGGCCTCGGCTTCCTCGGCCTCCCGGTCCGGCTGCTCGTACGGGAGCGGGTCCGTGACCCAGCCCGCGGCGAGGACCAGGCGGGAGGTGCGGTGCACCGCCAGGAAGCCGAAGGGGCGGTGGAAGGCCACCGCCGCGTGGCGCACGCGGTAGGGGAAACGGGGCGCGCAACCGGCCGCGAAGCCGATCGCCGTCACCGCGGCGGCTTCGAAGCCCGTCGCGTGGAAGCGGGCGAGCGCCGACTGCCGCGCCGAGCCGATGGCCAGGGGGTCCGGGCTGATCCCGGGGAAGTGGCCGGAGCTGCTGTCCGAGGCGGCGCCCAGGCCGAACAGCCGGGCCTGCTCCAGGAGATCGTGGTCGGCACGGACCTCGAAGGCGGGTGTCTCGATGGAGAGCCGGGGCTCCGGCGACGTCGAGGGGACCATCGTGATGGACAGGCCCGGGCCGGGGCCGCCCGCGGGCAGGAGGCTCGCGGGCGTCGCCGGGCGCGCCCGGGTGACGGCCTCGATCCCGGTGCGGAGCACCTCGCCGGGCGAGGCCTCCGGCCCGCCCAGCACGAGGTGGACGTCCACCCCGGTGTCCCCGACCACCTCCGCCAGCGTGACCGGACCGCAGGGGCCGTGCGCCACCCGGACCCGGTCCAGCAGGGACGTGCTCCGGTGCAGCATGACCAGTTCCCGGCCGGCCCACGGACCGTCGTACACCTTGCCGGGCCACTCCTGGAAGGGCTTGATCCACTTCAGTCGCAGCGCGAGCGCGGAGGCCAGCACCAGTCGGACCGCGTCCGGGCCCTGCGGCAGCGCGATCGGCATGCGCTCGACGAGTCCGTCCGTACGCTCGGCGGTCCACGCGTCCAGGGTCTTGCCGTCGGTGTCCGGGTCGCCGGTCAGAGTGCCCCGGGTGCCCTCGGGGAGGCGGGACAGCCAGGGGGCCTCCAGGGGCAGGTCGGCCCCGGCCCACAGACCCGTCGCCTCCCGCAGGCCCCGTACGCCGGCCAGCCCGGCCAGCAGCTCGCGCGCGGCCTCCGCCGCGTCCTCGGGGGGTATGCCGAGCGCTTCGGACAGCTCCGCGCGGGCCGGTCCGGCCGCTCCGTCCGCCATCAGGGCCAGCAGGGGCCAGACCCCCGCCGCGGTGAAGACCGTACCCCCGTCCCCGCCGGAGGCTTCGGCGGCCCAGCGCGCCGTGAGCCGGTTGACCGCCCGTACTGTCGAGTTCCTCATGCCGCGGAGCGTACGTGCTGGGGCGCCGCCGAGCCGGACGAATTTCCTCGGCCCGGCGGCGCCGGTTCAGCGGCCGCGCAGGCCCTGGTCGACGGCGGTGGTCAGCTCGCCGTCGGCGGTGTCGGCGTCCAGGGACCAGAACATGGCGCCGCCCAGGCCCCGTTCGCGGACGTACCGGGCCTTCGCGCGCAGCACCTGCGGGTCGTCGTACGTCCACAGTGTGGTGCCGTCGAACAGCCAGGCGTGGCCGCCGCGCCGGTCGCGGTGCACCTGGAAGGTGCCGGAGGCGGCCAGCTTCCTCAGCTCCTCGTAGTCCTCGTACCCGGCGGCCCACTTCGCCGGCGCCGGTCCCGTGGCCGGCTTCCCCATGCCGTCCCCGCCGCCGGTGACCCCGGTCCAGCCCTGCCCGTAGAACGGCATGCCGACCACCAGCTTCCGCGCGGGCGCCCCGCGCCGCAGCCAGGAGTCCACCGTGGCGTCGACGCTGAAGTCGCCCCGGGCGTACAGCGCGGACTGCTGGGCGGTGGTCTTCTCCCCGGACACGTGGAAGTCGTAGCCCTGGAGGGTGACGAAATCGAGGTCGCGCATGATCCGGCGGACGTCGAAGCCCGCGTCGATCTTGGCGGGGGCGGCCGGGGCGAAGGCCGTCAGCTCGTACGGGCGCCCGTGCTCGCGCCCGAACGCGTCGAGCTGGGTGCGGAACTCGTGGACCAGCTCGGCGAAGTTGCGCTTGTCCTCCGGCCGGAACTTCGTGTCGGTGTCACCCTCCGAGCCCGGCCACTCCCAGTCCAGGTCGATCCCGTCGAAGACCCCGGCGGCGGCTCCGGCCCCGCCCCGGGCGCCGTCCTGCGGGAGGTCGCCCTTGAGGTAGAGGTCGATGCAGGAACGGACGAGGGCCTTGCGGGAGGCGGGGGTGAGGGCCGCGTCCGAGAAGTGGGTGGACCAGCTCCAGCCGCCCAGCGAGATCAGCACCTTGAGCCCGGGGTGCTCGGCCTTGAGCTCCTTCAGCTGGTTGAAGTTCCCGGCCAGCGGCTGGTCAGCGGTGTCGGCGACCCCGTCCACGGAGTGCGCCGCGTCCAGCGGGCGCGCGTAGTCCGCCCAGGCGTCGGCCTCGCCGGCCACGTTGCCCGTGAAGCACTTGCCGTCGGCGCCGATGTTGCCGAAGGCGTAGTTGACGTGGGTGAGTTTGCCGGCGGTGCCGTTCGCCTCCAGGTCCTGGACCTGGAAGTCCCGCCCGTAGACGCCCCATTGGGTGAAGTAGCCGACCTTCCGGTACGAGCGGGCGTGCCCGCCCGCGGCGTCCCGGTCCCCGTTCCCGGCCGCCGCGGCGGGCGCGAAGGCGGTCAGCAGGGAGAGGGAGCAGGCGGCGACGGCCAGCCGGCCGAGGGTGCTGCGGCGCATGGGGTGCATGGGGCGCGTGGAACGCATGGGCTTCCTTTGCGGATGCGGGGAGTGGTGCTCCTGAGCCGTGCGGGGACGGGCGCGGCCCTGCACCGGCGGCGCCCGTCCCACCCGGGAACGTATTGGTCTGGACCACCCGGGTCAAGGGGGCGTTCACCACGGCCGCGGACCGGGCGGTGACCCGCTGGGGACCCGTCCGAAAAACCTCCTTCACGACGCTGGGCACCTCCACGCCCCCTCGCTACCCTCCGCGCATGATTCCCACGGTGGTCTGGGGCACCGGCAACGTCGGCCGCGCGGCGATCCGCGCCGTCGACGCCCACCCGGCGCTCGAACTCACGGCAGTCATCGTCCACGACCCCGCGAAGACCGGCCGCGACGCCGGCGAACTCGCCGGACTCGGCCACCGGCTGGGGGTGGCCGCCACCGACGACATCGAAGCGGTGCTCGCCGCCCGCCCGGCCGCCGTCGTCTACGCGGCGTCCGGCGACATCCGCCCCGACGGGGCCCTCGCCGACATCAGCCGCGCCATCACCGCCGGCGCGGCCGTCGTCAGCCCCGCCCTCTACCCCCTCTACGACCACCGCAGCGCCCCACCGGAGTTCCGGGACCCCGTCCTGGCCGCGATCGCCGAGGGCGGCGGCTCGCTCTTCGCCTCCGGCGTCGACCCCGGCTGGGGCAACGACGTGCTCCCGCTGCTGATCAGCGGCCTGGGCACCACCGTGGACGCCATCCGCTGCCAGGAGATCTTCGACTACTCCACGTACGACCAGCCGGACTCCGTACGCCACCTCGTCGGCATGGGCCACCCCATGGACCACGAGCCGATGATGCTGATGCCCTCGATCCCCACCATGGTGTGGGGCGGCCAGATCCGGATGATGGCCCGCGCCCTCGGCGTCGAGCTCGACGAGATACGCGAGACCTCGCAGCGCCGCGCCCTCGACAGCACGGTGAACACCCCCTCCATGGGCGTCTTCGAGGCCGGAACCCAGGGCGCCATCCGCTTCGAGGTCCAGGGCATCGTCGGCGGCGAACCCCGCATCGTCATCGAACACGTCACCCGCATCCACGCCTCCTGCGCCCCCGACTGGCCCGTCCCGCCGGAGGGCGGCGCCGGAGCCCACCGGGTGGTCATCGAGGGCCGCCCCCGCATCGAGGTGACCGTCGAGGCCACCGACGAGGGCGGCAACCGCTCGGCCGGCGGGAACGCCACCGCCGTCGGCCGCCTGGTGGGGGCCATCGACTGGCTGGTGGCCGCGGAACCCGGCCTCTACGACGCCCTGGACGTCCCGCTGCGGCCCGCAGTCGGCAAACTCGGAAGGAAGCAGCCATGAGGATCGACATCCCCGACGGACAGCACCCGATCGAGTACGTGTGGGGGGACATGGTCCCCGGCATCGGCATGGCCGCCGCCAACTTCTCCCTCTCCGTCTACGCCCACACGACGCTCGGCCTGCGCGAGTTCGAGGCGGCGCGGCTGCGCATCGCGCAGATCAACGGGTGCGTCTTCTGCCTCGACTGGCGCACCGACCGGGACGGGGAGAAGGTCGAGGAGGAGTTCGCGGACGCCGTCACCGCATGGCGCACCACCACGGCCTTCGACGACCGCACCCGGCTCGCCGCCGAGTACGCCGAGCGCTACGCCCTGGACCACCACAACCTCGACGACGACTTCTGGGCGAGGATGACCGCGCACTACAGCCAGCTGGAGATCGTGGAGCTCAGCATGAGCATCGGCTCCTGGCTGGCCTTCGGCCGGCTCAACCACGTACTGGGCCTCGACAGCGTCTGCGTGCTGCCGGGCGGCTGAACCGTGACGCCCCGGCGCCCGCGGCACGGCCCGGGGCCGCCCGGAGGATCCGGACGGCCCCGGGAACCGGTCCGCTCAGAGAGCTGCTCAGGGACCTGCTCAGGGGCCTGCTCAGGGACCTGCTCAGAGGTCCGTGGCGATGATCTTCTCGATGTTGCGCTCGGCGAGGGCCGTGATCGTCACGAACGGGTTGACGCTGGTGTTGCCGGGGATCAGCGCTCCGTCGATGACGTACAGGCCCGGGTGCCCGTGCAGCCGGCCGTAGTTGTCCGTGGCCTTGTTCAGCACCGCCCCGCCCAGCGGGTGGTACGTGAGATGGTCGCCCCAGACCTTGTTGGTCCCGAAGAGGTCGGTCCGGTAGATCGTCCCCTCCCTGGCGTTGATCTTGTCGAAGATGGTCTTCGCCATGTCGATCGAGGGCTGCTTCCACGCCGTCTGCCAGTTCAGCTCCACCTTCCCCGCCGCCGCGTTCCACGAGAACTGCGCCCGGTTCGGGTTCCTGGTGATGGAGAGGTAGAAGGACGCGTACGTCTCGATCCCCGTCGGCAGCGGGGCCACCTCGGCGAAGGCGCCGCCCGCGTCCCAGTTGTCGATGCCGCCGCAGGGGATGGAGGCCTGCACCTTCCCGGTCGGGTCCCACATGTGGTTGGCGCGGCCGCACATGACGTTGCCGTTGTCGCCCCAGCCCTTGCCCACCTCCTCGTTCAGGTTCGGCAGTGCGCCGGTCGCCTTCAGCCGGACCAGCAGCTTGCTCGTCCCCACGCTGCCGGCGGCGAAGAACACCCGGTCGGCGGTGACGGTCTTGGTGGCGACGACGTCCCCGGTGGTGGCGAGCTGCTCCATGACGACCGTGTAGCCGCCACCGTCCGAGGGGGAGACGGTGGTGACCCGGTGCAGGGGCGAGACGGTGACCTTCCCGGTCGCCCGGGCGGCGGCCAGGTAGGTCTGCTGGAGGGACTTCTTGCCCGCGTTGTTCCCGTAGAGGATCTCCCCGTCGACCGCGGACTTGGGGACGGTGCCCGCCACCTCCTTCTTCATGTAGTCCCAGTCGTAGACGTCGGGGACGAAGACGAAGGGGAACCCGGAGCGCTGGGCGTGCTTGCGGCCGACGCGGGCGAACTGGTAGCAGTCCACCGTCTCGAACCAGTCGGGGTCGATCAGACCCACCCCGAGCCCGGCGTTGGCCCGCGGGTAGTAGGTCCCGTACATCTCCTCGGCGTCCACCGAGGGCAGGATCGCGGCGAAGTTCTGCCGCTTGGGGGTCACGGCCATGCCGCCGTTGACGAGCGAGCCGCCGCCGACGCCCCGGCCCTGGTAGACGATGATGCCGCCCATCTCCTCGGCATCGAGGATGCCCGTGTAGCGGGGGACGTCCTTGTCGATGGGGAAGCCGAGGAAATTGCTGAGCGGCGCCTTGGTCCTGGTGCGCAGCCAGTACGAGCGGTAGTCGGGCCTGGTGGTGTTGGCGAAGATCTTGCCGTCGCTGCCGGGGGTGTCCCAGGCCATGCCCATCTCGACCATGTGCACGGGGACACCGGCCTGGGCGAGCCGCAGCGCGGCGACGGAGCCGCCGTAGCCGGTACCGATCACGAGGACCGGGACGCGGGCGCCGGATTCGATGGGCCCGGCGGCGGTGGTGGTGGCCGGTTCGGCATGGGCCGGGGTGACGTTGACCGCCAGCGCCATCGCTCCGAGAATAGAACCAGTTCCAGCGATGAATCCGCGGCGGGTGACACCTCTGGATACCTTGCTGTGCAGGTTTTTGTCACTCATGTGACGTTCCTCACTCTCGATGGAGTGGGAACAAGTTCTACTGGTGAAAGCCTGCTAAGTCACTACACGCGTCGCGGTGACTTCCGGCTGATTCCGTTCCATGGGGCGCTGCCGAGAGCGCTGCTGCGGGCGCTGCGGCCGCAGGGCTCAGGACAGGCTCCAGTGGCCCACGTCGTCGCCCAGTCCCCGGTCCAGCGCGAACTGCACGGCGGCGAGGCGGGCGCCCTCGGGAAGCCGGAAGGTGACGAACCCGGACGCCGAATCCCCGGGCACCAGGGTGACGGTGTCCGGCAGGCTCGGCCCGGCACCGGTCGCGGTGCCCGTCCCCGTGAACCGCTGCCCCTCGGTGTCGAGCAGGTGCGCGGCCGGCGCGGGGGAGTCCTCGTACGGCACCGTCCCGGTGTTCTCCAGCCGCAGCTCCACCGCCACCAGCCGGTCCGGTCCGGCGCTGCCCGCGGGGTCGACGACCCGGGTCAGGGTCACGTCGAGCCGCTCCCCGGCCCGGTCCCCGTCGAGCGAAACGGTCTCCCCGGACCCGTCGGGCCCGGCACCGACGAGCAGCAGCACGAGGAGGGGCCCCAGCAGGCGCCCCGGACGGTGGCGCACGACGCCTCCCAGGCTCGGCGGTCCACCCCCTCCCCGCCCACGATCCTCCGCCCGCCCCGCTCCCGCCACCGGCGACGCGGAAAATGGATTGGATCTTCCGGCCGCTTCATGGCAGGGTGTGACCCACCGAAGGGGTATAGCTCAGCTGGTCAGAGCGCTGGTCTCCAAAACCAGATGTCGTAGGTTCGAATCCTGCTACCCCTGCCAAGCCTGAACGGGCATTTCTTGTCGAAAGGACCCCGGGAGACCTCTCCCGGGGTCCTTTTTGTCGTCTGGTGGGGACAGGGTGGGGACAGGATCCTGGAACGGCTCGCCCACCCCGGTGAGAAGGCCCCCGAACCATCCGGGTGGCCCGCCACCCCTCCGCCGCCCCTTCCGGGGGTGAAGATCGCGTCTGGCAGACTTGGCCTGGTTGTCCCGGCGGTGCAGGACAGGAAACCGGTGTGATTCCGGTGCGGTCCCGCCACTGTGACCGGCCGCCGCGTGCGCGCGACGGCCGGGAGTCAGACACTGACGCACCGCCTCTTCACTTCGACCGGGGACGAGGATCCCCCGGAGAGGCCTCACCATGTCGCGTGTCCGCGCCGCCGTGCGCTCCTTCCTGCCCTTCGCCCTCGTCGTGCCGCTCGCCGCCTGCGGCGGGCCGCCCGGGGCCGAGCGGTCCGCCGCCGGGGCGCAGACCGCGCCCGGGTTCCCGTACACCGTCACCAACTGCGGTGTCAGCAGCACCTACCAGGCGCCGCCCGAGCGCGCCGTCACCATGAACCAGCACGCCACCGAGATCATGCTCGCCCTCGGGCTCCAGGACCGGATGGCCGGCACCGCCTACCTCGACGACTCCGTGCTGCCCGCCTACCGGCCCGCCTACGACAGGATCAAGGTGCTGGCGAAGGAGTACCCCTCGAAGGAGGTGCTCCTCGGCGCCAACCCCGATTTCGTCTACGGCGGTTACGCCAGTGCCTTCGACAAGGGGCAGGGGCGGGACCGCGAGGGGCTGGCCAAGGCCGGCATCGGCTCCCGGCTGAGCGTGGAGTACTGCACCGAGGGCCCGGTCGGGCTCGAACAGCTGAAGACCGAGATCACCGAGGTCGCCCGGACCTTCGGCGTGCCCGAACGCGGTGAGGCCCTCGTCCGGGAGGAACAGCGGCGCGTCGACGCCGTCAGCGCGCGGGTGAAGGACCGGGCCCGGCCGTCCGTCTTCGTCTACGACTCCGGCGAGGCCTCCGCCTTCACCTCGGGAGGCAACGGCATCGGCAACGAGATCGTCTCCCTCGCCGGGGGCGCGAACGTGTTCGCCGACCTCAAGGACACCTTCGGCGACGTGCCGTGGGAGAAGGTCATCGAACGCGGACCCGAGGTCGTCCTCATCTACGACTACGGCGGCACCACCGTGGAGGCCAAGAAGCAGCGCCTGTTGAACGACCCGGCGCTCGCGCAGGTTCCCGCGGTGAAGAACCGGCGGTTCGCCGTGCTGCCGCTCTCCTCCGCCGTGCTCGGCGTGCGCGTCGCCGACGCCGTCGAGTCCCTGGGCCGCCAGCTGCACCCCGACGCCCCGTGAGGCGCGGACTCGCGCTCGTGCTGCTCGCCGCCGCGCTCACCGCCTCGGCGGTGGCGGGGCTGGCCCTGGGACCCGTACGGATCCCACCCGGCCAGGTCGTCGACATCGTCCTCGGCGGCCCCGGCGCCCGCGGGGCCTTCGCCTCCATCGTGTGGGACGTGAGGATGCCGCGGGTACTGCTCGGGGCGGTCGTCGGGGCCGGACTGGCCGTGGCCGGCGTCGTCCTCCAGGCCCTCGTGCGCAACCCGCTCGCCGACCCCTTCCTGCTCGGCGCCTCCTCCGGGGCCTCGGCGGGGGCGGTGCTGGTCATCGTGTTCGGTGCGGGCGCCGCCGGAGTCGCGGGCGGGATCGGGCTGCCGGCCGCCGCCTTCGCCGGGTCCATGGCCGCGCTCGTCGCCGTCTACGCCATGGCCCGGCGCGGCGGCACCATGACCACCGGCCGGCTGATCCTGGCCGGGGTGGCCGTGCAGTACATCCTGTCCGCGCTGACCAGCCTGGTCCTGGTCCTCTCCGCGCACCCCGACCAGATCCGCACCGCGCTGTTCTGGACCCTGGGCGGCCTCGGCGGGGCGCGCTGGGACGAACTCTCCCTGCCGGCCGTCGCGCTGCTCTTCGGCACGGCCCTGCTCACCGCCCTGGCCCGGCCGCTGGACCTGCTGCTCGCCGGGGAGGAGGGCGCGCGCACCCTCGGCCTGGACACCGGCCGGTTCCGGGCCGCCGTGTTCGTGCTCTCCTCCCTCGTCGTCGGGGTGCTCGTCGCCTACAGCGGGGCCATCGGCTTCGTCGGCCTGATGGTCCCGCACGCCGCCCGGATGGCCGTCGGCGCCGGCCACCGGGCGCTGCTGCCCGTGGCCGCGCTCGCCGGGGCCGTCTTCCTGGTCCTGGCCGACCTGGTCGCCCGTACGGCGGCGGCTCCCGAGGAGGTCCCGGTCGGGGTGGTCACCGCGCTGGTGGGCGGGCCCTTCTTCCTGTGGATGCTGCGCAGGACCAGCCGCACCGAGGGGGTGGCGGGATGACGCGCGGACCGGCGGAACTCGCCGTCGAGGCCCTGCGTTACGAGGTGGACGGGCACACGCTGCTGCACGGGATCGACCTCACCGCCCGCCCCGGCGAGACGGTCGGCGTGGTCGGGCCGAACGGCAGCGGCAAGACCACCCTGCTGCGCTGCGTCTACGGCACCCTGCGGCCCACCGCCGGCCGGGTGCTCCTCGACGGCGCCGACGCCGGGGCGCTGGGCGCCAAGGAGCGCGCCCGGCGGGTGGCGGTGGTCCCGCAGGACGCCACCGGCACCTTCGGGCTGACCGTCCGCGAGGTCGTCGCCATGGGCCGCAGCCCGCACAAGCGCTTCTGGGAGCAGGACGGCCCGGAGGACCGGCGGCAGGTGGCCGGGGCGCTGGAGCGGGTCGGCGCGGCCGGCTACGCGGAGCGGCGCTTCGAGGAGCTTTCCGGCGGTGAGCGCCAGCGCGCCCTCGTCGCCCGCGCCCTCGTCCAGGAACCGGGCCTGCTGGCCCTGGACGAGCCGACGAACCACCTCGACATCCGCTACCAGCTGGAGGTGCTCGGCCTGGTCCGCGGCCTGCCCGCGACCGCCCTCCTCGTCCTGCACGACCTCAACCTCGCGGCCTCCTTCTGCGACCGGCTCTACGTCCTGTCGGCGGGCCGGGTCGTCGCCGCGGGACCGCCGGGCGAGGTACTGGACGAGGAACTGCTGGCGGACGTCTACGGGGTCCGCACCCGCGTCGGGACCCACCCGACCACGGGCGCCCCCAGCATCGTCTACCTCCCGCAGCCGCCCGGTTAGCAACCCGCGCGGGGCGGAAGGCCGCTCACAGGGACATCGTCCCGAGCTCGCGGGCGATGCGTACGAAGGACCGGACCATCGGGTTGCCGTTGTCCGACCGCCAGACCAGGCCCCAGCGCATCTTCGGGGCGTCGTGGAGGTGCAGGTAGGTGATGTCGGGGCGGACATGGAAGCGGGTGACCTGGGCTGCGAAGGAGTGGACGGCTTCACCCGAGGAGATGATCATGAACAGCGAGTCCAGGTCGGTGGCGGAGCAGGTGTTCCGCTCGATCGTCCGGCCACTGGGCGTGTAGAAGGGCATGAACGCGTCCTCCCAGTAGTCGGGCTGCAGCGACTCCCCGCCGACCACGCCGTGGTCGGCGAACACCTCCAGGGACACCGAGGGCCGGACCGCCAGCCGGTGGTCGGACGCCACGGCTGCGACCCGGGTCTCCTCGAACAGCACCGGGCCCACGGTGAGATCCGGTTCCTCGACAGGGAGCCACGCGAGCAGCAGGTCGGCTTCGCCCCTGCGCAGCGGCCCGAACGGATCGATGAAGCCGTTGTAGCGGAGTCGTATCCCGCACGTCGGATGCTGCGCGCGGAAGGCATCCCAGAAGGGCCGCAGTTCGTGTGCGTTGGAGACCAACAGGTTGATCCGCAGGACGTCCGTCTTGCCCTGGGCTGTGAGCCGCGCCCGGTCCATGCTCGCCTTCAGTCCCTGGAAGACGGGGAGCAGGTCGTCGCGCAGCTGCTCGCCGACCGGTGTGAGCCGTACCTGGCGGCTGGTCCGTTCGAAGAGCTCGGCCCCGATCGACCGTTCCTGCTTCTTGATCGCCTGGCTGACCCGCGGCGCCGACACGTGCAGCCGCTCCGCCGTCCTCCCGAAGTGCAGCTCCTCGGACAACGTCAGGAAGATCTCGATATCGCGCAGCTCCACGCGCCCCCCGTTTGCTCAGTGATTCCGGCGCCTGATCCGGCCCTTACAGCGACATTGTCCCGAGTTCGCGTGCGATGCCCGCGAAGGCCCGGACCAGCGGGCTGGCGTTGTCCGACCGCCATACCAGCCCCCACCGCAGGAGGGGCGTGTCGCGGACGGGGATGTAGGTGACGTCGGGCCGGACGTAGAAGCGGGTGACCTGATTGCCCAGGAGGTGGATGACCTCCCCGTCGGCGACGAGCGTGTACAGCTCGTCCAGTGTCGTGACCAGGGCCTTCCGTTCGATGGCGCGGCCGCTGGGCGCGGTGAACGGAACGAAGGCGTTCTCGAAGTAGTCGGGCTGCGGTCCGTCCGGACCGACGATCCCGTGGTCCGCGAGTGCTTCCAGGGTCAGTGAAGAGCGGTCGGCCAACCGGTGGTCGTTGGCCACCAGCGCGACCCTGGGCTCGTCGAAGAGCACCGGCCCCACGGTCAGATCGGGCTCTTCCACCGGGAGCCATGACAGCAGCAGGTCGATCTCGCCGCGCCGCAGCGGGGCGAACGGGTCCATGTAGCCGTTGTGGCTCAGGCGCAGCCCCCACTGCGGATGGCGTGTGCGGAAGGCGTCCCAGAAGGGACGCAGTTCGTGTCCGTTGGTGACCATCAGGCCGATCCGCAGGACGTCCGTCTTGCCCCGGGCCGTGAGCCGGGCCCGGTCCACGCTCGCCTTCAGGCTCCGGAACACCGGCCGCAGATCACCGAGCAGCTGCTCGCCGACCGGTGTGAGCCGTACCTGGCGGCTGGTCCGTTCGAAGAGTTCGGCCCCGATCGAGCGTTCCTGTTTCTTGATGGCCTGACTGACCCGCGCTGCGGATACGTGCAGCCGTTCGGCCGTCCGTCCGAAGTGCAGTTCCTCCGACAGCGTCAGGAAGATCTCGATGTCGCGCAGTTCCACGCGCCCCCACGCCCCGCATGTTCGTTAACCCCAGGCTTAACCAGCGTTGCATGATCAACCGTTGATCAGCATCTTGTCCACACAGGATGCTCGGTGCATGAACGTCGTCACTACCAAGGTGTCGTTGACCGTGGATGACATGGGCGCCTCCATCCGGTTCTTCACCACCCATCTGGGCTTCCGTGAAGTCGAGTCGGCGGAGGGGTACGTCTGCCTCCGCCGGGACGACACCTCCGCCGAGATCGCCCTGTCCGAGCGTGACCCCGAGCTGCCGCCGCAGGCCTGGCGCGGCCAGGGGCTGGCCGACCTGGCCGTGACCCTGACCGTCACGGACGTCGCCGCCGAGTACGAACGGCTGCGCCGCGAGGGAGCAGCCGTCGACGGCCGGATCCGCCAAGAGCCGTGGGGTGAGCAGCTGTTCCAGCTCACCGATCCCAACGGCGTCGTGGTCCGGCTCACCGAATGGGTGCCGCCGGCCGGCGCCGCGTGATGATCACCGGGCTCGCACTGTCCGGCGCGGCCTCGGCGCTCGGCACCATCGCCGACAGCCCCGGCCAGCTGATCCTGGCCCGGGGGTCCGTGTCCGGGCTCGGCGTGGTGGGCGGCCCGCTGCCCGGCGGCGTCCTGGGCGCCGCACTGCCGGCGCTCCTCCTCCTGCGGAGCCGCAAGGCCAAAGCGGCCGCGAAGGAGGCCGCGGCGCAGGAAGCCACGCTGGCCCAGGGCCGGTTCGTCCCGCTCGCCGGCCCCTGACGCCGCCCACCCGCCATCAGAGACAACGAGCTCAAGGAGAGCACCATGCACACGTTCGACACCCCCGGCACCATCGCCGCCGTCCTCGACGTCCCCGCCGGACGCATCCGGTTCATCGCCGCCGACCGGGCCGACACCACCGTCGAGGTCCTGCCCTCGGACGCCTCGAAGGGCCGCGACGTAGAGGCGGCGGAGCAGACCGCGGTCGAATACGGCGACGACGTCCTGCGCATCACGGCCCCCGCGGCGAAGAACCGGATCCTCGGCAACTCCGGATCCGTCGAGGTGACCGTCCAGCTGCCCGTCGGCTCCCGCATCGAGGCGAAGACCGCCGCCGCCGAGTTCCACGGCGTCGGACGGCTCGGCGACGTCGCCTTCGAGGGCGCGCAGGGCACGGTCGAGCTCGCCGAGACCGAGGGCGTCCGCCTCGTGCTCCAGGCCGGCGACGTCTCGGTCGGCCGCCTGGGCGGCTCCGCCCGCATCAGCACCCAGAAGGGCGACATCCGTATTACCGAGGCCGTGACCGGCACGGTCAGCCTGAGCACCGAGCACGGTGAGATCCACGTCGGCGCCACCCACGGGGTCTCCGCCTCCCTGGACGCCGAGACCGGCCGCGGCCGGATCCACAACTCGCTCGGCAACACCGACGGCGCCGACGCCCGCCTGAGGATCCACGCGACCACCGCCTACGGCGACATCACCGCCCGCAGCCTCTGACCCCGCCGTCCCCGGCACCGGAACCGACGAAGGAACAAGAACGAATATGAGCACCACGCAGGACTACCAGGCCGCGGAGCAGCTCCTCCGCCGGGTCGCCCGCCCCGGCGAGCTGGTCGTCGGCGACAAGACCAGGCCGCAGTGGATCGACGGCGGCACCCGCTTCTGGTACGCGGTGGCCAACGGCGCCGGCAAGCGGTTCGTGCTGGTCGACCCGGCGGCGGGGACCCGTGAGCCGGCCTTCGACCACGTCCGGCTCGCCTCCGCGCTCGCGGCCGCCTCCGGGCAGCAGGCCGACCCCGAGGCACTGCCCTTCATGGGCATCGCACTGCTCGGCAACGCCGTCGAGTTCGACGCGTTCGGCGAGTACTGGCGCTGCGACCTGTCCGAGTACACCTGCGAGCGGGCCGAGTTCACGCCGCCCGGCAACCCGCTGGAGGTGCCGTCGCCCGACGGGAAGACCGCGGTCTCCCGCCGGGGGCACGACCTGTGGGCGCGCTCGCTGTCCGACGGCCGCGAGTGGGCGCTGACCACTGACGGCGCGCCCGGCCACCAGTACGGCACCGGCCCGGAGTGCACGGCGAACGGCACCCTGCTGCGCAAGATCGGCCTGCCGTACCTGCCGCCCGCGGTGGCCTGGTCGCCCGACTCGACGAAGGTCCTGGCGCACCGCACCGACGAGCGCGAGGTCCGGCAGACCCACCTGCTGGAGGCCAGGCCCGCCGACGGCGGGGCCCCGGCGCTGCACACCCAGCGGTTCGCCCACCCCGGGGACGAGCACGTCCCGCAGGCCGAACTGGTCGTACTGGACGTCGCCACGGGCACGGTGGTCCGCGCGCAGGGCGATCCGCTGCTCATGACGGTGATGTCGCCGATCACGGCCCGGTGGGCGTGGTGGGCTCCGGACGGCTCGGCGGTCTACTACCTCGCCCGGCCCCGCGACCTGCGCACGCTCACCCTGTACCGGCTGGACCCGGCCACCGGCGAGGTCGCCGAGGTGCTCAGCGAGACCGGGGCCACCCGGGTGGAGCCCAACCAGTGGGCGTACGAGCCGCCCATCGTGCACGTGCTGGCCGAAGAGGTGCTCTGGTACTCGCAGCGGGACGGCTGGGGCCACCTGTACCGGTACGACCTGCGCACCGGCGAGTTGCTCGGGCAGGTCACGTCCGGCCCGTGGGGGGTGCGCCAGATCCTGCGCGTCGACGAGGCCGAGCGGGTCGTGTACTTCACCGCCTCCGGCCTGGTCGACGAAGACCCGTACCGGCGTACGGTGTGCCGGGCCGGCCTGGACGGCTCCGGCTTCGCCAAGGTCACGGACGACGCCCTGGACCACGTCGTCACCCTCCCGGCCGGTCAGGAGTACTTCCTCGACTCCGCGTCCACGGTCGACACCCCGCCGGTGTCGACGGTCCGCGACTGGTCCGGGCGGGTCCTGGCCGAGCTGGAGCGCGCCGACGTCAGCAAGCTCACCGCCACCGGCTGGACGCCGCCCGAGCGGTTCCGCGTCAAGGCGGCCGACGGGGTCACGGACATCTACGGAGTGCTCTACCGGCCCAGGGGCTTCGACCCCGCCCGGCGATACCCGGTGGTGGACAACGTCTACCCCGGCCCGCAGGTCGCCCGGGTGACCCCGTCCTTCGACCCGGGCGGGATGGGCCTCGACGCGGAACCCCTCGCGGCGCTCGGCTTCGTCGTGGTGGCGCTGGACGGGCGGGGCACCCCGGGACGGGGCAAGGCCTTCCACGACGCCTCCTACGGCCGCGTGGCCGATGCGGGCAGTCTGGCCGACCACGTCGCGGCGCTGCGGCAGCTGGCCGGGGACCGGCCGTGGATGGACCTGGACCGGGTGGGTGTGTTCGGCCACTCCGGAGGCGGTTTCGCCGCGGCCCGCGCGATGCTGGACTTCCCCGAGGTCTACAAGACCGGAGTCGCCCTCTCCGGCTCGCACGAAGCCCGCCACTTCAACGCCGGCTTCGTGGAGAGCTACGACGGCGCGGACAGCCCCGAGGCCTGGGCCCGCACCTCCAACGTGGAGATAGCCGACCGCCTGGCGGGCAAGCTCCTGCTGATCCACGGCGAAATGGACGACCAGGTCCACCCGGACCAGACCCTCCGCCTGGCCGACCGCCTCATCGCCGCGGGCAAGGACTTCGAGCTGTTCATCGTGCCCGGCGCCGAGCACACGTTCATCGACCACCTGGCCTACGTCCGCACGCGCTGCTGGGACTTCCTGGTGCGCGAGCTGCTGGGCGAGCAGCCCCCTGCCTACCGCCCCGCACCGATCGCGATCGGCCCCGAGCTGCTCGCGGACCTGTTCGGCTGAGCCGCTCCCGCCCGGCCGGGCGGGACGCCGGTGCACGCCCCCGTCACGGGGGGCGGGGGCGTGCACCGGCACCGGACCGGCCCGCAGGGGACGGTCACCCGCCGTACCGGCGGGGACCCGTACTAGCCGCCGTACGGGCGGGTGATGATCTCCATGGCGTGGCCGGCGGGGTCCATGAAGTACACCCCGCGGCCCCCGTCGTTGTGGTTGATCTCGCCCGGGTGCTTGCGGTGGGGGTCGGCGAAGTACTCGACCCCCGAGGCCCGGATCTTCTCGAAGGCGGAGTCGAACTCCTCCTCCGAGATCAGGAACGCGTAGTGCTGCGGCGTGATGGACTCGGCCGGGATGGTCGCGAAGTCCAGGGTGACGCCGTTGGCGGTGGACACCGGGACGAACGGGCCCCATTCGGGGCCGACTTCGAGACCGAGGATGTCCGCGAGGAAAGCTGCGGACACCTTGTTGTCGAGGGCGTGGACGATCGTGTGGTTCAGCTGGACCGACATGTGTGAATGCCTCCGAAAGGCAGTCACGGCACCTCCATGCCTCACCCGGTCGGTGACCGACACGCGATGCCGTCGGTTGATCCTAAACAGCCCGTCCCGCTGCGGTCCACCCCTTTCGCACTCCTGCGGGCGCCGCCCGGGCCCGGCCGGCACACACTGTTCACGCCCCGCGGGCGGCAGCCCGGCGTGACGGACAACCGGCATGCCTAGACTGCGACTTGGCCGGCCGCGCACCGGACGGACCCAGGTGTCCGGCATGGACCGCACCCACCGCACGAGCACGGAGGAAGAACCCGCATGCGCTACGTCCCCCTGGGCACCTCAGGACTGAAGGTCTCCGCCGTCGGCCTCGGCTGCAACAACTTCGGCGGCCGCCTCGACGCCCCGGCCACCCGCGCCGTCGTCGACGCCGCCCTCGACTCCGGGATCACCCTCCTCGACACGGCCGACATCTACGGCGGCCGGGGCGGCTCCGAGACCCACCTCGGCCAGGCCCTCAAGGGCCGCCGCGACCAGGTGGTCCTCGCCACCAAGTTCGGCTACGACGGCGTCGACATGGGATACGGCCCCGCCGCAGGATCCCGCGGCGGCCGCGCCTACATCCGGCGGGCCGTCGAGGAGTCCCTGCGCCGTCTGGACACCGACCACATCGACCTCTACCAGCTGCACAGCCCCGACCCCGCCACGCCCATCGCCGAAACCCTCGCCGCGCTCACCGAACTCGTCGCCGAGGGCAAGATCCGCTACATCGGGCACTCCAACCTCAGCGGCTGGCAGCTCGCCGAAGCCGCCCACACGGCCCGCGAGACCGGTGCCGCGCCGTTCGTCTCCGCGCAGAACGAGTGGTCGCTGCTCCAGCGCTCCGCCGAGCGGGAACTGGTCCCCGCAGCCCGCCACTACGGCCTCGGCGTCCTCCCGTACTTCCCGCTGGCCAACGGCCTCCTCACCGGCAAGATCCGCCGGGGCGCCCCCGTCCCGGCCGGCTCCCGCCTCGAAGGCCGCGACACCTACCTCACCGAGGAGCGCCTCGACACCGTGGAGGCCCTGGCCGCGATCGCGGACAAGCACGACCGCAGCGTCCTGGAACTGGCCATCGGCTGGCTCTCCGCGCAGCCGGGCTGCTCCTCCGTCATCGCCGGCGCCACCTCGCCCGAACAGGTACGTGCCAACGCGGCCGTGGCCGGCCGCCCCCTGGAGGCGGAGCTGCTGGCCGAGATCGACGAGGTCGCGCGGGCCCACGCGTAGTCGCGCGGGCCCACGCGCAGTCGTACGGGCGTAGGGGCGTACGGCCGGACCCGGGGGTCCCTCCCGTCAGGACGTGACGTCCTTGCGGGAGAACCCCCGGAACGCGAGCGCGAACAGCACCACGGCGTACGACACCGACACCACCACGCCCTTGACCATCCCGCCCCACTCCAGCTGCGGCTGCAGGGCGTCCGCCCAGGCGAACTGCCAGTGGGCGGGCAGGAACTCGCGCCACGCCCCGAGGGCCGTCACCGCGTCCAGCACGTTCCCCACGATCGTGAGGCCCACCGCCCCGCCCACCGCGCCGAGCGGCGCGTCCGTCCGCGTCGACAGCCAGAACGCCAGCCCGGCCGTCACCAGCTGCGACACGAACACGAACGCGACGGCCAGCACCAGCCGCGGCACGGAATCCCCGGCGGGCAGCGCCCCGCCCGTCGGGAGCCGCAGCGGCCCCCAGCCGTACGCGGCCGTGCCCGCCGCCAGCGCCACCGCCGGCAGCAGCACGATCGCCGCCAGGCTGAACCCCAGCGCCACCACCAGCTTGCTCCACAGCAGCCGGGCCCTCGGCACCGGCGAGGCCAGCAGGTACCGCAGCGAGGACCAGCTCGCCTCCGAGGCCACCGTGTCCCCGCAGAACAGTGCCACCGGCACCACCAGCAGGAACCCGGCCGACACGAACAAGCAGGTCACGGCGAAGTTCGCGCCCGAGGCCGTCGCCGTGTCGATCAGGCTGATCCGGCCGTTGCCGCCGCCGGGCCCGTCGTCCGGGCCGCCGCCCACCGCGAACGCGATGATCATCACGAACGGCAGCGCGGCCAGCACCCCGCCCATCACCAGCGTCCGCCGCCTGCGCCACTGCCGCAGCGCCTCCACGCGCAGCGGAAGCGTCCGCCCCGCCCGGTAGCCGGGCGCGGTCTCCCGCACCCGGGTCCCCTCCACGGCGCTCATGCCGTACCTCCGATCAGGGTGAGGAAGGCGTCCTCAAGCCGCCGGTGCGGCCCCACCGCCGCCACCGGCAGCTCCAGCCGTACGAGTTCGCCGATCAGGGTCGCGGGCGACGCGCCGTCGAGCCGGACGAGCAGGCCCTCGTCGCAGCGCGCCGCGGAGGCCACCCCTTCCAGGGCGGCGACCTTCCCCACGGCCACCTCCTCCACCGGCTCCGCCAGTGTCACCAGCAGGGTGTCCCCGCCGCCGGTGATCTCGGCGACCTCGCCGGCCCGCACGAGCCGGCCGCGGTCCATGACCACCAGGTGCGTGCAGGACTGCTCCACCTCCGACAGCAGGTGGCTGGAGACGATGACCGTCCGCCCGCCGGCGGCGTAGCGGATCATCACGTCCCGCATCTCCCGGATCTGCGGCGGGTCCAGACCGTTCGTCGGCTCGTCGAGGATCAGCAGGTCCGGCATCCCCAGCATCGCCTGCGCGATCGCGAGCCGCTGGCGCATGCCCTGCGAGTACGTGCGCACCGCCCGGTCCAGGGCGTCGCCCAGCCCGGCGATCTCCAGGGCCTCCGCCATGTGCGCGTCCTCGGCGGGACGGCCCGTGGCCTGCCAGTACAGCTCCAGGTTGGTCCGGCCCGTCAGGTGCGGCAGGAACCCGGCGCCCTCCACGAACGCCCCGACCCGCGACAGCACCGGCGAGCCGGGCCGGATCGGGTGGCCGAACACCCGGATCTCCCCGGCGTCCGGCGCGATCAGGCCCATCAGCATCCGCAGGGTGGTGGTCTTCCCCGCGCCGTTGGGCCCGAGCAGGCCCAGCACCTGGCCCTTCTCCACCCGGAAGGACAGGTCCCGCACGGCGTAGCGGTCCTGCGCCTTCGCGTACCGCTTCGTCAGCCCGGTGATGTCCAGCGGTACGTCGGCCAGTGCGGGTTCGGGCTGCGCTTCCCGCGCCCGCGTCCCCGCCCGGCCCCCGCCGGTCCGCCGGATCCCGAGGAGCCCTGCGGCCAGCGCCAGCGCGCCCAGCGGCATCACCCAGGTCCAGGCGGGCAGCCCGGCGGCGGCCGTCCGCACCCCGTCCGCGACGGGCACCCGCAGCGGGCCCTCCGCCGAGACGGTGTAGACGGCCGGAGCGGCCGGGGAGGCGTAGCCGAGGTCGGTGGCGGCGACCACCAGCCGCAGCCGGTGTCCGGCCTGGACGGCGTGGTCGATCGCCGGGAGCCGCAGCTCCACGCTGCGGCCCTGCCCGGCGTCCTCCACCCGTACGGGCGCGACCAGCTGGGAAGGCAGCACCTGCTGCCGCCCGTCCGGCCCCACGTCGTACACCTTGCCGAACAGCACGGCGGAGCCGTCGGCAGCCGTCGACCTCACCTTCAGGGTGATGGTCGGTGTCCCGGTGACCCGTACCGCCTCGGTCAGCGGCTCCGACTCGAAGCGGGCGTTCTGCCCCGGGAAGTCCAGCGAGAGCCCGGTCCCGAGGGCGGCGAGCTGTCCGCCGACGCCGGGCAGCGCGGACAGCGCGGGCGGCGCCCCGCCCGCCGGGTTGGCGAAGGTCTGCTCGCGGCCGGAGAGGGCGAAGCCGCGCGGAGCGGAGGCCAGTCCCGGGTAGCGCTCCCCGCTCGCGCCGCGCAGGGTGAGCCGGCCGTCGGTGGAGTCGAACCCGCCGGAGCGCGACACCCGGAACGCCGGTCCGGTGTCCGCCGAGCCGTCGTCCTTCAGGTAGCGGTCGAACCAGGCGGCCACCCGGGCCTCGACGCGGGCGGCCTCGCGCATACCGCCGTCGTGCCCGCCGGCCGCCCAGTCCACGGCGACCGGAGCCCCGTTCGCGGCGATGGCCTTCGCCATGGCGTCCGCCTGGTCCAGCGGGAACAGGGAGTCCTCCTGCCCCTGCACGATCAGCGCCGGCACCTTGATCCGGTCGGCCACGGCCGAGGGGCTGCGCCGCTCCAGCAGCTCGCGCGCCTCGGCGTCGGGCTTCCCGGCCACCGCGACGCGCTCGTACATGGCGCACAGCTGCGGCTCGAACCGGCCGCAGCCGGGCGCCCCCGCCGGTCCCGGCTCACCGGCGCCCGCGGGAGGCTGCGCCGGCTGGAGGCCGCCCGCTGCTCCGGTGGTGAAGAAGATCCCGGCCCAGAGCTTCTTGAACACGCCCTGGGGGAAGAGGGAGTCGGCGAGGTTCCAGTACGTGATCTGCGGGGCGATCGCGTCCACCCGCCGGTCGTACCCGGCGGCCAGCAGGGCCACGGCCCCGCCGTACGAGGCCCCGGCCACGCCCACGCGGGGATCGCCGTCCGCGTCGAGCCGGACCTCGGGCCGCCGGGCCAGCGCGTCGACGAGCGCGGAGACGTCCTTGACCTCGTGCTCGGGGTCGTTCAGCCCGATCTTCCCGCCGGAGCGGCCGAACCCGCGCGCCGACCAGGTCAGGACGGCGTAGCCGTCGCGGGCGAGGCGCTCGGCCTGGGCGCGGACATCGTCCTTGCTCCCGCCGAAGCCGTGGCCGAGGAGCACGGCGGGACGTTTCGCCGAGGGGTCCCCGGCCGTGAAGAAGGAGGTGTCGATCCCGGCACCGGGCGCGCCCGGGCCCGCGGCGTCCAGCCCGGGCACCTGCACGAACCGGTCCTCGCGGCGCACGGCCGGTTCCTCCCCGGACGCCGCGGCCGTCCAGGAGCCGGCGCCCGCCAGGAAGGCGAGGGCGGCGGCACCGGCGAGCAGGCGGTCCCGGGGCCGCCGGGGCAGTCGTAGCTTCATACGGGCACCATAGAGCCCGTGATCGTCTTCCCCGAGCTCCCTCAGGGGGACCTCCGCCCCTTCTCCAGGCGTACCCGCACGGACGGGCGTACCGCAGCCGCAGTAGACCGAGCCCCGTGACCCGGCGCCCCCGGCCGGCGGCGCCCCCCCCGTCGGCGGCGCCCCCCTGCAGGCGGCGCTCCCGGCCTGCGCCGGGGCGCGGTCGGCGGGAGGATGGACGGCATGCTGCTGGCCGAGGTCGCGCGCGTGTCCCGGGAGGTCGCCGCGACCTCCGCCCGGTCCCGGAAGACCGCCCTGCTCGCGGAGCTCTTCGCGGCCGCCCCCGCCGAGGAGGCCGGTCTGGTCATCGCCTACCTCTCCGGGCGGCTCCCGCAGGGCCGGCCCGGAGTCGGCTGGCGCACCCTGGCCCAGGACGCCCCGCCCGCCGCGGAGCCGACGCTGACCGTGACGGCCGTCGACGCCGCCGTGGCCGAGCTGGCCGCCGTGGCGGGGCCGGGGGCGCAGGCCGAACGCCGCCGGATCGTCGCCGGCCTGCTCGGCGCCGCCACCGGGGACGAACAGCGCTTCCTGCGCAGCCTGCTGTCCGGGGAGGTGCGCCAGGGGGCGCTGGACGCCGTCGCCCTGGAAGGGGTGGCCAAGGCCGCCGGGGTGCCGGCCGCCGAGCTGCGCCGGGCCGTGATGCTGGACGGCTCGCTGCCCCGGACGGCGGCGGCCGTGCTGGCCGGGGGCGCCGAGGCGCTGCGCCGGGTGAGCCTGCGCATCGGGCAGCCCGTACAGCCCATGCTGGCCGGGACGGCCCGCTCCCTGGCCGACGCCCTGGCGGCGCTCGCCCCCTGCGCGGTGGAGGAGAAGCTCGACGGGATCCGGGTGCAGGTGCACCGGGACGGGGACGAGGTCCGGATCCACACCCGCTCCCTCGACGACATCACCGGCCGGCTGCCGGAGGTGGCCGAACTGGCCCGGAGCCTGTCCGGCGAGCGGTTCGTACTCGACGGGGAGGTCATCGGGCAGGGGGCCGACGGGCGCCCGGTGCCCTTCCAGGAGATCGCGGGCCGGGTCGGCTCCCGGATCGACGTGGCGGCGGCGCGCGAGGCCCTCCCGGTGACCGCGTACTTCTTCGACGTGCTGGCCCTCGGCGACGAGGTCCTGCTCGACCTGCCGGTCCGCGAGCGGTACGCGGCCCTGGCGGCCCTGGTCCCGGCGTCGGCCCGGGTGCGGCGGCTGGTGGTGGAGGACGCCGGGGCGGGGGCGGCCGCGGCCGTGGAGTTCTGGACGGAGACCCTGCGCCGGGGCCACGAGGGGGTCATGGTGAAGGCCCTGGACTCCCCGTACGCGGCGGGCCGGCGCGGCAAGCAGTGGCTCAAGGTGAAACCGGTGCACACCCTCGACCTGGTCGTGCTCGCCGCCGAATGGGGCCACGGCCGCCGCACCGGACTGCTGTCCAACCTGCACCTGGGTGCGCGGTCCGGCGACGGCGGCTACGCCATGCTCGGCAAGACCTTCAAGGGGCTGACGGACGAGATGCTGCGCTGGCAGACCGGGCGGCTGCGCGAGCTGGCGGTGGAGGACGACGGCTTCACGGTCCGGGTGCGGCCCGAGCTGGTGGTGGAGATCGCCTACGACGGTCTCCAGCGCTCCCCGCGCTACCCGGCCGGGGTGGCCCTGCGCTTCGCCCGGGTCCTGCGGCACCGCCCGGACAAGACGGCGGAGGAGGCCGACACGGTGGAGGCCGTGCTGGAACAGGGCCGCCGGGAGGGCTGAGGGAGGGAGGCCGGGGCGGGGTTTTTGCCTCTGAGGCAAGGAAGATTGCCAGGAAGGCAAGGCTCTGGCTCAATCGGGGTATGACGCCCCGTTCCGAGGAACCAGACGGCACCGGCACCGGCGGCGCGGTCCCCGAGGAGGGCCCCGCCGACGAACTGCCCGCCGTCGCCCCGCAGCTGCGCGAACTGCGCCGGCGCGCCGGGCTGACGCTGGAGGCCGCCGCCGCGCGGGCCAGGCTCTCGCCCGCGCACCTGTCCCGGCTGGAGACCGGCCGGCGCCAGCCGTCGCTGCCGCTGCTGCTCGGGCTCGCCCGCACCTACGGCACGACCGTCTCCGAGCTGCTCGGCGAGACCCCCGCCGTCGCCGATCCCATCGTACGGGCCGGCGGCCCCGGGGCCCGCGAGGCCGACGGGTGGACGTACTGGCAGGCCGGCGGCTCCGGGCGGGGGATGCAGGCGCTGCGCGTGCACGTCCCGCACGGGCGCAGCCAGGGCGAGCTGGTGCGCGTACACCCCGGGGAGGAGTGGCTGTACGTGCTCAGCGGGCGGCTCCGGCTGCACCTGGGGGAGGCCGAGCACCTGCTGGAGCCGGGGGACGGCGCGCACTTCGACTCGCTCACCCCGCACCGGATCGGCGCGGCCGGTCCGGGCGGGTGCGAGCTGCTGTTCGTCCACACCCTGCTGCAGAGCAGCCTCGCCGGGCTGTGCCTCGGCGCCAAGACCACGCGCCCGTCCTAGGGCCTGTCCGGCCGGGAGCCGTCACCGTGTCCGAATCCGAGTCCCGAGGAGACCAGATGTCCACCACCGCAGAGCAGGGCGTTCCGGAGCCGGAGCAGCAGCAGGCGTCCGCCCCGCTGACCGTCCGCCAGCGGTTCGAGTCCAAGTTCCCGCGCGGTCTGATCATCAGGCTCATCGCGTACCTGTTCGTCGGCCACCTCTTCGCCTTCTTCGTCTACCTGCTCTTCGTGCTGGGCGGCCGGAACCAGTAGTCCCGCTCGCGGCCCGGGGCCTTCTCCGGGCGCCGTACCCAGCCGAGCACCAGCACCGAGGCAGCCGCCGCGAAGGCGCACCAGGTGGAGGCGAACTCCAGCCGCCACAGGGCCGCGCAGACCACCGCCCCGGCGGCCAGCACCGCCCCCAGCAGCCGCAGCGTCCGGTCCCCGGCCGGCAGCAGGGCGCCGAGGGTGGCGTAGAGGTAGCCCGCCAGGACCAGCGGGGCCCAGGGGACGTCGACCCCGTAGCCGATCACCCGTCCCCGGATCGCGGCGCTCACCGGCCGCGTGGCCAGGCAGTACGCGAGCACCGCGGCCGTGGCGAGCCCCGCGGCCGCCGGCCCGAGCAGCCGGCGCCGGGCCCCGGGCGCGGCGGCGAGCAGCACCCCGAGCGGCAGCCACAGCGGCAGCACGGGCAGCGCGATCACCGCCCAGGCCGTGGTGGCGGGGCCGCAGCCGCCGCCCGCGCGCCAGACGGCGGCCTCGACCAGCTGGTGCGCGCCGAGCAGCAGCGGGAGCGCGGCGACGGGCAGGTCGCGGGCCCGCCGGGCGCGGACCAGACACACCACCCCGACGGCGGCCACGGCCGTGCCCGCCGTCAGGTCCGCCGCCGCGCTCCAGCACACCCGGGTCCTCCTCCCGCCGTCAGCGCGGGCCCTCCGCCCGATCCGGAGCCGAGGGGTGTTCCAGCGGCGGGGCGCCGATCGAGCAGTGCGTACGGCACTCCGGGTGGCAGGCCCCGGGCGCGGGGGAGCGTACGGTCGCCCACGCCGTGGCGGCGCCCGCCACCAGGGCCCCCGCGCACCACGGCACGGCCCGCCCGAAGGCGGAGTCGAAGGCCCCGGCGGACAGGTACGCGTCCGGACCCATCCCGGCCAGCAGCGGCAGCGCGGCCACCGCGAGCAGTCCGGCGGCCCGCGCGGCGGCGTTGTTGATCCCGCTGGCCAGGCCCGCCCGGCCGGCCGGCACCGAGGCCAGGACGGTGGCGGTCAGCGGGGCCACCAGCACGGTCATGCCCGCGCCCATCACCACCATGGCCGGCAGTACGTCCCGTGGGTACGAGGCGTCCGGGCCCACCCGCAGCATGAGCAGCGTCCCGGCCGCGCACAGCAGCGGTCCGACGGTGAGCGGCACGCGGGGCCCGATCCGCTCCCCGAGCGCCCCCGCCCGCGAGGACAGCAGCAGCATCAGGACGGTGGTGGGCAGCAGCGCGGCCCCGGCGCCGAGGGCGGAGTACCCGGACACCACCTGGAGCTGGAGCACGATGAGGAAGAAGAAGCCGCCGAAGGCCGCGTAGACGAAGAGGGTGACGAGGTTGACGGCGGTGAACTGCCGGGAGGCGAACATGTCCGGCGGCACCATCGGATCCGGCCGGTGCCGCTCGACCCACACGAACAGGGCCGCCAGCAGCACCCCGCCCACCGCCGCGCCGATGACCGGCGCCGCCGCGGACCGGGCCTCGATCAGGGCGTAGGTCAGCAGGCCCAGCGCCGCCGCGCCCAGTACCGCGCCGAGCACGTCGAACCGCCCGCCCGCCGCCGGGTCCCGTGATTCCGGTACGTGCCTCAGCGCCACCGGCACGCACAGCGCGGCCACCGGCACGTTCAGCAGGAACACCCACCGCCAGCCCGGCCCGTCCACCAGCCAGCCGCCGAGGAAGGGCCCCACGGCCGCGCCGACGCCGCCGAACCCCGACCACAGGCCCACCGCGCGGGCCCGGTCGTCCGCCCGGATCGACCCCTGGATCAGCGCCAGCGAACCGGGCGTGAGCAGCGCGCCGCCGATGCCCTGGAGGGCGCGGGCGGCGATCAGGACCCCGGCGTTCGGCGCCAGCCCGCACAGCAGCGAGCCCACCGCGAACCACACCACGCCGAGCACGAAGATCCGGCGGCGGCCGAACCGGTCGCCGAGCGCCCCGCCCACCAGGATCAGCCCGGCCAGGGTCAGCAGGTAGGCGTTCACCGTCCACTGGAGCACGGCCAGGTCCGCGCCGAGGTCCCGTCCGATGCGGGGCAGGGCCACGTTGACCACGGTCGAGTCCAGCAGGGCCATCGCCGACCCGAGCACGGTGGCGGCCACGATCCACCGCCCGCGCGCGGAGCCGAGCGCGACCGCCGGTTCCGGGGCGGGCGCGGGGCGGGGCCCGGACGCCGGTGAGAGGCCGGGCTCGGGCACCGGTTCGCCGGGCAGCTGGCTCATCCCCCCAGGCTGACGCGCCCGCGCCCGAAGGGCCACCGGACGGGGCGCCGCGGCGCGCGGCGAGCCTTACGGACCCGTCCGTTCCGTGGCTCACGAGGCCCTCTTGTAATGGACATGGCACCTCCCAGAACATGACCCGCGCACGTCACGCACGAACTTTCCGCACGATCCGCACGATCTGCACGCGCCGCACACGGCGCAAGAGGAGACGACACGTGCCACAACGCATCCGACGGCGTTCCTTACGCGCGGCGCTCGCCGCTCTGAGCGCGGCCCTGCTGCTCCCGGTCGGCGCGGGCGTCGCCGCCGCCGCCCCGGAGCCCGGCCCCGCGCCCACCGCGGCCGAGCGCAAGCTCGAACCCGCCCTCCGCGCCCAGTTCGACGGCTCCGGGAAGGCCGTCTTCTGGGTCTACCTCGACAGCGCCGCCGACCTGACCGCCGCGGGGCGGCAGCAGACCCGCGCCGCCAAGGCCGAAACGGTTCTGCGCACCAAGAAGGAGCACGCCGCGCGCACCCAGGCCGAGGTGCGCAAGGCCCTGGACGGGGCCGGGGCGGAGTACACCTCGTACTGGATCGTCAACGCCGTCCGCGTCGTCGGCAGCCGCAAACTCGCCGGGACCCTCGCCGAGCGCCCCGAGGTCGCCCGCATCGACGCCGACGACAAGGTCAGCCTCCCCAAGCCCGCCGGGGGCACCCGGGAGAAGACCGCCGCCGACGCCGTCGAATGGAACATCGACCGGATCAAGGCACCCCAGGTCTGGGACCAGCTCGGCGTGCGCGGCGAGGGGATCGTCGTCGCCAACATCGACAGCGGCGTCGACTACACCCACCCCGCCGTCAACAGCCAGTACCGCGGCAAGAACGCGGACGGGACCTACGACCACAACCACAACTGGTTCGACCCGGCGGGCGTCTGCGCCGGCGCCGCGCCCTGCGACAACAACGACCACGGCACCCACACCATGGGCACGATGGTCGGGGACGACGGCGGGGCCAACAAGATCGGCGTAGCCCCCGGCGCCAAGTGGATCGCCGCGAAGGGCTGCGAGTCCAACTCCTGCTCCGAGGCCTCCCTGCTCGCCTCCGGACAGTGGATCGTCGCCCCCACCGACCTGCAGGGCCACAACCCCCGCCCCGACCTCGCCCCGCACGTCGTCAACAACTCCTGGGGCAGCGCCGCGCACGACGACTGGTACCAGCAGGTCGTGGACACCTGGCGGGCCGCCGGGATCTTCCCCGCCTTCTCCAACGGGAACTCCGGCCCCGGCTGCGGCACCAGCGGCTCGCCCGGCGACTACGCGCGCTCCTACAGCTCCGGCGCCTTCGGCAGCGACGGCGCCATCGCCTCCTTCTCCTCCCGCGGCGCCGGCCCCGGCGGCATCGTCAAGCCGAACATCGCCGCCCCCGGCGTGAACGTCCGCTCCTCCGTCCCCGGCGGCGAGTACTCCTCCTTCTCCGGCACCTCCATGGCCTCACCGCACACCGCCGCCACGGTGGCCCTGCTCTGGTCGGCCGCGCCCTCCCTCGCCGGTGACGTGGCGCAGACGGAAGCCCTGCTGGACGGCACCGCCCAGGACACGGACGACGGCCAGTGCGGCGGCACCGCCGCCGACAACAACGTCTTCGGCGAGGGCCGGCTCGACGCCCTGGCCGCGGTGAACTCCGCCCCGCGCGGCGCGGTCGGCGCGCTCGCCGGCACCGTCCGCGACGACGCCGGCGCCCCCGTCGCGGGCGTCAAGGTCACCGCGCACGGGCCGATCGACCGGACCGCCACCACCACCGCCGACGGGACCTACCGCTTCGGCGTCCTGTCCACCGGCGCGTACGAGCTCACCGCCTCGAAGTTCGGCTACGGACAGCGCGGCACCACCGCGACCGTCACCGAGCAGGCCACCGCCACCGCCGACCTCACCCTGACCCGGGCGGCCAGTGCCCGGCTCACCGGCACCGTCACCTCGCCCGCCGGGCCCGCCGCCGGAGCGGCCGTCACCATCGCGGACACCCCCGTGACCGCCACCACCGACGCCCAGGGCCGCTTCGAGGTCACCCTGCCGCACGGCACCTACGACGTGAACGCCACCCACCCCGCCCGCTGCCTCACCACCGGCACGGCCAAGGCCACCGTGGCCGCGGACACCACCGTCACCGTCGCCCTCCCCGAGCGGACCGACGGCTACGGCTACGCCTGCGCCGCGGGCGGCGGCCGCCCGTACTCCGCCGGTGACCGCCGGCTCGCCCTGACCGGCGACAACACCACCGAGCGCGTCGACCTGCCCTTCCCGCTGCCGCTGTACGGCAAGACGTACGCGCAGGCCTGGATCGGAACCAACGGCACGGTCAGCCTCGGCGGCAACCACACCGGCGACGTCAACGGCGACATCCCGAGCGCCGCCACCCCCAACGCGGCCCTCTACCCCTTCTGGGACGACCTCGTCGTAGGCGCCGCCGACAGCGGATCCGGCGTCTTCACCGCCGTCACCGGGACCGCCCCGCACCGCAGTTACGTGATCGAGTGGCGCCAGGTCGCCCACTGGTCCGCGCAGGCCGACACCTTCTCGTTCTCGGCGGCCATCGGTGAGGACGGCAACATCACCTACTCGTACAAGGGGACCGGAGGCACCGGCCTCAAGGGCGGCTCCTCCGCCACCGTCGGCGTGGAGAACCCGGCAGGCACCGACGCCTTCAGGTACTCCTTCAACACCCCCGCCATCACCGACGGCCTCTCCATCGGCTTCCGCACCACCCGCAGCGGCGTCGTCACCGGCCGGGTGCTCGACGCCAACGACGGGGGCGGCGTCCCCGGCGCCACCGTGACCGTCGGCAGCGGCGACTCGGCCGTCTCCGCCACCACCGCCGCCGACGGCGGGTACGTGGTCCAGAGCCCCTCGGGCGCCCGTACGGTCACCCTGACCGCGCCCTCCTACGAGACCGCCACCACCACCGCCGACGTCAAGCCGGCCGACGTCACCGCGGTCAGCCGGCCGCTGCGCACCGGCCGGGTCACCGCCGCCGCGCCGGCCGTGGAGCTGGTCCTCCCCGCCGACCAGCGGCGCACCCGCACCCTGGAGCTCACCAACCCCGGCCTCACCACCGCCTACACGGCCGCCGAGGACGCGCCCTGGCTGACGCTCGCCCCGGTGGCGGGGGACCTCCCGACCGGCGGCAGGGCCCCGCTCGCCCTGACGGTGGACACCGCCGGGCTGGCCCCGGGCACGGTGCTCAGCACCGGGCTGCGGATCACCTCGGCCAGCGGCCGCGCACCCGTGCTCACCGTCCCCGTCAAGATCGTCGTACCGCGCTACCAGACCGCCGTGGACGCCGGCGCCGACCGGGCGGGTACGGACGCGGCGGGCGACGCCTGGTCCCCGGACCGCAAGTACACCGCCGGCTCGTACGGCTACCAGGGCAACTCCTCCGTCCGCTCCACCGGCCGCACCATCGCCGGCACCGATGAGCAGCGGCTCTTCCGCAGCGCCCGCGAGGGCATGTACGAGTACCGCTTCGACGACGTCCCGAACGGCACCTACACCGTGGAGCTGGGCTTCGCCGAGCTCTCCGGCACCCGGCCCGACACGCGCGTCTTCGACGTCCTCGCCGAGGGGAACCAGATCCTGCCCTCCCTGGACATCTCCCTGGAGGCGGGCACCTACACCGCCCTGACCAGGACCTACACGGTCAAGGTCACGGACGGGGTGCTCAACCTCCGCTTCGTCACGCACAACGGCTCCGGCAAGCCCCTGGTCAACACCCTCCGGGTGACCGACCGCCCCGACAAGGAGTAGGGGGTGTCCCGCCCGCCGCCCGGCAATCGGGTGGCGGGCGGCGACTCCACCGGGACATCCCGGCCGGCGTGCCCGGGCCGCCCGGCGGGGCGACGTAGCGTGGCGGACCATGACGCCGCAGATCGAGGCACTCGCGCGGGCCGCCGGGCCGGCCGCGCTCTGGGCGGTGGGATCGGCGGACGCCGTCCACGCCTCCCGCCCCGGCACCCCCGACGAGGACTGGGACGTCCCCCTCGACGCCGGGGCCCTGACCCCGCTGCTCGCGCTCTGGCCCGTCCTCGGCGGACTCGTCACCCGGGGCGAGCTGACCCTGCACACCCCCCTCACCGCCTACGGGGCGGCCGCCTCGGCGGGACTCCCCGGCGGCACCACCGCCCACCACCTGCTCACCCGGGGCGACGGCCCGGACCCCCTCGCCGCCCTCACCCGCCTCGCCGAACACCTCGCCGGCACCCCGCTGGCCGACAGCGCGCGCACCCTGGTCTGGCAGCCCCTCGGCATGACCCGCACCCGCTTCGCCGGCTCCACCCTCCGCACCTGCCCGGCGGACCTCGCCCGGTTCCTGCGCCACCTGCTCTCCACCGCCGACACCGCCGACCGGCCCGTCCCCCGCGCCTGGACCGCCGAGTCCCTGCGGATCCGCACCGGCGAACTCACCCCCTCGCGCGGCCTGCTCTGGCACCCCGCACCCGCCGGGGTCTGGACCCACCACCCCCCGTCCGGCTCCGGCCCGGCCGTGTGGATCTCCCCCCGCCAGAGCCGCTGGGCGCTCCTCGTCCCCGGCCCCGGGAGCGACGGCGCGGGCCCCTCGCGCGCGGCCTTCCGCGAGGCCGCGTTCGCGCCCGCTCCCGCGCGCGCCGCTCGCGGCGCGGACGTACGGTGAGCCCCAAGTCACCGTACGCAGCCCCCGCGAGGAACCCATGTCCGACGCCGCGACCGCCCTGGCCACCGATCCGGACGCCGACACGCTCGACGCCCTGTGCCGGGACCTGGCCGAGGCCGCCGACGCCGTGGGCGAGGCCGCCCGGTACGCCTCCGGACTGGCCCTCGGGCCCCGGCTGACGGCAGGGGCCCTCGTGGGGCGCGGCGGGAGCCGGCGCCGGGCCTGGCGCACCCTGCTGCGCACCCTCACCGACCCGGCCGGGCTCGGCTGGGCCCCGCGCGGCCGGGGGCTGGCCCGGGCCGGCTGGCTGGCCGGGATCCTGGGCGGCCGCGAGAGCCTCGCCGTCAGCACCGCCGTCTGCGGGCTCAAGGGGCGGATCCGCGCGGCGGCCGCGGACCGACCCGGACTGCTGGCGGACCCGGACTGCGCCGCCGTGCTGCGGGCGGTCGCCGAGGACCGGCAGGCCGACGCGGCCCGCGCCTTCCGCACCCTGCTGCGCGAACGGGGCGCCGCACGGGCCTTCGCCCTGCTGGCGCCGGCGTTCGCGGACATCCTGGCCTGGCACGCCCTGACCGACGAGAACCCCTTCAACGACCACGCGGGCTGGCAGGTGGCCACCGGCCGGGCCGTCACCGCCGAACCCCTGGTGGGCCTCGGCGCCGCCCTGCGGGCCTTCTGCGCCCGCAGCCCCGGCCCGGCGGCGCCCGCGCCCGCGGCCGCGAACCCCTGGAGGAGACCGTGAGCGACTGCCCCCTGCCGAGCCGCCCCGCCCCGGCGGACGGCCTGCGCACCCACTCCGCCGCCCTGCGCTCCCACGCCCGGCGGCTGCGGGCGGGGGCGGCCGCCCTGGAATGGCGCGGCCAGGAGGCCGACGCGTACCGCGCCGAGGTCGTCGCCCTCGCCGACCGCTGCGCCCGCGCCGCGGCCGGGCTCGCCCTCGCGGCGGCGCAGCTGGAGGGCCCGCACGTCCGGCGCCGGTGAGCCCCGCGGCGACCGCCGGACGGGTCAGAGGACCAGCGACAGCAGCAGGACGAAGCCCAGGCCCGTGACGGAGATGAGGGTCTCCATCACCGACCAGGTCTTGAGGGTCTGTCCGACGCTCATCCCGAAGTACTCCTTGACCAGCCAGAACCCGGCGTCGTTGACGTGGCTGAAGAACAGCGAGCCCGCCCCGATCGCCAGGACCAGCAGCGCGGTCTCCGTCGTGGACGTGCCCGCCGCCAGCGGTGCCACCAGGCCGGCCGCCGAGATGGTGGCGACCGTCGCCGAGCCCGTCGCCAGCCGGATGGCGACGGCGATCAGCCAGGCCAGCAGCAGGGCCGGAACGGACCAGTCCTTGGAGACGTCCAGGATCATCCGGCCCACCCCCACGTCGATCAGCGTCTGCTTGAAACCGCCGCCCGCGCCCACGATCAGCAGGATCCCCGCGATCGGGGCGAGGGACTTCTCCACCGTGGACGACAGCCGCTCCCGGGTGAACCCGGCGGCCCGGCCGAGGGTGAACATGCCGACCAGGACGGCGGCGAGCAGGGCGATCAGCGGGGAGCCGACGACGTCGGCGGCCTTCTGCACGGTGTCGGCCGGGTCGTCGACAACGATGTCGACCAGCGCCTTGACCAGCATCAGAGCCACCGGCAGCAGCACCGTGAAGACCGTCGCCCCGAACCGGGGGCGGTGCGCGGGCTCCGCCGGCGGGCGCTCGGGGACGACGGGCTCCGGCGCCGGGAGGTCCACCCAGCGCGCCGCGTACCGGGAGAACAGCGGGCCGGCGATGACCACCGTGGGGATCGCGACGAGCACCCCGAGGGCGAGGGTGACGCCCAGGTCGGCGTGGAGCGCGTCGATGGCGACCAGCGGGCCGGGGTGCGGCGGGATCAGCCCGTGCATCACCGACAGGCCGGCCAGCGCGGGCACGCCGATCCGCATCAGGGAGTAGCCGCCGCGCCGGGCGACCAGCAGCACCACCGGGATCAGCAGCACGATGCCGACCTCGAAGAAGAGCGGGAGCCCGATCACGGAGGCGATCAGCACCATCGCCCACGGCATCGCCCGCCCCTTCGCGCGGGCCAGGATGGTGTCCACGATCTCGTCGGCCCCGCCCGAGTCCGCCAGGAGCCTGCCGAGCACCGCGCCGAGCGCGATGAGCACGCCGACGCCCGCGACCGTGGAGCCGAGGCCCGCGGTGAAACTGGCGACCGTCTTGGCCGGCGGGGCGCCCGCGAAGGATCCGAGGGCCAGCGAACCGACCGTCAGGGCCAGGAAGGCGTGCATCTTGAGGCGGGTGATGAGCAGGACGATGACGGCGATGCCCGCGATGACGGCGACGCCCAGCTGGGCGCCGCCGGCCGAGGTGATGGGTCCGGGGGCGGCCGCCGCCAGAGTCTCGACGCTGAGACCGGTCACGGTGGGGTTCCTCAACTCTCGAACGTTCGGAGGGCGGCCAGCGCCCGTTCGGTGATCTCCTCGGGCGTGCCGGCGACGTCGACGGCGATCCCGCGCTCGTCCGCCCGGAGCGGTTCGAGCACGGCGAACTGGGAGTCCAGCAGGGAGGCGGGCATGAAATGGCCCCGGCGGTCAGCCATCCGCTGCTCGATGAGCCGCCTCTCGCCCGTGAGGTGGACGAACACGGCGTCCGGGGCGGCCGCGCGCAGCCGGTCGCGGTAGGAGCGCTTGAGGCAGGAGGCGGCGACCACGCCGCCCTGCGGCGCGGCCCGGGTGCGGATCCACTCGCCGATGGCGTCCAGCCAGGGCCGGCGGTCGGCGTCGTCCAGCGGGGTGCCGGCCGACATCTTGGCCACGTTGGCCGCCGGATGGAAGGCGTCGCCCTCCGCGTACGGGAGGCCGAGCGCCTGCGCGAGCAGCCGCCCCACGGTCGTCTTGCCGGTGCCGGCGACGCCCATCACCACAATGACGCGCTGGGAGCTCACGTCGTACCTCGCTGTCCTCGTTGCTGGGAGCACCACTGAAACCTATTAAGTAGTACTTATTCAAGGGTCGGGCGGGAAAACGTCACATCTTTTGCCGCTCGGGGCGTCACCGTACGCTTACGCCATGACCACCGAAGGCAGTCCGGGCCCAGGACTCCACTCCCAGGTGCTGGACACCCTCGGCCTCGCGATCACGGCGGGGGAGCACCCGCCCGGCAGCGTCCTGCGCACGGACGAGATCGCCGCGCGCTTCGACGCCTCCCGCACCGTCGTCCGCGAGGTGGTCCGCGTCCTGGAGTCGATGCAGCTCGTCGAGTCCCGCCGCCGGGTCGGGGTCACCGTCCGCCCCGCCGAGGAGTGGAACGTCTACGACCCGCGCGTCATCCGCTGGCGGCTCGCCGGCACCGACCGCCCCCGCCAGCTGCGCTCCCTGACCGTGCTGCGCTCCGCCGTCGAACCCGTCGCCGCCGCACTCGCGGCCTCCCGCGCCACCCCCGAGCAGTGCGCGCGGCTCACCGAGGCGGCCCTCGGCATGGTCCGCACCTCCCGCGGCCACCAGCTGGAGGGCTACCTCCACCACGACGTCGCCTTCCACCGGACCGTCCTCGACGCCTCCGGCAACGAGATGTTCGCCCGGCTCGGCGACGTCGTCGCCGAGGTCCTCACCGGCCGCACCCAGCACGCCGTGATGTTCCACGACCCCGACCCGGCCGCCGTCACCCTGCACGTACGGGTCGCCGAAGCGGTACGCGAGGGCGACGCGGCCGCCGCCGAGGCCCTGACCCGGCGGATCGCCCTCGGCGCCCTGGAGGAACTCGACGTGCTCGCCCCCTGAAGCCCCTCCGGCGTCCCCTCGAATCCCCTCCGACGTCCCCTCGAAGTCCCCCCGGACGGCCCCCTGAAGCATCTCCCGGGGCCCGCCCCGGATCCGCCCCGGAACCGACCCGCCGCGCCCGGCGGACGCCCGGGTCCCGACCGGCCCGCCCCCGCACCATGGGAGAAGAGGGCCGGCTCCGGCTTGTCCGGGCGCGCGGGCGGTGCGATCCTTCCGCCATGTCGTCGCCCACACAACTGCCGGACTACGGGGAGGTCCTCGCGGAGGTGAGGGAAGTGCGGCGGGCCGGGATCGTCCGACTGCGTGAGCTCAGGCTCCCGTTGCTCACCGGCATGTCGGCCGGTCCGGGGGCGGGGGGCCCCGGAGAGCCGCACTTCCCCGCCGTCGAGCGGCTGTTGCGCACCGCCGTCGCCGCCATGGGCGGGGGCACCCTCCAGGAGGCCGCCGAGTACAGCCTCGGCCTCGCGCGCGGCACCCGGGACTGGCCCCCCGCCGACCGGCGCAGACGCGCCGCCCAGGTGTACGGCGTCAGTGTGGAGCGCTTCCGCAAGCACCAGGAGCTGATGGTGCTCGGACAGGTGGCCGAGCAGCTCGTCCGCCGCGCCGCCGCCGGCCACTTACCCCCGGACGGCGCCGAAGACCCGCCCGCGTCCCGCGGCCCGGCCCGTCAACTGCCCCCCAGCCACCGCCGGATCACCGTCCGGACCGGCGGCCGCGAGCACACGCTGACCCTGCACGTGCACCCCGTCGACCTGCTGCGCGACGTCGACGCGGTGGTCTCCCCGTCCAACACCCACTTCGCCCTCCCCGAGCCGTACAAGTCCTCCGTCGCCGCCTCCCTGCGCCGCGCGGGCGCCGTACGGGACCCGGCCGGCCGCGTCGTCGAGGACCGCATCCGGGACGAACTGCGCGCCTGGACCGACCGGTACGCCCCGCACGGCCTCCCGGTGGCACCCGGCACGGTCGCCGTCACCGGCGCCGGAGCCCTCGAAGCACAGGGCATCCGCCACATCCACCACGCCGCGGTGGCCGCGCCCCGTCCCGGCACCAACGACTACGACGTCCTGCCGGCCGACGTCACCCGGGCCGTCACCCGCGTCTTCGCCCTGCTGGCCGGCGGCCCCGCCCGGACCTCCGTCTGCCTGCCCCTGCTGGGTGCCGGCCGCGGCGGCCTCGCCCCCGAGGACAGCCTCGCCGCCGTCTGGGCCGCCGTCGAGGCCGAACTCGCCCGGGGCGGCGACCGGGACGTCCACCTCCTGGTACGCCGCCCCGAACGCGCCGACCTGATCGAGGAGTTGCTCACCCAACCGGACGGGCACCCCTCATGACCGACCCCTACGCCCGGCTGGCCGCCGCGGCCGCCGACTGGGACGAGCTGCGCTCCCGCCTGGACCCCGCCTCCCTGCGGCGACTCGCGCTCCTGCTCACCGCGTTGCGCACGGCACCCGGCGAAGGCGCCCGGCGCGCCGCGCTGCTCGCCGCCCGGCTGCTGGGGGAGCGGCTGCCCGACCGGTTCCCCGGCGAGAGCCGGCTCACCGCCGCCCCCGAGGCGCCCGCCGCCGGCCACCTCGGCTACACCGCCGACGACCTGGCCGTCCTCGTCCTCGACGGCCACCGCATGGTCGGACCGGTCCTCGGCGAGGTCCGCGACCGCCTCCTCGCCGCCCCCGCCCTCGGCGACGCCGAAGTCCTGGAGCACGGCCCCGACCCCTACGCCCCCGGCCTGATCCGGCTGCGCGCGCCCGGCGGCCTGATCCGGCTGCCCGCCTTCCAGTTCACCCCGGACGGGCGCGTCCGCCCGACCGTCGCCGAGGTCAACGCGCGGCTGGGTGCGGACGACGACCCCTGGGGCGCCGCCGACTGGTGGCTCTCCCCGAACGCCTGGCTCGGCCCGGCACCCGTCACCCTGCTCGACACCCCCGACGAGCGACGGCTCGTCGCCGCCGCCGAGTTCCTCGCCGAAGGGGAGTAGCCCGTGCCCAACTACCGGCCGCCCGCCGAGCCGGCCGGCGCCCCCGCCAAGGTGACCCTCGCCGCCGGCACCCCGCTGTACCGGGTGCACTCGGCCCGCCGCCCCGGCGACGCCTTCAACCCCGTCCCCGCCCACTGCCTGTACGGGGGCGGCCGCTTCGACTCCACCTCCTGCGACCGGTACGGCTACCTGTACGCCGGACTCACCCCGCAGGCAGCCGTCAGCGAGAGCGTCCTGCACTCGCTGCCCTTCGACCCCTCGGGCGCGGCCCGGCTGGTACCCCGGGTGGCGGTCACCGGCCGCCGGCTGTCGCCGCTGCGCCTGACGGAGTCCCTCGACGTGGTCGCGCTGGTCACCGGACAGGACCTGGCCGCCGTCCACCAGGACAGCTGGCTCGTCCAGGCGGAGGCCCGCGACTACCCGTACACCCGCGACTGGGCGCACTGGATACGCCGCCACACCGACCCGTGGGCGCAGGGGTTCCTGTGGTCCTCCAAACGGGAGCCGGGCGAGCGGGCCCTCGTCCTGTTCGGCGACCGCTGCCCGCCCGCCGTACTCGCCCCCACCGGCGAGGACCCCGTGGACTTCGCCACCGAGCCGGGCCGCCGCTGGCTCGACCAGGTCCTCCTGCCCTACCACGCCCGCCTCGCGCCCTGAGCCCCCGGAGGCACCCGTGCACACCGCCGAGCTGAGAACCGCCCGCGACGAGGCCATGGCAGCACTCGCCGCCGTCCGGGCGGGCACCGACGAGGCCCGCGAACTGTGCGGGCGGGCCGGGGAGCTGAGCTACCGGCTCTACGAGCAGGAGGCCGACCCCGAGGACCTCGACCTCGCCGCCGAGGCCTTCGCCCACGCCTTCCGCGCCCCGGCCGAAGGCCCGTCCTGGCCGGTGCGGCGGGTCATGTACGGGCACCTCCTCGCCCTGCGGTACGACGAGCGGCCCGCCCCGGAACTGGCCCTCCAGGTCCAGGACCTGCTCGCACGGGGCCTGGCCGAACTCCCCGACGCGCAGCGTTCGTCACTGCGCGCCGTGCACGCCCGCCGGATCCTGGCCTGCATCACCAAAGTCCGGATCACGGACGGCGCCGACGACCCCGGCCTCCTCGACGAGGCCCTGCGCCTGGGCCAGGAGGCCCTCGACGACACCGACGGCCAGGACGCCGACCTCCTGGAGGCCCTCGGCTACCTCTGGCAGCAGCACGGCCTGCGCACCGGCGACACCGTGTCCTACGTCCGCTCCGCCGACCACTACGGCCGGGTCCTGGCCGCCGGCGACCGGGGACGGGACCTGCCGCTGGTCCGCCTGTCCCGCGGGGCGTCCCTCACCTTCCACGGCTACCACGCGGCCGACCGCGCCCTGCTGGAGGAGGCCCGCGACGAGACCCTGCGCGCGCTGGCCGAGGCGGGTGGCCACCCCTCCTGGGAACGGGAGGCACGGCTGCGGGTGACCTTCGCCCGCGCCGCGATAGCCGCGACCTGGGCCGAGCAGGCGGAGGGAGACCGGGCCGCCGCCGAGCTGACCGCACTGCTGACCACCGGGGCGGAGATCGACGCGCTGCCCTGGTTCTACCTCGACCGGTTCGGCCGGTTCCTCTTCACCCGCGTGCAGCAGGGGCTCGACCCCGCGGCGCTCGACCTCGCCATCGCCCTGCTGACCCGCGCCGTGGACCGGTGGGAACCCGCCGAGGGGAAGGTCACGCTCGCCGCCCTGTCGCTGGCGACCGCCCAGCACCTGCGCTACGAGACGGACCAGGACCCGGCACGGCTGGACGTGATGGAAAGCGCCGGCCTGCTGGCCCTGGAAGGGGCGGACGAACTCTCCTCCGAGGTACGCGACATGCTCCTCCTGATGGTTTCCGAAGCGCGCAACCGCCAGGGGAGGGGCCGGTCCGACACCCTCACGGCCGAGGAGATCGCGCGCATCTACCGGGACTTCCGCGAGCGCTACGGGAACGGCGCCTCCCCCGACTTCACCTTCGACGAGATCCTGTACGGGGAGGGCTCACCCGCCCGGGGAGCCTGGGAGCTCCGCTTCTCGGAGCTGTTCGATCTGTGGCGGGCGACGGCACCCGGCCCCGAGCGCGCCGAGCGCGCTGTGCACCTCCTGCTGAACATGGTGGTCCTGGACCCCGGCGGCGAGCGGATCGGCCCCGAGCGCGACGCCGAACTGACCGGATTCGTCCGCGCGTACGCGGACGAGGACCCCGCGTGGCGCGGCCACGGGTACGCGGTCCTGGGCAACTACCGCCTCGCCCAGGGCATGCTGAACGACAACGCCGCCCGGCTCGCCGAGGCGGTCGAGTACTTCACGGAGGCCGCCCGCGCGGGCAACGACAGTCCCTGGCTGACGTACGGCGCCACCAGCGCCTCGGGCATGCTCGCACAACTGCACGGGATCACCAGCGGGGTGGTCCCCGACCAGGCCGACTGGGAGCGGCTGCGCTCCGCCCTGAAGCTGACCCCGCAGGTGGACCGCCTGCTGCGGCTCCAGCAGGCGGCGGCGCGGGTGGGCGTCGCCGTCAAGCGGGGCGACCTGGCCGGGGCGGACGGCCACCTGGCGGAGGTGGTCCGGGACGTCGCCGGGGTGGAGGCCGACGACCCCGGCTGGATCGAGGCCTGGGCCGTCCTGGAGACCGCCCGGATGTCCCGCAACAACTTCGCGGCCCGGCTCGAAGTCCCCCTCCTGCCGGTCCCCGCCGGGCGGCCATCGGTGCGCGAACTGCGGCGCCTGGCAGCCAAACTGCCCCGCGGGCACCGGGCCGCGGTGATCGGTGGCCTGGCCCTGGCCTGGAAGCAGGATGCCCTCGTCGCGGCCGACCTGCCCCGGATCCGGGAGACCCTCGGCATCGGTGAGGAAGCCGTCCGGCTCAGCGAGCCGGGCGGCGAGACCTGGATCCGCTACACGTCCGACGTCGGCGCCACGTACTGCACCCTGGTCCTGGCCGAGGAACAGGTGCGCTCCCCGCAGCGTGCCCGCGACCTGGAGCGGGCCATCAGCCTCCTGGAAGGGGCCGTCGAGGCGATGGGTGGCCCCGAGCACCGGCTGTGGGCAGTCTCGGCCCACGCCCTGGCGCAGGCCTACAGGGTCCGCTCGGGACTGGCCCGCCGCGACCGCGAACGCGGGCGCCGACTCGGCCTGGAGGCCATGCGCGGCTTCGCGTGCTCCGCGCTGTTCCAGTCCGGCACCCAGGACGCCGCCGAGGCCGCCCGGCTCGCCACCGGCCTCTCCGAGGAGGTCCTCGGCTGGTGCGTCGCCGACCGGGCCCCGCAGGACGCCCTCCAGGCCCTCGACGCCTGCCGCGGGCTGGTCCTGCACGCCGCCACCACCAGCCGCTCCGTCCCCGAACTCCTCACCGCCGCCGGCCGGGACGCCCTCGCCGCCGAATGGCGCGCTTCCGGCGCCGCGGCCGACCCCGACGCCGCGCCGGGCGAACTGCGCCGCCGGGTGGTGCTCGCCCTCACCGAAGCCCGCGTCCGGCTGCTCGACCCGCCCACCCCCGAGGAGATCGGCGCGGCCCTGCGCGCCCAGGACAAGGACGCCCTCGTCTACCTGGTGGCCGCCACTGCCCACAACCCCGGCACCGCCGTCGTCGTCACCAGCCGCGGGGACGTCCACGAGGTGCCGCTGCCCGGCCTGCGGGCGGACGCCGGCCCCCTGCGCGAGTACACCCCCGGCCGGGGCACGGCACCCCGGGACATCGAACCCGTCCCCGGTCACCACCCCGCCCGCCCCGCCCCGGCCCCGCCGCTGCGCGAGCGGCTGGACCGGCTGTGCTCCTGGGCCTGGCGGGCCGCGCTGCGGCCGCTGCTGGGCACGTTCGACGTCCCCGACCGGCCGGGCCGGGTGCCCCGGCTGGTCCTCGTACCGATGGGCGCCCTCGGCCTCGTCCCCTGGCACGCGGCGTTCGCCGACGGGAGCAGGGGCCGCCGGTACGCCCTCCAGGACGCGGAGATCTCGTACGCGGCCTCCGCGCGCCTGCTCTGCGAGGTCGCCGCCCGCCCGGTGTCCCCGCACACCGGCACCGCGCTGGTCGTCGGCGACCCCACCGGCGACCTGCCGTACGCGGGGGAGGAGGCCGACGCCGTCCGGCGCGCCTTCTACCCCGACGGCGACCGCCTGGGCCTGCGCTCCGGCGACGGCACGCCCGAGGAGGTCGCCCGCTGGCTGCGCGAACGCGCCGACGGCGGCGCCGTCCTGCACCTCGCCTGCCACGGCACGGTCGAGGAGAACCGGCCCCGCAGCTCCTACCTCGCCCTCAAGGGAGGCGTCCTCACGGCCGAAGAGCTGGCCGGCGCCGCCCACGGGCCGCTCGGGCTCGTCGTGCTCGCCGCCTGCCGCAGCCAGGTCTCCGGACGGGGCCTCAACGAGGCCTACAGCCTGTCGTCCGCCTTCCTCGTGGCGGGCAGCCGGTCGGTCATCGGCTCGCTGTGGCCGGTCCCGGACGACGCGACCTCCGTACTGATGTTCCTGACCCACCACTACCTGCGCCGCGAACAGGAGCCGCCCGCCCGGGCGCTGCGCCGGGCCCAGCTGTGGATGCTGGACCCGGACCGGGCCGTCCCCGACGGGCTGCCGCCCGCGCTCGCCGCCCGCCTGCCGCACCTCGACCCGGACGACCTCACCGCCTGGGCCGGCTTCACCCACCTGGGGCAGTGAAGGACCGTTACGGAACCACCGTGCGCAGGGCGAGGGTGCTCGCCGCCCACCGGCCGGGGCCGTGGGTGCCCGCCGGGAGCAGGTCCCGGTCCCCCGGGGGAAGCCCCAGCCGCAGCAGCCCGTCGGCCGGCGCGCGCCGGGGCGCGCCGGTGCGTGCGGCGTCCGGCTCCCAGCGGCTCAGGTGGAACGGCACCGTGTTCAGCTCCCCCTCGGCCACCACCAGCGTCAGCCAGTCCCGTACGGAGGCGCCCGGGCGCACCGGCCGGGAGGCGGGCAGTACCAGCCGCAGCGGCTGCCCGTCGAGGGCGTGGCCGGTCATGCCGGGGCCGATGAACTCCCCCGGGAAGAGGGAGGTGTCCGCGCCGAAGCGGTCGTCCAGGTTGACCAGCACGCACCACAGCGGCCGGGGGCCGGTGTTGCGCAGCCGCACGGTGACCCACGGCTCGCGGGTGCCGTCGTACGCGAGGACGACCTCCCCGTTGCCGTCGGGCCGCAGGGGCTCGCCGTCGCCGGCCTCACCGGGCAGCACCTCCACCTTGACGTGCCCGCTGAGCGGGGACAGCCCCGAGCCGAGGTCGCGGATCCGGTGCCAGTGCACCAGCCGGGTCAGGCAGTCCCCGAGCCGCACCGCGTCCGCGTCCGTGGCGAGCGGCAGCGGCGGCACGTACGGGGACCCGTCGCGGCGCAGCACCCGTGCCCGCGCCCCGCGCACCTCCACCCGCAGCAGCAGCCCGGCCGACTCCTCCTCCGCCGAGCCGGCCGCCACCTCGCGCAGCAGCGGGGAGGCGGGCAGCGGGATCCGCTCCCCGTCGAGGACCACCGCCGCCGGGGGCAGGGCCAGCGCCGACAGGGACACCGCGTGCACCGACCCCGGCTCCGGCGTCCAGCCGTCGGGAACGACCAGGGTCCGGTCCGCCCGGACCGCCGCGGCCCGTACGAGACCGCCGCCCGCCGCCGTGAACTCCGTACCGGCGCCGCCGGTCAGGCCGTGCACCCGCCCGCAGTCGACCTCCCAGCCCTCCGGGCCCTCCCGCAGCAGGTACGGGCTCGGACCCCGGCGCGGCGGGTCCACGGCGAGCCCCTGGTACTCACCGCCCAGCAGCGGCCGGTCCGCGGGCCCGCCCGGCTCGGCCGGGAACAGCACCGGCTGCTGCCCGGCCACCAGCCGCCGGACCGTCGCCTCCGCCCCCGCGAGCAGCTCCCGGACGTCGGCCCACGGCGCGGCCCGCAGCGCGCGGGTCAGGGCGTACGAGAACACGCCCTGGACGACCGGCCCGTCGGGGCCCTCCACGGGACGTTCGAACGCGGGCTGGCCGCTGCGGCTCGCCGCCAGCAGCACATGGCCCACCTGCCGGCCCGGCCCGGTCACGTCCCGCGCGCCGACGGACGGCGACGGCCGCCACGACGGCAGCGGCGGCAGCATCCGCGAGGCCCATCCCTCTCGGCTGGCCCCGCCCGAGAAGCAGCAGTCCAGAACCGCCACCACCCGGGCCCCGCCCGCCGCCGCCCCGTCCAGCAGTACGCCCAGCCGCTTGTCCGGCAGCGGCTCGTCCGCGCAGACCAGCGCCTGGCACCAGCCGGTCGGCTCGATCAGCAGCTCGTCCGGGGTGAGCGCCGGGTACTGCGTACCGTGCCCCGAGAACCACAGCAGGGCGGTGTCACCGGGACCGGCCTGCCCGAGGTGGCCGAGGATCCCCTCCTCCAGGGCGGCGGCCGTTGCCGCGCCGTCCGTGAGCACGCGGGCGCGGACCCGGCCCGGGGCGGCCGCCTCCAGCGCGGCGCGGGCCGCGGCCACGTCGTTCAGACACCCGCGCAGACCGGCGCGCATCCCGGTGCGGTACTCGTTGATGCCCACGAGCAGGGCGTACACCGTCTCCATGGCCCCAGTGTGGTCCGCCGCGCCGGGCGGCCACTGGCCGGAATCCGGTCGCATCGGGGGCGGTTCCGGGTCTGCTATGGCTCAAATCCCTTTTGGGGTCGCAGGATTGACGGAACGTCACTAATCTGCGTGCTCCACTCATGAAATCGGGGGAGGCCATGGGGTACATCGAGCGTCCGCGCAGGATCGTCGGACCCGCCCAGGACCCGCGGGCGACGGGCACGGGCAGCGGCACCGGCACCGGCACGGGCCTGGGCCCCGAACCGGCGGCCGCCGGAGCCGGCCGCCCGGCGGGCCCGGTCGCCGACCGGCTGAAGGACCGTTCGCGGGAACTGCTCGACGCCGTCTCCGGCTTCGACGCCGGCCTCGACGACGCGGCGAGGCGGCGGCTCGCCGACTGGATCCGGGAACACTACGAGAGCGAACACCCGGGCGCGCCCGTCGGCTTCCTCGCCCGCTGCCACCTCGGCCCGCCCTACGTGGACCACGTCCTCGACCTCTTCGGCGCGATCGTCACGCACTACTCGCCCCGCGACACCCTTCCCGACCCCTACGGCGGCGCCCGGATGCTGGTGCGCAACCCGGGCTACGCGTACGTGGAGGTGTACTCCGACGGGCTGCTGCTGCCCGTCCTGGCGGGCGGATCCGTCGTCAGACCCACCGGACCGCGCTCCGGAGGCGCGGCATGAGCGGCGTCGACGCGGGCCTGCACATCAAGCTGGCCGCGATCAACAGACTCGTCCTCGGGGTCTCCGAACAGGTCGTCCAGGTCGGCGCCCAGGTCAAGTACGTCGAAGCGCAGCAGAACCAGGCCCGCGGCGAACTCCAGCAGCTGCGCCAGGAGTTCCTCGCCTTCGCCGCCCAGGCCCGGCTCGTCGCCGCCCTCCAGCGCGCCGAGACCCGCGTCGGCGTCCTCCAGGACCAGCTCGACCACGACTTCGGCCACCACAAGGTGGTACGGCGCACCGCCGTCGGCATGCTCCAGGCCTTCGACCTCGGCCTCGTCTCCGAGGACGTCGTCCGCACCGTCGGCGACGAACTGATGCTCCAGACCCCCCGCTACTGGCTCGCGCCCGCGCTGGTCGCGCTCACCGCCTGGTCCGCCGACGACCCGGCCCTGTGCGAACGGGCCGTGCAGGAGGCCTTCCGCCGCTCCCCGGCCCGTACCTCGCTGTTCTTCGCGCTCGTCCTGCGCCGCCAGGCCCGCCCCGCCGAATCCGCGCGCTGGCTGCGCCACTACCTGCTGGCCCAGGACCCGCGCGCCCTCGGCCGCGAGTTCGCCGTCATCCTCGAGTCCGTGGCCCAGGGCGCCTTCGGCCCGGTCGGCCGCGCCTTGCTGCGCGACGCCCTCGACGACTGGCAGGCGCTGCTCGGCGCCGACACCGCCGCCCAGGACGTCCAGATCGAGCGCTGGGGAGCCGAACTGCGCAGCCTGTGCCCGCCCGTGCCCGGCACCGAGTTCCCCTTCCTGCACACGCTGTCCCCGCAGTGGCCGCAGCTGGGCGGAGTGCTCTCCGCTGCCCGGGGCCAGCAGGCGGTCCTCGACAAGTACACGGCGGTCATGAACACCGAACCCGCCCCCTCGGGGCGCCTGGAGGACGCCGTCGACGACATCCTCGACCGGCTCGTCTCCGAGTACGACAACGAGGAGCTGCCGCTGCGCCGCGACCTCGCCTACCAGGAGGCGGTGATCGCCCACGACGGGGACACCGTCCGCGCCCGGACGGCCACCGACGCCGACTCCTCCTCGTACGACGAAGCCCTCGACTACCTCACCGTCCAGAGCTCCGCCGCCCTCAACCCGGCCGCCATCGGCACCTCCCAGGACACCCGGCGGCTCGCCGTCGCCGCCTGCCGGGACTGGTTCCACCACGCCCACCAGGGCTTCTCCCGGGACTACCGGGCCGGCGTACCGCAGGACGTCCAGATCCGCTTCGGGGCCGCCTACCCGCTGGCGGGCGGCCGGCAGTTCCACCTGCCGCCCTGGCAGGGCTCCTTCCTCAGCACGCTGGCGGAGCTCCAGCAGGGCCTCGGCGACCACTGGGACCGGCACACCGCCCCCTTCGTCGCCGGGCTCGGATACAAGTACGCCCAGCCGGTGGCGCTGGCGGTCGTCGCGGTCCTGGTGGCCGTGCTCATCGGCGGCGCGGGCGGCGGTGCGGTCGGCTCCCTGATGGCCGCGCTGGTCGTCGGCGGCGTCGCCTGGCTGGTCATCCACAACCTGGCGAGCCAGTGCCGCCGGGTCCAGGAGGCCGCGCAGCGGTACCTCGCCGACGCCAAGGGCGAAAGCCTGCGCCAACTGGTCGCCACCCGCGCCGAACTGTCGGCGTGGAACCAGGCGTACCTAGACGCCGACGCCGTCGAAGAACGGGTGCGGGAGCTGATCGACTCCCTGGCCACCGCCACCGAGGGCAACTCCCCCTTCACCGGCCGCACCGTCACCCCGGGAGGCGACCCCGCGTGAGCACCCCCGACCCCGGAACCCGGGAGAGCCCCGACCCGCAGCCCGAGCCCGAGGCCCCAGGAGCCGCGGGACCCGCCGCCGGCGGGCGCCGCCGGCTGTGGGCGGCCGGCACCGAGCCCGTCGAGGAGCGCACCACCGCCCGGCTGCGCCGGATCGTCCAGGGACTGCCCGACTGGTCCCCGCTCCCGCCCGGCGAACAGCTCGTCCGCCGCCCGGGCAGCCGGCGGGAGCGGCCCTGACCATGGACGGAATGTGGGGCCACGGCGGCGCCTACCAGACCTGGACGCGGTTCCTGCGCGACTGGGGCGCGGACGGCGGCGCCGCCACCGCCGAGGCCGCCGCCCGGCTGCCCGTACTGCACCCGGAGGAATTCCACCCCGAGACCTGGGCCCGGTTCTCCGGGCAGCTCACGGACGCCCTGGACCGGCGCCTGCGCGGCTGGGCGGCCGCCCTGACCGCGGCCCTGGACGCCGCCGGCGACGAGTTCGACGCCGGCCGCGCCCTCGCGCAGGCCCGCACCGGCCTCGACGCCGTCCGCGCCCTCGCCGCGCACCCGGCCCTGCCGGCGGACCTGCGCGAACGGCTCGGGGCACTCGTCGAGGGCCACATCGCCGGGTTCCAGCGGCAGCTGGAGGCCGCCCTGGACGGCGGCCTGCGGGCCGGCGCGGACCCGGGCCTGATCGAGGCCCGCCGGCGCACCCTGCGCGAGAACCCGCTGACCGCCCCCGGCCCCGGCGGCGCCCCCGCCCCGGACCGGCCTCCGGGCGACGGCTGGTCGTACGACCCGGCGGCGCCCGCCCGCCGCCGCATCATCACCGACTGACCGGAGACCGCCACCCATGCCCACCTACGCCGAATGCCGGCGCGACCTCGACAGCTACATCTCCGCCCGGGTGCCGGTCATCTGCCTGCGCACCATCGAGCAGCAGCGCGCGCTGCGCCTCGTGCGCACCGCCGCCACCCACGCCCGGCGCGGCAACATGCCCTTCTGGATCTACACCCGGGCCACCGGACTGCGGGACCTGCGCACCAACACGGCCGTGATGGACGACCGCTCCCTCACCGGAGCCATGGAGTACGCGGCCTCCCAGTTCACTTCCCGCCCCAACGCCACCCTGGTCCTCGTCGAACCCGACGGCCTGGACGCGGACACCTCGCTGGCCCGGCACGTCGCCGAACTGGCCCGGCTCGCCGACACCAACATGGGCAGCGTCATCCTGATCACCGACAGCCCGGTGTGGAGCGGCCTCCAGCGGCTCGGGATGACCCTCCAGCTCGACCTGCCCGACGCCGACGAGATGTACGCGACGCTGTCCGCCTTCCTGGACGACCACCGGGGCCACATCCCCATCGCCTGGGAGGAGCAGGACGTCCGGCGCGCCGCCGGGTTCCTCGTCGGGGTCACCGAGGGGGAGGCCGTCAACCTGATGGCGACCGTCGCCGCCAAGGGTTCCGTGGAGGCAGGCGACGTGGTGCTGCTGGCCCAGTCCAAGGACCGCATCTTCAACGACCTCACCGGGCTGCAGAAGGTGCCCCTGAAGGCCTCCGACTACGCGGTCGGCGGCCTGAGCAACCTCCGCGACTGGCTGGGCCGGCGCGGCCGCCTCCTCCAGGCCGACCTGCGCGCCACCGACCTGCGGCCGCCGCGCGGAGTGCTGCTGGTGGGCGTACCGGGCTGTGGCAAGTCGCTGTCCGCGAAGGCCATCGCCGCCCAGTGGCAGCTGCCGCTGTACCGGCTGGACATGGGCTCCATCCACGGCAAGTACCTCGGCGAGTCCGAAGGCCGCTTCCGGGAGGCGCTGGAGACCGCCGACCGGGTCGCCCCCTGCGTGCTGTGGATCGACGAGATCGAGAAGGGGCTGGCCGGAGCGAACGACGGCACCGGGGTGCCGCAGCGCATCATCGGCCAGTTCCTCTTCTGGCTCCAGGAGTCGCAGTCCCGCGCCTTCGTCGTGGCCACCGCCAACGACGTCCGCAGCCTGCCGCCGGAGCTGCTGCGCAAGGGCCGCTTCGACGAACTCTTCTTCGTGGACCTGCCCGACGCCCGGGACCGCGAGGAGATCATCGGCATCTACTACCGCCGCTACCTGAGGGCCGAACCCGGCCGCGAGCAGCTCGCCCGGCTCGTGGACCTCTCCGACGGCTTCGCCGGCTCGGACATCGAGGCCGCCCTGCACGACGTCGGCGCCGAGGTCTACCTGGGCGGCGGAACCGAGCTGATGCGGCCCGACTTCGTGGAGGACACCTTCTCCAACACGGTCCCGCTCAGCCGCAACAACCCGGAGCAGATCGAGGAGATCCGGGCCTGGGGCCGCGAACGCGCCGTCCCCGCCGGGCGCTTCGCGGCCACCACCGCCCAGGGCTCCACCGGGCAGGGCCGCCGGATCGTCTTCCTGGACGACTGACGGCCGGCCCGGCCCCGGTCTGCCCGGCGGCGGTCTACCGGCCCGGTCTACCCGGCGGCGGGCGCGCCGCGCGTGGCGAACTGGGTCCGGTACAGCTTGGCGTACCGGCCGTCCGCCGCCAGCAGCGCGGGGTGCGTGCCGCGTTCGACGATCCGGCCCTCCTCCACCACGAGGATCAGGTCGGCGGCCTGGACGGTGGACAGCCGGTGCGCGATCACCACGGCCGTGCGGCCGGAGAGGGCCTCGGCCAGCGCCTCCTGCACGGCCGCCTCCGAGGTGGAGTCCAGATGGGCGGTGGCCTCGTCGAGGATCACCACCCGCTGCCGGGCCAGCAGCAGCCGGGCGATGGTGAGCCGCTGGCGCTCCCCGCCCGACAGCCGGTAGCCGCGCTCGCCGACGACGGTGTCCAGGCCGTCCGGGAGGGAGGCGACCAGGGTGTCCAGGCGCGAGCGGCGCAGGGCCTCCCACAGCTCGTCCTCGCCCGCCCCGGGCCGGGCCAGCAGCAGGTTGGAGCGTACGGACTCGTGGAAGAGGTGGCCGTCCTGGGTGACCATGCCGAGGGTGTCGCGGATGGAGTCGGCGGTCAGGTCCCGTACGTCGACGCCGCCCAGGCGGACCGCGCCCGCGTCGGCGTCGTACAGCCGGGGCAGCAGCTGGGCGATGGTCGACTTGCCGGCGCCCGAGGAGCCGACCAGGGCGATCATCTGGCCGGGCTCCGCGCGGAAGGACACCTCGTGGAGCACCCGGCTGCCGCCCCGGGCGTCGAGCACGGCCACCTCCTCCAGGGAGGCGAGGGAGACCTTGTCGGCGGAGGGATAGCCGAAGGAGACCCGGTCGAACTCCACCGACACCGGGCCCTCGGGCACCTCCACGGCGTCCGGCTTCTGGGCGATCAGCGGCTTCAGGTCGAGGATCTCGAAGACCCGCTCGAAGCTGACCATGGCGCTCATCACCTCGACCCGGGCCCCGGCGAGCGCGGTCAGCGGGGCGTACAGCCGGGTCAGGAGCAGGGCGAGGGCGACGACGGAGCCGGCCTCCAGGGTGCCGCGCAGGGCGAAGTACCCGCCCAGCCCGTACACCAGGGCGAGGGCCAGCGCGGAGACCAGGGTCAGGGCGGTGATGAAGGCCGACTGGGCCATCGCGGTACGGATCCCGATGTCGCGGACCCGGGCCGCGCGGGCCGCGAACTCGGCGGACTCGTCCGAGGGCCGCCCGAACAGCTTCACCAGGGTCGCGCCGGGCGCGGAGAACCGTTCCGTCATCTGCGTGCCCATCGCCGCGTTCAGCGCCGACGCCTCCCGCTGCATCCCGGCCATCCGCGCGCCCATCCGCCGGGCCGGCAGCACGAACACCGGCAGCAGCACCAGCGCCAGCAGGGTGATCTGCCAGGAGATGGTGAGCATCACGCCCAGCGTCAGCAGCAGGGTCACGACGTTGGAGACCACCCCGGAGAGGGTGTTGCTGAACGCCCGCTGGGCGCCGATCACGTCGTTGTTGAGCCGGCTGACCAGCGCGCCCGTCCGGGTCCGGGTGAAGAAGGCGACCGGCATCCGCTGGACGTGGTCGAAGACCGCCCGGCGCAGATCGAGGATCAGCCCCTCGCCGAGGGTGGCGGACAGCTTGCGCGTCAGCAGGCCCAGCCCCGCCTCGGCCACCGCGATCGCCGCGATCAGCAGCGCCAGCCGGACCACCTCGCCCTCGTCCCCGTGCCCGACGATGGTGTCGACGATCCGGCTGGCCAGCAGGGGAGTGGCCACCGCCAGCAGCGCGCCCACCACGCTCAGCAACAAGAAGAGGGTCAGCCCGCGCCGGTGCGGGCGGGCGAACGCGGCGATCCGGCGCAGGCTCGCCCGGGAGAGCGGGCGGCGGTCCTGCTGGGCGTTGATCGCACTGTGCAGTGAATGCCAGGCGGTGACTTCCATGTCCATGGCTCCACGCTAGAACCTCAACCAAACTTCAGGTCAACGAATCCGCGCGGACTCACCCCCTTGTGTTGCCAACTCACGTTTTGCCAAAGGAATTTCGCTGTCTCCGGGCACTGTCGGCGCCCAGTGGCATCATCGGGGAATGACGCAGCCACCGCAGTCGTCGCAGCCGGACCACGCCGCCCGCCAGGGCGCCGACACCGTGCTGCACCGCTTCGTCGAGTGGGCCCGCCGGACCCCGCGGGCCCCCGCGCTCATCACCGGGGACGAGACCGTCCCGTACGCCGTACTCGACGCGGAGTCCGACCGGCTGTCCCGGCACCTGGCCGACGGGGGCCTGCCCGCGAACGGCCTGGTCGCCCTCGCCCTGCCCCGGCAGCGCGAGCTGGTCACGGCCCTGCTCGCCGTGCTCAAGGCCGGCGGGGTCTACGCGGTCCTCGACGTCGCCGACCCGCGCGGCGGGAGGCGGCAGCTCGCCGCCCTCGCGCCGGACCTGCTGATCGCCCGCCCCGCCGACGAGGCCCGCCTCGGCGCGGGCAAGGGGCTGCGCACGCTCGACCCCGACGATGACCCCGGCCCCGGCCCCGGCCGGCCCCCCGGCCGCACCGCCGAGCAGGGCGGCGCGGCCGTGCTGTTCACCGGCGCCCCCACCCCGCGCCCCGTGCCCGTCGGCCACGCGCTGCTGCTCGCCGCGTACGAAGCCTGGGCGGAGGTGGCCCGGCTGACTGCCGGGGACCGGCACCTGTTCACCGGCGGGCCGGACACCACGCCCTTCGCCGCCGGCTGGACCCGGGCCCTGTGCTCCGGCGGCGCCCTCGTACTGCCCCAGGGCGCCGCCTGGCTGTCCGGTGAGGTGCGCCGCGCCGTCCGCAGGGCGGAGGCCGACGTGGTCCACACCGACCCGGCGGGCGCCGTGGAGCTGCTGCTCGGTGAACCCGCCCCCGGGCCGGGAATCGTCCGGCCCGGGGCCCGCCGGGAGCCGGACGCCGACCTCCGGTCCCTGAGGCTGCTCGCCGTCAGCGGGGACCGCCTCTACCTCGACGAACACAGCGCCCTCCAGGACCGGCTGCGCCCCGGTGCCCGTGTGCTCAACGTCTACGCCCTCACCGAGGCCGCCGGCACCGGCACCTGGTTCGAACTGCCGCAGCTGCCCCGCCCGCTGGACGGGCCCGAGCGGATCTCCCTGCTCGGGACCCCCTTCCCCGGCTGCCGGGTCCGGGTGACCGACGGGGAGCTCGTCGTCGACCCGCCCGGCGGCGGCGGGGCGGTGGCCACCGGAGACCTCGGGGTGCTGCGCCCGGACGGGCTCCTGGAGTTCGGCGGCAGAACCGGTGACCGGATCGAGGGGGAGGACGGCGCCCGGATAGACCCGTACCCGCTGGAGTCCGAGATCCGCGGGCACGCCGCAGTGGGCGCCGCCCTGGTCGCCCGCGTCCCCGTCACCGGGGGCGGGCACCGGCTCGTCGCGTACGTCTCCCCGCCGCCCGGCGCCCCGGCCGCCGCCCTGCCGGACACGGCCCTGCTGAGGGAGTACCTGAAGGGGAAGGTGCCCGCCGGCCTGACCCCGCGCGCCGTGGTCCGGATGCGGGCGCTGCCCCGTACCCGCGCCGGCCGCGAGGACCGGACCCAGGTGCCGCAGCCGCCGCTGCTCCTGGCCCCCGTGGGCGGGGGCCGGGGCGGGGGCAAGTACGGGGGAGTCCGGGCGGCGGGCGCCGGCGGCAGCGAGGAGGTGGTGCCGCTCGCCTTCGCCCTGGGCTGCGGGGCGCCGCTGCTGGGCCTCCTCGCCCGGGGGTTCACGGGAGTCATCTGGCCCGGCTCCACCGACCTGACCGGCGTCCCCGGCACGTGGGCCCTGCTCTTCTGGATCCTCTACCTGTGCGAGAGCCTCGCCTTCGGGGCCGGGGTGATGTTCCTCCTCTCCGGACGCCGGCCCATGCTGGCCCAGCGGCGCGGGCGCGGCATCACCACCGCCGCCCACCTGGCGATCGCGTACCTGCTGATCGCCTGGTGGCCGCAGGACAACCTCTACCGGTTGGCGGCCAAACAGGACTGGCCGCGCCAGGCGGCCCTGGTCTACGCCTTCAACGTCCCGCTCATGGTCGCGGCCCTCGTGGTGGCCGTCTACGCCACCCGGAAGCCGTCCAGCCCCTTCGACTTCGACGACTGACCGCCGGCGCCGGCGGACCCCGGCCGGGTGCCGGGGCCGGGGCAGAAGTCAGCCCCGAAGCAGTCACCGGCCGCGCGGGCCCGCTCCCGCACCAGTGCCTCGGCCGCGTCCAGCGCCTCCGCGCCGCGCGCGGCCACCAGCACGCCCAGCCACGGCACCGGGTCGAACGCCCCCGTCGGGATCGCCGGCACGAACACGGCCCCGAGCGCGGCGCAGCCCCGTACCAGGTCCGCGCACAACGCCTCCACCTGCGCGTCGGGCAGCCGGGCGCCCAGCTCCACCCGGTCCGCGATCCGTACGAGGTGCCCCGCGCCCCGCAGCTCGTCCAGCCGGGCCGCCACCATGAAGGCCGCCGACGGGCCGGTGAGCCGCAAGTTGGCCTCGGTCGGCGCGAGCCGCCCCGCCGCGTCGGTGACGAAGTCCACGTCGAACCAGCCCCGGTAGCCGGACGCGGCGAGTTCCCGGCCCACCGCCGCGCCGAACGCCAGCAGCGGCCCCGCCAGGCGGCCGGGGACCACCCCGGGACCGACCGTCGCGCCCCGGTAGCCGCCGCGGGCCACGTCCATCACCGCCGCGCCGACCTCGTGCGGCCGGCCCGCGCCGTCCACGAACCCGTCGTAGGTCAGGTCCCGCGGCACGCGCGCGTCCGCCGGGCCGTGCACGTACTCCTCCACCAGCAGCGGCCCGCGCGGCAGCCGTCGCAGCACGGCCCGGGCCCCGCCGGCCGCCCGTACCTCCCCGGGGGTGAGCACCGTGGTGCCCGAACCGCCGACACCGTGCTCCGATTTGAGAACGGTGCTCTCGCCCGCCCGGGACCGCGCCGCCAGCAGCCGGACGGCCGCCCGCCGGCCGCGGGCCCGCCACTGCGCGGGGAGCGTGATCCCCGGATGCCCCCCGCCCGCCAGGATCCGCCCGAACAGGGCGTGTGCGGCCGCCTTCGACTCGTACCGCAGCCCGTCCGGCCGCCACGGCAGGCCCGCGAGCCGGGCGTACGGGCCGGTCATCCCCCACGGCACGAGGGGCAGCCCGCCCCCCGTCACCCGCCGGGCCAGCGCCGGCCGGGCCGATACGGCCTCCGACAGCCCGGGGCCCCGCTCCGCGAGCCCGTCGTACACCTCGACGTCCGGGCCCCAGCCCAGCTGCCGGCCGACCAGGGCGACCCAGCCGGGGGACACCGGCCGGGGCAGCACCAGGGCCGCCGGGCGGGGGCTGTAGAAGGCGGCGAGGCAGGCGTAGTCGTGCGCGGCGCGCTGCTCGCGGTCGAGGGAGGCGTCGGCGAACTGCGCGTTGAACTCGGCGACGTTGCCCACGTGCACCGCCGGAACCCCGCCCGTCCAGGCCCGCGCCCAGTCCGCGAGCGGCACGGGCGCGGCCTCGAACCGTACGAGCCCCTCCGGGGCCGCGCCGGGGTGCTCCACGGCGCCCATCGCACGGTAGAAGCCGGCCGCGTGCGGATCGGCGTCGATCAGCAGCCGGCGCAGGCCCAGGGCGGCGGCCCGGCGCAGCGCGTCCCGGTACAGCAGCCGCCCGGTGCCGAGCCCGATGGCCGAGGGCTCCACGAAGAGCAGCCCGAGCCGGGCGGCCGGCCCGTCCCCCGGTCCGGCTCCGGAAGTGTCCTCGGGGGCCTCGGGGGCCTCGGGGGCCTCAAGGCCTTCAGGGGCATCGGCGTCCTCGGCGTCGTCCAGGGAGGCGAGGCCCAACAGTTCCCCGCGAGCGTTTTCGGCCACCACGATCCTCCGGGCGGCCAGCTCCGCCTCCCGTACGCGCAGCTGCGGCGCGCACGCCGCGAGGAACGCGGCGTCGTACCCCCAGTACGCCTTCGACCGCATCACCAGCGCCGTCAGCGCTGCCGCCTCCCCGGCCCGCGCGGCCCTGACCTTTGCCATTTCCTGACCTCCCCATGGTCCGGGGCGGGGCCGTGCGATAGATTCGGCCTCCCCACGGCACCGTCCCGGCCCGTTTCGGACCATCCTTTCCCACCCACGCGGAGACAGGCTTCTCAATGAGCGACATCATCAACGGACTTGGCCGTACGAGCGCCTACGGCGCCCTCGGTCTGGTGCTGCTGATCCTCGGCATCGTCCTCGTGGACGTGCTGACGCCCGGGAAGCTCCCGAAGCAGATCTGGGAGGAGCGCAACCGCAACGCGGCCCTCCTGCTCAGCTCGGCGCTCCTGGGCATCGGCGGCATCGTCTTCACCTCGATCTGGACGACCTACGACGACTTCGGCAAGGGCCTGCTGTCCACCGCCGCCTTCGGCGTCCTGGGCCTGGTCCTGATGGCCGTGGCCTTCCTGGTGCTGGACCTGGTGACCCCGGGCAAGCTCGGCGCCATCGTCGTCGACCCGGAGCCGCACCCGGCCGTGTGGGTCACCGCCTCCTGCAACCTGGCGGTCGCCGCCATCGTGGCCGCCTCCATCGCCTGACCGGCGCCGCGACGGAGTACGACGAGAGCGCCGCTCCCGGTGGGGAGCGGCGCTCTCGTCGTACTCCGTGCCGCGACTACTGCCGGTACCCGCTCAGGAAGCGGCCGATCCGGCTGATCGCCGCGTCCAGGTCGTCGGCGTACGGCAGGGTCAGGATCCGGAAGTGGTCGGGACGGGGCCAGTTGAAGCCCGTGCCCTGGACGACCTGGATCTTCTCCCGCAGCAGCAGGTCGAGCACGAACCGCTCGTCGTCGTGGATCGGGTGCACCTTGGGGTCGATGCGCGGGAACGCGTACAGCGCGCCCTTCGGCTTCACGCAGGACACGCCGGGGATCTCGTTCAGCTTCTCCCAGGCGCGGTCACGCTGTTCGAGGAGCCGCCCGCCCGGGGCGGTCAGCTCGTGGATGGACTGGCGGCCGCCGAGCGCGGCCTGGATGGCGTACTGGGCCGGGGCGTTGGCGCACAGCCGCATGGAGGCGAGCATGGTGAGCCCCTCCAGATAGCTGCGCGCGTGCTGCTTCGGGCCGGACACCACCAGCCAGCCGGAGCGGAAGCCCGCCACGCGGTGGGTCTTCGACAGTCCGCAGAAGGTGAGGACGACCAGGTCGGGGGCGAGGGCGGCGGCGTGGTGGTGGACCGCGTCGTCGTAGAGGATCTGGTCGTAGATCTCGTCCGCGAAGACCATCAGCCGGTGGCGGCGGGCGAGTTCGAGGATGCCCTCCAGGACTTCCCTCGGGTAGACGGCGCCCGTGGGGTTGTTGGGGTTGATGACGACCACGGCCTTGGTGCGGTCCGTGATCTTGGAGGCCATGTCGTCGAGGTCCGGGTACCAGTCGGCGGACTCGTCGCAGACGTAGTGCACGGCCTTGCCGCCGGCCAGGGTGGTGACGGCCGTCCAGAGCGGGAAGTCCGGGGCAGGGATGAGGACCTCGTCCCCGTCCTCCAGGAGCGCCTGGACGGCCATGGAGACCAGCTCGGACACGCCGTTGCCGAGGAAGACGTCGTCCACCGTCACGTCGGTCAGGCCGACGGCCTGGTAGCGCTGGACCACGGCCCGGCGGGCGGAGAGCACGCCGCGCGAGTCGGTGTAGCCGTGGGCCTTGGGGAGCATCCGGATCATGTCCTGGACGATCTCCTCCGGCGCCTCGAAGCCGAAGGCGGCCGGGTTGCCGGTGTTGAGGCGCAGCACGCTGTGGCCCGCCTCCTCGAGCGCGTTGGCGTGCTCGATCACCGGGCCCCGGATCTCGTAGCAGACCTCGCTGAGCTTGCTCGACTGCCGGAACTCCATGCCGTGCCCTCCCTGTTCCCGCTGTTCCCGTACTCCGGACTTCCTGCTTGGTTTTACCAAGTGACAGCTTGGAAAGTCCAACATGTTGTCTAGACTGCGCTGCATGTCACCTCGTCAGCCACGCCGTCGAAGCTACGACCAGTACTGCGCCTCGGCCCGCGCCCTGGACGCGGTCGGGGACCGCTGGACCCTGCTGATCGTCCGGGAGCTGCTGGCCGGCCCCCGCCGGTACACCGACCTCCACGCCGACCTGCCCGGAGTCTCCACGGACGTACTGGCCGGCCGGCTCAAGGACATGGAGGCGCAGGGCCTGGCGACCCGCCGCAAGCTCCCGCCGCCGGCGGCCGCGACCGTGTACGAGCTGACCGCGCGGGGCGCCGGACTGCTGCCCGTGCTCACGGCACTCGCCGAATGGGGCGCCCCCGACCTCGCCGAACGCCGCCCCACCGACGCGCTGCGCGCGCACTGGTACGCCCTGCCCCTGCTGCGCCGCCTCCCGGCCACCGAGGGCCCCGCCGTCGTCGACGTGGCCCTGGACGAGGGGGTGTTCCACCTCCGCCTCGGCGGCGAGGGCCCGGCGTACGGGGACGGCCCGTCCGGCGCGCCGGACGCCCGCCTCGTGCTCGACGCCGACACCTGCCGGGAGCTCGGCGACGGCAGGCTCGACGTGGCCCGGGCCCTCAGCGCGGGCCGCCTGGAAGTACTCGGCGAGGGCCCGGTGGCGGCCGCCCTGCGCGGAGCCTGACACGGTCTGCAACACGCTTTACGTGTTGCAGAAGGCTTCGGGTCGGGTATTTCCCCTGTATGGGCGGGGTGTTGAGGGCTGAGCCGTACTCCCTGCATGTTCACCCACCGGCGCTGCACCGTCGCAGCCGTGATCAGCTGAACCAGCCTTGACCTCAACCGCACTAGAGGTCCTAGCTTAGCGATCATGGAGACCGTAAGCACCCCGCAGAACGGCACCACCCCGCTCGGCCAGCGGCCCATCGCCCTGGTCGCCTGGAGCGCCACCGAGGCGATCCTGCGGCACTCGCAGGCCGCCCTGGCGCGCATCGACATGACCCAGCCCCACTGGTGGGCGCTCAACAACATAGTTCGGGCCGAGCACGGCCTCACCAGGGAGGAGATCCGCGCCGTGGCCGTGCCCTACGGCATGGGCGCCCAGGTGATGGTCCACGCCTCCGACGCCCTCGTCCACCGGGGCTGGCTCGGCATCGGCACGGACGGCCGGCTGACCCTCACGGAGCAGGGTCGCCAGGGCCTGGCGACGGCGAAGGAACACATGGACCGGGTACGCGCGGAGCTCCTCGGCGACATCACGGAGGAGGAGTACGCGACCGCGGTCTCCGTGCTCCAGCGCGTCACCGACAACCTCGTCCAGGGGGTGTTGTGAAGGTGCCCGTCCCTCAACCAGCGCTTTCGACCCGGAGCCCGTGACCTGGCCTGGCTGCGGCCCGACGCGGCCCGCCAGCTCGCCGAGCACTCACCGCCGCCGGCTCCGGCCATCCCTGGACCGGTGCGAAGTTCTCGTCGGCGTGGGGCACCCGCGACGTCCTCGACACGGCCCGGCCTCGTCGCGGAGATCAGCGCCGACACCTCCGTCGACCGGGGCGGTGTCCACCGGCATCCGATCCGTACGTGCGCCTTCGTCTGGACGCGGCCGTGGAGGACGTGCCCCGGTTCGGCGGGGCCCGCCGCAGCCGCGGGATAGTTCCGCCCGCCGGTGCTGGGGTGGGCACCTGCGCGGAGGGGGAGAGGCAGGTGCCCACGGGTGACGACCGGGGGCCGCTCACCGCACCGGCCGCCGGTTCCAGCGTAAATTCACCAGGCGCAAGACACCGGCGCAAGAGATCCGCCGGGACTGACCACGAGGTGCGCGGGTGTTCCTCAGCCGGTCGGTTGCAGCGACTCCGGCACCGCAGGGGCGTGTACACACGCGCTGCCGGCCGAGGTGGTGGGGATGCGCATGCGGCGTAGCAGGTCCCGTGTGGTGCGCCCGGTCAGGGTGCTGCGCCAGGTGATGGGCCGGTCCCCGCCCCGTCTCCCGCCCCCTTCCGCCGTGTTGGGGACGTCCTTCTTGCTTTGTGGGTTCACCCCAGTCTAATCTCGTCACTATGACGATAATCGCTCAGCGGCCCCCGCTCCCTGCGGGCATTGACTCCAGGGGCCTCGATCCGCCGCCGCGCGCACGGCCGTGACGTCGCGCACGAGCCCGGTGCCATGCCGGTGCGCGCACCAGCCGCCCGGCGGCCGTCTGCCGCCGGACCACCGGCAGAGATCGACACAAGGCGGTCCCCATTTCAACGCTGCGGCACCCCGGCGCCTGATCCCTGATGCGCGATCCCTGCTCTCCGATCCACCGCTCGTGCACTTCAAACCCTCGAAGACTCCGGCGCTCGTGGCGCCGCGTGCCGATGCGAAGAAGTGCGTCGATCGAAGTGAACTCGGATGGCGCAACCCCTCTCCTTCCGGAGAAATCCACCAGCTGGGAGCGTTTCGTGCGCCACGCCAGTCCCCCTCCGCCCTCCGCCGCGCTGCACCCTGTTCTCCTCCATGGCCACGGTGGAATCGACAATGACCTCAGGATGGAAAAGTGAGCATGTTCGGAATGCCGGTAAATCCCTTCGACCTCTCCGAAGAAACGCTGAGCCGAATATCCGTCGATGACTCGTGGGCCCCGACCGAGTCGGAGATCCCACACGTCGATGCCAGGGTGATTCGCCATTTCCTCACTCCGGCTGAAGTGGAGGTATTTGCGGCCGAACTCGCTGCCCAGCGTTTTGTGCCGGTGGGTCTAGACGGCATTGCCGCCAACTACGCGGAGGGAGATCCGGTCGGCTCTCTCCGTGCCACGGCTGACTCCGAAGTCTTGGCGGCAGAGTTCTACCGCAGGCTGCGGACGTTTCTGTCGTTTGAAGTAGGACCGGACGATCCGACGGATTCAGGCGGAAGGTCCTGGAAGCCGGCGGCCGTCAATCCGCGTATGCGCTTCATTACGTACGAACAGGGTGGATTGCTTGTCCCGCACTACGATTCGCCCTATTTCGCCCCCGATGGAACGCGAACTCACCTGACGGTCGTCGTCTATCTGTCGTATGAGGCAGTGGGCGGAGAAACGCGGTTCATCGCCGACAAGCAGAACGGCCTTCCCTTTGCGCAACGCGACTTCTCGGACTGGCCGCGGCTCGCAGAGCCTGAGGAAATATTGAGTGCCCACCGCCCCGAACCGGGCGATGCGCTCCTCTTCTGGCACCGGACGCTTCACGACTCGGCCCCGCTTCTTGAGGGTACGAAAACAATTCTCAGAACCGACGTGCTCTACGAGCCCATAGATGTGCCTTGAGCAACAGCACGGCAACCGTCGCACAGGAGGGCCCACGTGGTACGCGCCCGGGCTATTCACAGTAAATCGGATCTCTTGTCATTTTTTGGGCGAGGCTCGGTCGGTTGGGCCTGGTGGGGGCCGGCGGACGCCGGGCCGTTCCGGTGGCCGCGGACCGCGGTCGAGAGCGTCGAGGCGGAGGCGATCCGCGCTGCGCTGCGGGGACCGTGCTCAGGTTCTATTGATACAGGCATCAAAGGTGTCATGATGACATCGTGAGTGTCGATGAGCGTACGAAGTACGAATCCCCGTCGGGGTCTCTGCTGTACGACGTGATCCGCAGCCTCTGGCCGCTGCACCGCACGGTCGTTCGTGCCGTGGAGCGGGAGCTGATGGGCACGGGAATGACACCCGGTCAGCATGCGGTGATGGACGAACTGCGCAGGGGCGGCCCCCGAACGGTTCCTCAGCTGGCCCGCCTGCTGCGCCTGGACCGGCAGCCGGTCCAGCGTCTGGTGAACGAAGCGACATCCCTGGGGCTGGCCGAGAGCACGCCGAACCCGGAGCACCGGCGCTCGCGCCTGATCCGGCTCACCCCGAAAGGGGAAGCCACTATCAGGGGCATCCAGGAAGCCGAGGAAACCGAACTGCGGCGTCGGCTGTCCGATCTGACCGCCCATGACGTCACGACGGCTTTGCACGTACTCCGCCGCCTCGGTGAGGAGTTCAAGGACCTTGCACAGGATGCCCCGCCACCCCCCACCGACCGAGGAGGCGACCCGCGATGACGCATGCGCGGACATACGCGGTCACGGCCGCCACCGTACCCGTCGAGGCGGGCGAGCTCTTTTGCCAGTCGGCCGGCGAAGGACCCCCCGTTGTACTGCTCCACGGCGGATTGCTCGACCTGAACATGTGGAACGAGCAGTTCTCGTGGCTCGCGGGCCTTGGGTACCGCGTCATCCGCTATGACGCCCGCGGCCACGGGCGTTCCTCCACCGTGGCTGGGGACTACGCCAACCATGACGATCTGCACGCGCTGCTCACCCACCTCGATGTCCCGCGCGCCACGCTCGTAGGACTTTCCCTCGGGGCGCGGACCGCCGTCGATACGGCGATAGCTCATCCGGAGTCCGTGTCCGCACTGGTCCTCGCCTCGCCCGGGGTGAGCGGCCGGCCCTTCGCCGACCCGTACGTCACGCACCACACCGCACAGCAGATGTCTGCGATGGGCGACCCGGAGGAGGGAGCGGAGCGGTTCGTGGAGCACTTTCTCCGGATGTGGGTGGACGGGCCGTACCGTGAACCGTCCCAGGTCAGCCGCGAACTGCGCGAGCGGATGCATGCGTCGGCGTCCGCCAACGTCGCGCGGCACGCCCGCGGGCTCGGGGCGGGGATACCGAGAGAAATCGGTGCAGCGGACCGGCTGGCCGCCATCGGCGTGCCCACCCTGGTTCTCGACGGAGAACTCGACAGCAGTGACATCTCGTCAAACGCTCAGGCCATCGCCCAAGCGGTTCCCGATGCCAGGCGCCAACGGTTCGCCTCGGTAGCACACATGGTCAACCTCGAGAGCACGGCACTCTTCAACCTTGCGGTCAAATCCTTCCTCGCGTCCACGACCGACCGTAGCTGAGCACACGTTCACCAGTACGCGCGTGAGCACGTTCAGGGCTCTGGCAAGATTTTCGTAGCTGGAGATCATCTCGCGTTAACGTTTCCTGCAAACTGACGCAGCTGAATCACAGCGACCACCAGCAATACAGCCTCAGGCGGCTCGCCTGAGCACGATGTGCAAGGCTGGCCAGGGCTTCCAGAGCAGCGGCCGCGGTCTCGGCATCGATCTGGCTCTGCTGCAGTTCGTCGGTCACGGACCATGACTCGGCGAAGCGCACGAGGTCATCTGGTGTCGCAGTGACAAGTGCCTTGATCAGAGAGTCCGACAGACTGAACACGAACGGGCCATCGGCTTCCGGCGATGACAACAGCTGCCCGGATCGCGGGCGCTGGCTGGCTTCCTCATAACTGCAGCCTGTCGCGATTGCTTCCAGCTGGGCGATGACGACCACTGGGTCGATGCCTTTGAGGGGAACCACGTCGAGCGCGGCCTGGGACGGTCCACCGGGCATCGCAACCACGGCGGCGGCAGTGTCGTCGTCAGTGGCGGCGAAATAGTCACACAGAGTCATGACGCCGATTCTGGCATCCAAGGCTGACAGCCCCCGACGTGGTGTCCGGGCGGGCGTAAGGACCAGAGCGCGAGGTCAAATTTCAGGGACCATCGACAATCTCGCGGTGGTGGTCGGCCGGTCCGCGCAGCGGCGGCGCAGGTGGGCGATCAGGACAACGCGGTGGCGGAGGAGTGGGACGCCGGCGCGGCCTGCCATCAGGCGTTTCTGGAGTTTGACGTCGGTGATGCGGCCTTCGTTGACGCCGGAGTTGTAAGGGGTGGTGATGCCCTGGGCGACGGCGTGCCGGTCTTCATGCAGGGCTCCGGCGAGGCCGGCAAGTGGGGCCAGTCCGCTGTTCGCGAGGTCGTTTAGCCAGCCTGGCAGGGGTGCGGCGTCCCGGTTGTCGAGCATGGTGGCGAACCGGCGGACCAGGTCGTGGGTGTGCCTGAGCTCTGGACAGTGGTCAAGGAGGCGGGGCAGGCGGTCGTTGATGTGCAGGCTGCGGCGGTCCGGGTGGGTGGTGATCCAGCGGGCGGCTTCGCGCGGGGAGGGTGCTCGCTCGCGCGGCTCGTCGAGGGGCAGGCCCCGTCGTAGGGGTGCGACGGCCATTTTCACGCGCTGGTAGTGGCCGAGGTAGCCCTTGGTCTGGAGTTCCTCGTGGAGGATCTTCGCACTGTGTTCGCCCTCGTCCCAGCGTTGTTGCAGGTAGTCAAGGTAGGGGTCCAGGGCGGAGGGCTTGCGGGGCGGGCGGCGCATCACTTCCTGCCAGGTCCGGGCCCGGGCGTACTTGGCGATGGTGCGGCGGTCCAGGCCGAGCTCCCGCGCTATGGAGCTGTGGCTCCGGCTGGTGCGGGTCAGGGCGTGCACGACCTCGAACAGTCGGCGGGCATGCTGCCCGGCGCGGGTGTTGGCTGCGGTGTTCTCGGTGGTCTCCTCGGCCAGTGCGGGATCGGTCTCGCTGACCGGGGGCAGTGCTGCGGGCAGGCAGCCGCGGTGGGTGGAGGCGATGTCCTGGACGCGGCGGGAGAGGCCCTGCCAGAGGTGAAAGCGGTCACTGACCTGCACGGTATCCGGGGCGCCGGTGGTGATGCCCTGCCGGTAGATGAGGGATCCGTCGCGGCAGGCGATCTCGACACCGGGGCGCTCGCGGAGCCACCGGCTGAGCTGTTCTGCGTCGCGTCCTTCCCAGAGAGTGAGCGGGAGCCTGGTGGTGGCGTCAACCAGGAGGGTGCCGTAGATGTTGCCGTAGAGCGCGAAGTCATCCACCCCCAGCACTCTCGGTGTGACCAGTGGTGGAAGCGGCATCCGCATCAGCTGGGACAGGACGGTGCACCGCGAGAGCGTGATGTTCAGGATCCGCAGCATCCGGGCACCGCCCCGGCCGGCCAGCACCACCCCGACGGCCTCCACCAAGCCTTGCAGGAGCGGGGTACGCCGCTGGTAACGCACGGTCAGGCCCGGCACCTGTTCGGCGAAGGTCACCTTCGGACAGGACGGATTTTCGCAGTACAGACGGCGTACGGACAAGTCGATGCGCAACGGCCGGCCGCCGAGAGCGACATCGGCGAGGCGCCGTACATAGCGGCTGTGGCACCACTCACTGGAGCGACCGCATCCCGTACATCCCGTTGGAACCCCCGACTTCGTGCGGGCCCGGACCGCCACGACAGCATCGGAGACATCGACCGACACAACCAGCACATTGGCCAACTGCGGTAACAGCTTTGCCAGTTCAACAGACCACAGCCACAGGCTGCCCGCTATGCGGCCCGGTCGACCGTGTCACCGAAGTGATCTCCGGCTACGAAAATCTTGCCAGAGCCACGTTCAGGGGTACGCCGACAAGGCGGTCGGGAGCTACGACGACATTGCGCAGGCCACGTCGGGGCCTGTTGGCCGCTCGGCGACGCGTTCCAACAGCAGCTATGACAGGCCGTGGTCGAAAACTGTGCCGGCTCGCCCACCGCCTGACCCGGCGTCAGCAGTGCGGGCCGCCACCCCCTGCCGGGTGACGGCTGCCCCGCTGCAGAAACTCAAGGAGGTCGCCGGGGCCGAGGGCGCGGCCGAGGATCTCATCGTCACAGCGCACGCGCCCGCCCACCCTGCTCGTCGGGCGGGTAGACGATCATACGCACGCCAGGCCTGGGGCTCATTCGCCCGGCACGGTGTCGGGACGGCTGGCCGGGCAGGCCTGTCCGCCCTGCCGCAAGCGCCCGCCGTGCGAGGTCGGTGGTAGCGGGCTTGCAGCGGCTGCGGGTGTCCCAGCAGCTGCCGCGTGCACCCGCGTAGCCGGCCGGCCGCCCTCGACCGGCCGCGGATCGGCTGCGCGAGCGGAGAAGGCCTCGGGAGTACGCCGACCCCAGCGTCCCTCCGGCTCCGCTGGTGACCGGAAGCCGGAGGGACAGCCAAGCTGCTACAGGCCGGCGTTGGGGTTGACGCCACCGGTGCACACGGCACCGCGCTCGCCGAACTGCGCGGGGGAGGCGGTGTTGCTGCTGGAACCGCCGGGGCGGATCGTGCCGTCCAGGTAGAACCACTTCCTGTTGGCGTTGTAGTGGTAGACCACGGCGTTGACCGGCAGGTTGTTCACGTACGAGAAGATGGCCCGACGGCGAGGTCATCGCCCTCAACCGGGACACCAGCCTGCTGAACGAAGCCGGGCACCCCGGCGTGCAGATCTGGCAGGCCGACGTCCACACGTCCACGGACGACAACCTCCCCAAACAGGCTTCGACCTCATCCATGCCCGCCTGCCCCTCTGCCACCTTCCGCAGCGCGGAAGTCCTCCCTCGCCTGGTGTCCTGGCTCGCCCCCGGCGGCCACCTCATCGTCAGCGACGTCACACTGCCGTGAGGAGAGCGCACCGCGGCGCCGGGCAAACGGCGGAGTCCGCAGAGCCGGATGTGCGTTCCGCTCAGCGGAACGCACAGGGAGCGGAGGCGGGGCGGGCGGGTACCGTCCAGGGCGTCCGCGGGGGAGAGACCGCCGGCGGACGGATTACGGGGGACCCCACATGCTCGGCAAGCGCACCGCACGACTCGTCACCGCCGCCGCACTGGGCCTGGGCAGCCTGGCCGCCTTCGCGGGCACCGCCCACGGCGAGCCGATCGGCCACGGGAAGATCGAGCTGCTGGAGCTGAGCCCGTCGCGGGTGTGGAACGATCCCGGCATGTATTTGGCTACCGATAGGTCACCTCGGTCTTGTGACTGCTGCTGGTCAATGATCTTTGCTGGCCGGTGCACCAAAATCCTCACGGCCCGGCCCCGGGCAACCGGTCGGCTCCAGGCGCCGCCGCCCCGCCGCCATCTACGACGTCGGGCGAGTTCTGAATACCGGCAAACCGTACTTCCACCCCAGCCACCACAAGCAGGGAACCAAGCCGAGACGCGTCACGGGTTAAACGGCAAGCTAAAGCGTGTTGCACGCTTTAGGCCAGACCCAGCGCGAACACCGCGAAGCCCGCCGCCAGCAGGCCCGCCACGGTACGGCGTACCGCCGGGGCCCGGCGGGCCCGGGCCGGGGCGGCCTCGAACCGGCGGGCGTAGCGGGCGATGGCGGCCAGCAGCACCGCGAAGACCGGCATCCACGCCGCCCGCGCCGCGATCCAGCCGAGGGTGTCGGGCGCGGTCGTCAGCCCGGCCACCCCGCCCGCGGACGCACCGGGGACGGCCGCCGCCAGCATCGCGGTCTGGTGCCAGCACAGGATGGTCATCGCGGACAGGTTGACCACCACCACCGGGGCCCACAGCGCCGGCCGGGCCAGCAGCCCCGCCAGCCGGTCCCGCAGCAGGATCGCCGCCCCCGACTGCGCCGAGGCCAGCGCCAGCACCAGCAGCGACGGCGGATGCGAGTTGGTCCGGGCCTCGCCGGGCACCCCGACCATCGACGCCGGGTAGTGGAAGACGAGCAGCAGCACCGCGAACAGCGCCGCCCCGCCCGCCAGCAGCAGCCACGCTCCACGCCGCCCGATCCGCCGCCCGCCCCACGCCACGCCCAGCTGGTACGCGAACAGCCAGCCCGGCAGCACGTTCAGCACGGACAGCCAGGACGGCACCGAGCCGGAAAGCGGCCCGTACCGCAGGAAGTCCACCACCGCGACCGACCCGAGCAGCGGAGCCGCCGCCCACCCGCCCAGCCGCTCCGCCGCCCGCACGCAGTACGGGGTCAGGGCCGTCACCACCGCGTACACCCCGACGAACCACAGGGGTTGCACCACCAGCGTGGCCCCCGTCCGCAAGGTGGCCTCCGGCACGCCCGCCGCGTACAGCACGGGCGCGGCCAGCGCCCACACCGCCGTCACCCCGAGCACCGGCCGCCCCAGCCGGACCATCCGCCCCTTCAGCCACGCCCCGGTCGAGCCGGTGCTGCGGCGGAAGGAGAGCGCCGAGGCGTAACCGCCGACCAGGAAGAAGATGCCGAGCATCTGGAGCACCCAGCTCGCCGGAGCGAGCGCGCCGAAGGCAGACAGCGGGCTCGCGTTGTGCAGACCGCCCTCCGCGTCGAGGGTGAAACCGCCGAGCAGCCAGTGGCCCGTGGGCACCGCCAGCAGGGCCAGCGCCCGCAGGCCGTCCACGGCCCGGTCCCGGTGGGCGGGGGTCTGCCGGTCGATCCGGTCCGCCGTGCCCCGCAGCAGTGTCAGCGCGCTCATCGGGCCTCCCCCTTCGCGATCGCGGCGAACGCCGCCAGGGAGCGGGTGCCGGGCACGAAGTAGCCGGTGTGGCCCCGGACGTCGTCGGCGGGGACCCGGCGCGCGCCGAAGGCGGGGGAGGACGGGTCGGCGCCGTGGCCGAGCCCCGCGAACTCGACGTTCGGCACGTCCGCGATCCAGTCGGAGGGCCCGCGGGCCGCCCATACGCGGGCCCGGGTGCCCAGGCCGGCGGCGGTGTCCGCGCGCATGCCGGGGGAGCCGAGGGCCACGACGTCGGCGGCGTCCGTGTGACGGGCCGCCAGCCCGCAGACCACCGAGCCGTAGCTGTGGCAGAACAGCACCGGGTCGGGCGCCCCGACCGCGTCCAGCCCGGCGGTGAACCGGGCCAGCCGGACCGCCCCCGCCCCGGCCAGCCGCCCGGTCGCCGCGTCCAGGCCCACCCCCACCGGGGTGGTGTAGCCCGTCCACGCGATGACGGCGGTCCCGTCGCCGGCTGCCGCCCGCAGCGCGCGGGCCATCCCGGCCGGCCCGGTGTGCGGGGCGCGTGCGGTGTCGTGCGTGGCGGCGTCGTTGTCGGACCCCGGTACGACCACCGAAACGTGCGCCGCGCGCTCCAGGTCCCCGAACACCTCGGCGACCTGCCCCCGTCCGCGCGGGTCGAAGGCCAGGATCTGCCGGCCGGGTCCGGCGAGGGAGGCGTACCGGGCCTCGCCCGTGGCGAGGACGGACAGCCGGTTGGCCTCGTACCGCAGGGGGAGGGGTGCCCCGTCCAGATTGCCGACCACGAGCGGGTGGGCCCGCACCAGCTGGCGGCGGGCGTCCGCGTCCAGGGCGGCGAAGAACCGGGCCACCTCGTGCGGGGAGGCCGTCTCCGGATCGGGCAGTGGCCGCCCGCCCACCGAGCCGGCCCGCCAGGCGGTGCTCCCGGGCGGCGGCCCGGTGACGGCCGGCCGGCTGTCACCGGCGGCCCATCCGGCGGTCCCCGCGACGACGGCCACCGCCAGCGCTGCCGCGACGACCGTCCTACCGAAGCGGCGCATGGCCCTTCCCCTCTCCTCGATCCGGGCCCGTGGCGGGTCCGTGACGAGGAGGAAGGTAGGAAGGAGGTGTCCGGCCGCACGTCGGACCGGGGAGCCAAGCCGGATGTCATACCCCAGTAGGGGGTGGAGGAGAACCGCCGCCGTCACCCGCCGCGGATCCCGGCCGGTGGGACCTCGTCGACGGGGTCGACGGCCTTCTGATCCAGAACGTGACTGGACCGATCGGCCGGTGTGCCCGGACGTCGTGGGCCAGGCCGACGGGGCCGACGACCTCCGGGCCGGGGTGCTGGCGGGCCCCGACCCGGGCCGGTCGGCGGACCCGTCAGCGGGCGGCGGCCGCCTCCAGCAGGACGTCCACCAGGCGCTCCGCGGCGTCCGGACGGCCGTACGCGCGGGCACGGTCGGCCATGTAGGCCCGGCGGTTGGGGTCGGTGAGGAGCGGGCCGATCGCCTCGGCGAGGCTCTGGCCGGTGACCTCGCCGAGCAGCGCGACGGCGGCGCCCGCGTCGGCCAGGTGCTGGGCGTTGTGCGCCTGCTCGTTGCCCGCCGAGGTCGCCAGCGGGACGAACACCGCCGGCTTGCCCAGCGCGGTGAGCTCGGCCAGCGTGCCCGCACCGGACCGGGACAGCACCACGTCGGCGAGCGCCAGTACGTCCGGCAGCTCCGGGCCGACGAAGCCCGTGACGTGGTAGCGGCCCGCGAGGACCGGGTCCAGGCCGGCGGCAGCGAAGCGCAGCTCGTCCACGTTGGCCGGGCCGCACTGGTGGATCACGTTCGCGTGGCTCAGCAGCCACGGGAGCACCTCGCGCACCACGCCGTTGATCTGCTGGGCGCCCTGCGCGCCGCCGGTGACGTAGACGGTCGGGAGGCGGCGGTCGAAACCGGTGAGGTTCAGCGCGTGCACGGCCTTGTCGGGGTGCCCGGACAGCACCTCGGGGCGGACCGGGTTGCCGGTGACGACGGCGCGCCCACGGACCTCGGCGGGCAGCAGCGGCAGCGAGGACTCCGAGGACACGGCGATGCGGGTGGCCGACCCGGCCAGCTTCCGGTTGGCCAGACCGAGCCGCACGGTCTGCTCGTGCAGCACCAGCGGGCGCTTGCACATCCGCGCCGCCAGTCCGGCCGGCACCGCGACGTACCCGCCGGTGGCGAGCACCACGTCCGGGGCGAACTCGGACACGATCGTCCGGGCCTGGGCCACGCCGAGCGGCACCTTCGCCATGTCCTTCATGTTCGCCGCGGACAGCATCTTCAGCGGGTTCGCCGAACGGCGGATCTTGCCGGTGGCGACGGTCTTGAACGCGATCCCCTCGGCGGGGGCGACCCGGGCCTCCAGGCCGTCGGCGGTTCCGATCCACAGCACGTCGAGGGTGCTGCCGGCGGCCGCGAGCCGGCCCTGCAGGGTGCGGATCGCGGTCAGTGCGGGGTAGGTATGCCCACCGGTCCCCCCACCAGTGACGAGCAGCCGGAAGGAACGGGGAAGCGCGGAAGAAAGGTTCACCCGGCCACCCTAACCGCCCTGCTGGGGCGGGCCGCGGCGCCGGGTGCTCCGAGGCGGGCCGCACGGGCGGCCGCCGGCGCCGCCGATGGCTGCGAACACTGACAATCCGCCCATATTCGCTGCGCGGAGCGGGCGGCCGCTACTTCTCGGCGTGCCCGCCCAAGTAGAAGAGCAGCATGATGAACCCGGCGAACAGGTGCGTGCCCGCGATGTAGAAGAAGGCGCGCAGGGCCACGCCCTTCGCCTTCCACTTCTCCCGCTCGGCCGTCGCGGTGCGCTCGTCCCGGGTGGCGTCCTTCATGGCGGTGGGGCTCCTCCGGTGGGATCGCGTGGCTCCGGGCAGTCTAGTGCCGTGCCCGGTAAGGTCCACCGGGTCGCGGCGGACCTTCCCGGCCTAGCCGCCCGGGCGGACCAGGCCCGCCTCGTACGCGAAGATCACCGCCTGCGCCCGGTCGCGGAGGTCCAGCTTCCCCAGGACCCGGCCGATGTGCGTCTTCACCGTCTGCTCCGCCAGGACCAGGTGGGCGGCGATCTCCTGGTTCGACAGCCCCCGCGCGATCAGCTCCAGCACCTCCGTCTCGCGCGGGGTCAGCCCGTTCAGCCGCAGCGCCGGGTCCTTGCGCGGAGCCGGCCGCTGCCGTACGAAGTCCGCGATCAGCCGCCGGGTCACCGACGGTGCCAGCAGCGCCTCGCCCGAGGCGACCACCCGGACCGCCGCGATCAGGTCCGCCGGCGGGGCGTCCTTCAGCAGGAACCCGGACGCGCCCGCGCGCAGCGCCTCGTACACGTAGTCGTCGATGTCGAAGGTGGTCAGCATCAGCACCTTCGGCCGGTGCGTCACCCCCGGCGGCGGGTCCAGCAGCGCGCGGGCCGCGGAGAGCCCGTCCAGCTCCGGCATCCGTACGTCCATCAGCACCACGTCGGGGTGCACCGTGCGCGAGACCAGGATCCCCTGGCGGCCGTCGGGGGCCTCGCCCACCACGTCGATGTCGGCCTGCGCCGACAGCAGCGCGGCGAACCCCGCCCGGACCATGGCCTGGTCGTCGACGATGATCACGCGGATGGTCAACTGGGCTCCTCGGTGCGGGAGTCGAACGGGGCGGGCGGGTCGAGCGGGGCGGCCGGGTCGAGCGGGCCGGGCGGGCCGAGGGGGAGCCGGGCGGCCACCCGGAAACCGCCCTCGGGCAGCGGCCCCGCGTCCAGGGTCCCGCCGGTCAACCGTACGCGCTCGCGCATCCCCACCAGGCCGTGCCCCGTCCCGGAACCCTCCAGCTCCACCACCGCGTCCCGGGCCGGGCCGTTGACGACCAGGACCAGCACCTCGCCGTCCTCGGCGGAGTACGACACCGAGACCCGGGCCGACGCGCCCGGGGCGTGCCGCACCACGTTGGCGAGGGCCTCCTGCACGATGCGGTACGCCGACAGGTCCACGGCCGGCGGCACCGGCGCGTCCGCCGCCTCCGCGGCCAGGGAACACTCCACCGGCTGCCCCGCCCGCACGGTCGCCTCCACCAGCTGCTGGATCCGCGCGATGCCGGGCTGCGGCGCCCGGTCCCCGTCCGCGCCGCCGGAGCCCGAGTCGCCGCGCAGCACCGTCAGCAGCCGCCGCATCTCGCCCAGCGACTCGCGCGCGCTGGCCGCGATCGCCGCGAACTCCTCCCGCACCGGCTCCTCCATGCCGGGCAGCCGGTACGGCGCGGAGTCCGCCTGCACCGTGATCACCGACATGTGGTGGGCCACCACGTCGTGCAACTCCCGCGCGATCCGGGCCCGTTCCTCCAGCAGGGTGCGCCGGGCCCGCTCCGCCCCGCTGATGCTCTCCTGCTCGGCGATGCGCTGCCGCGCGTCACCCAGCCCGCGCAGCGCGCCCGTCACGGCCAGCACGCAGCCGCTGAGCACGAACAGCAGGGCCACGGTGTTCGTCACCCCGTCCGGCGCGAAGAAGCCCAGCACCACCCCGGCCGCACCCGTCGCCAGCCCCACCTGCACCAGCGTCCGCACCGGCTCGCGCAGCCCCAGGCACACCATCAGCGCCAGGTACCCGACCACCACCATCGGCGTCCACGGCCAGGCGAGCCCGGCCACCCGGTCCGCTCCGGCCAGCAGCAGCACCGCCCCGAGGACGTCCGCGCACAGCACCAGGCCCCAGGCCGCCACCGGACGCGACACCGCCAGCAGCAGCGGCACCGTCTGCGCCACGCCCAGGGCCCCGGCCCAACCGCCGCCCATCCCGTAGTCGTTGGTCAGCACCGCGATCGTCACCGGGAGCAGCGACACCACGAAGACGCCCGTCACGGCGAAGGGCAGCATCCGCTGCCACGCCCTGGGCGCCCGCGCCAGCAACGGCTCGCCCGCCCGCGCGGGCGTCCGCAACGCCACGGCGAACTGCGCGAACGCGCCGGGCGCACCCGGCTCGCGGTTCCTCCCGGCCGTCCGCTCCGTCGCGGCCGGCTTTCCCGTACCGGCGGGCTTGCGCACTCTCAGGCTCATGATCCCGCCAGCCTATGCGCCCGGACGGCCGCCTGCGATCCGCAGCCGCTCGTTCCCCCTGCGCATCCCGCTCGTTGAGCGGGCATGGAGCTGCTGCCGACCATCGCGGGACCGGGCGTCGGTGAACGGGCCGACGCCGCGGCCGACGCCGCCTGCCACCTCTACGACGCCGTCGCGCCCTGGAGCGGAGGAGGGCCCGGGAGGTGGAGCCGGACGGCCGCCGAGGACGCCGCCGAGACCATCGAGACCACCGCGCACGCCCTCGCGTACGTCCACCCGCGCGCCGAGGTGATCCTCGCGCCGGTGCACGCGGCCCTGGCGGACCTGCGCCGTCAGCTCGCGCTCGCCCCGGCCGAACCGCTGACGGCCGAGGGCGTCCCGGTGACCCCCCGTACGGTCGGCAACCCCCGCCGCACCCGGTGGGTGCGGGTGGTCACTGCACCAGTGCCCCGGCAACCGCCGTCTGGTACAGCTTCCTGATCTCCGCGCCGAAGTAGGAGCTGTACGAGGTGTCCGCGGTCGGCCCGCCCGTCTTCCAGCCGCCGATCACCCCCACGACGTCGCCGGTCATCGTCTGCGCGTCGTAGCGGGCGAGGAAGGGGCCGCCGCTGGTCCCGCCCGGATAGCCGGTGCAGTCGATCCGCAGGAAGGATCCGGGGCTCTTAGGGTCGCCGCTGGTGAACTTGGTCGTCTTGTTCACGCACAGGCGCGGGCGGGCGGCCGCCGCCGGATGGCCGATCAGGGTGACCTTGGGGTGGTTGAACGTGGCCCCGGTGACGAGCCGGTTCCCGCCGACGACGTCCTCCACCGGCAGGCCGTCGGCGCCCGGCCCGACCTGGGCGAAGGCCACGTCGAGGGTGGCCGCACGGTCGGGCCCGTCGGTGCGGTACCGGGGGGCGATCCACACCTTCGAGCGGCCCGCGGCGTTCCGCAGCACCGGGAAGAGCCCGTACGGGCGCGGTTTCGCGCGCGTGTACTGCGGTACGAAGGCCACCTGGCGGGTGTCCGTGCCGAGCAGGCAGTGCGCGGCGCTGAGCACCATGTCGCGGCTGGGGGAGGCGACCACGCTGGCGGTGCAGAAGTAGGCGCCGTTGCCCTGCATGACGAACATCCGGCCGACGACCGGGATCCCGTTGAAGTCCTGTCCGACGCCGTTCGTGGCCGGCGCCGCCGCCTTGGCGGGCCCGCTCGGCGCGGGTACGGGCGCCGGTACGGGTACGGCGGGCTCGGTCGGCGGCACGGGAGCCGGTACGGGCGGCGCGGGCGCTTCGGGGGCGGGCACGGCGGCGTCGGGTGCGGCCGACGCGTCCGGCTGGGCCGGTCGGGCCGGCTGGACCGGCTGGACCGGGTCGGCCGTCGGGGCCGGCGTGTCCGCCGGGGACGGGGCCGACGCCGGGGACGGCTCCGCGGCCGCCGGACCGTCCGCCGCCGGGGCGGGGACGGAGGCCGGGACGGGGTCCGCGGCCGGTTCGGGTACGGGCAGGGCGGAGGCCATCCGGTCCTCCGTCCAGAATGCGGTGGCCTCCCGGGCGGACCAGTGCTCGGAGGCCGCCTCGGCCCGCTCCGTCCTGGCGACGGGCAGCGCCCCGCCCGGCAGCATCAGGGCGGCGGCCGCCGCGGCCGCCGCCGTCGCCACCGTCAACAAACGTCGCATCTCTCGCTCGCTCCTGTCGTGACTGGGCTGATCCGGCCTGATCCAAAAGACACGGTCCAGTGCTGTGGCCGGGAAGGTTTGCCGGGTCGCGGTGTCCGGTGCGGTGCATCGCAAGGCGGAGGGCCGCGGCTCGTACCGGACGTACTTGCGCGGTCCGACAACGCGGCGAGGTGCCGTGCCGGGCGCCGCGACCCGGTGGACCTTTCCGGGCACGGCACTAGACGGCCTGGGGGAAACGGAACAGCCTGCCCGGGTCGTACGCCCGCCTGACCCCCTCCAGGCGGGGGAGGTTGGGCCCGTAGTAGGCCTCGCGCCAGCCGGCGAGTCTCGGATCGGCGTAGTTCTGGTAGGCGCGGCCGCCCGCCCACGGGCGCAGGTCCCGCCACAGCCCGTCGAGCCAGCCCTGGTGCCGGGAGACCTCGGCGGCCGTCGCCGACTCCGGCCAGTACGCGAGGTACTGCGCCAGGAAGGCGCTGTCCCGGTGCACGAACGCGGTGGCCGCGGCGGGCACCCGGTTCACGGCCCCGCCGCACACCCCGTCGAACTGGACCACCCCGAACCCGCCGCGCGGCACCTCGCGCCCGTAGCGCCGTACCGCGGCCAGCACCGCCGCCACCGCGCCCTCCGGCAGCCCCCCGGGGCCCCAGAAGTCGGAGCGGGCCGCGTACGAGTCCCGGTCCAGACGCCCCCGCGGATCCCGGCCGGGCAGCCGCCCCGGCAGCCTGCACTGCCCGGGGCCGCGGTCCGCGCAGCCGGCCATGGCCCGCACGGTGTCCCCGTAGCCCCGCACGGCGAACCAGCTGTCCCGCGCCTCCCGGCCCACCAGGCCGGCCAGCCGGGTCAGCTCCCGCTCCAGCTCCGCCCGCCCGTCCAGGCACACCGCCCGGAAGGACGGGACGGCGTCCCGGCCGGCCTCCACGGTGAACTCCACCTGGCTCCAGAACGGGTCCGGCAGCCCGCCCAGCCACCGCTGCCAGCCCCGCACCACCGCCGCGGAGTCCCCGGAGGGCCAGTGCAGTTCGGCGTACGCGGCGTCGCCCACCGGATGGGTGCGCAGCCGGAACTCGGTGACCACGCCGAAGTTGCCGCCCCCACCGCCGCGCAGCGCCCAGTACAGGTCGGGGTCACGGTCGGCGCCGACCTCGCGGACCAGCCCGTCCGGGGTCACCACGCGGGCGCCGGAGAGCCGGTCCGAGGTCGTGCCGTACGCCCGCGAGCCCAGGCCCAGCCCGCCGCCGAGGGCCAGCCCGGCGATGCCGACGGAGGGGCACAGCCCGGCGGGGACGCCCAGGCCGCGCGCGGCGAGGGCGGCGTGCACGTCGGCGAGCCGGGCCCCCGCGCCGACCCGCACCTCGTCGCCCCCGACGGTCACCGCGGCCATCGCCCCGGTGTCCACCACCAGCCCGCCGGCGGCCGTGGACCACCCCGCGTAGCTGTGGCCGCCGCCGCGCGGCACCACCGCGGCGGCGGAGCGGCGGGCGAAGTCGAGGCAGACGGCCACGTCCCCGGCGTGCTCGGGATAGGCGACGGCCCCGGGCGCGACGGTGTCGTAACGGGGCTGGAAGAGCTGCCGGGCCTCGGCGTAGTCCGCGTCCCCCGGCAGGACCAGCCGGCCGTCCATCGCGCGGCCGAGCGCCCCGAAGCCGGGCCCCGCCCCGGCCGTCGTGCGCGCGCCCCGCCGCGCCCCGCCGCCCGGTACGCCGTCCGCCCGCGCGCTCGGCCCGGTGGCGGCGACGACGGCGGCTGCCGTACTCGCGAGGACCCGGCGGCGTGGAAGGCTCATCCCTCCTTCCTGCCACCGCCGGGCCCGATCGCCGCGCAGGCGGGCCCGCCGCGCGCCGCTTCCCGCCCGAACGGACCACGGCCGCGCATCGGCTCTAACGTTCCGTCAACGCCGCCAGCGCCGCGCGGGCCGCGCTCTCGCCCTCCTCGTACGCGTGGGCCCGCGCCTCCCGGACGGCGTCGTCGAGCTCGCGCACCGCTTCGCCCCTGCGGCCCGTCGCGGCCAGCGCCTCGCCGTACAGGGTGCGCAGCACCACCCGCCGGGGCGCCGCCGCCGGCGGGACGGCGAGGGCCAGGCCGCGGACCGCGTGGTCGGCGGCCTCCTCGGGCGCGCCCACGGTCAGCAGGTGCTCCGTGAGGTGCTGGTGGGCCAGGGCGGCCGTGTCCGTGCGGCGTGCCCGCTCGGCCAGCGCCAGCGCCGAGGCCAGCAGCTCCGCGGGCCGGGCGCGTTCGCCCGCCCGTACGAGCGCGACGGCGAGGTTGATCCGGGCGATGGCCTCCGCGTTGGCGTCCCCCGCCAGGGCGGCGAGGCCCGGCGCCAGCTCCAGCTGCGCGAGGGCCTCCTCGGGGCGGCCCTCCTCGGACAGCACCCAGCCCAGCAGGGCCCGGGTGCGCGACTGGGCGCCGGGGTCGCCGTCGGCTTCGGCGCAGGCCAGCGCCCGTTCGAGCAGGGGCACCCAGCCGTCGCGGACCTGCCACACGATCAGCGGCCACTGGAGCAGCACCAGCCGCCAGGCGCGGTCGTGCAGCCCGGCGGCGACGGCCGACTCGACCGCGCCGCGCAGCGCGTCCCGTTCGGCGGAGAACCAGGCCAGGGCGTCCGTGCGGTCGGCGAACGGCCGCACGGGGGCGGCCCGCCGGACCCCGGCGGGCAGCGCGCAGCAGGGCTCGCTGCCCGGCTCGGCGGCGGCGCAGGCCGCCAGGAGCGTGTGCAGCCAGTGGTCGAGCAACCGCAGCAGCGCCTCCGGGTCGTGACCCGGCGACAGGCTGCGGGCGTAGAGCCGTACCAGGTCGTGCAGTACGAAGGACTGCGGGCCCGCCTCCACCACCAGCTGGGCGGCCGCCAGCTGGTCCAGGGCGGAGGCGGCCTGGCTGGGCAGGCAGCCGCCGAGCGCGGCGGCGGTGCGGACGTCGAGGGCGGCCCCGGTGTGCGGTCCGAGCTGGTGGAACATCCGCCGGGCGGGTTCCGGCAGGTGCTGCACCGTGAGGCGGAGCGCGGCGGCGACGCCGGTGTTCCCCACGTTCAGCAGGTCCAGTCGGGTGTGCTCGTCGGCGAGTTCGCCGGCGAAGGCGGCGAGGCCCTGGTGCGGGCGGGTGGCGAGCCGGGCCGCCGCCACGCGCAGGGCCAGGGGCAGGCCGTCGCACAGACCGGCGAGGCGCGCCGCGGCCTCCGGCTCGGCCGCGATCAGGTCCGCACCGAGGACGGCGGCGAGCAGTTCGGTGGACTGCGCCGCGGGCAGCTCGCGCACCGGTACGGGGCGCGCGGCGTCGGAGACCACCAGCTCGCCGAGCCGGCTGCGGCTGGTGACGAGGGTGACGCAGCCGTCGCCGCCGGGCAGCAGCGGCCGCACCTGTTCGGAGTCACGGGCGTTGTCGAGCACGACCAGCATCCGGCGCCCGGAGGTCAGCTCCCGGTAGCGGGCGCCGAGGGCCTGCGGGGAGTCGGGCATCCGCTCGGCCGGGAGGCCCAGCGCGAGCAGGAACTCGCGCAGCACGGAGGTGGTGTCCCGGGCCGGTATGGGGCTGTAGCCGTGGAGGTCGGCGAAGAGCCGGCCGTCCGGGAACTCCGCGCGGTGGCGGTGCGCCCAGTGCAGGGCCAGCGCGGTCTTGCCGACGCCGGCGCTGCCGGTGAGCATGACGACGGGTCCGGGGCCGGCGGCCGCGGCCCGGTCGAGCGCCGCCAGTTCGCCGGTGCGGCCCGTGAAGCCGCCGGGTCGGCGCGGCAGCAGCTGGGGCCCCTGTGGGCTTTGGGGCCCCGCCGCCGCGCGGGCGCCCGGGGGCGCCTGCCCGTGCCCGGCGCCGGCCGCGCCGGCGGTCCCCGCGACCCCGTTCGTCCCCGCGACCCCGTTCGTCCCCGCGGCCCCGTTCGTCCCCGCGGCCCCGTTCGTCCCCGCGGTCCCGTCCGTCCCGTCCGTCCCGGCTCCCGTGCCGGGCCCGGCGGTTGCGGCGCCGCTCCGGGCGGCCCCCGCGCCGGGCTCCCCGGCCACCCCGGCGGCCGTGCCGGCCGCCCCGGCCGCCACCGCCAGGGGGGCCGTCGCGGCCCGGGCGGGTTCGCCGGCCCGCAGCAGAGCGGTGTACGCGTCCGAGAGCACCGCTCCGGGATCGACGCCCAGCTGCTCGGCGAGCAGTTCCCGCGTGCGGTGGTACCAGTCCAGGGCGTCCGACTGCCGGCCCGACCGGCCCAGCGCCAGCATCAGCGCGGCGACCAGCGGCTCGCGCAGCGGGTGCAGCACGGCCTCCTCCCGCAGCAGGGCCGCCGCGGCGGCGTGCTCGCCGAGCAGCGAGTGCGCCCCGGCCAGCTCCTCCACGGCGGTCAGCCGCAGCTCGTCCAGCCCGTGCGCGGCGGCCTCCAGCAGCGGCCCGCCCACGGTCCCGCCCAGCGCCGGCCCCTCCCACAGCGCGAGCGCCTCCCGCAGCAGCCGTACCGTCCGGGCCGGTTCGTGCTGTTCCCGGGCGAGCCGGTGCAGCTGCTCGAAGCGGTGGGCGTCCACCAGGGATTCGGGCAGCCGCAGCGCGTACGCCGGTCCCTGGGTGAGGAGTTCGATCCCGTGGGCCCCGGCACCGTGCTCGGCGAGCAGCGCCCGCAGCCGCGAGACGTGGCCCTGAAGGACCGTCCGGGAGTGCCGGGGCGGGTCCTCGTCCCACAGCGCCCGGGTCAGCCGGTCCACGCCGACGGCCGCGTTGGGCCGCAGCAGGAGCATCGCCAGCAGGCTGCGCCGCTTGGCGGGGCCCAACTGCACGGGCCTCCCGCACTCCGCCACCGCGGCAACCGTCCCCAGCACGCGGAACCGCATGCATGCCCCTTCCGTTCGCTTTCCCCGTGGTCCGAGCATATGTCTCCGTATTTCGGTGGATGAGGGGGATCCCGGCCAATCGCCACCGGCCCGTGAAACCGCCCCGCACCGCCCGCACCTGCGGCAACGCACGGGCGGGCACCGGAACGACAGTGTGGCGCCAGTATCGGCGAAGCTCCCTCAGCGGGGCGTCAGGGCCGCGTTTGCGGGCGCTGGAAGGCTTCTCCACGCCGGACGGTCCGCACCGCGGCACCCGCCCTCCCAGCCCCGTGGGGCCGGGGCCGAGCGCGGGCCGCCCGGCATCCTCCGAGGACGAGCGGGAGACAGGGAGCCGCCTCCATGGCCTTGTCCATCGTCCGTGCCCGGCCCTCGCGGCCTCCACCCCCGCCCTGGCGGGCGGCGCCCCGACGGGTGTGGCTCCGGCCGCCCCAGTGCGGGCCGGACCCCGTCGGCTGCCGTCGGCCACTGTCACGTGTCCGGCCTCGGCGGCGGCCACATCCGCGACCAGGGCCTGGCAGAGCTGACCGCTCCCCCCAAGTCCCGGGCGGCCGGCGGTACTGCACCTCCGCCGGCCCGCCCTGCCCCCCCCCACCGCGCGGCGCGCGGGCCGTGGTCGGGCCCGCGCGCCGCGCGCGGCCGCGTCCCGCCCGGGCGTCCGCGCACGCCTCAGGCGGCAGGTTCCCGCGGGCCCTTGCGGGCCAGCAGGAACCCCTGTGGTCCCTGCTCGTGCGCGCCCGGCTCGCGCACCGTCCGGGCGACTTCCGCCAGTCCGGCCCCGGCCAGCAGCGAGGCGATCAGCTCCGGCGGGGTCCCGTACACGTCGAGGTCGACGGGATGGCCGTAGGCGTGCTCCAGCCGGCGCCGCTCGTCCCCCGCCTCGAACGCGACCAGCACATGGCCCCCCGGCGCCAGTACCCGGGCGAACTCCGCGAAGACGGCGGGCAGTTCCCCCGGCGGCGTGTGCACGATGGAGTACCAGGCGAGGACCCCGCCCAGCACCCCGTCCGCCATGTCCAGGCCCGCCATCCGTCCCACCTCGAACCGCAGCCCCGGATAGCTGCGCCGGGCCACCGCCACCATCGCGGGGGAGAGGTCGACGCCGAAGGCCCGTACGCCGAGGCCGTCCAGGTACGCCGTCACCCGGCCGGTGCCGCAGCCCAGGTCGGCGACGGCCCCGCCGCCCCCGCCGCGCACGTACTCGGCGAAGGCGTTCAGCACCGCCCGGTCCAGGGGCCGGCCCTCCAGATCGCGGCTCAGCAGCCGGGCGTAGTCGACCGCGACGGTGTCGTAGGACGCCTGGACGGCACTGAGGCGCGAGGTCTGTGTCATGCCCCTGAACAGTAGCCCGCCCGGCCGCCCGGCTCACCCCCCACGGTCCCGGGCCGGTCAGCCTCCGGCGAGCGGTGAGGGAAGCTCCGCCCACTGGTCGCCCGGCACCCCCGGACTGAGCCGCATCAGCGTGAGCGCCTTCACCGGCAGCGGCCCGCTCCGCAGCGCCGCCGAATCGGCGGTGGGCTCCGTACCGTCCAGCCCGGCCGCCAGGCAGTCGGCGAACGCGCCGGCCGAACCCGCCGTCGAGGCGATGGCACCGGCCGCCAGGGAGCCGAACAGCTTGCGCCGCAGCACCGCCACGTCGTCCGTGACCAGCCGGCCCGCCAGCGGCGGCACCGGCATGCCGTGCCGGGCCAGGCGGGCCGGGCTGATCCGGATGTCGGCCAGGTCGCGGTAGACCAGCCGCAGCGGGCTCCCGTCGGGCGCCAGCACCACCAGCAGGTTCTGCCCGTGGGCCTCCAGCGCCACCCCGAGGTCCAGCACCCGCAGGCACACCGACAGCGCCAGCCGGGCGAACTCGGCCCGCCAGGCCGCCGAACCGGCCGGTCCCGTCCCCGCCAGCGCCGCCACCGGAACGACCCGCTCGCCGGGCCCCGCGTACGCCTCCGGGGGCTCGCGGAGCACCGCCGCCAGGTCCGGGCTGTACGCGGTGGCCGCGCCCAGGGTGCGGGTGATGTGCAGCCGGCCGTCGAGCCGCTCGGTCAGCGCGTGGGCGAAGGCGGAGACCACGGCGGCCGTCTCCACCGAGTACGCGGAGATGTCCCGGACCGAGGAGGTCAGCCGGGTGCTCAGCGCCGTCTTCACATGCGGGCCGCCCCCCGCCGGGGCGAGCGTGCGCAGTGCCATCAGCGGGTGCGCCGCGAACCCCGGAAGGACCTCCTCGCCCTTCAGGACGTGCTCGGCCTGCCAGGGGTGGACCGGCACCAGGATCCGGTCCCCGTCGCGCAGGTGCTCCGGCCACTCCCCGGCCACCAGGCACTCCGCCGCCCGTACCGGGACCAGCCCGAGGTCCACCACCGGCCGGTGCTCCGGCGCGTACGCCAGCTGCTCGGCCACCGTGAAGCCGGGCCGGGAGCGGCAGTTGGGGTGGTACGGGTGCCCGTCCACCACCCGCTGCTCCCACTCCCACCCGGCCGCCGGATCCGGCTGCTCCCCGTCCGGCTGCCCTGCCCGGGACAGGGCCAGGGAGGCGGTGCTGCCGTCGAGTTCGGCGGCGAAGGCGGCGCCGTGCGGCACCCGCAGCGCGTCGACCAGCCGGGCCGCCTGCCGGTGGGGCCGCCCGTCGAGCCGCACCTCGCGGACGCGCGAGCCCGTCGCGTACGGGTCCGGGCGCGGCCCCTCCAGCCGTCCGCCCCCGGCCAGCAGCAGGGTGAGCGAGTCCGGCCCGTGCTCCCGGCCCACCACCCACGGCAGCGGTTCGAAGGCCAGCGCCCGCCACAGCCGGGTCAGCACGGCGGAGCGGGCCCCGTCCAGCGAAGCCTCGTACGCGGCCTCCAGCCCGGGCCGCACGCCGGCCAGCGCGACGGCGACGGCCTCCTCGGCGGCGGTGGCGGGGGAGTGCCCGGAGTCGGGCGGGGAAACGTGCCTGCTGCGGTCCAGGGGTCCGGTCCTTTCGGGTCGGTCAACCGATGATCAGGTCATCATCGCGGATACTGAAGATCACGGCCGGTGGTCCTCCCCGTGCACCGCCGGCACACCGCAGACGGACCGGATGGAACCAGTGGACCTCAACACCGCCGCCGACGCCCACAGCGCCGCCCCGCTCCTGAACTGCCTGCTCAGGGAGGTGGGCGAGGCCGAGGGCGGGCAGGTCCACCGGTTGCGGGGCAGCGGCCGGCTGCTGAGGGTCTCCGGCGGCCGCCGTCCCGCCGGGGCGGAGCTGCACACGGCGGACGGCTGGCATCCGCTCGGCCACGCGGAACTGGTCAAGCTCGTCTCCGACGAACTGCACCGCTACACCGGCGTCTCCAACGACGAGCTGCCCGGCGAGATCGACGACAGCCGCCGGGCCGTCGCCGCGCTGCTGGCCGCCCGGGCGGCCGCCGAGGCGCCCGAGGACCCGTACGTCCTGTCCGAGCAGGCCCTGGTGATGGGCCATCCGCACCACCCCGCCCCCAAGGCCCGGGGCGGCGCGCCCGCCGCGAGCTGGCTGCCGTACGCCCCCGAGGCGCACACCCGGTTCCCGCTCGTGATGCTCGGGCTGCGCGAGGACCAGGTGGCCGAGGAGGGCGGCCGGGCCGCCGCCGACGCGGTCGACGCGCTGGCCGGGATCCTCGACGGCCCCCGCCCGCCCGCCGGTTACCGGGCACTGCCCGCGCACCCCTGGCAGCTGGAGCTGGTCGGCGGATGCCGGGAGGTGCGCGACGCCTTCGCCGACGGGCGGCTGCTGCGGCTCGGCCCGACCCGGCTTCCGGTGTGGCCCACCGCCTCCGTGCGGACCGTGTACGCGCCGGGGCCGGACGCCGACCTGTTCGCGAAGTTCAGCCTCGACGTCCGGATCACCAACGACGTGCGCCGGCTGTGGCGCCACGACCTGCTGAAGCTGCGCCGCACCGACTCCGCCGTGGAGGCCGGCTTCGCCGATCTGCGCCGCCGTACCGGATCGGGCGCGGTGTGGCTGGGCGACCGCGGGTACCGCACCGCCGCCTTCGCCTTCGAGGAACTGGCCGTCATGGTCCGAGACGGCCTGCGCACCGGGGTGGCGGCGGGCGCGGTGCCGCTGCTGTCCGCCGCCCTCGCCGAGGGGTTCCCCGGCAGCCCGCTGGAGTCCGCGCCCGACCCGGCCGGCTGGTGGCGGGCGTACCTGCGCCATGTGGTGCCTCCGGTCCTGGACCTGTTCGCCCGGCACGGGATCGTGCTGGAGGCCCACCTCCAGAACTGCCTGGTCGCCGTGGACGGCCGGGGCATGCCGGTGCAGGCCCTCTTCCGCGACGCGGAGGGCGTGAAACTCCCGGGGGACATGCCGCGCGAGGGCGCCTGGCAGCGGCTCGTGTACTGCCTGGTCGTCAACCACCTCGCGGAGGTGGGCGGAGCCCTGGCCGAGCGGCACCCCGAGGCGGCCGGCGGGGTGTGGCCGGCGGTACGCGAGGAACTGCTGCGCTACGACGCCGCGTACGGCCTGCCGGAGATCGCGGAGCTGCTCGCGGCCCCGGCGCTTCCGGCCAAGACGAACCTCCTGCTGCGCTGGACCCGGGCGGACGGCGCGGATGCGCGCTACCTGCCGCTGCCCAACCCGTTGCGGGGGGAATGAGCGGGCGGCGGACGGGCGTGGGATTCGTGGGATTCGGCCAAGGTGGGCCGGGACGCCGGAACTCCCGTATCGAAAGGTATAGACCAATGCTAGGTTGGGTGGGCAGACCGCGCAGTCCTTGACCACCCGTCAGAGGAGAAGCCATGCCCTCCCCTTCGCGGGGCGGCGGCCCGGCCGCCATGCCCAAGTACCAGCGGATCGCCGCACAGCTGCGGGACGAACTCGACCGCGCCGCCCGGACCTCCGGCGGCAGACTGCCCTCTGAACGCACCCTGGCCGCCCGCTACGAGGTCAACCGGCAGACCGTCCGGGCCGCGCTCCAGCAACTGCGCGCCGACGGACTGGTCGTCACCGGCCGCCGGGGCACCCGGGCCGCGGTCCTCCCTGGCTCCGCGCACACCGCCCCCGCCGCGCACACCGCCCCTGCCGCGCGCGCCGGCTCCCGGGCCGCGCCCGCCCGGCAGGCCGGTCCCGCTCCCCGGCTCACCCGGACCCGGCTCGCCCTGGTCACCGTGCCGCCGTCGCTCGCCGGGCTGCTCGGTATGGGCGGCGGGGAGCGCACCCTGGTCCACCATCACCACGTGTACGGCCCGGGCGGGCGCGCGGTCCGGCACGCGGTGACGTACCTGTGCCCGCGCACCGTGGCCCGCACCCCGGAGCTGGCGGCCTACCTGGACGGGCCGGACGGGGCCCGGGGCGAGGACCTGCGGCCGCTGCACCGCTGGCTGGAGCGGGCCGCCGCGCGCGGCCGGACCTCGGAGACCATCACCATGACCCGCACCAGCCACCCGGCTGGCGCCGCGTCCGCCTGCGGGCTGTCCGTACGCCGCACCGTGCACGACGGCTCCGGCCGGCTGCTGGCCGTCACGGACCTGGCGTTCACCGGCTGGGACCGGCTGACCTTCCACCGCGAGCCCGAGGCGATCGCCTTCCGTGTGACGTAGCGCACGTACGGGGCGGGCGGGCCCCACTTCGGGACGGCGCGGCCTACTCGGAGACGGCCGGGACGGCGGGGACGGCCGGGACGTGCGGGACGTGCGGCGCTGCGGGTTCGGGGGCGCCGGGGGCGCCGGTGAGCAGCGCGAGCAGGCCGGCCACCTGCACCCCCGCCTCGGCGGGGTGCCGGAACATGGCTCCCGCCGAGATCTCGTACCGGTTGCGCCGCCCGTCCCGCACGCGCCGCAGGTACCCGTCCGATTCGAGGTCGGTCACGATCGCCTGGACCGTGCGCTCGGTGAGCGCGCACACGAGGGCGACATCCCTCACACGCGCCGCGGGATCCCGGGCGAGAGTCACCAGGACGCGGGCGTGATTTGTTAGAAATGTCCAGTTTTCTCGGCGTGTCGGGCTCCCCATGCGGCCATGATGCGGCACCCGGTTCGCGTGATACAAGACGTGAAAAGTAATTCCGGTATTTCTTGACGTGTGAGCGGATCCGGTCCAGAGTCGAGGGCAGTCAAGGTCCCGCGCCGCAAGCCGACCAGCCCAAGGAGCGAACCCCCATGCCGGTCCCCGCCCGCCCCTCCCATACCGCCGACCCCGCCGAGGCCCGCACCGACGGCCCCCTCCTCCCCGGTCCCCGCCACAGCGGCCGGGCCGCCGCCCGGGCGGCCGGGCTGCCCCGCATCGACGAACCCCGCGAGGTGGCCCCGGCGGACGCGCGGGAGCTGTCGAAGGTGTTCTTCGGGCGGCTGCGCGAGCTGGAGGAGGGCACCCCCGAGTACCAGTACGTGCGCAACACCCTGATCGAGATGAACGCCTCGCTCGTCCAGTACGCCGTCCGCCGCTTCCGCGGCCGCGCCGACGGCGCCGCCGGGGACGTGGACGACCTCGTCCAGGTCGGCACCATCGGCCTGATCAAGGCCATCGACCGGTTCGACCCGGCCCGCGAGAACGAGTTCGCCACCCTCGCCATGCCGTACATCACGGGTGAGATCAAACGCCACTTCCGCGACACCGCCTGGGCCGTCCACGTCCCGCGCCGGCTCCAGGAGCTGCGCATCGACATAGCCAAGGCGAAGGAGGAGCTGACGGTCCGGCTGGACCGCTCGCCGACGGTCCGCGACCTCGCCGCGTACCTCGACCTCACCGAGGACCAGGTCATAGAGGGCCTGGTCGCCGCCAACGGACACACCAGCGGCTCCCTCGACGCCCCGCACGCCGAGCACGGCGACGGCCCCGCCGAGGGGCACACCCTCGCCGAGGTCCTGGGCGAGGAGGAGCCGGCCCTGGAGCTCGTCGAGGACATCCAGACCCTGGCCCCGCTGCTGGAACGGCTCAGCGACCGCGAACGCACCATGCTCCGGATGCGCTTCGGCGAAGAGCTGACCCAGGCCCAGATGGGGGCCGCCCTGGGCATCTCCCAGATGCAGGTCTCCCGGCTCCTCACCCGGCTCCTCGCCCACCTGCGCACGTCCATGCTGGCCGACCCCGAGCCGGTTCCCGGGCATCACGGCCGCTGACACCCCCTCGCCCCTCCCCGGCGTGAGTTGGATCACTTCACCGTTTGCGGCGGTGAAGGCCGGGCATGCGGGCCGCTGGAGCGGAACCGCACACTCCGGCCGCTGTGCCGGAGTGCGGACCGCGCGGGCCGATCCCGCCCCGCTCCCCGGCCCGCGGCCTCCGGCGGCGGGCCGGACCCGGTACGACCCGCGAGGTGTATGTGTCCACGCTCCAGGCCGAGCACGTCTACAAGGTGTTCGCCAGACGACCCGACCGCCAGGCCGCCGCGGTCCGCGCGCTCGAACGCGGCGCCGACCGCGACGAGCTGCGCGCCGACGGCACCACGGCGGCGGTGATCGACGCCTCGTTCCGTGTCGAGCCCGGTCAGATCTTCGTGGTCATGGGCCTGTCGGGGTCCGGCAAGTCCACCCTCCTGCGGATGCTCAACGGACTGCTGGAGCCCACCTCCGGCCGCATCCTCTTCGACGGCGAGGACCTCACCGCGCTGACCCCGCGCGAGCTGCGCCGCGTACGCTCCACCCGCGTCTCCATGGTCTTCCAGCACTTCGCGCTCTTCCCGCACCGTGACGTCCTGGCCAACGCCGCCTACGGTCTGGAGGTCCAGGGCGTCCCCCGGGCCGAGCGCGAACGCCGCGGCGCCGAGGCGCTCGCGCTGTGCGGGCTCGGCGGCTGGGAGAATTCCTGGCCCGACGAGCTCTCCGGCGGCATGCAGCAGCGCGTCGGCCTCGCCCGCGCCCTGGCCACCGACGCCGACCTGCTCCTGATGGACGAGTCCTTCAGCGCCCTGGACCCCCTGATCCGCCGCGACATGCAGGACCAGCTCCTCGAACTCCAGCGGACCCTGAAGAAGACCATCGTCTTCATCACCCACGACCTCAACGAGGCCATGCGCCTCGGCGACCGGGTCGCCGTCATGCGCGACGGCCGGATCGTCCAGCAGGGCACCCCCGAGGACATCCTCACCCGGCCCGCCGACGAGTACGTCGCCTCCTTCGTCCAGGACGTGGACCGCTCCCGCGTCCTGACCGCCGACGCCGTCATGGACGAGCCCGCCGAGGACGCCGAAGCCTGCGCCTGCCCCACCGTCAGCACCGACACCCCGCTCGCCGAACTCTGCTCCGTCAGCGCCCGCGTCCCCCACCCGGTCGCCGTCACCGGCGCGGACGGCGCCGTCGTCGGCTCCGTGCCCAAGGACCGGCTCGTCGCCTTCATCGGCGACGAACAACGGCCCCCGATGGCCTGCGCGGAGGTGGCCGCCTGATGCCCCGCCTGCACCTCGGAGCCTGGGCCGACAGCGCGGTCGACTTCCTCCAGCGCCACCTGTCCTGGCTCTTCGACACCGTCAGCACCCTGGTCGGAGGCCTCTACGACGGCGTGAACGCCGTGCTGTCCGCCCCCGCACCGCTGCTCTTCGCCGGTCTCCTCGCCCTCGCCGCCTGGTGGCTGCGCGGTCTCCTCGCGGGCCTGCTCGCCTTCGGCGCCTTCGCGCTCGTGGACTCCGTGGCCCTGTGGGACGAGGCCATGTCCACCCTGTCCCTGGTCCTCGTCGCCACCCTCGTCACGCTGGCGTTCGCCCTCCCGCTGGGCATCTGGGCCGCGCGCTCCGACCGGGTCAGCGCCGCCCTGCGGCCCGTGCTGGACTTCATGCAGACCATGCCGGCCATGGTCTACCTCATCCCCGGCATCATCTTCTTCGGCGTGGGCGTGGTCCCCGGGATCATCGCCACCATCGTCTTCTCGCTGCCGCCGGGCGTGCGGATGACCGAACTCGGCATCCGCCAGGTGGACGCCGAACTGGTCGAGGCCGCCGCAGCCTTCGGCACCGCCCCGCGCGACACCCTCGTACGCGTCCAGCTGCCGCTGGCCCTGCCCACGATCATGGCGGGCGTCAACCAGGTCATCATGCTCGGCCTGTCCATGGTCGTCATCGCCGGCATGGTCGGCGGCGGCGGACTCGGCGGCGCCGTCTACCGGGCCATCGGCAGCGTCGACATCGGCCTCGGCTTCGAGGCCGGCCTGTCCATCGTCGTCCTCGCCATGTACCTGGACCGGATGACCGGGGCCCTGGGCCGCCAGGTCTCCCCGGTCGGCCGCCGGGCCCAGGCCCTGGCCCGGTCCGCCGCGAGCGGCACGGCCCGGCTGTGGAACCACCGCCCGCAGCCCGCGTACGCCGTCACCGCGGCCGTCGTCCTCGCCCTCGTCGCCGGCGGACTGAGCACCTTCGGCGGCTCCGGATCGCCGGCCGCCGCGACCGGCGCCGAGAACACCGGCAAGGGCCGCGAGGTCAGCATCGGCTACATCCCCTGGGACGAGGGCATCGCCTCCACCTACCTGTGGAAGGAGCTGCTCGAACGCCGGGGCTTCAAGGTCGACGCCCGGCAGCTGGAGCTCGGCGCGCTGTTCACCGGACTCGCCGGTGGCCAGGTCGACTTCCAGACCGACGCCTGGCTCCCCGTCACGCAGGCCCAGTACTGGGCGAAGTACGGGAACAAGCTGGACGACCTGGGCTCCTGGTACGGGCCCACCTCCATCGAGCTCTCGGTCCCCTCGTACGTGAAGGACGTCCGCTCCCTGGAGGACCTCAAGGGCAAGGGGGCCCGCTTCAAGGGCCGGATCATCGGCATCGAGCCCAGCGCGGGCGCCATGTCCCTGCTGAAGGAGAAGGTCCTCAAGGAGTACGGCCTCGAAGGGGAGTACCAGGTCGTTGACGGCTCCACCCCCGGCATGCTCGCCGAACTGAAGCGGGCCCACGAGAAGGAGGAACCCGTGGTGACCGTGCTGTGGTCCCCGCACTGGGCGTACTCCACCTACGAGCTGACCAAACTGGCCGACCCCAAGGGCGTCTGGGGCGAGGGGGACGGCATCCACACCCTCGCCCGCAAGGGCTTCGCCGACGACGAGCCCGAGGTCGCCGCCTGGCTCCGCTCGTTCAAGCTGACCGAGGCCCAGCTCACCGGCCTGGAGGCGAAGATCCAGGAGATGGGCAAGGGCAAGGAGCAGCAGGCGGTCCGCGCCTGGCTGACCGATCACCCGGAGGTGGCCGCGCTCGCCTGACGGACCACGCGCCGGGGCGCCCGGGACCGTGGCCGTGAGACACGGCCTGGAGGTCCCGGGCGCCCCGGCGTACGCGTACGCGGCTCAGCCCACCGGCACCCGGTCGGCTCCGGCCCGGGCCGCCCGGTCCGGCCCGGAGGCCGCGGCCCCGCCGCGCACCCGCGGGCGCAGCGGCCACCACAGGGAGCGGCCCAGCAGCGCGGCCAGCGCCGGCACCAGCACGGCCGACAGGACGAAGGCGGACAGCAGGATCCCGACCGCCGTCGCGAAACCGGTCTGCTGGGTCCCGGCGTGCGGGCTCACGGCCAGGCTGCCGAAGGACGCGGCGAGCACCAGCCCGGCCGTCGCGATCGCCGGCGCGGTGTGCCGCACCGCGCGGGCCACCGCCTCGCGGGCCGGTCCGGGGCGTTCCATCTCCTCCCGCAGCCGGTCGCTGATCAGGATGTTGTAGTCGGTGCCCAGCGCCACCACGAACAGGAACAGCACCAGCGGCAGCGTGAAGTCCACGCCCGGCCGCCCCAGCCCGTGCTGGAAGACGAGGGCCGAGGCCCCCAGCGTGGCCGCGAAGCCGAGCCCGACCGCGAGCATCAGCACCAGCGGCGCGAGCACGCTCCGCAGCAGCACCAGCAGGATCACCGCGATCAGCACCGCCGCCACCGGGAAGATGACCTTCAGGTCCTCGTCCACGGCCACCGCGATGTCCGCGAACACCGAGGCGGTACCGCCGACATGGGCCTCGGTGCCGGCCGGCAGGTTCGCCCGGACCGTCTCCCGGACCGGCCCGGAGACCAGGTCGCGGGCCTGCTGCCCGCCGGATTCGACGTTCAGCAGCAGGTCGATCCGGGCCGCCTTGCCGTCCTCGCTCAGCACCGTCGGCGCGACCCGGCCCACCCCGGGGACCCGGGCGAGCGCCCCGGCCAGCCCGGCCACGCGCTCCGCACCGAGCGGAGCGCCGTCCTTCGCGGCGACGAGCACGCTCGTCGGGTCCGAGACCCCGGCGGGCAGGGCGCGGGAGATCTCCGCCGCGGTCTCCACCGCCGCGGTCCGCTCGCCGCCCGCGCCGGACTGCCCGTAGTCCATGCGGATCCCGGCCAGACCCGCCGCCAGCGCGCCGAGCAGTACCAGGGAGGCGAGGACCAGCGCCACCGGGCGCCGGGCCGTCAGCCGCCCGAGCCGGCCCGCCGCGCCCTCCCGGGGCTCCCGCTGAAGGGCGCGCGAGGGCCAGAACATCTTGCGGCCGGTCACGGCCAGCAGCGCGGGCATCAGCGTGAGGCTGCCCAGCAGCATCACCAGCACCGACATCGCGATCGCCGGGCCCAGCACCCGGAACTGGCCGAAGGAGGCGATCCCGAGGGTGGCGAACGCCGCGACGATCGTCAGCGCCGCCGAGGTGACGGCCGTGCCCACCCGGCCCGCGACCTCCGTGGCCGCCTCGCGCCCGCTCTGCGCCGGGTGCCGCCGCAGCTGCTCGCGGAAGCGGAACAGCAGGAAGAGGAAGTAGTCGATCCCGATGCCCATGAGCACCACGTTGATCAGACCGGGGGTGGAGGGGGCCAGCCGGATGCCGCTCGCCATCGACGCCATGACCACGCTCCCGGCCGCCGCGCCGCCGATGACCGCCATCGCCAGCAGGGGCAGCAGCGCGGCGAACACACTGCGGAAGACCACCACGTGGAGCAGCACGATCAGCCCCATCACCACCGCGCCGACCACCGTCGACCGGGTCTTCTCGGCGTCGGCGCTGTCCACCGTGGCGGCCAGCCCGCCCGTGAAACCGGTCCGCAGGCCCGCCTCACCGAACGCCTCCCGCGCCTGCTCGCGGAACGCCTTGTAGGTGCTCTGCACCCCGGGGTCCTGCGGATTGCCCTTCAGCTCCACCGACAGCAGCCGGAAGGACCGGTCCGGGGCCGTCATCCCCGCGCCGATCCGGGGCGTCTGGGAGTGGTCCTCCGTGAAGGGCGGATCGTCCTCGTTCCTCGGCATGACGACCTTCTGCCGGGCCAGCCGCTCCGACACCTCCTCGATCCGGCGCTCGTCGGGAGCGGTGAGCGCCGCCCGGTCCTCGCGGGCCACCAGGACCGTCAGCGGGTCCGAGTCCGGCCGGACCCCGAAGCTCTGCTCGGAGATCCGCAGCGCGGCCGCCGAATCGTAGGAGGCGGGCAGGAAACCGTCGTTGCCGGGCTGGGTGGCGCGGAAGACGAACACCTGGCCCAGGATCGTCAGCCCGATGCCCAGCACCGCCCACAGGGCTATCACCTTCCACGGGTTCCTGGTCGAGCATCCCGTCAGGGCGCGGATCACTGTTCTCCTCCGGTCTGTCCGTGCGGTCCGCCCCTTGTGGCCGGCCGGTATCCAGACCATCAGCGGACGGCACGGAAAGCGTCCTGGCGGAGGAGGATCCGGGCGCCGGGACCACGGTCCGGGATCCGGCGCCGGCCAGGACCCTGGTCCTGGTCGGGACCGGTCCCCGCGGCCGGTGTCCGGCATCCGGCCCGATGGGAGAATGGACCCGAGAGGGCGGCCCCACGGCGGTCCGTGGGGAAGGGGCGGGGAGATGGGCACGCGTGCCGAGAGGCTGACGTGGACGCGCAACGACGCACTGGTGGCGGTCGGCGCGGCGGCCGTGGACCTCACGGGCTTCGCCTTCGACACGCAGTTCGAGGGCGCTCCGCTGGGGGTCACCGCCGCGTTCCTCGTCGTGGCCGCCGGGCTGGCCCTGCTGGCCCGGCGCCGCCACCCGGTGGTGACGCTCGCGGTCGTACTGGTCCTGGGCGCGGTGGTGAACCTGGCCACCTCGGTCTCCCCGCACTTCGGACTCACCCCGGCCGTCGCCCTGTACTCGGTCGCCGTGGCCTGCCGGACCCCCGCGGTGGTGTGCGGCGCACTCGTGACACCGCCGCTGACCAGCCTGGGACAGGGCGGCCGGCTCCTCGACCCCGGATACGGCCTCCTCGCCAACGCGGCCGCGACCCTGCTCGTCGTCACCACCGGCCTCGTCGCCCGGCGCTGGCAGGCGGAGACCGAGGCCAAGCGGGCCCTGCTCGCCGAACGGGCGGTGGCCGACGAACGCCGGCGCATCGCGCGGGAGCTGCACGACATCGTCGCCCACCACATCACCACCATGCAGCTGATGGCAGGCGGAGCCCGCGCCAACCTCGCCCACGACCCCGGGGCCGCCCGCGAGGCCCTGGTGACCCTGGAGGAATCCGGCCGGATGGCCCTCGGCGAGATGCGGCAGCTGCTCGACGTCCTGCGGGCCGGGGAGGAACCGGAGACCGCCGTGCCGGCCCCGCAGCCCGGGGCCGGGGACCTGGAGCGGATCGTCGCGGAGTCCCGGGCCGCCGGGATGGACACCGAACTCACCGTCAGCGGCCCCGCCCGCCCGCTGCCGCCCACCGTCGGCCTGACGGTGTTCCGGGTCGTGCAGGAGGCCCTGACCAACGCCCGCAAGCACGCCGGGAACGCCCCGGCCCGGGTACGGCTGGCCTACGGACCGGACGAGCTCTCCGTCGAGGTCTGCGACGAGGGCCCCGCCGACGGCGCCGCCCGGCGCCCGTACCGCGGCGCCGGGTACGGCCTGATCGGCATGCGGGAACGCGTCGCCCTGCACGGCGGCACCCTGGAGGCCGCGCCCCGCGAGGAGGGCGGCTTCCGGGTCGCGGTCCGCCTCCCCCTGCCGGCGGCCGCCGAAGCGCACCACCAGCACCACCAGCACCACCAGACCCACCCGCACCGAGAGGAAACCCGCCGATGATCCGCGTGCTGATCGCCGACGACCAGCCGTTGGTACGGCGCGGCCTGGCCCTGATCCTGGCCCCCGACCCGGACATCGAGGTCGTCGGCGAGGCCGCGGACGGCGCCGAGGCCGTGGCCCTCGCCCAGGAGCTGCGCCCCGACGTGGTGGTCATGGACATCCGCATGCCCGTCCTCGACGGAGTGGCCGCCACCGGGCGGCTCGCCGAAGCCCGCCCCGGGTCCCGGGTGCTGGCACTGAGCACCTTCGACATGGACGAGTACGTGGTCGCCGCCCTGCGCGCCGGCGCCTACGGCTTCCTGCCCAAGGACGTCTCCCCGGAGGAGCTCATCGCGGCCGTCCGCACCGTCCACACCGGCGAGGCCGCGGTCGCGCCGAGGCTGCTGACCCGGCTGATCTCCACCTACGTACGGACCGCCCCGCGCGAGCCCCGGCCCGCCCCGGCGGCGCCCGACGGACTCACCCCGCGCGAGCTGGAGATCTGGCGGCTGCTCGCCCGGGGCCTGGACAACGCCGCGATAGCCGCGGAACTGGACATCAGCGTCTCCACCGTCAAGAACCACATCACCGCCGTCTTCGGGAAGCTGGGCGTCCGCGACCGGGCCCAGGCGGTGATCGCCGCGTACGAGACGGGGCTGGTCGAGGCCGAGCGGAGGAGCACTTGATCACCAAGTGCCCGCAGACACCCGGAATTCCCCGGGCCCTCGCACCCCTGACCAGCCAGAACACTGGATGATCCGCCGGTGCACGGGGGGCTTCCCGCGTGGCACAGTGCCAGGAGCACAGCCGCCGGACCAGGGAGCCCCCATGCGTGATCCGCACACCGCGCCGCCGGTACTCGCCGCGCCGGCCTCCCCGCTGCCGGCCTGTCCGCGGTGCGCGGACGCGCCGGAGCGGATCTCCTGGCGCCAGCGTCCGGGGGAACCGGTCGTCCTGGTCTTCGACCCCTGCGGCCACCGCTGGACGTCCCCCGCACCGCCCGTGCTGGCCGTCACCCCCTTCTGACGGGCACCGAGCAGCGCGGCGGTCCGCAGGGCGGACGCCTCCTCGCGATGGCCGACCGGCGGCGACTGCGAAAATCGCTGTCCGATCACCGGAGCCGGTGATAGACATCCGGCGTGGAAAAGAATCTTGAGTTCCCTGACCTGCTGCGACTGATCGATGAACGGTCGACCGCCTTCCGCGCCGTGGTGGCCGCCGCGCCCGGTCTCGACGCACCGGTGCCGACCTGCCCTGGGTGGACGCTGTTCGATCTGGTGAAGCACCTGGGTGGGGGAGACCGTTTCTGGGCCGCCATAGTCGGCGCGGGGCCTGCCGACGGTCCCCCGGCCGAGGCCGTCGCCGCGCGCGCCGCTCTGGAAGTGCCGCAGGAGCGCGAGGCCCTGCTGGCCTGGCTGGACGCGTCGACGCAGCTTCTGCTGGGCGCCCTGCGCGAGGCGGGACCGGAGAGCGGTTGCTGGACGTGGTGGCCCGCGTCGCAGTCACCGCAGACCGCCGGCGGCACCGCCCGGCACCGGGTCCAGGAGACCGCGGTGCACACCTACGACGCCCAGCTCGCCGGGGGCGCCCCGCAGCCGCTGCCGGTCGAGCTGGCACTCGACGGCGTGGAGGAGTTCCTGTTCACCGTCTGCGCGACGCCGAGTGCCTGGCCGCACAAGCCGACGGCCTTCGACTTCCACGCCGCCGAGGGCCGCTCCTGGCGCCTCACCGTCGACGGCGACGGCGCACGCACCACCCGCATCCCCGCGCCCACCGCCGCGACCGGCGAGGACTCGGACGCAGCCGGCGCCTCCGTCCACGGCACGGCCAGTGAGCTGGTCCTCTACCTGTACGACCGGATCCAGGCCGGCTCCCTGCACGTCGACGGAGACGCAGGGCTGCTCGACCTGCTCCGCGCCTGGGAGCCGGAGGAGAAGTAGGACGCAGCGGGGGCGGCCGGCCGCGCCTGCGGCCGGCGACCTCGTATCCTGCATCTGAACATGCCTGAACACACCTGTGAGCAGCATCGATGAGCCGTGCCGAGCGCCGGGCGGCGGGAACGGGAGAACCCTGATGGACGTGCAGCACTTCGAGCGGATCACCGCGTTCATCGAGGCCCGGCTGACCCCGCTGTTCGACGCGGAGACCGGCAGCGAGCGCGGCTTCGCGATGGACGACACCTCCCGGGCCCTGCGCGCGCTGCGCAACAGCGTGCTGGAGGCCTCCGCCGTCAAGGGGCTCATCGCGACGCGGGAGACCGCCGAGCCGCTCGTGCGCAAGGTCATCGACCAGTCGGTGGAGCACCACTGGGACGTGCTGCGCGGCATCGCCCGCCAGTGGGAGGACCACGCCGACTTCCAGCGGGAGTTCAAGCGCCACGCGTGGGAGCTCGACGGGGCCCCCGCCTCCGCCTGAGCGAGGACGCGCGGCGCGCCCGCCCGCCGGCCGGCTACCGGCTGGGCGCGCCGCCGATCAGGTAGCCGATGCGGCGCTCCAGCCCGCCCCAGCGCCGGTCGTGCCGGTACGCCCGCTTGATGGTCCGGGCCCGGGTCCTGGGGCGGTGCCCGTAGAAGCGGCGCGCCCACGGCGAGGCCGGCCGGGCCAGCCGTACCGCCGCGAACAGGGCGATCACGGGGACGACCACCCCGAACACCGCGAGCCGGGGCTTGCCCTTGAACAGGGCCACCGCCGCCAGCAGCAGGTTGAACAGCACGGTGGCGCCGAGGAACAGACGGTTCGCCTGCTGGTCGTCGGTCAGGCCGTCGACACCCAGCGGCAGGAACCCGCACAGCAGCAGGCCGGCCAGGGCGGAGGTCATGACCACCACCTCGACGCTCAGGGTGCCCTCCTCGGTCCAGTAGACGTCGCTCAGGTGCAGGATCAGCGCGAACTCGTCCAGGACCAGTCCCGTGCCCATCCCGAACAGCACGGCCGCCACCCAGGAACCCCACCCCGTCCGGCCGCCCGCGATCGCGGTGAAGCCGCCGACGGTCATCAGGATCACCCCGGGGACGCAGTGGTGCACGTGCAGGCCGCCCGGGGTGACGTTGCGGAAGGGGCCCTTGCCGGCCCGGATCATCCGGGTGACGACCCGGGTCACCGCGAAGGTCACGACGAACGCCGACAGCGCCAGGAGCAGGGGCAGTTTCCCCGGCTCCTGGATGTTGCGGTACCACCAGTCGCCCATGCCGTCACCCTCCCGGCCGCGGCGGTCCCGCGCACCGTGAGGACCGCCGTTCGGGCGCCCCGGGGGCGGGGTCAGGCCTTCGCGTCCGCCGGCTGCGGCCGGGCCTGTGCCTCCCGGGCGGCCCGGCGGCGCTGCGCGTCCTCGTCGGTGTCCGCGTCGTAGGAGATCAGCTTCGGCAGCAGCGCGGCCAGCAGCGCCACCGACGCCACGCAGGCGAGCCCGCCGCTCCAGAAGGCCGGCCGGGTCCCCGTCCAGCCCGCCATGGTGCCCGCCCGGACCTGTCCGAGCTGCGGGCCGACGCTGTACGAGAGCACCTCGATCCCCGCGAGCCGCCCCCGCAGCTCCTCCGGGATCGTCTGGTTCCAGATCGTGGACCGGCCCAGCGCGCTCAGCATGTCGCCGGCACCCGCCGCCGCGAGGCACAGCAGCACCAGCCAGATGTTCGAGAACCAGCCCGCCGCCGCGATCGCGAGCCCCCACGCGGCGGCTCCGAAGACCACCAGCAGCCCGTGCCGGCGCACCCCCGACACCCAGCCGCTGGTCAGCCCCAGCACCAGCGAGCCCACCGCGCCCGCCGCGTACATCAGGCCCAGGGCCCACACGGCGTCCAGCTCGTCGGCCAGGAACGGGAAGATCGTGTTCGGGAACGCGAAGAACATCGCCGCGAGGTCGACGGCGTACGTGCCCAGCAGCACCGGCCGGCTCCACGCGTACCGCGCGCCCTCGGCGATGCCCCGCAGCGAGGGCCGCTCCGCGCCCCCGGCCGGCGGCGCCGGGCTGAGCCGCGCGCACAGCACCACCGAGACCGCGAAGCCCGCGACGGTCACCGCGTACGCCGACGCGTAGCCGGCGTACGCCACGACCACACCGGCCAGCGCCGGGCCGGCGATCGCCCCGAACTGGTAGCGCAGCGCGTTGAGCGCGGCGGCCGCGCTCAGCTGGTCGTGCGGCACGATCCGCGCCATCAGCGAGTCCATCGCCGGACGCTGGAGACCCGTCAGCGCCGACACCCCGGCCGCCACCACGTACAGCGGCCACAGCAGCGGGTCCGGCAGCAGCGAGTTCACCAGGAGCACCAGCGCGAGCAGTCCGAGCCCGGCCTCCGTCAGCAGGATCAGACGGCGCCGGTCCACCGCGTCGGCCAGCGCCCCGCCGTACAGCCCGCAGACCACCAGCGGGACCAGCTCCACCGCGCCCATGGCACCGACCGCCAGCGGCGAGTCCGTCAGGTGCTTGATCTGGAGCGGCAGGGCGATCATCGCCATGAAGGAGCCGAAGAAGGTGACCGTCCCCTGGAAGAACAGCAGCCGGAAGTCACGGCTGGAACGCCAGGGCGCCAGGTCGGGCAGTACGGAGGACAGGCGGGATTTGCTCACGGTCGGCCATCCTGCGCGCCCGCCGGACACCCGGGCAACGCATTTTCGCCCCGGACGGGTCAAAACGGCATCCGGCGCGTGGCAGCGGCCACTGCCCGTGGCACCCATGGGTCATGCCGCCGGTGTCCCCGTTCCTGCGTACGGCAGCCGCCTACGCCTGGCGCCTGCTGGTCGTCGGCGTGGCCGTCTACGCCGTCTTCTCGTTGCTCGGGCGCTTCCACGAGATCGGCGTGGCGCTCTTCCTCGGCCTCGTCATCACCGCCCTGCTGTCGCCGCCCACCCGGGGCCTCGCCCGGGTCCTGCCCCGCCCCGCCGCCGTCGCCGTCACCCTCATCGGGAGCACCGTCCTGCTGCTGGGCACGCTCGCGCTGGTCGGCGAAGCGGTGGCGGGGGAGAGCGCCACCCTGGTCAGGGAGTTCCGCGAGGGCCTCGTCAGCATCGAGAAATGGCTGGAGCGCCCGCCCTTCCGGCTGGACCCGGGAGCGCTCACCGACCTCCAGGCGAAGATCGGCGAGTACCTCTCCACCCACCGCTCGACCCTGCTGAGCACGGCGGTGAGCGGAGCCGGCCACGTGGTGCAGGTGCTCACCGTCCTGGTGCTCGCGGTGTTCTCCTCCGTCTTCTTCCTGCACGGCGGCGGCGGCCAGTGGGCGTGGTTCTGCGCCCAGCTGCCCGCGCGGGCGCGCGGCCGCACGGTCCTCGCCGGGAACGCGGCCTGGCGTACGTTCACCGGGTACACGCACGGGATCGTGCTGGTCGCGGCGACCAACGCGGTGCTCGTCGGGGTGGCGCTGTACTTCCTCGGGGTCCCGCTCGCCCTCCCGCTCGCACTCCTGGAGTTCTTCGCGGCCTTCGTCCCCCTGGTGGGATCGCCCGTCGCCCTCGCGGTCGCCGCGGTGGTGGCGCTGGCGGCGCGCGGACCGGTCATCGCGGCGGTGGTGATCGCGCTGATCGTGGTGATCGGGCAGATCGAGGGGCACCTGCTGCACCCCCTGGTGATGAGCTGGGCCGTGCGCCTGCACCCGCTCGTGGTGGCGGTCTCGGTCATCGCCGGGGCCATCGCGGCCGGAGTGGTCGGCGCGGTGGTCGCGGTCCCGCTGGTCTCGGTGGCCTGGTCGGTCCGCTGCGCCCTGCGCTCCGAGGCCGGCGAGCCGGGGGACGAACCGCGCCCGGAGCGGCCACCGGAGCCGGAGCCGCGGCCGGAGCCGGGCCCGGACGGCTGATCTCCTCCGACGCGTCTACCGTAGGACGTGGAGGTGGTAGCCATGGCAGAGCACGCCGCCGGTGCGGCGGCGCGGGAGCTGGAGGACGGCCGGCTGCTCAAGGAGCTGGAGACCATCCACCGCACGCGCCACGAGACCCTGCTGCACGGCTCGGACGACGCGCTGGCCACGCACACCCAGCGGCTGAAGGAGCTGGAGGACGAGTACGTCCGCCGTCACCCGCAGCGCGCCCCCACCGCGGCCCGCACCCGCTCCGGAGCCCGCGCCCGCACGGCGGGCGAGGACTGAGCGCGCCCCCGGAAACTGGTCCGCCCCGCGAATGCGCGGGGCGGCAGTGGGCTTGTGCCCGACGGCGGCCGGGTGAAACCCGGAGCGCGGGCGGCTCTCCGCGATCCCCTGACGAGGACCCCCGTATGAGTCATCTTTGCTTCGACTGAGACATCTTTGTATCATTCGGTGCGACGGTGACTCATCAAGGTGCCTGACAGTCAAGGCCGCAGGCGCCCCCTCGAACGGAACCCCATGCGCACCCCCACGCGGGACCCTCGCCGCTGGATCGTCCTCGCGATCCTCTCCGGCAGCCTCCTGCTCATCTCCATGGACACCACGATCCTCAACGTGGCCTTCCCCTCGCTCGTAGCCGACCTCCGGCCCGGCGCCGTGCAGCAGCTGTGGATCATCGACGTCTACGCCCTCGCCCTGTCCGGGCTTCTCGTCACCGCCGGCGCCCTCGGTGACCGGTGGGGCCGCAAGCGGCTGCTGATGGCGGGCTTCGGCATCTTCTCCGCCGCCTCGCTGATCGCCGTGCTCTCCACCGAGGCCTGGCACGTGATCGCCGCCCGCGCCCTCCTCGGCGTCGGCGGCGCGGCCATCATGCCGGCCACCCTCTCGATCCTGCGCAGCGTCTTCACCGACGCCAGGGAACGCGCCTTCGCCCTCGCCGTCTGGGCCGCCGTGTTCGGCGGCGGCATGGCCTTCGGCCCCGTCGTCGGCGGCCTCCTCGTCCAGGACCACGGCTGGCACTCCGCCTTCCTCCTGAACCTCCCCGTCGCCGCCCTGATCGTCGCCGCAGGCCTGCGTTACCTGCCCGAATCGCGCGCCCCGCGCGCCGACGGCGCCTGGGACTGGTGGGGCGTCGGACAGTCCGTCGTCGGCATGCTCGCCCTCGCGGGCGGCATCAAGCAGCTCGGCAAGAGCGGCATCGCCGACCCGCTGCCCTGGGCCCTGCTCGCCCTCGCAGCCGTCGCTCTCACCGTGTTCGTCCGCCGCCAGCTGCGTCTGGACAACCCGCTGCTCCAGGTGCGGCTGTTCGCCAAGCCCGCCTTCAGCGTCGCCGCCACCGCGATCTTCCTCCCGATGGTCGGCATGGGCGCGATCCTCTTCCTCGTCACCCAGTGGTTCCAGTACGGCCAGGGCTACACCCCGCTCGAGGCCGGACTGCGGCTGCTGCCCGCCCCGCTGGCGCTGATCTGCGCGTCGATGGTGGCCCCGGCGCTCATGCACCGCTACCCGATCCGGCACGTGCTGGGCGCCGGACTCGTGGTCCTCGCGGCCGGCATGGCGATGCCCTGGACCGTCCAGCAGTTCACCGAGCCCGGCTACCCGGCCTTCGCGGCGGGCCTGACCGTGATGGGGCTGGGCACCGGCGTCGCGACCACGGTGGCCTCCGTCACCCTGGTCTCCGCCGCGCCGGCCGACCAGGTCTTCAGCGCGGCCGCCATCGAGGAGACCTGCTACGAACTGGGCTCCGCGATGGGCGTCGCCATCCTCGGCAGCACCGCCGCCGCCCTCTACCGGGGCAACCTGCCGGTGCTCGACCTGGACGCCCCGGCCGCGAGCGCCGTACGGGACTCGGTCGGCGAGGCGGCGCACACCGCCGAGCGGCTCGGCGGCGCGGTCGGCCAGGCCCTCCTGGAGACCGCCACGCACGCCTACACCCTGGCGATCACCCCGGCCTTCCTGATGGCCGGAGCCCTGGCCGTCGCCGCGGCGGCCACCGCCTGGACCCTGATCCCGCGCGACCTCCAGCCCACCGAGAACCACTGACCCCCGGCCCCGCTCCCGGCGCCGCCTCCCCTCTCAGTGCGGCGGCACCGGGAGCGGGGCCATGTGCGCCGGGGCGGCCGGGGCCGGGCCCAGGGTGGTCGTGCCCGGCGCGGCCCGGTGTCCGAGCCCGGTGCGGTAGGCGTCCATCGCCGCCTCCGTACGCCCCGCCCGGCGCAGCAGGTCGCCCAGCAGCCGGCACAGGTCCGCCAGGTCCCCGCCCGCCCCGCTGCGCTCCAGCAGCGCCAGCGCCCGTACGTAGTGCTCCTCGGCCGCCTCGGCGTCCCCGCGCTCCTGCGCGATCAGCCCCAGCAGCCGGTGCGCGCCGCCCGCGTGCACCGCGCCCGGGCCCGAACCCTCCTCCAGCAGCCCCGAGACCAGCTCGGCGGCCTCCCCGTACCGGCCCAGACGGCGCAGCACGTCCGCCAGTTCCACCTCCACCTGCGCGGTGTACAGCGCCGCCCGCCGCGCCGTCAGCATCTCCCGGGCGATCCGCAACTCCCGCTCCGCCGCCTCCAGTTCTCCGTGCTGCGCCTGGACGTAGCCGCGCATCCAGTGGCAGTGCGCCAGATCGGTCCGCAGCCGCAGCTGCCGGTAGACCGCCTGGGCCTTGGCGAGCGAGGCGTCGGCATCGGCCACCCGGCCCTCGGCCAGGAAGGTCCGCGCCACCTGCCGGTGCATCCCCGCCACCAGCGCCGGATCCCCGACCTGCGGAGCGAGCGCCAGTGCCAGCTCCGCCGCGTGGGCCGCGCGGGCCTGGGCACCCATGTCGATGTACGGGCCGATGACCGCCGAGTACAGCAGCACCAGCGCCTCCGGGTCCCCGAGCCCGCCCGCGTTGAGCGCGTCGATCGCCGACTCCAGCAGGTAGCAGGCGTACCGCAGCTCCCCGGCCAGCAGGTGGGCGACCGCGCGGCCCCGGATCGGCCGGGCCCGGCGGGGCAGCGGCTGGTCCGCCAGCAGCAGCTCCGCCGCCTCGAAGTGCCCCGCCGCCCCGGTCAGTTCCCCGGCCTCCAGCGCGCAGTCGCCGAGCCCGAGCAGCGCCTCGGCCCGCTCGTCGGCCAGGCCCAGCCGCTCGGCCTCGTCCAGCAGCCGCCGGAACTGCGCCGCGGCCTCCTGCGCCGAGCCGGTGGCCAGGGTGCGCTGGGCGTCCGTCAGGGCGAGCCGCAGCTCGGTGGCCAGGTGCGCCGGACGCCCCGTGGTGAGCTCCTCGTACGAGGTGCCGAGCCGCGCGGCGAGGAACCGCAGCGCGGTCTCGGAGGGGCGCACCTTGCCGGCCTCCAGGGTGGACACGTACGCCGGGGTGTACGCAGGCTCGGCCAACTGCCGCTGAGTGAGCCCGCGTTCGGCGCGCAGCCGCTGAACCCGGCGTCCGATCTCGGCCGGTTCATCCATGAAATCCCCCCGTTGTCACCCTGGGTCCATCAACTCCCCAGTATTGAACGGGAGTCGGCCATTGCGCACGGCCCGGCGCGCCGCCTAGTTTAAGCACCCGGTTCAGCAGAGTTAATCCACTGCTTAACAACCCGTCCGACTCCCTTCCCCCACGGAGGACTTCATGAGGCGACCCGTCCGGCCGGCCCCGCGCACGGCCCCGCGCCCCGCCCTGCGCACGGCGCTCGCCGCGGCCTGCGCGAGCGCCGCGCTGCTGGCCGCCGCGACCGCGCCCGCGGCAGCCGCCGACCCGCCCCGCCCGGCAGGCGTGCGCGTCGAGATACCCGGGCCGGAACAGGGCGGCGACGCCGGATCCGGCCACGCCCTGGTACCCGCCGCCGGGCGGGCCCAGGCCGCGCCCCGCCTCTCCGAGGCGGCGCGCGCCGCCGACGGCCAGGTCACCAAGATGATCGACAACGGCCCCACCGCCGACCGGCTCGACGTGGTCGTCATCGGCGACGGCTACACCGCCGGCGAACTGGACCGCTTCCACGCCGACGCCCGGGCCAAGTGGGCCGAGGTCACCGCCGTCGAGCCGTACACCACCTACCGCGACCTCTTCAACGTCTGGACCGTGGACGCCGTCTCCGCCCAGTCCGGGGTCACCGGCGACCCGGGCCCGGACACCGTCCGGGACACCGCGCTCGGCTCGTACTTCTGGTGCGAGTCCATCGAGCGGCTGCTGTGCGTGGACCAGCCCAAGGTGGACGCGTACGTCGCCAAGGCGCCCGCCGCGGACCTGGTCATCGTCCTGGCCAACAGCGCCAAGTACGGCGGCGCGGGATACAACGAGCCCAGCGCCGCCCTCGGCTACGAGGGCATCTCCACCGCCTCCGCCGGCCACCCCAAGTCCGGGCAGGTCGCCATCCACGAGACCGGCCACTCCCTCGGCAAGCTCGCCGACGAGTACTTCTACCCCGGCGTCCCCGGCTACGAGAAGTACACCGGCCCCGAGCCCGGCGACCCCAACACCTCCACCCTCGACGCCTCCCGGATGGCGGCGGAACGGGCCAAGTGGTACCGCTGGCTCGGCGAGACCTCGCCCGACGGCGGCACCGTCGGCGCGTACGAAGGCGGCGGCTACTACGTCACCGGCCTCTACCGGCCCACCGACAACTCCCTGATGCGGGTCCTCGGCAAGCCCTTCAACCTCCCCGGGGTCGAGGCGATGACCACCGGCTTCCACCGGCACGCGCGCCTGGCCACCCCGCTCACCCCCACCGACCGCACCCTGCGGCTGGGGCACACCGCCAAGGCGGCCGTCCCCCGCCTCCACGGGCCCGACGGCCGGCAGCCGGAGGTCCGCTGGTACCTCGACGGCCGCGAGCTCAAGCGGTTCGCGGGACGCACCGAGGTCCGGGTGGCCGAGCTGTGGCTGCTCGACCTGCGCGGACACAAGCTGTCGGTGGCCGTCGCCGACCGCACCCCCTCGGTCCGCGACCCCGAGGCCGCCCGCGCCCTGACCTCCACGCTCACCTGGGACGTCCGGCTCTGACGCGCAACCCGCCTACGCAGCGGGGGACTCGGGGAAGGTGAGGGAGTCCCAGAGGGCGCAGTGGTGCGAGGCCGCCGCGTCGACCGGGCGGATCCCGCCCGGTCCCGGCGCCAGCTCCAGCACCGAGGGGGCGCCCGGCGCGAACCGGGGCCAGGCGGGGGCGCCCGGCCCGTCCGGCGAACCGGTGCGGGCGAAACGCGTCCAGTAGCCCGTCATCCGCCCGGACAGCGCCCGCTGCGGCCCCGCCAGCTCCACCATCGAGAACAGGTAGGGCAGTTCGAAGCCGTGCGCCGCCCCGAACGGGAAACCGGCGGGCTCCGGCAGCCCGGTGAAATTGGGCGCTCCCCGGTCGGCGAAGAGGTACTGGTACGCGGGCACGTGCCGGGTCAGCGCCCGGCCGTCCCGCAGCGCCGGGCAGGTGAAGGAGGCGTCGGAGAGCAGCGCGGCCCAGGCCAGCGCGGGCGTCGCGAAGGCACCCGCCGGGTACGCCGCCTCCACCTCGGGGGCCGCCGCGCCGAAGGAGGCCCGCAGCCGCGTCCGGTAGGCCTCCCCACCGCCCACCGGATACGCCGCCAGCGTCTGCGCGAGGAAGAGCCGCATCTCGTCGAGGTTGTTCCCCTGCATCACCGGCACCCGGTGGAACCGCCCCGCCCCCAGCGCCCGGACCGGCTCCAGCGGCAGCAGGGCGTTGCCGTACGCGACCCCCGAGAACCGCTCCGCCAGCTCCGCCGTCAGCAGCCGGCCCGTGTCCAGGGCGCGCAGGCAGTCCAGCACCCGGCCCTCGGGCCGGCCGCCGCAGCCGAGGGAGTCGGCCGCCGCCCCGCCGGCCGCGACCGTGCGCTCCTCGGGCACGAAGGGCTCGTACGTCCCCACCGCGGGCAGTACCGAGTACGGCGGCATCGTCGTCGAGCAGGACCCGCTCTGCACGATCGCCCGCTGGAACAGGCCCGCCGAGGCGGGGGAGACCAGGTGCGCGCAGACGCTGAGCGCGCCCGCCGACTCCCCGAAGACGGTGACCCGTCCAGGATCACCGCCGAAGCCGGCCGCGTTCGCCCGCACCCAGCGCAGTGCCGCCTGCTGGTCGGCGAGCCCGAAGTCCGGGGCGCCGCCCAGCTCCGGGTGGCCGAAGAACCCGAAGACGCCGAGCCGGTAGTTGACCGTGACCACCACCGCGTCGCCCGCCACCGCCAGCGGCCCCGGCCGGTACGCGTCCCCCGAGCCGAAGCGGAAGCCGCCGCCGTGGAACCACACCATCACCGGCCGCGCCCGCCCCCGCCCCGCCGGGGCGGTGACGTTCAGGAACAGGCAGTCCTCCGAGCCGTCCGGCCCGCCCGGCCCGAGCGCGGGCAGCTGCGCGCAGTGCGCCCCCGGCGCACCGGCGTCGAGCACCCCCGCCCGCCGCGGCGCGGGCCGCGGCGGCCGCCAGCGCAGCGGACCCGTCGGCGGGGCCGCGTAGGGGATTCCCTCGAACGTGTCGTACGCGCCGTGCGCGCGGCCCCGTACGGGCCCCTCGGCGGTCCCCGCCACCGGCCGTCCGCCGGCTCCGGCCACCGCCACGGCGGCGGGCGGCCCCGAACCGGCGGCGCAGAGCATCAGCAGGACCAGCGCGGGCAGCAGCGCGCCCAGCAGTCCGCGGTGGACGCGCCCGCTGCGGGCGGGACGGGGATCCGGCACGGCTGCGCCCCTCCTCTACGAGTCGGTCAGGCCACTGTGCGCGCCCCGGCCACCCCCGGCCCGCCTTGGTCCCGGCGTGTCCGGTGCGGGGTGCGGACACGCCGGGGAGCCCCCCGATTGCCCGCCCCGAATGGCGCAGTCGTGGCCGGTGCCGCTGAATGTAACAAAGCGTGCGATTCCCATGACGCACGATGACCGGCGCGCGATGTGTAGACCCGCGCGTCGGCGAACGGAGCTTTCCATGAATGACCCCAGCACCCTCGCGGCGACGGAACCCGGCGACCGCGACGGGCTCCCCGCCACCCCGGACCCCACCGACGGCCCCGCCACCCCCGCGCCCCCCGCACCAGACGCCGCCCCGGACCTGCCGGCCGGCCCGGACCTGCCGGCCGCCGGCCCGGACCTGCCGGCCGCCGGCCCGGCCCCCGCCGGCCCGGCCCCCGCCGAGCCGGACCGCGAGCCCCGGCCCGGCCCAGACCCAAGCCCCGCCCCGCACCCCGAGCCCGTACGCACCCTGCTGGAGACGGCGGCGACCTGCCGCCCCGTCGAGGAGGTCACCGCCCTGGTCAGCCTCCTGAAGGAGACCGGCCGGCTGGACCCCGGGCACGACGCGCTCCGCGCGGCCGCCGTCACCCGGCCCGTCGACGACGTCCGCCACATGGTGGCCCTGCTGGGCGAGCACCCCCTGGAGGAGGCCGAGGCCGACATCACCCTGCGGGCGGCGGCCGTCGGACGGCCCATCGAGGACGTGGCCCTGCTGGCCCGCATCCTCGGCCCCGACGGTACCCCGCGCACCGACCGGCCCCCCGCGCGGTCGGCGCCGCCCCCGCCGGTGCAGGACCCGCCGGCGGCGGCCCCCGCCCCGGAGCCGGTGCGGCCCCCCGCCGCTCCGGTGCCCGCGGCCGTCGCCGCGCCACCGCGGCCCGAGCCGGACCGGGTGCCCGCCTCCGCCCCGGCGCGGGGCGCGCTGGGCCACGTACTGCGCTGGCCGACGGCCGCCGCGCTGCTGCTGTGCGGGGTCCTCCACCTGCCCGGCAACCTGGCCCGGCCCCCGGCGCCCGAATCGCTGGCACCGCTCGCGGTGTCCCTGCTCTGCCTGGCACTCGGAGCCCTGCTGGCCGTACGCGACACCCCGGCGGTCTGGCGTGCGGCGGCGGTGGCCGCGCTCGCCGTGGTCACCCTGCACATCGTGGGCGGCCTGGTGTTCTTCGACCCGCTCGACGGCGCGCTCGGCGGCCCGTACGCGTGGTCCGGGGTCACCGTCGTGCTCTGCGCCGGCGCCGGGGCGGTCCTGGCCGGCCTGGCCCTGAAGTACCGCCGCCCGTCCGCCGGCACGGGGGGCTGACCCGCACTGACGCACCCGACGGGGCCCCGGCCGCTCACCGCGCGGCCGGGGCCCCGTCCCGTCCCCCGGACCGGAGACGAGCCTTCCGCAACACCGGATGTGCCGTTCGGGCAACGTGCGCGCGGCCTCACGCGGCATTGCGCGCCGGAGTCCTGGCGCGGCCCCATGACGAGATATCAGAAGAGGGGCCGGTCCGAAAGAAACGGCCTACGCGGTCCAGGCGAGCAGCCGGTCGGCTGGCCAGGTGTTGACCACCCGCTCCTGCGGCACCCCGCACTCGGCAGCCCGTTCGCAGCCCAGGATCTGCCAGTCCAGCTGGCCCGGGGCGTGCGCGTCGGTGTCGACCGCGAAGAGGGTGCCCGCCGCGACGGCCAGCCGCAGCAGCCGCCGGGGCGGGTCCAGGCGCTCGGGGCGGCTGTTGATCTCCACGGCCGTGCCGGACTCCGCGCACGCCGCGAAGACGGCCTCGGCGTCGAAGGTGGACTCGGGCCGGGTCCGGCCCGTCACCAGCCGGCCCGTGCAGTGCCCGAGGACGTCCAGCAACGGATTGCGCACGGCCTTGAGGAGCCGTCGCGTCATCGCGGGCGACTCCATCCGCAGTTTCGAGTGGACGGACCCCACCACCAGGTCGAGCCGCTCCAGCAGCTCCGGCTCCTGGTCGAGCGAGCCGTCGAGGAGGATGTCGCACTCGATGCCGGTGAGCAGCCGGAAGGGGGCCCACTCCTCGTTCAGCTCCGCCACCACCCGCAGCTGCTCGCGCAGCCGCTCCGGCGACAGCCCCCGGGCCACCTTCAGGCTCGGCGAGTGGTCCGTCAGCACCGCCCACTCGTGCCCCAGCTCCGCGGCGGCCCGCCCCATCGCCCCGATCGGGCTCCCGCCGTCGGACCAGTCCGAGTGCAGGTGGCAGTCCCCGCGCAGGGCGGCGCGCAGCGCGGTGGCGGCGGGCGAGGCGGGCGGGCCCTGCGGCATCGCCGCGGCCTCCTCCTCCAGGGCGCCCAGGTACTCGGGGATCCGGCCGGCCAGCGCCTCGCGCACCACCTCGGCGGTCTTGGGGCCGATGCCCTTGACCGCCTCCAGGGTTCCGGCCGCCGCGCGCTCGGCGGTCTCCCGCCCGCCCAGCTGCGCCACGGCGGCCGCCGCCGTACGGAAGGCCCGCACCCGGTAGGTCGGTGCCTGCGCGCGCTCCAGCAGGAACGCGATCCGGTCCAGTGCCGCCACCGGGTCCATGGCGTACCTCCTCCCGGACCCAGTCTCCCCGCGGGTCCGGGGACCGGCGAGCGGACCCGTCAGCGCGCGCCGTCCTCCGGTCCGGGCGGCGCGACCCGCTCCGTGAGGGTGAACAGGGCGCCGTCCGGGTCGCGGAGCAGGAGGGAGCGCTCGGTGCCGTCCGAGGTGACCACCGACACGGTGCGCCCGCCGAGGTCGAGGGCCGACTCGACGGCGGAGTCCAGGTCCGCCACCCGGAAGTGCACGTGCCAGCGGGGCCGCGTGTGCGGGGCGTAGCCGCCCGGCTCCACCGGGCCGCTGTCCAGCCGGGCCACCGGCTCCCCGCCCTGCCGCAGGACGACCCGCTCCTCCTCGTACGAGACCTCGCAGCACCCCTCGCGGCCGCTGGCCCACTCCAGCACCTCGCCGTAGAACAGGGCGGCGTCGAAGGCGTTCCGCGTCCGCAGCTCCAGCCAGGCCGGCGCCGGTCCCACGCCCACCCGCCAGCCCGAGGAGACGGGCCCCTGCCAGACCCCGAAGACCGCGCCGTCCGGGTCCGCGACCAGCGCGGCCCGCCCGCCCCCGGGGAAGGACACCGGGCCCACCGCGACCGTGCCGACGCGCTCGCGGATCCGGGAGGCCGCCACGTCCACGTCGTCGACCGCGAAGTACGGGGTCCAGGCCACCGCCACCGCCAGATCCGTGGCCAGCGCCCCGATCCCGGCGACCGGTACGCCGTCCAGCACGGCCACCGAGAAGGCCGAGCCCAGCCGGGCCCGGCGGAAGCTCCACCCCACGACCGCCGCGTAGAAGCGCTGGGACGCCTCCAGGTCGCGGGCCATCAGACTCACCCAGCAGGGGGCCCCGAAGACGTCCTTCGCAGAAATTTCCACACCACAAGGAGTAGCGTCCGCGCCCCCTCGCCGCAGCGCAGGCGCGCCCGCAGGTCACCACCAGTACGCGGGGTACCTCGGAGCGGTGCGGCGGATGCGGGACCCGGCGTAACCGGTGAGGACCAGCAGCACGGTCGACCCGAAGAGCAGCGGGACGAACCGGGCGGGCGCCGGGGTCTGGAGCACGGTCACCACGGCGGTGGCCACCGCCGGGGAGTGCGGGGTGCGGGCCAGCGTCAGCAGGGCCAGGGTGAGCCCGGCCGCCAGGGCCGCCGCCCAGGCACTGCTGCCCGCCACGGCCAGGACCGCGAAACCGGCCGCCGCGCCGATCAGGTGCCCGACGACCACCCCGCGCGGCTGGGCCAGCGGCAGGGTGGGGGCGCTGTGCACCAGCGCGGCGCTCGCGGCCAGCGGGGGTATCAGGACCGGCTCGTGGATCAGCGCGCCGATCCCGACGAGGCCGAGCAGCACGGTGGTCGCGGCGCTGACGCTGTGGACGGCGGCGGCCGCGCTCGGCCGGGCGGGGGCCCGGGGCGTGACCAGGCGCCTGCGCGGGGAGGGGACGGGAGCGGGAGCGTCGGCGCTCACGCCGGTGGCGGTGGCGGTGGTGCTGGGGTGCATGCGGGGGCAGGTTTCCGGTACGGGCGGGGCAGGGAGGCAGGAGCGGCCGCGCCTGGACGGTGATCGACCGTCGGCCGGGGCCGGAGGGGTAGGGGGTGTCCGATCCGGGTACGGACGGCGCAATCCGGACACGACCCTATCGCCCCGGCCTTCTGGGGAAGCCGTCGGGGTGTGGCAGGAGGGACTGCGGGCAGTCGGAGCACAAACAGCGGATCGGCCGGAAACGGCCGGCCGTGATCGTGTATGACTGCGGAGGCACGAGCTTGCGGCAGGGAAGGACCAGCAATGACGACGCACCCCCATCTCGCCGGGATCCTCACGGACCTCGACGCCGTGATCGCCGAAGCCCCCGCCGACGCGACCGGCGCCCTGTGGCGGCTGACCGGGACCGGGCGCGGGCTGGACTCCAACCTGATCCGGCTGCGTCCCGGAACGGTGATCGCGGAGCACGCCGAGCCCGCCCTCGACGTCCTGCTCGTCGTGGTGGCGGGTGGCGGCCGGATCGACACCGAGGAAGGCCCGCACCGGCTGCGCCCGCACACCGCCTGCTGGCTCGCGCGCGGTGCCCGGCGCTCCCTGACCGCAGGCCCGCAGGGGCTGACGTACCTCACCGTGCACACCCGGCGCCCCGGCCTCGGCATCGGCACCGCCGGGCGGGCCGCGGGCACCGCCGAGGGCGGGGAGACGGCGTGCCTGCTGCACCGGGTCTGCCCCGACTGCGGCCGGCTCGCCACCGAGTCCGGCGCCCGCTACTGCTCCCGCTGCGGCACCGCCCTGCCGGACTGACCCCGCCGGCACGGCCCCTGCCGGACTGCCCCCCGGCCCCGGCCCGCCCCGCCGGCCCCGGACGCCGGGCGGGACCCGGTCGACGAGGGAGGCCCGGCCGCCCCCGTCCGGACCACGCACCGCCGTTCGGCGGCCCCGGAGCCCCCCTGCCCCCTACGCTCGGAGCGGACTCCCGGCCCCTTCCCGGAAGGCAGGTCCCCATGCCCAGCACCCAGGTTCCCGTCATCGACCTCGGGCCGTGGCGCTCCGGCGATCCCGCCGCCCGCGCCCGGACCGCCGCCCGCGTCGACGAGGCGCTCCAGGCGGCCGGCTTCCTGCTGGTCACCGGACACGGGGTGGACCCGGGGCTGCCCGCCCGGATCCGGGAGGCCGCCCGCACCTTCTTCAGGCTGCCGCCGGAGGCGAAGGAGCCGTACGCCGTCAGCGTCGGCGGGCGCGGCTGGCTCGGCCCCGGCGCGGAGGCCAACAGCTACGCGGAGGGGACGGCCTCGCCGCCCGACCTGAAGGAGTCCTGGTCCTGGGCAGCCGAGGACCCGACGGGGGTGCCCTCGGTGGACGCCGAGTGGTTCCGCCCCAACACCTGGCCCGCCGAGGTGCCGGGGCTGCGGCCGCCGGTGGCCGAGTACCTGGCCGCGATGCGGGCCCTCTCGGACGAACTGCTGGAGCTGCTGGCGGTGGCCCTGGCCCTGCCCGAGGACCACTTCACCCGCCACACCGGCCACCCCACCTGGGGGTTCAACGTCAACTGGTACCCGGGCACCGGGACGGTCGGCGAGCCGCTGCCCGGGCAGTTCCGCATCGGGCCGCACACCGACTTCGGGACGGTGACCGTCCTGGACCGGGAGCCGGGCGCGGGCGGCCTCCAGATCCACACCGACGAAGGGGGCTGGCAGGACGCCCCCTGGGACCCGGCGGCGCTCACCGTCAACATCGGTGACCTGCTCGCCCGCTGGACCGGGGACCGCTGGCGGGCCGGCCGCCACCGGGTGCTGCCGCCGCCCGCGCACGCCCCGGCCGAGGAACTGGTGTCGCTGGTCTACTTCTACGAGTGCGACGCGCACACCCGCGTGGAGTCCCTGCCCGCCCCGGTCGGCAGGGTGGCGCACGAGCCGGTCGACTCGCACGTCTACCTGCGCGCGAAGCTCGACGCCATCACGGTGCCCTGAGGGCGGCCCGGTCCGGCCCGGTCCGAGCGGGGCCGATTACCCCTGATCGGACCCCGTTCGGCAGGATGTGCGCATGACCGAGATCCGCACCCCCCGCCTCCTCCTCCGCCGCTGGACCGACGACGACCTCGTCCCCCTCTCGGAGATCAACGCAGACCCGGACGTGATGCGCTGGATCGGCGACGGTTCCGGGCTCGACCTGGAACAGACCGCCGACGCCATCGAGCGCTGGGAGGAGGAGTGGGACGACGAGGGCTTCGGCCTGTTCGCCGTCGAGCTCCTCGCCTCCGGCGAGCTGATCGGCGCCGTCGGCCTGTCCGCCGCCGACGACCTGCCCGAGACGCGGCACCAGGTCCAGATCAGCTGGCGCCTGGGCCGGGCCTTCTGGGGCCAGGGCTACGCCTCCGAAGCGGCCCAGGCGACCCTGGAGTTCGCCCTCCAGGACCGGGGCCTCGACCGTGTCGTCGCCGTCAACCGGCTCGGCAACGAGGAGTCCGAGAACGTGATCCGCAAGCTCGGCATGCGGAGCGACGGGGAGACCTCCGACCCGGAGACCGGCGCCCGGCTCACCCTCCACAGCATCGACCTCACCGAGTACGAGGCCTGAGCGGTCCCAAAGTCAGACTTTGGTAAGGCATAAGATCTGTTTATGGGGCCATAACCCGGGGGCGGGTGCCGGGTTAGGGTGGCCTTAGTTTAGGGTTTCCTTGATCAGTCAGATTGTCGGTCGAAGGGAACCCTGTCATGCCTCGCTCTCTGCGGGTAGCAATCGTCGGCGCCGGCCCCGCCGGTATCTACGCGGCCGACGCGCTGCTGAAGTCCGAGGCGGCGGGCGACCCCGGCGTGTCCATCGACCTCTTCGAGCGGATGCCCGCACCCTTCGGCCTGATCCGCTACGGGGTGGCCCCCGACCACCCGCGGATCAAGGGCATCATCACCGCCCTGCACCAGGTGCTCGACAAGCCGCAGGTCCGCCTCTTCGGCAACGTCGACTACCCGAACGACATCTCGCTCGACGAGCTGCACGCCTTCTACGACGCCGTCATCTTCTCCACCGGCGCCACCGCGGACCGTGCCCTCGGCATCCCGGGCGTCGACCTCGACGGCTCCTACGGCGCGGCCGACTTCGTCTCCTGGTACGACGGGCACCCCGACGTTCCGCGCACCTGGCCGCTGGAGGCCGAGAAGGTCGCCGTCCTCGGCGTCGGCAACGTCGCCCTCGACGTCGCCCGCATCCTCGCCAAGACCGCGGACGAGCTCCTCCCGACCGAGATCCCGCCGAACGTCTACGACGGCCTCAAGGCCAACAAGGCCCTGGAGGTCCACGTCTTCGGCCGCCGCGGCCCGGCCCAGGCGAAGTTCAGCCCGATGGAGCTGCGCGAGCTCGACCACTCGCCCAACATCGAGGTCATCGTCAACCCCGAGGACATCGAGTACGACGAGGGCTCGATCGCCGAGCGGCGCAAGAACAAGCAGACCGACATGGTCGCCAAGACCCTGGAGAACTGGGCGATCCGCGACATCGGCGACCGCCCCCACAAGCTGTTCCTGCACTTCTTCGAGTCCCCGGCCGAGGTCCTCGGCGAGGACGGCAAGGTCGTCGGCCTGCGCACCGAGCGCACCGAGCTGGACGGCACCGGCAACGTCAAGGGCACCGGGCGGTTCACCACCTGGGACGTCCAGTCCGTCTACCGGGCCGTCGGCTACCTCTCCGACGAACTGCCCAAGCTGCCCTGGGACGTGGAGTCCGGCACGGTGCCCGACGAGGGCGGCCGCGTCATCGAGAACGGCGGGCACCTCGCCTCGACGTACGTCACCGGCTGGATCCGGCGCGGCCCGATCGGTCTGATCGGCCACACCAAGGGCGACGCGAACGAGACCGTCGCCAACCTGCTGGCCGACCACGCCGAGGGGCGTCTGCTCACCCCCGCCACCCCCGAGCCGGAGGCGGTCGAGGCCTTCCTCGCCGAGCGGCGGGTCCGCTACACGACCTGGGACGGCTGGTACAAGCTGGACGCCGCCGAGAAGGCGCTGGGCGAGCCGCAGGGCCGCGAGCGCGTGAAGATCGTGGAGCGCGAGGGGATGCTCGGGGCGAGCGGCGCCTGAGATCACGGGTGGGGCCCGCCGTCGGCGGGCCCCACCGGCGTGTCCGGGGTCAGTCCCGGATCGCGGTGATCTTCCTGGTCGCCAGGTCGGCCTGCACGTGGACCGTCGTGGTGGTGTTGCCGCTCCAGGTCAGGGTGACCGCGGCGTTGGTCTTGCCCATCCCGCTGTCGACGGACGTCACCTTCCACTTGAGCGGTACGTTCTGGGCGCGCAGCACCCCGTCGGCGTGGTGGGCGTCCTCCCACTGCCTCAGCTCCCGCTGGAGGGGCTCGGAGAGGTAGAAGGCGCGCAGCCGCTCGGCCGTCGCGCCGTCCCCGTCGTAGACCGCGTCGACGTACGAGCCGTAGAAGTCGGCGATCCGGGTGAACGCCCCCTCCGGGCTGCCGGAGACGGACGGCGGCGCGGCCGCGGTGGCGGAGGTGCCGGCGGCGAGGGCGAAGGAGAGGGCGGCCGCCCCCGCGGTGGCGGCGAGGGCGATGGACGTGACGCGCTTGGTCGGGAGCTGGAGCATCGGTCGGTACCTTTCCCCGGGATCACGTGCCGGTACGGTTCCCGGCTGCCCTGGATGACGGGGACGGACCGCCACCCGGTTCTACTTGTCCGGGAAATGGCGAGATTTCGCCCGTACGGGCGATCCGTTCCCTTGGGTCCGTGCCGCAGCGGAATGCCGCGGGCCGGCCGGAGGTTGCGACGAACGCGATATCCGACTCCGCACTGGAGGGCTCATGAAGATCGGCATCATCGGCGCCGGCAACATCGGCGGCAACCTCACCCGCCGGCTCACCTCGCTCGGACACCAGGTCTCCGTCGCCAACTCCCGGGGCCCGCAGACCCTCGCCGCCCTCGCCGAGGAGACCGGCGCCACCCCCGTCACCGTGGCCGAAGCGGCGCGCGGCGCCGAGATCGTGGTGGTCACCATCCCCTTCAAGAACATCCCCGACCTGCCCGCCGGACTCTTCGACGGGGCGGCCGAGGACCTCACCGTCATCGACACCGGCAACTACTACCCGAAGCACCGCGACGGCCGGATCGCCGAAGTCGAGGACGAGGGCCTGACCGAGAGCCGCTGGACCGAACGCCACCTGGGGCACCCGGTGGTCAAGGCCTTCAACGGCACTTACGCGGCCGACATCATCGACCGGCCGCGGCCCGCCGGACACCCCGAGCGGATCGCCCTCCCCGTCGCCGGCGACCGCGAGGAGGCCAAAGAAGCGGTCCGCGCGCTCATCGACGAGCTCGGCTTCGACACCGTCGACGCGGGCGGCCTCGACGAGTCCTGGCGCCAGCAGCCCGACACCCCCGTCTACGGGCTGCGCGGCGGCGTCGAGGCCGTGACCCGGGCCCTGGCCGAGGCCTCGCCCGTCCGCACGGACGAGTTCCGCGGCTGATTACGTACACCCGATCGACGTAACGCTCTGCATTTATGCGGGAGCCCTGTGCTACGGTCCTGGCAGTTGCAGGTGTGGTTCCCGGAGATCTTCGGACAGGGTCAATCATCACGGCGACTCCGGGTCCGCACAGTGCGGCTCCGGGTACGGCCCCGAAGGAGAATCGATATGGCGTCCGGCACCGTGAAGTGGTTCAACGCGGAAAAGGGCTTCGGCTTCATCGAGCAGGACGGCGGCGGCGCCGACGTGTTCGCCCACTACTCGAACATCGCCACCCAGGGCTACCGCGAGCTCCAGGAGGGCCAGAAGGTGAACTTCGACGTCACCCAGGGCCAGAAGGGCCCGCAGGCCGAGAACATCGTGCCCGCCTGAGCCTCCGGACGGCTTCGCCGCGGCGCCGGGGTCCGCACCAGTGGGTGCGGACCCCGGCGCCGTGCGTTCCGGGCCGATTCGGGCCCGGGGAGCGGGCCCAGCGGGCAGACTGTCCGCGTGACGACAATGAGCAAAGGCGCCAACGTCCCGGTCGCCGCCACCTCCGTCAGAGCCGTGCTCGGCTGGTCCGCCGGGCCGGGAGTGCCCGACGTGGACGCCTCCGCGCTGCTGCTGGCCGGCACCGGACGGGTCCGCTCCGACGGGGACTTCGTCTTCTACAACCAGCCCCGCCACGCCTCGGGAGCCGTACGCCACCTGGGCAAGCGGCCCGGCGCGGACACCCTCGACGTCGACCTCGCCGCGCTGGAGGGCGACATCGAGCGGGTCGTGCTCTGCGCCTCCGCCGACGGCGGCACCTTCGGCCGGGTCCCGGGACTGCACCTGTGCCTGCTCGACGCCGTCTCCGGCGCCGAACTGGCCCGCTTCGACATGGAGGCCGGGCCGGAGACCGCCTTCGTGAGCGGCGAGCTCTACCGGCGGGCCGGGGCGTGGAAGTTCCGGGCCGTCGGCCAGGGGTACGCGAGCGGGCTCGCCGGACTCGCGACCGACTACGGCATCACCGTGGACGACGCCCCGCCGCCCGCGGCCGTCCCCGCGCGGCCCCCGGCACCGGCCGCCGCGCCCGCGCCGGCCCCCGCTCCCCGGCCGGTACCAGCGCCCGCGCCCGCGCCCGCCCCGGTGGCCGGTGAGGCAGCCGTACGGCTGGTCAAGGGCGAGGAGTGGCTCCCCGAAGACATGCGGGGGCGCCTGTCGCTGCGCAAGAAGCAGGTCGCCGTCAGCCTGAGCAAGGCCGGCGCCCAGGGGGTCACGGCCCGCGTGGTCCTGGTCCTCGACGCCTCCGGATCGATGAACACCCTGTACGCGCGCGGCACCGTCGCGAGCGTGGTCGAGCGGATGGCGGCCGTCGCCGCGCAGCTCGACGACGACGGCGAGATGCAGGCCTGGACCTTCGCCACCAACCCGGCCCGGCTGCCGGACCTCGCCGTCGGCGACCTGCCCGAGTGGCTGCGCCTGCACGTACGGGTCGGCCAGATGAGCCTCTTCGGCCGCAAGAAGCCGCCCAAGGGCCTGGTGCCCGGCCAGGTGGACATGCGGCAGGTCGGCTTCCAGAACGAGGAGCAGAAGGTCATCGCCGAGGTGCGGGACTTCGTACGCTCCCACCCGGTGCCGGCCCCGACCCTGGTGCTGTTCTTCTCCGACGGCGGCGTGTACCGCAACGACGAGATCGAGCGGGAGCTGCGGGCGGCCGTGGAGGAGCCGGTGTTCTGGCAGTTCGTCGGACTCGGCCGGGCCGGCTTCGGCGTACTGGAGCGCTTCGACACCATGCCCGGGCGGCGCGTGGACAACGTCGGCTTCTTCGCCGTCGACGACATCGACAGGGTCTCGGACCAGGACCTGTACGACCGGCTCCTGTCGGAGTTCCCCTCCTGGCTGCGCGCGGCCCGGCAGGCGGGCATCCTGCGCTGACCGGCCGCCGCCCGGCCGGGCCGCCGGGCCGGGTGAGCAGCAACGTTTCCGCAGTGGCCACTCGGAGTGAAGGGTCACGTCAAGGTGTACGAGGGCCGCAAGCTGCTGGGCGGGGTCACCCTCTGCCTGGCCCCGGCCAGGAGGTCGGCCGCGACGCCGGCGCCAACGACCAGGGGGGCTCCCACACCTGGACCAGCGGCTGCTGAAGGCTCCCCGCTAGGCTCGGCCTTCGCCGCCCGGGTCCGTACCGCAAGCCCCGGCGGTACGGACCCGAGGGAAGGAAACACCGTCATGCCCGGCCCCGCCGAGATCCGGATCCTGCGCGCCGCCGACCGGACGGCCGCACCGTGGAAGAACGGCGGCGGCGTCACCCGCGAGATCGCGGCCCGGCCCGAGAACGCGGGGACGGACGACTTCGCCTGGCGGGTCAGCCTCGCCGAGGTGGAGGCCGACGGACCGTTCTCGAGCTTCCCCGGTGTCGACCGGATCCTCACCCTGGCCGAGGGCGCGGGCATGGACCTCACGGTCGGCGGCGCCCCGCGGCTCGTCGACGAGCGGTACGCGCCGCAGCACTTCCCCGGGGACCGGCCGACCGACTGCCGGCTGCTGGGCGGCCCCGTCGTGAACTTCAACGTGATGTACCACCGGGACCGGGTCCGGGCCCGGAGCGCCGTCGTCAGGGGCGAACTCGCCCTCACCGCGCTGCCGGACGAGACCCTGCTGGTCGTGGCCCTGGAGGGTCCGGCGACCCTCCACCGCCCGGGGCTGCCGGATGCCCGCACCGAACTCTGCCGCCACGACGCGGTTCTGCTGCGGGAGTCCGCGACCTGTGTGATCCGTACCGAGGGGCGGGTGGCCGTCGTGGGAATGCACACCATCGCCAGGGCGGATTGAGCCACCAGCAGATGGATTCAGGTCGATAAATTTACATGCATTGGTCAAGGGACGGTAAAGGCGGGTACCGTCGCGCATGCTTTCGAACATACGCACTTCGAACAGTTCTTCTGAGGGGGCGTCCCCGAACACCGCCGCGCACGGGGCGAGTTCGCCGAGCCGGCGCACCCTGCTGCGCACCGCCGTGGCCGGCACGGCGACCGCGGGATCCGTCCTCGCCCTGGGCTCCGCCTTCCCGGCATCCGCCGCCCCGCCCGCGCCCACCACCGGATCCCGCCCCACGACCCCCGAGCAGGCCCTGCGCGAGCTCGCCGCCGGCAACCGGCGCTGGCGCACGTTCCGCCAGGAGCACCCCCACGAGTCCCCGTCGACCCGGCTGCGGCTCACCAAGGGGCAGAGCCCCTTCGTCGTCGTCCTCGGCTGCGTGGACTCCCGGGTCCCCCCGGAGCTCGTCTTCGACCAGGGCCTCGGCGACCTGCTGACGGTCCGCTCGGCGGGCGAGGTGCTGGACGAGGCGGTGCTCGGCAGCGTCGCCTACGGCGTCCTGGAGCTCGCGATCCCGCTGGTGCTGGTCCTCGGCCACCAGTCCTGCGGCGCCGTCGGCGCGGCCGTCCACGCCGACGAGACCGGTGAACGGCTGCCGGCGCACATCCAGTACCTGGCCGACCAGATCCGCCCGGCGATCGACCGGAGCCAGCACGGCGACGCCCGCGTCAGCGCCACCATCGACGCCCACGCCCGCCGCACCCGCGACCGGCTCGCCGCCGAACCGGACCTGGCCCGCGCGATCTCCGCCGGGAAGCTCGCCGTGGCGGCGGCCCGCTACGACCTGCACGACCAGCGGGTGCGCACCTTCGACTGACATCCGGCGGGGGGGAGGGGTGGCCGGGCCCGCCGTACGCCGGGCAGAATCGAACGGTGATCACGACCGAAACCGAAACGGACCCCTTCAACGAACACCGAAGGCTGCTGTTCGCTACCGCCTACCGCATGCTGGGGACCGTCAGCGACGCCGAGGACATCGTCCAGGACGCCTGGCTGACCTGGAACAAGGCCGACCGCTCGGAGGTACGCCACCCCAAGGCGTACCTCGTGCGCACGGTCACCAACCTGTCCCTGAACCGGCTCACCTCCGCCCGCGCCACGCGGGAGGAGTACGTCGGTCCCTGGCTGCCGGAGCCCCTGCTCACCGAACCCGACGTGGCGCAGGAGCAGGAGCTCGCCGAGAGCGTCTCCACGGCGATGCTGGTCGTCCTGGAGACGCTGGGACCCGTGGAGCGCGCCGTGTTCGTGCTGCGCGAGGTCTTCGGCTACTCCCACGCCGAGATCGCCGGCTTCCTGGACCGCCCCGAGCCGGCGGTCCGGCAGATCTCCCACCGCGCCCGCAAGCACGTCGCGGAGCGCCGCCACCGCTACGACAGCGACACCGCGGAGCGCGAGCGGATCACGCAGCGCTTCCTGAAGGCCTGCTCCGGGGGAGACCTGAACGAGGTCCTGGCGATGCTCGCCCCCGACGTCACCGCCTGGTCCGACGGCGGCGGCAAGGTCACCGCCGGCCGCCGCCCGCTGTACGGCCAGGACCACGTGGGCCGCTTCCTGATCGGCGTGCTGTCCAAGCCGGCCATGGCCGGGGTCACCGTCGTCCCGGCGGTCATCAACGGCGAGCTCAGCGTCCTCGCCCTGGCCGGGGACGAGCCGATCGGCTCGCTCACCTACGACCTGGAGGGCGGCCTCATGCGCAACATCCGCATCCAGGTCAACCCCGACAAGCTGGCGGGCCTGCGCCGCTGACGGGCCGTCATCGCCCCGGACCGGGCTCCTCCGTGCGCCGCAGCGTGCCGAGGGCCCGGTCGAGGCGGGCCCGGCGGGTCTCCGGGGTCAGGGCCTGGAGCAGCGGCAGCGCCAGCTGGTAGCGGGCGCTCCGGCCGAGGGCCTCGAACGCCGCCCGGGCCCGGGGGTCCGCCTCCAGGGCGGCCGCCAGGTCGGGCGGGACCGCCGCCGTGCGCTGGGACTCGTACGCGGCAGCCCACCGCCCGTCGGCCTGCGCCCTGCGCACCTCCGCGAGCCCCGGTTCGCGCATCCGGCCGGCCGCCGTCAGCGCCGCGACCTTCTCGACGTTGACCTGCGACCACAGGCTCCTCGGGCGGCGCGGTACGTACTTCTGGAGGTAGTGCCGCTCGTCGTGCGAACGCCGCTGGCCGGAGACCCAGCCGTAACAGAGGCCGATGTCCACCAACTCGTCGTCGGTGACCGACGGGATGCCGGACTTCTTCCTGGCCACCTTGATCCACACGCCGTCGGCGCGCGCGTGGTGCCGCTCCAGCCAGCTCTCGAAGGCTCCGGCATCCGCGAAGGCGATGACCTCCACACCGTTGATCTCGTCCATGCGGTCCAGGCTAGTGCCGTGCCCGGAAAGGTCCACCGGGTCGCGGCGCCCGGCACGGCACCTCGCCGCGTTGTCGGACCGCGCAAGTACGTCCAGTACGAGCCGCGGTCCTCCGCCTTGCGATGCACCGCACCGGACACCGCGACCCGGCAAACCTTCCCGGCCACAGCACTGGCGACACCAACTGACAACGGCCTAAGTCCCGTTGGCCGTGCGGGCCCGCTCCTCGATCGCGGTGATCAGCGCCTCGACCCGGAGGCGGAAGATCTCCTCCTCCGTCACCTCGGCGAGTTCGCCGCTGAGCCGGGTGATGTTCGGGAAGCCGCCGGGGTCGACCAGCCGGTACTCACGGCTCCAGGAGGCCTCGTCCGCCTCCCGCACCTCCGGCGGGAACAGCAGGTAGGCGGCGCGCTGGCCGACCCAGGCGAGGATGGAGTCGCCGACCATCCGGTAGTGCGCGGCCGCCTCGGCCCCTTCCAGCCCGGCCTCCCGCACCGCCCCGAGGATCAGTTCGACGACCCGGAACTCATTGGTCCGGCGGGTGGTCCGGCTGGCCATGGCCGAGCCGACCACCGGGTACTTGAGGGCGACCTCCAGCGAACCGGCGGCCAGTGCCCGCAGCCGGTCCTGCCAGCCGAGCCCCTCCGGGATGCCGGCGAGCACCTCTCCGAGGGTGCGGTCGGCGACGGACAGCAGCAGCTCGTCCTTGTCGCGGAAGTGGCGGTAGACCGCCGTCGGATCGGTGCCGAGCTCCTCGCCGAGGCGGCGGACCGTGAAGGCGTCCTCGCTGCCGCGCGCCGCGATGCGCAGACTCGCGTCGATGATCGCCTCGGGGGTGAGCTGGCTTCCGGCCCGCTTGGAACGGCCGGGGGTGTCGGGTGGCTTCGGCATGGTGCGGCCAGTGTATCGATCCGGCGGGGAGTCAGCGCAACACCGTTGACAACACTGTTGCGCTCCCGTTCACTCCTCCTCAACCAGCAAGCCGTGCGGGCCCCGCCCGCCGAGCCGGAGGATGCGCGATGGGCAGCAGCAGTCAGCGGGCCGACACCGTCTTCGTGGGAGGGAAGGTCTTCACCGGTACCTCCCGGGCCCCCGTCCGGGCGGCCGTCGCCGTCGGGGGAGGGAAGATCCTCGCCGTCGCCGGCGAGAGCGAGGTACGCCCCCTCGCGGACCGCGCCACCGAGGTCGTCGACCTCGCCGGAGGCCTGCTGCTCCCCGGCTTCCAGGACGCCCACGTCCACCCCGTGGTGGCCGGAGTCCAGATGCTCGGCTGCGACCTCGGCGAGGCCCGCTCCGCCGGCGAGTACCTGGCCGTGGTGGCCGCCTACGCCCGCAAGCACCCCGAGGCGGCCTGGATCCGCGGCGGCGGCTGGTCCATGGACGCCTTCCCCGGCGGCACCCCCACCCGGGCCATGCTCGACGCGGTGGTCCCGGACCGGCCCGTCCTGCTCACCAACCGCGACGGCCACGGCGCCTGGGCGAACACCCGCGCCTTCGAACGCGCCGGAGTCGGCCGGGACACCCCCGACCCGGCGGACGGCCGGATCGAGCGCGAGCCCGACGGCACCCCGGCCGGGACCCTCCAGGAGGGCGCCATGGAACTGGTCGCCCGCCACGTGCCCCGCGCCACCCCCGACGAGGCGTACGCCGGCCTGCTCGCCGCGCAGCGGCACCTCTTCTCCCTCGGCGTGACGGCCTGGCAGGACGCCATGATCGGCGCCTTCCCCGCCCAGCCCGACAACTACGGCGTCTACCTGCGGGCCGCCCGCGAAGGCTCCCTGAAGGCCCGCGTCGTCGGCGCACTGTGGTGGGACCGCGAGCGCGGCCTCGAACAGATCCCCGAGATCGAGGAGCGCCGCCGGGGCGGACGCGTCGGACGCTTCAACGCCACCAGCGTGAAGATCATGCAGGACGGCATCGCCGAGAACTTCACGGCCGGCATGCTGGAGCCCTACCTCGACGGCTGCGGCTGCGCCACCGCCAACTCCGGGCTCAGCTTCGTCGAGCCGGCGCTGCTCGCCGAAGCGGTGCGGATCCTCGACCGGTCCGGCTTCCAACTGCACTTCCACGCCCTCGGCGACCGCGCCGTGCGGGAGGTCCTCGACGCGCTGGAGGCGGCCCTCGCGGCCAACGGCGCCAACGACAACCGTCACCACCTCGCCCACCTCCAGGTCGTCCACCCCGACGACATCGGGCGCTTCGCCCGCCTCGGCGCCGCCGCGAACATCCAGGCGCTGTGGGCCGCCCACGAACCGCAGATGGACGAGCTGACCATCCCCTTCCTCGGCCCGCGGCGCGCGGCCCTCCAGTACCCGTTCGGCGACCTCCAGCGCGCCGGCACCCGCCTGGTGGCCGGCAGCGACTGGTCGGTCAGCAGCCCCAACCCCCTCTGGGGCGTCCACGTCGCCGTCAACCGCACCGTCCCCGCCGGCGAGGCCGACGCCCCCGCCCCCGGCGAGGTCCGCGAGCCCTTCTTCCCCGAGCAGGCCCTGACCCTGGCCCAGGCCCTGACCGCCTACACCGCCGGCAGCGCCTGGGTGAACCACCTCGACGAGGTCACCGGCACCGTCGAGCCGGGCAAGTACGCGGACCTCGCCGTACTCGACCGCGACCCCTTCGGACTGCCCGCCGAGGAGATCGGCGACGTACGGGTGCTCCGTACCTACGTCGACGGCGAACCGGTCCACACCGCCGCCGGCTGAACCCCTCCCCGCCCCGTCCCCGGCCGATCCCCGCCCACCCCTCACGGAGGCAGAAGATGCCATCACCCCGACCGAGAGCCGCCCTCCCCGGCAGCGGACGCGCCCGGCGCGCCCGGCACACCGTCGCCGCCGGCCTCGCGGCCGCCGCGGTACTCCTCACCGGCGCGTGCAGCGGCACCGCCGCCCCCCGCCCCGACGCCCCGGACTCCCCGGAGCTCACCGACCGGACCCCCGCCGCCGCCGGGAACCTGGACGGCTTCACCTGGTCGACGTACGCCGAGCCGACCAGCATCGACTACGCCTACTCCTTCGACTTCCCGCCCAACCAGATCCTCGCCAACGTCTGCGAGAGCCTGCTGCGCTGGAACCCGGACCTCACGACCTCCCCGAACCTCGCCTCCTCGTACGCCAACCCCACCCCCACCACCTGGGTCTACACGATCCGCCCCGGCGTCCGCTTCCACGACGGCACGCCCCTGACCGCCGACGACGTCGTGGCCTCCCTGCGCCGCAACCTCGACCCGGGGACCGCCAGCGTCTGGGCCTCCACCTTCCGCAACGTCAAGTCCGTCGACCGGACCGGGGACATGGAGGTGACCGTCACCCTCGCCAAGCCCGACTCCACCTTCAACCAGTACCTCGCCGCCGGCCCCGGCACGGTGGAGTCCGCCGCCACCCTCGCCAAGGCCGGCAAGGACTACGGGAACCCGCAGACCGGCGTCAACTGCACCGGCCCCTTCGCCTTCGGCTCCTGGACCTCGGGCCAGTCCCTCACCCTCAAGCGGTTCGACGGCTACTGGAACCCCGAGCTGAAGGCCAAGTCGGGCGAGGTGAAGTTCGTCTTCCTCTCCGACCCGACCACCCGGGTCAACGCCTTCCAGAGCGGCGAGGTCGACGGCGGCTGGATGGTCCCGGCAGGCGCCTACGGACAGCTGCGCTCGAGCCAGGCCGGAACGCTCTACTTCGGCCGCAACACCACCGTCGCCGACGAGGTCGTCGCCGACCTCAAGGGCCCCCTCGGCGACGCCCGCGTCCGCAAGGCCCTGCTGATGGCCACCGACCGGGCGGGCATCATCAAGGCCGGAGCCGGCGGCGTCGGAGAGGTCGCCCACTCCCTGGTCACCGACAACCTCTGGAGCGGGGCACCCGACGCCACCCGCGAGGCCCTCCTGAAGGACCTGCCCCGGTACCCCTACGACCCCGCGGAGGCCAAGGCGCTCGCCGCCGAGGCCGGCGTGTCCGGGCAGGAGGTCGTCCTCGCCACCAGCGCCGTGGACTCCCAGACGACGATCATCACCCAGGCCGTCGCCCAGGCCGCCACGGCCATCGGGCTCAAGCCGAGGATCGAGACCCTCTCCGCCGAGAAGTACTCCACGCTCTTCACCGACCCCGCCGCCCGCGAGGGCATCGACCTCTTCCTCACCTTCTGGTACACCTCCATCACCGACCCGCTGGACATGTACGGCTCCCTCCAGACCGGCAACTTCAGCAACTACGGCGGCTGGTCCGACCCCGCCTTCGACGCCGCCGTCGAACGGGCCGGGGCCGCCCACGACCCCGCCGGGCACGCCGCCGCCAACGCCGAGGCCCAGCGCATCGCCCTGCGGGAACTGCCCTGGCTGCCCCTCTACACCCAGCCGGTGAGCGTCTTCCTGGGCAAGCGCATCACCGGCGTGCAGCCGTCCATCGCCTACCTCTACTACCCGTGGGCGGCCGAGATCGGAGCCAGGGGATGACGGCCGCGGCCGCCCGCCCGGCGGCACTCGCCCGGGCCGGCCGGGTGCTGCGCCGGCTCGCCGGCATGGCCACCACCCTCCTGGTCACCTCCTTCCTGGTGTTCTCCTCCCTCTACCTCGCCCCCGGCGACCCGGCGGGCTTCCTCGTACGCGGCCGCAGCCCCAGCCCCGAACAGCTCGCCGAGATCCGCCGCCAGTACGGCTTCGACCAGCCCTTCCTGCTGCGGTACTGGCACTGGCTCGAAGGGGTCCTGCAGGGCGACTTCGGCCGCTCCCACCTCTTCCACCAGGACGTCGGAGCCCTCCTGTGGTCCCGGCTGCCCTCCTCCCTCCTCCTCGTCACCACCGCCGCGCTGCTGATCGCCTCCGTCGGCGTCGCCGCCGGAGCCCTCGGGGCGCTGCGGCGCGGCACCCGCACCGACCGGACGCTGATGCTGCTGGTCACGGTGGGGGCGGCCGCACCCGCCTTCGTCGTCGCCCTGCTCCTGCGCTCCGTGCTCGGCGTCCGCCTCGGCTGGTTCCCCACCATCGGCAACGGCAGCGGCGTACTCGACCGGCTCCACCACGTCCTGCTGCCCGCCATCGCCCTGTCCGTGACCTTCACCGCCCTGGTGACCCGTGTGACCCGCTCGGCGATGCTGGACGAACTGCGGCGCGAGCACGTGGAGGTCGCGCTCAGCCGGGGCACCCCACGCGCCACCGTGATCCGCCGCCACGTCCTGCGCAACGCCCTCGGGCCCGTCGTCACCGTCTCCGCGCTCCTCGTCTCCGGCATGCTGGTCAGCACCGCCATCGTCGAGACGGCCTTCGGGATGTCCGGCATCGGCTCCCTGCTCGTGCAGTGCGTGGACCAGCTGGACTTCCAGGTCGTCCAGGCGATCGTGCTGCTGGTGGTCACCGCGTTCGTCGTGGTCAACGCCCTCGTCGACCTCGTACTGCCGCTGATCGACCCGCGGACGGCCGCAGCGGGGAGCGCCCGGTGAACATCACGAAGACCCCGCTGCGGGCGCTCTGCCCGCTGCTCCTGGCCCTGTTCGTGCTCGTCGCGCTGCTCGCGCCCTGGCTCACCCCCCACGACCCCGCCTTCGGCCGGCTCGGCGACACCCTGCTCGGCCCCGGCCCCGACCACTGGCTCGGCACCGACCAGGGCGGCCACGACACCCTGTCCGCACTGATCGCCGGCACCCGCACCAGCCTCGCCGGACCGCTCGCCGTGGTCGTCTCCTCCACCGTCCTCGGCGTGGCCGTCGGCCTGTTCACCGCCTGGCGGGGCGGCCGGACCGACCGCCTCGCCGGCCGGGTCCTCGACATCCTCTTCGCCTTTCCCGCGCTGCTCCTCGCCATCCTCGCCGTCGCCCTCTTCGGCAAGGGGATGACGGCCCCCGTCATCGCCATGGCCCTCGCCTACATGCCGTACACGGCACGCCTCGTGCGCGGCCTCGCCCTCCAGGAGAAGGCCCGGCCCTACATCGCCGCCTACCGGGTCCAGGGACACTCCGCCCTGTTCACCACCGTGCGCGCCCTGCTGCCCAACATCGCCCCGACCCTGCTCGCCCAGTCCACCGTCAACTTCGGGTACGCCCTCCTCGACCTCGCCGCACTCTCCTTCCTCGGCCTCGGCGTCCAGCCGCCCACCCCCGACTGGGGAGCGATGATCAACCAGGGCCAGGCCGCCGTGCTCCAGGGCGAACCGCTGTCCGCGGTCGTCCCCGCCGTGGCCGTCGTCGTCGTGGTCGTCGCCTTCACCGTCGTCGGGGAGAACCTCGGCGACCGCCTCGCGGGAAGGGACTCCCGATGACACTGCTCCGGTACGAAGACCTCCGCATCACCCTGCCGGGCACGGCCCGCCCCCTCCTCGACGGCATCGGCCTGAGCGTGGACCCCGGCGAAACCGTCGTCCTCGTCGGCGAATCCGGCTCCGGGAAGTCCGTCACCGCCCGCGCCGCCCTCGGGCTGTTCCCCGCCGGCGCCGAGGTCCGGGGCCGGGTCACCGTCGACGGCACCGACCTGGTCGGCGCCGGCCGGGAGGGCCTGCGCGAGGTGCGCACCGCCAAGGCCGCGATGATCTACCAGGACCCCAGGGCAGCCATCAACCCGGTACGCCGCGTCGGGGACTTCCTCACCGAGTCCCTGCGCCTGGTGCACGGCTGGCCCAAGGCCCGCGCCCGCTCCCGGGCGGCCGAACTCCTCGACGCGGTGGGCCTCCCGGACCCCGTCCGGCACCTGGACCAGTACCCGCACGAACTGTCCGGCGGCATGCTCCAGCGCGTGGTGATCGCCGCCGCGCTCACCGCCGAACCCCGCCTGCTGCTGTGCGACGAGCCCACCACCGCCCTCGACGTCAGCACCCAGGCCGAGATCCTCGCCCTCCTGGGCCGGCTGCGGCGCGAACGCGGCCTCGGCCTGCTCCTGATCACCCACGACATCGAACTCGCCGCCTCCGTCGGGGACCGCGTCTACGTGATGTACGCCGGCCGCATCGTCGAGACCGCCCCCGCCGCCGAGCTCCTCACCGCACCCCGCCACCCCTACACGGCCGGCCTGATCGGCTCGGCGCCGCCCCTCGACGGCGCCCCGCCCGGCCGCCTCGTCCCCATCCCCGGAGCCCCCCTCGGCCTGCTCGAAGCGGCACCCGGCTGCGCCTTCGCACCCCGCTGCCGGTTCGTGGACCCCGGCCGCTGCGAGCAGTCCCCGCCACCGCTGCGCGAACGGGGCCCGGCCGCGGCCGCCGCCTGCCACCGGCTCGGCGAAGCCGCCCTCACCCCCGCGGAGGCCCGATGACCACCCCGCCCCCGACCCCGCTGCTCGAAGTCACCGGGCTGCGCAAGACCTACCGGACCGGCGGGACGGAGGTCGTCGCCGTCGACGGGCTGTCCTTCTCGCTGGAGCCGGGCGGCGCACTCGGCATCGTCGGCGAGTCCGGCTCCGGCAAGACCACCACGGCCCGGATGCTGGTCGGCCTGGAACGCCCCGACGCCGGCCGGATCCTCGTCCAGGGCAGCCTCCTCGCCGGGTCCGTCCGGGGCCGGGCGGCCCGGCTGGCCCGGGCCAAGGCCGTCCAGATCGTCTTCCAGGACCCCTACCTCTCCCTGGACGCCCGGCTGTCCATCGGCGCCGCCCTCGACGGGGTGCTCAGGCTGCACGGCACCCGCGACCCGGCGGCCCGCGCCGCCCGGGTACGGGAACTCCTCGCCCAGGTCGGCCTCGGCGACCGCGAGGCCGCCGCGCCGCCCCGCCGGCTCTCCGGCGGCCAGCGCCAGCGCGCCGCCATCGCCCTGGCACTGGCGGTGGAGCCGGCCGTCCTCGTACTCGACGAGGCCGTCTCCGCCCTGGACGTGTCCGTACAGGCCCAGGTGCTCAACCTGCTCGCCGACGTCCGCCGCGACACCGGCATCGGTCTGGTCTTCGTCAGCCACGACCTGGCGGTCGTCCGCTACGTCTGCGACGAGGCCCTCGTCATGTACCGGGGCCGGACCGTGGAACACCGGCCGGTCGCGGAGCTGCTGACGGCGCCCCGGCACCCGTACACCCGGCTGCTGCTGGCCTCCGTACCCCGCCCCGGATGGGACCCCGACGCCATCGCCCGGCGGCGCAGGGAGCCGATGCCGTGACCGCGGGGGCCCGTCCGCCGTGTGACCGGCCCCACACCCCGGAACCCGCCCCGGCCGTCACATCCGCGGGGCGGGCCGGGTCAGGGGGGTATGACCACGAAGAAGACCGCCCTCGCCGTCCCGCTCGCCGCCGCCCTCCTGGCCGTGGCCGGTACCACCGCCGCCACCCCCGCCGCGGCGCACACCACCCCCTGGCACAGCGCCTGGGGCGCCTCCCCGCAGGCCCCCACGCACACCGACTGGTTCCCCAACTGGTCCGAGGAGGGCTTCCGGAACCAGTCGGTGCGCCAGGTCGTCCGGGCCGGCGCCGAGGGCTCCGAGCTGCGCGTACGGCTCACCAACGCCTACGGGAAGACCCCGCTGAGGCTCACCGGCGCGACCGTCGCCCGCAGCGCCGGCGGCGCCGCCGTCCAGCCGGACTCCGTACGCACGCTGCGGTTCGGCGGCGCCGCCGCGGTGACCGTCCCGGCGGGCGGAACGCTCGCGAGCGACGCGGTGGCCCTCCCCGTCAAGGCCTTCGAACAGCTCACCGTCACCCTCTGGTTCCAGGGCCCCACCGGCCCCGCCACCTTCCACAACGTGGCCATGGGCACCTCCTACCGGGCCGACGGCGACCACCTCCGCGACACCGCCGGCGAGGCCTTCTCGGCCCCGGGCGACCAGAGCTGGTCCTGGTACCACCTGGCCGGGATCGACGTGAAGGGCGGCGGCCGGGACGGCGCCCGCCGCGCGGTCGTCACCTTCGGCGACTCCCTCTCGGACGGCTTCGGCGCGACCCCCGGCACCGACCGCCGCTACCCCGACGCCCTCGCGGGCCGCCTCGCCGGCCAGGACCGGCCGCGCGCCGTCCTCAACGCCGGGATCGCCGGGAACAAGGTCCTGAACGACTCGCCCTGCTTCGGCGAGAGCGCCCTGCACCGCTTCCGGCGCGACGCGCTCGGCCGCCCGGACACCGGCACGGTGATCGTCCTCCAGGGCACCAACGACATCATCCAGCCCGACATGCCCCAGGACCGCTGCACGGCCGGCCCCCGGGCGACCGCGCAGGAGATCATCGCCGGTCACAAGCAGTTGATCCGCGAGGCCCGCCAGCGCGGTGTCCGGATCCTCGGCGGCACCCTCCCGCCCTACGGCGACGCCCAGTACTGGAACCCGGGCGCGGAAGCCATCCGGAACGAGGTCAACGCGTGGATCCGCACCAGCGGGTCCTACGACGGCGTCGTGGACTTCGACCGGGCGGTCGCCGACCCGGAACACCCGCAGAAGCTGAAAGCGGAACTCGCCTTCGCCGACCGCCTCCACCTGAACGACGCGGGCTACCGGGCGATGGCCGAGGCGGTGGACCTCAAGTCCCTGTGACCCACCCGGTCCACGGACGCGCGGGGCGCGCGACCGGTACTCGAGTCAGGCCCGATGCGGGCACCAATCGCGCGCTACCGGGCCTGGCTACCTTTCAGAGACCCACCGCACGTCCAGCACCAAAGGGGTAGGCACGTGAACCACGCGCGCACCACCCGCCGCATCGCGGCATCACTCGAGGACCTCGTCGGCGGCACCCCGCTGTTCCGGCTCCAGCTCGACGGGCTGCCCGAATCGGCCCGGGTCCTCGCCAAACTGGAAGCGTCCAACCCGCTGTCCAGCATCAAGGACCGGGCCGCCCTCTTCATGCTGAGAGCCGCCGAGGAGTCCGGAGCCCTCCGGCCCGGCGCCACCGTCATCGAGTCCACCTCCGGCAACACCGGCATCGCCCTGGCGGCCCTCGCCGCCGCGCGCGGCTACCGCTGCCTGATCGTCCTCCCCTCCAACGCCTCCCGCGAACGCGTGCTGACCCTGCGGATGCTGGGCGCGGAGGTCGAGTTCACCGACCACGGCCTCGGCTTCGCCGCCTGCATCGAGCACGCCGAGAAGCTGCACGCCGACATGCCCGGCTCCTGGTACGCACGCCAGCACATGAACCCCGACAACGCCCGAGCCCACTACGAGACCACCGGTCCCGAGATCTGGCACGACGCCGACGGCCGCGTCGACTACCTGGTGTGCGGGATCGGCACCGGCGGCACCCTCAGCGGCACCGCCCGCTACCTGCGCGAGCGCAACCCGGACCTGAAGGTGGTCGCCGTCGAGCCGGCGGGCTCCGCGCTGCTCTCCGGCGGCGAGGCCGGCCCGCACGCCATCCCCGGCCTCAACGGCGGCTTCATCAGCCCCGTCACCGACATCCACCTCATCGACGAGGTGATCCCCGTCCAGGACGCCGACGCGGCCGCCACCACGCGCGCCATCGCCGCCCGCTCCGGCCTCCTCGTCGGGATCTCCGCGGGCGCCGCCGCGTACGGCTGCATCGAACTCGCCCGCCGCCACGACCTGTCGCACGCGGTCGTGGCCACCGTCTTCCCCGACAGCGGCGAGCGCTACCTCAGCTGGTGGCCCCAGGAGGACACCGCCGGCCGGGGGTGAGCCGGCGCCCGCCCCACCCCGCCCCGCCCCGCCCCACCCCCCGTTCCCACCCGAGTACGAGCCCGAAAATCCCTGCGGCCGCAGGGGGAGAAGAGAGCTGATGAACCCCGAGCGCACCCTGCTGCTCGTCGGTGCGACCGACGAGACCGTGCGGAAGGCCCACGACCTGGGGCTGAGCGTGCTGCTGCTCCAGCACCCCACCAAGGTCAGCGAGGAGCAGAACCGGCTCGCCGCGGCCGTCGAGGTCGTGGACTTCACGGAGTGGGAGCAGATCGAACCCCTGGTCCGGGCCTGGCACGAGAGCCCCGGCTTCGCCGCGGCCGTCTCCCTGACCGAGCCGGGGCTGGAGAACGCGGGCCGGATCAACGACCTGTACGGGCTCGGGGGGACCGGCTACGAGGTCACCGCCCGCATCCGGGACAAGGCCGCCATGCGGCGGTACGTGGCCGAGCACGACCCCGAACACGCCGTGGGCGCGCGGTCCCTGAAGGCCCGGGAGGAGCTGGACGCCTTCGGGGCCCAGTACGGGTTCCCGTTCATCGTCAAGCCCGTCGACGCCACCGCGAGCATCGGCGTCATGCGCGTCGAGGGACCGGAGGACGCCGACCGCGTCTGGGCCGAGGTCACCCGGCTCTCCGGCACCCGCACCGACCGGGTCTCCTCGCTGTTCGTCCTGAAGGACTTCCTGATGGAGGAGTTCCTGGACGGACCCGAGTTCAGCGTCGAGTCCTTCAGCTTCGGCGGCCGCCACGTCATCGTCACCGTCACCGAGAAGTTCACCGCCGACGGCCACTTCGCGGAGCTCGGCCACGCGGTCCCGGCCCGCCTCTCCGACTCCGACGACGAGGCGATACGCGAAGGCATACGCGGCTTCCTCGACGTCATGGGCCTGCGCGACGGCGTGTGCCACACCGAGGTCCGCCTCACCGCCAGGGGCCCGCGCGTCATCGAGGGCCACAACCGGATCGGCGGCGACTCCATCCCCGAGCTGGTGCGCAGCGCCTTCGGCGTCGACCTGGTCACCCTCGCCGTGGGCCACCCCTTCGGCCTGGTCGAAGAGCTCCCCGACCGGCCGCGGGCGCACGGCGGCGCCAGCGTCCGCGCCCTGATCGGCACCCCCGGCACCCGGGTCGAGTCCGTCGCCGGGATCGAGGAGGCACGCGCCGCCGAGGGCGTCATCTCCGTCACCCCCAGCGCCAAGCCCGGCGACGAGGTGCGGGTCCTCCAGGACAACTGGGACCGGCTGGGCCTGATCGCCGTCGCCGCCGAGGACACATCGGCGGCGATCCGCCGGGGCGCCGACGTGATCCGCGAGCACATCCGCATCACCCTCGCCGGCCCGGACGGGGAGACCGTCCTCGCGCAGCCGTCCGTGATCGTCCCGCGCGAGAACCTGCTGATCCTCCACCGCAACCCGCTGGAGCCGTTCCCGTACCGCTCCTGGCTGCCCGACCACACCGGCGACATCGTCGTCCTCGCCGCCCGCGACAAGATCGAACTCGCGGGAGAGAAGGTGCCGGACGGCGACCTCGGCTACACCCGCCTGGAGATCTTCGACGACTTCGACGCGGAGGAGGTCGACGCCCGCGCCGCCGAACTCATCGCCGAGCACGGCATCACCGGTGTGAGCGCCCTGCACGAGGCCGACATGCTGCGCGCCGCGCGGCTGCGCGAGCGCTTCGGACTGCGCGGCGCCTGGCACGACGACGTGATGCCCTTCCGCGACAAGGCGCTGATGAAGACCCGCGCGCAGGCGTCCGGCATCGACGTCGCGGCCTGGGTCCAGGCCCGCACCGCCGACCAGGCCCGCGAGTTCGCCGCCGCCGAGGGCTTCCCCGTCGTCTTCAAGGAGCGCAGCGGCTTCAACGCGGTCGGCCTGCGCATCCTCCGGGACGAGGCCTCCTTCGAGGAGTGCCTGACGGAGGTGTACGCCGCCGGCGAGCGCGACGACGTCCTGCTGGAGGACTTCGTCCCCGGCCGGATGTGCCACGTCGACGGCGTGGTGCGCGACGGCCGGGTCGCGATGGCCTGGCCCTCGCAGTACCAGTACGACCTGTCCTCCTTCGCCTCCGACCCGGGCCCGCGCATCGACCTCACCCTCGACGAGGACGACCCGATCACCCCGCGCCTGCTCGACCTCGCCGAGCGGGTCCTCGCCTCGCTGGCCCCCGAGGGCTCCCGGCTGCGCGACCACACCTTCCACATGGAGGTCTTCCACACCCCGGACGACCGCCTCGTCATGTGCGAGATCGCCTGCCGCCCCGGCGGCGCCAAGATCCGCGAGGTCTTCCACAGCCTGTTCGGCGTGCACCTCGGCGGGTACGCCGTGCGCGCCGAGGCGGGCCACGAACTCCACCCGGCCGTCCGCCGGGGCGGTGACGCCGCCGGCCTGCCGAAGCCGCGCCACATGGCGGGGCAGCTGCTCATGATGAAGCGGCCCGGCCTGGTCCGCGGGCTGCCCGCGGCGCCCGGGCACGATTGGCTCGACGGGTTCTGGCTCTACGCCGAGGAGGGCCAGGTCATCGCCCCGGCCTCCGGCTCCTCCGACTTCCTCGCGGCCGCGGTGGGCACCGGCCCGACCCGCGCGGAGGTCGAGCGCCGGCTGCGCGAGCTCGGCGAGTGGGTGCGCGAACACAGCGTGATCGGCGACGCGTCATGACGGGGGCCCGCCTGTCGGCGAAGGCGCGGTACATGCTGGGCATGGTCGTCGATGCCACCGGCGCCGGCATGTACCTGCCCCTGTCCCTGCTCTACTTCCACCACGTGACGGGGCTGCCGCTCACCCAGGTGGGCACCCTGATGACGGCCGCCGCCGTGATCGGCCTGGTCAGCAACCCGGCGGCGGGCGTCCTCATCGACCGCTTCGGGGCCAAGGCCGTCGTCACCGGCGGGTACCTGCTGCGGGCCGCCGGCTTCTGCACGTACCCGCTGGTGGACAACGGCTACACGATGTTCGCCGTGATCCTGCTGGTCGCGCTCGGCGACACCTCGTACCCGCCCGCGATCCAGTCGTTCATCGCCGAGTTCGTCCAGGGCACGGAGCGGGACAAGCTGCTCGCCGCGCAGCGCAGCCTGCGCAACGCCGGTCTGGGCGTGGGCGGTCTGGTCGCCGGCGGGGTGCTGGCCCTCGGCAGCGACGCGTTCTACTACGTGATCGTGTTCGGCACCGCCGCCGGGTACCTGCTGGCGGCCGTCTGCTTCGGCTCGATCCCGATCGCGAAGTCGGCCGCCCCGGCCGCCAGGACCTCCCGCAAGGGCGGCTACCGGCTGGTGGCGCGCAACCGGCCGTTCCTCGCCCTGACCCTGCTCAACGTGCCGACCGCCTTCGGCTACACGGTGCTCGCGATCGGCATCCCGGCGTACGTCACCCAGGACCTGGGCGCGTCCACCTCGCTGGTGGGCGTCCTGTACGCCGTCAACACGGTCGGCATCGCGCTGCTCCAGATCCCGGTCACCCGGGCGCTCGTCGCCTACCGCCGCTCGCGTGCGGTGGCCCTGGGCGCGGCGGTGTTCGCCTCGTCGTTCCTGGTGTTCGCCGTACTCGCCGCGGTGGGGGACAAGACGGTCATCCTGGTCGGCATCTTCGCCGCGACGGCCCTGTTCACGGCCGGCGAGCTGATGCACGGCGCCACGGCGTCGGCCCTGTGCGCGCAGGCCGCGCCGGAGGAGACGCGGGGCCGGCACCTCGCCGTGTACCAGCTCTCCTGGGCGGTGCCCAGCGCCCTGGCCCCGGCCGTCCTGACGGCCCTGCTCACCCTGTCGCCCCTGGCGATGTGGCTCGTCCTCGCGGCGGGCGCGACGGTCTCGGCCCTGGGCGTCCTGCGCCTGGAGCCGAGGCTGCCGGAGGAGGCGGTGTACCCGCGTCCGCGTCCGGTGCCGGAGGGCAGGCTCGCGCCCGCCGAGCCCGCGGCGGCCTGACCGCCCGGGGCGCGCCCCCCGTACGGAGCCCCCTGCGGGGCCGCGTCACCGCGGCCCGGCAGGGGGCTCGTGCGTACCCGGCGGATTCAGGAGGGGGTGCCCATCGGCATGGTCCCCATCGGCATCGTGCCCATCGGGGCGGGGGTGCCGGAGGGTTCCGGGGGCGTGGACGGCGCCGGGGTGGCGGCGCCGGTGCCCGCCGGGCTGGGCGTCGCCGCGGCCGCGGGGGCGCCCGTGAGGATCTCCACCTTTCCGGTGTCGAGGGAGTAGTAGCCGCCGACCACCACGACCGACCCCTTCTTGACCATGGGGGACAGATCCGCGTTGGCGCGCAGGTCGTCCGCCGTCAGCTTGATCTGGGCGCGGATCATCCGGTCGACCGGGTCGCCGGTGCCGCCCTCCTTGGCCACCTGGTCGTACGCCGGCTTCAGGGCCCGCTGGACCGCCTGGAGGTTGCCCGGCAGGTTCTTCCCGCCGCGCATCGCCTTGTACGCGGCGTCGATGGCGCCGCAGCGCTGGTGCCCGAGCACGAAGATCAGCGGGGTGCCGCCGGTCACCGGCCCGTACTCTACGGAGCCGGTCACCACCGGGCCGACCGCCTGACCGCCGGTGCGCAGCACGTACAGGTCGCCGAGCCCGGTGTCGAAGAGCAGTTCGGGCGGCACCCGGGAGTCGATGCAGGAGAGCACCACCCCGAACGGCTCCTGGCTCTGCGCGACCAGCTGACGCCGGGTGGGGTCCCGGTCGGGGTGCTGGAGCGAGCCGTCCACCCAGCGCTTGTTGCCCTCCATCAGCCGCGCGAAGGCCGCGTCCGGCGTGGCCGGCGCCGCGTTCGGCGCGGCGGCCTCGGGCCGTGCCCCGGTACCCGCGCCCCGGGGGGTGCCGGCGGCCGTGCACGCCGAGAGCGCGCCCGCGACGGCCGCGAGGCCGCCCGCGAGCAGTGCCTTGCGGCGCGGTAGTCCTGCGCTGTCCATCGCCCGTTCCTCCGATTCGTCGTGACCCTGGCGACTATCGGACGCGAGGCGGCCGGTACCGGCGCAGGCGCGAGCGGCGGGGGCCCGTGTTCCCACCGTCGGCGCACAGCGGTACCGGTCAGGATTCGGGCAGCCGGCGCGCCCCGGTGGGGTGGGTGGGGGCCTGCCGGCCGCCGGAGGCGAGCATGCGGACCTCGTCCCGGTCGCTGATCTCCGCGCGGACGATGCCGGTGGCGTCGGCGTACACCGGGTGCCCGCCCGGCCCGGACACGTCGGTGCGCTCCACGACCACGGTGTCCTGGCCCGTCCCGTCGCCGCCGGGAAACGTCAGCTCGTACCGTCGGACGCTCATGTGTCCATCCTGGGCCGTACGCCCCCGGGGCGCCTTTCGGCTTTACCTTCGCTTTGCGATTGTGTGCCGCCGCCGCCAGTGGCCGCGTCGCCGTCCCGCCCGCGGCGGGCTGCCCTGACGGACGCTCAGGCCTCCTGCTCGGCCGGCCCGTAGGCCGCGGTGAGCTCGCGGGCCAGCGCCGTGAAGGCGCGGGCGGCGGCGCTCTGGTAGGCGGTGTCCCGCCGGAGCAGGGTGACGGTGCGGGAGGGCGGGGCCGGGAGCAGCGGGACCCGGATCAGGCCCGGCTGCTCCCGGGCCACGGCGTCCGGCAGGACCGTGGCCAGCCCGGTCCTCCGCACGAGCTCGGTCAGGGCCTGGACGGAGTCGGCCTCGACCGCCACGCGCGGCCGCACCCCCTGCGCCGCGCAGTACGCGTCCACGTGCCGCCGCGTCGCGAAGTCCCCGTTCAGCAGCGCCAGCGGACGGTCCGCCAGCCCGGCCGCCGGCACCGGTCCCGGCGGTGCCGCCAAGGCGGCGGAGGTCACCAGGCCGAGGGTCTCGGTGAACAGGGCGGTGGCCGCGATCCCCGGCGGGTGCGGCCCGGCGAACGCGATCCCGAGGTCGGTGCCGTCCGCCAGCAGGGCCGACTCGATGCGGTCCTGCGCCATCTCCCGCACCTCCACCGTGATGCCGGGGTGCGCCTCGTGCAGGGCGCCGAGCAGCGGGCCGAGCAGGTACGCGGTGAAGGTGGGGGTCAGGGCCAGGCGCAGATGGCCGCGTGAGAGGTCGCCGACGTCGTGGACCGCCCGCTCGGCGGCCGCCAGGTCGCGCAGCGCCCGGCGCGCGTGGTGCGCGTACGCCTCGCCGGCGTCGGTGAGCCGCACCGAACGGCCGCCCCGGTCCAGCAGCCGCACGCCCACCGTCCGCTCCAGCTGCTTGATCTGCTGCGACAGGGTCGGCTGGGAGATGTGCAGCTCCTCCGCGGCGCGCGTGAAGCTGTGGTGCTCGGCGACCGCGAGCAGATAGCGCAGGTGACGCAGTTCGAGAGCCATGAGGACAACTATAGGTGTCATCGATAGCTCGCATGGTTTACAGCTCTTGGACACTATGGGTGCAGCTCATGCAGGGTGGAACACGTCAGCCCCCACCGGGGTGGATCCCAGAGAACGGGAGTGACCGTGCACGACCTCATCGAGGGCGTCGACCGTTTCCGGCGCGACGTCTTCCCCGCCAAGGCGGAGCTGTTCGCCCGCCTGGCCCGGGCCCATCGGCCCGCGACGCTGTTCATCGGCTGCTCCGACGCCCGCGTGGTGCCGGAGCTGATCACCCAGAGCGAGCCGGGCGAGCTGTTCGTCGTCCGCACCGCCGGCAACCTCGTCCCCGCCCACACCCCCGGCCCCGACGCGGTCGCCGCCGGCATCGAGTACGCCGTCGCGGTCCTCGGGGTCGGCGAGATCGTGGTCTGCGGGCACTCCGGCTGCGGGGCGATGACCGCCCTCGCCGAACGCCGCGACCTCAGCGCCGCCCCGGCCGTGGCCGGCTGGCTCCGGCACGCGGACGCGTCGGTGGCCCGCGCCGCCCGGAACGGCGGCGGAGTGGACTCCCTGGTCCGGGAGAACGTACGCGCCCAGCTGGCGAGCCTCGCCACGCACCCCTCGGTGGCCCGCGCCCTCGCGGAAGGGGCCCTCGTCCTGCGCGGCTGGGTCTACGACATCCCCACCGGATCCGTCGAGGAACTCGACGCGACCGCACCCGCGGCCTGACGCACCACCCACCGAGAGGAACTTCCCATGACGCACGCCCAGTTCGCCCCCGCCGTCCGCGAGCGGATCGCCGCCGACGCGGTCGAGGCCAAGACCCGCAAGAACCTCACCTGGCAGCAGATCGCCGACGTCACCGGCCTGTCCGTGGCCTTCGTCACCGCCGCCGTCCTCGGCCAGCACCCGCTGCCCGAGCCCGCCGCGAAGGCCGTCGCCGGACTCCTCGGCCTGGACGAGGACGCCGAGATGTGGCTCCAGACCATCCCCACGCGCGGCACCGGAACCGGCGCGGCGCCCACCGACCCGACCGTCTACCGCTTCCACGAGATGCTCCAGGTCTACGGGACCACCCTCAAGGCCCTGGTCCACGAGCAGTTCGGCGACGGCATCATCAGCGCCATCAACTTCAGGCTGGACGTCAAGAAGGTCGCCGACCCCGACGGCGGCGAACGCGCCGTCATCACCCTCGACGGCAAGTACCTCCCCACCAGGCCCTTCTGACCCGCCACCGGGGCCGGGCGGAACGCGAGGGGTCACGGGGCCGTTCCGCCGGCCGGCGCGGCCAGGCAGGCCAGGGCCGCCGACGTCAGGGCGTCCACCCCGGCCGGGAGGGCCGTGCGGACGTCCGGGGCGAAGTCCGGGGCGTGGTTGGCGGGGAGGCCCGCCAGCTTCCCCGCCGCGCCCTCCCCGGGCGCCGCCGCCCAGGCGGCCGGCCCGATCACCCCCAGCATCCAGTAGGCGAGCCGCACCCCCCGCGCCCCGTGCACCGCCCGCCCCGCGTCACCGAACAGCCCGAAGTCCTCCGTGGCCAGCGACGGCGGCCACATCGCCACCCGCTCCGCCCCCAGCCGCGCCGTGTGCGCCGCCCGCACCGCGGCCGTCGTGGCCGGATCGGGGTGGGTGACGGGGGAGGAGCCCTCGCGGACGATCTCCGGCTCCCGGGGACAGCCCGAGGCGGCGCACTCGGCCCGCACGATCCGCTCGACCGCCTCCGCCGCCCGCACCAGCGCCGCATCCCCGGCCGCCCGTACGGTGATCCCCAGCTCCGCCCGGTCGGGTACGACATTGGCCCGCTCGCCGGCCCGCAGCGAGCCCACCGTGACGGCCACCTGCTCCGAGGGCGCCGCCTCGCGGGCCACCACCGTCTGCAGCCGGGTCACCACGTGGGCCGCCGTCACCACCGGGTCCACCGTCAGGTGCGGGGCGCCCGCGTGCCCGCCGCGCCCGTGCACGACGACCCGGAAGGTCACGCTCCCGGCGGTCATCGGCCCGTACCCGTGGGCGACCATCCCGGCGGGCAGCGGGGCGGCGTGCTGCGCGAGCACCGTGTCCGGGCGGCCGACGCGCTCGTACAGCCCGTCGGCGAGCATCGCCCGCGCCCCCTCCAGGGTCTCCTCCGCCGGCTGTCCCACCACGACGAGCGTGCCCTGCCAGGCCCCGGCGGCGGCGCCCGCCAGCAGCGAGGCGGTGCCGGCGGCCGCGGCCAGATGGAGATCGTGCCCGCAGGCGTGCGCCGCCGGACCCTCGCTCGCGTACGGCAGCCCCGTGGTCTCCCGCACCGGCAGCGCGTCCAGCTCGGCGCGCAGCATCACCGTCGGCCCCTGACCCCGGCGCAGTACCCCGGCCACACCGTGCCCGCCGATCCCGCGCGCGGTCTCGTACCCGGCGGACTCCAGCCAGTCGGCGAACCGGGCGGCCGTGCGCTCCTCCTCGCCCGAGAGCTCGGGGTGGCGGTGCAGATCCAGGTACAGGGTCGTCAACGGCCGCAGGAGCGGCCGGAGTCCGGGGAGAACCGTGGCGGAGGCGGTGGCGGAGACGGTCATGACGACCATGCTCGGCCACCGGCTCCGGGCGGGACTGTCAAGGCACTGACACTTTCTGTCAGAGGAGTGTCAGGAGATGAACAGGTGAAGTGACGGCGCGACCGGGTTTCCTGAAAGGGCACCACAGACCGCCTGAACCAACGAAGGAGAGTCCCATGGAGAAGTCGCCGCTCGCCTCGCTCGCCGACGAGATCCTGGAGCTGGAGTCGGAGACCTTCGAGATCTCGGACTACTCGGACGCCAGCGAGGTCGTGCTCGCCGGCTCCACGAGCTGCAGCTCCACCTCGACCTGTTCCTCCACCACCAGCACCACCTCCTGCAGCGCCTGACACCCCGGCGCCGCACCGCACATGCCGGATGCCCCGGACCCGCAGGAAGGGGTCCGGGGCATCCGGCATGTGCGGTGCGGCGCCCGGCGGGGAGGGCCCCGGGGAACCCCCGGGGCCCGGCCGGCCCGGTCAGGGGAACGGGTGCGGCACCAGCCTGACCTCCGCGTCCGTCAGCGGGCCCTCGCGCAGCCCCGCGCGCATCGCTGCCGTCCGCAGCCGGGGCATGTACGGGGCCCGCTGCCTCGACCAGCCGAAGTCGATCGGCAGCAGCCCCGGCACCACCGCGCACACCGTGCTCAGCCCCATCCGCCGCTGCTCCGGCGTGGTCTGGTCGACGACGATCACATCGTGCCCCGCGTCCGTCAACTCCCGTACGCACAAGAGCAGGTCGTCCCGCAGGTCGCCGGTCCTCGGCCGCCCGCCGGCCTCCCAGCCCGCGTACAGCTCCGCCATCGGCCGCACGCCGAGCGGCTCCCGGTAGGTCCGCGCGTGCGGGGCCATCGCCGGCAGCCCGTACAGCTGGGCGTGGTCCTTCAGGTGCAACACCTTCCCGAAGTCCTGTGCCATCGCCTCCAGTTCACCCTGCCGCTCGGCCACCTGCCGGGGCAGGTGCGGGATGTAGGTGAGCACCTCCGACAGCGCCGCCTCCACCGCCGACGCCGGATCCAGCGCCGCGCCCGCACCGAACGAGTACAGCCCCGGCCCGCCGTCACGGCGTACGGCCAGCCCCGTCACCACCGGCACGGCGAGGTCGATCCGGTTGTCGAAGGCGTGCACGTCGTACCCCTGGAGGGCCGCCCGGTCCACCATCATCCGCACCGCCGGCCCCGGTACGGAGTCCAGGTCGATCTCCGTCAGCCGCTGGCCGCCGTACCAGCCGAGCAGGAACGCGTCCCGCTCGATCAGCTCCAGGAGGGCGCCGAGCAGCGCCTCCTCAGGGCAGCCGCCGATGGCGCAGCCGTTGGAGCACTCGAAGACGAAGTTGTCGGCGGCCAGGCCCGCGCTGTAGTACGCCAGCCGGGCCGGCACCAGTACCGGCCGGTCGTCGCGCAGCGAGTGCCCGTACACCCAGGGGATGGGCCGCTCGGGGTCGAAGGGCGACACCAGCGGGTCGTCCCGGTAGGTCTCGGGCGGGTAGAACCCGCACTCCGCCGGGTTCAGGGCCCGCTCGCCCAGTTCCGCGTAGGAGGCGGTGAGCGCCTCGGCGCCGGTGCGCCGGTGGGTGCCCGCGTACCGCTCCAGCCCCTCCAGGAAGGCCAGGTCGCGGCTGGCCGAGAAGCTGTTGGCCTGCCCGCTCCAGGTGACGTCCGTCAGCCCCGCGTAGCCGCGCATGAAGACGCTGCCCGCGACCGGCGCGGTCGTCGGCGACGTCACGTTGATCCAGGTGCCCCCGCCGAGGACCCCGGTCACCGGATTGGCCAGCGCCTCCCGCGGCACCGGGTACGAGGACGCGGCGCGCAGCCGCTGCGCGGCCGGGTCCGGCTTGGGCCGTGACGCGGGGGTGAAGGGCCGCGGCCCGTCCGAGCCGCGCGGCCCGCAGTCGGGGCAGAGCGGGTCGGCGGCCAGCGGGTACGTGCGCACCTGGAGGGTCTCCAGGTCCAGCCGGGACACCTGCGGCAGCGCCCGGTCGGCGGCCACCGCACCCGGAGCCCGCGCCTCACCGCCCGCCACGGCGGCGTGCAGCGCCACGGCCGCGTCGAGTACGTACGGCGACAGCCGCGGCCACCGCGCCGAGACGGGGGTGCGCGGCCCGGTCCCGGTCTCCAGGGCGTCCCGTTCGCTCTTGCTGCGCAGCCGCTGCCAGCGCATCGCCAGACACCGCCCGCAGGCGGGGGCGGTTCCGTCGCCGCCCCAGGGCCCCAGCAGCACGGCCTGCGCGCCGAGGTGGACGGTGGCGGCCGGGCGGACCCCGGCGAAGGGGTCGGCGGTACGCGGCCCGAGGGCGTCGTGCACCCCGAGCGTGACCACGTACGGCGCCGCCGCGCCGGGGGCGGCGGCAGCGGCGAGGGCCAGCTCCAGCTGCCGGCGGGCCGCCTCCAGCGCGGTGCCGTCGGGGGCCGCGGCCGCCCGTACGGTCTGCGTCGCGGTGCCCGTCATGAGTGGTCGCTCCAGCGGAAGGTCTTCAGCCCGATCCCGCCGAACACGAGCGCGAAGCCGGCCAGCGCCGCGCAGCCGATACCGATCGAGGCGAGGGAGCCGGAGCCGGTGAGGGCCCCGGACGCGGCGTCGTTGAGGTAGCGCAGCGGCAGCACCTGCGAGACCGTGCGCAGCCAGGACGGCATCATGTCGAGCGGCAGGAAGGAGCCCGACAGGAACGCCATCGGCACCATCATGCAGTTGGCGATGGCGGCGACGGCCTCGGGCGTCCTGGCGTAGTTGCCGACGATCACCCCGATCGCCATGAAGGCGGTGATGCCGAGGACCAGCGCGGGCAGCACCAGCGGCCAGCGGGCGTCCAGCTCCAGCCCGAACCCGGGCAGCATGGCCACCGCGACGAACACGGCCGCCTGCACCACGCCGACCACCAGGGCCAGTACGTAGCGCGAGGCCAGCACCGTGGTCAGCGGCGTGGGGCTGAGCCGGATCAGCCGCAGCAGGTCGTCGCGGCGCCACTGCATCAGGGTGAAGGCGATCCCGAAGACGGCGGCGTTGGCGACGCCCCAGGACATCACGCCGGGCGCGATGTACGAGATGTACGGACGGCCGCTCTGCTCCACGTCCTGGCCGCTGAAGATCAGGCCGAAGACGACGAGGAACAGCAGCGGGAAGGCGAAGGTGAAGAACAGGGTGGCCTTGTCCCGGACCTGGGCCCGGTAGCCGGCTGCGGTCAGTGCCGTGTAGGCGCTCATGCGCGGGACTCCAGGGTGGGTGCGGGGGAGTGGCCTTCGGCCGAGGCGCGGCCGGTCAGCTCCAGGTAGACGTCCTCCAGGGTGGCCGTACGGGTCATCACCCCGTCGAGCCCGGTGAGCGCGTCGACGGCCTGGAGCACCTTGCCCGGGACCGAGGTCTCCAGCACCAGCGAGCCGCCCTGTTCGCTGACCCGGTCCACGCCTTCCAGCGCGGCGGCCTCGGCGAGGCCGATCCGCCCCTCGGGGACCAGCAGCCTGGCCCGGGCCCCGGCGGAGGTGATCAGCTGGTGCGGGGAGTCCAGCGCGGCGATCCGGCCGCCGACCAGGATGGCCACCCGGTCGCACAGGGCCTCGGCCTCGTCGAGGTGGTGGGTGGTGTAGACGATGGTGCGGCCCTCGCCCTTCAGGGCGCGCAACACCTGCCACAGATCGCGGCGGGCCTGCGGGTCCAGCGCGGCGGTCGGCTCGTCGAGGAAGATCAGCTCGGGGTCGTGGACCAGCGCGGAGGCGATGGCGAGCCGCTGGCGCTGGCCCCCGGAGAGGTTCTCCACGAGCACGTCGCGCTGCTCGGTCAGCCCGACCAGCGCCAGCGAGCGGTCCGCGGCGGCCGCGTCCTTGCGGTACAGCCCGGCGACGGTGGCGAGGTGCTCGCGCGCGGTCTGCCGGACGAAGAACGCCGAGGCCTGGGTCTGTACGCCGATCCGGGGCAGCAGCGCCGTGTTGCGCGGCCAGGGGCTGTGCCCGAGGACCTCGACGGTGCCCGAGTCGGCCTGGCGCAGGCCCTCGACGATCTCGATGAAGGTGGTCTTGCCCGCCCCGTTGGGGCCGAGGAGTCCGAAGAACTCGCCGCGGCGCACGTCGAGGGAGAGCCCGTCCACGGCCTGGCGGTCGCCGTAGCGCTTGCGGACCTCCCGGACGGCGACGGCCACGGGCGCGTCGGGCGGCGGAGTGCGGTCAGTGGTCATGGGCGTGCGGTTCCCTCGGTGTCGGAATCGGGTGGGGGACGTGAAGCGGTTCAGGGTCTGACGGCGACGAGGACGGCGGCCGCGAGCAGCCCGGCCAGGAGCAGGACCAGCACGGCCGAGCCGATGCCGTAGCCGAGGTACAGCCGCCGGGCGCGTACCGGGTAGGCGGCCGCCGCGCCCTTGTCCCGCATCCGCAGCCGCAGGTACGCCGAGCTGGCGGGCGCCAGCCGGGTCACGCGCAGCGCGTGCCCGAGCAGGGTGTAGCCGTCGAGCGGCGGCAGCGGGACGAGGTTGACCAGGGCCTGCGCGCTGCCGAGCAGCAGCAGCGCGCCCAGCACCCGGCGGGTGGGGTCGCCCGCGGGGAGCGCCGCCCACCAGGCGCAGAACGGCAGCAGGAAGAGCAGGTTGGCGAAGGCGCCCGCGCCGGCCACGGCGAGCTGGTCGCGGCGGCGCGGCAGGTAGCGGTAGTTGTCGACCCGGCAGTACATGATCACCATCGGCAGCCGCCAGCGCAGCCCGATCTCCCCGACGGTCCCGCCGACGTGCCGGGCGGCCGTCCCGTGGGCGAACTCGTGCAGGGCCGTGCTGAGCCACAGCAGCGAGGCCACGGCCAGCAGCGGCGCCGGACGCGGCAGCAGCCACCACAGATCGGCGAACAGGCCGCCCGCCGAAGCCGCGAGCCACACCTCCATGGCCAGGAGGACCAGCAGCAGCGCGCCCAGCACCGACGGCCGCAGCACCGGCCGCAGGACGCGGTGCAGCCGGGCCGTCGTGGCGTCGGCGTCCGCGACCAGTCGCAGGGTGCCGCGCAGCAGGGTCCCGGTCCGCTGCGGCCCGGGACCGGCCTGTGCCTCGGGGACCGGGCCACCCGCCAGCAGCCGCCGGGTGCCGAGCAGTCCGAGCAGCTGCTGCCAGTTCCGCTCGCCCAGCCTGCGGCCGAAGGCCCGCCCGTACGCCTCGCCGATCTCCGCCAGGCTGCGCGAGCCGTCGAGCCGCGACACGAGGAAGTACTCCTTGGGCCCGATCTCGAACGCCGCCCCGGACACCGGGTCCTTGACCAGGTGCACCACGGCGGGGCCGTTCAGCAGCGGCGGCGACAGCAGGACCCCGGGCCGCAGCGCCGGCCGGTGGTCCAGCATCCCGGTGGGCGCGGTCACGGCCCGACCGCCCCGGCAGCTCCGACCGCCCCGGCCGCCCCCGTGCCTTCGCGCAGCACCCGGCCGAGCAGGTGCGAGAGGTAGGCCTCGTCCCGGATCGTCACGTGCAGCCGGTTGTTGGTCATGTGCATGTACGGGGACAGCAGCAGCGGCAGAGCCGCCGCCGGATCGGTCACCCGCTCGTCACGGCTGCCGTCCCAGGACCGGAACACCAGCTCCCCGCGCACCGCCAGCGCCTCCGCGCGGCTCCGCAGCTCCCGGCAGTGCTCCGCCCAGCCCGCCAGGAAGCCCGGCAGCCGGCCGGTCTCCCCGGAGCCGAGCGCCTCCAGCACGGTCCCGAACCGCCGCCCGAGACCGGGGCCGGTCTGCTCGTACGTCCGGTCGTACTCGGCCGAGCCGATGAAACCGGTCCCCGGGAAGGCGCGGTGCCAGAACCGGTAATAGCTGTCCAGGTAGTTCCCGAGCTCCTCACGGTCGGGCAGGAACACCCCGGCCATCACCATCATCAGCTGCGCCGAGGTCCCCAGCAGCACCGTCCGCAGGTGCAGGTTCATCGAGCCCAGGGCCTCCATGACGAGGTCGCTGGAGTGGGCGAAGTGCCACTCCGCGAGCTCCACACCGGCCGGGCCTCCGTACTTCCCGTACTCCGGTTCGTACGGCTCGTACGAGAAGGAGTTGTTCGGCCGCAGGTTCATCCGGCCGTCCTCGCCCATGAACGCGGCCCGGTCCCCGTCCGGGAACTCGATGTCGAACAGGGTGTTGTAGAACTCGTTCAGGAAGCCGGAGTCCACCTCGTACAGCGCCGGCCGGGCCTTCAGGAACGCCGACACGGCCTCCTCGGCACGGCGGCGCACCTCCGGCTCCGCCTCCGGGCTCACCGGCCGCAGCCGCAGCCGTACGTGGGGGCCCTCCAGCCAGTAGTTGATGAAGAAGTGCCCCGCCAGCAGCCCGTCCGCCGTCAGGGAGGCGATCAGCGGTCGCACGCACTGCACCAGCAGCGGCTGCGGGTTGGCGGCGTAGAAGACGTGCATGGCCTGCCACGCGCCACGCGTCGGGTTCAGCTCTGACATGCGGGTGCGCCCTCCTCGGTCCGGACGGTCGTGGTGAAGGTCTCGACGGCGAGCTCGGCGACGTGCTCGCCGCGCGCCGAACGGACGTGCAGTCCGCCGGGGTCCGGGAGCATCTCCCGGAAGACGACCCGGTGGTCCCCCTCGCGCAGCAGCGGCTCGAACGCGGCCAGGGACAGCAGGCTGGAGAAGTCCACGTACTGCGGTTTGGCCCCGAGCGCGGACGGGCCCGCCGACACGGTCGCGAACACCCGCTCCGGCAGCCCGTGCGCCCGGCGCCAGCGCTGCCACTCCAGGAAGTGCCCGGCCTCCCGCGCACCGTGCGCGGGCAGTTCGCCCGCCGTGGCCGTCCAGCTGCGCCGGCTCAGCACCAGGTCCCCGTGCACCACCCGCGGACGCGTGGTCACCCCGGCGTGCGGGACGCCCTCCGGCACCCCCGCCCAGACGTCCAGCGGGGACATCGAGGACGGCGAGAGCAGCAGCAGGGTGCGCGGTACGGCGGGCAGCGCCAGCGGCACCAGGTACCCCAGGTAGACCGGGATCACCTCCAGTCCCAGCCGCCGCGAACGCAGCACCACGCGCCCGGTCTCCGGCACGTGCTCCGCGTACAGGTCGTCCAGGCGCAGCAGCCGGTCCTCGGGCAGGGTCCCGCTCTCGCCCGGGCAGACGATCTCGTACTCGGTGAGCCGCCCGTGCAGGTTCAGGTTGGTGGTGACCGCCCCGCCGGTGACCTCGGCGAACACCGCGCCGGGCGGGGTGACCCCGGCGGCCGTCGCGCGCAGCTCGCCGTCCAGCCCGGCCGGCTCCGGGTAGAGGTGGGTGAACCGGCTGAACGGGAAGGAGAGCCCGCCGTACGAGCGGTTGAGCACGGTCAGCTCCGCGCCCGTCCCCGGGTCCCGTGCGAGCTGGAGGTGGTGGCAGCGCGGCGCGAAGCCGGGCACCACCGGCTCCAGTTCGGCCGCGACCGCCTCCACGTCCTCCCCGGTGAGCCGCAGCTCGCCGCCGCCCGCGCCGTGCTCCTCGTACGCCGCCCAGTGCGCCCGCATCCGGCCGGTGAAGGCCCGCCGCGCCGCGTCCAGGGCCCGGATCCCCGGCAGGCCCAGCCAGTTCTCCTCCGGCACGTACTCGCCGCGCGCGTCGTAGGGGGTGCGCCGCGCGGTGAAGGACAGGTACTGGTCGAAGAAGTCCTCGTGGAAGTCGTGCACCAGCCCCAGCAGGTCCTCGCAGCGCCCGCCCGGGCCGTAGCGGGCCGTGAAGAACCCCTCGAAGGTGATCCGCTGGGCCACCGTCAGGTCGAAGGCCGGCAGGATCCGCTCGACCGCGCGCAGCGACCCGCCGCCCGCACCAGGCTCCGCCCAGGCCGGGGGAGCCGCCGCCAGGTCGCGGCCCGCGCCGGTGTCCTCGTACACCAGCGTCTGCGGCAGCGGCGCGTCCGCCGGCGCGCCCAGCTCCTCCTGCGCCCGGCGCAGTGCCGCGCGCAGGGCGGACAGCAGCTCCCGGCGCTCGGCGCGCCCCGCCAGGGGGTAGCGCTCCAGCAGCCGGGCGGGCTCCTCCAGCAGCGCGGCCAGCCGGTCGGCCCAGGGCCGCTCCAGGCCGGACAGGGCCCGCTGGAAGGACCGTACGGGGTCCCCGCTGTGCACCTCGGTGTCCAGGCAGGGGACCCGGACCATGCCGAGCTGGAGCAGGGCCCCGATGTACGCCTCGCACTCCTCGGGGGCCGCGCCGTGCTCGGCGGCCAGCCAGTCGGCCAGCTCGTGGTGGCGCAGCTCGGGCTCGCCGCCGGCTCCGGCGCCCCCGTCGCGCCCGTCGCGCCCGTCGCGCCCGTCCCGCTCGGCCCGCTCGGCGAAGAGGGCGAGCAGCCGGTCCAGGGTGCCGCTGCGGCGCAGGAAGAACAGCCGGTCCTTGACCGCGTCGAAGGTGACGGCGGCCGTGTCGTCGCCGGCCGTGACCGAGCGCCGCACGTACCGGATCCGGTCGTCCTCCCGGCCCCAGCCCGGGGCCGGGCGCAGCGGCAGGTCCCGGCGGCGCACCGGATCGGCGAGGACCAGCTCGGCGAGGCGCGCCAGCACCACCACGTTCAGCCGGACGTGGCTGCTCCAGGTGTCCTCCACCCGGATGCCGTCCGCCCCCGCCTCCGGGGTGAACCGGCCGGTCGCCACCCCGGTGAAGGTGCTGAAGGGGCTGGTCTTGCAGGCGGTGCGGTAGAGGTACGAGAGCACCGAGCGCTCGGCCTTGCGCGCCCGGCCCCCCGGCTCACCGCCCCCCGCCGTGGCCGCCGCGTACGCGTCGAGCTGCCCCTCCAGGACCGGCGAGGCCAGCAGCAGCCCGTGCCGCAGCCGGTCGTCGCCGAGCAGCTCGCGCAGCGCGGCCCGGCCCCGGCCCAGATCGGCGGCGAGCAGAGGTTCCCCCTCGGCGCGCAGCTTCTCCAGCTCACGGGTCCGCTCCAGCCAGAGCGCCAGCCGGTCGCCCGCCTCCTCGCCCAGGTCCGCCACCGCCCGCAGGGCGGCCCCTGGGTCGGCGGGCACGCGCCCGTTGTGGATCCGGCGTCGCAGCCGCAGCAGTTCGCGCCGGAGCGCCGCGCCCGGACCGCCCGGCTCCGGGTCGGTCGCGCCGACCGCCCGGTGCAGTACCTCGCTCAGCCACTGGGCGTCCGCGCGCAGCACTTCCTCGGCCGCGAGCACGTCGGCCGCCCAGCGTCCGGTGTCCCCGCAGCGCAGCGCGTCGGCCGCGGCCAGGGGCAGGCCGGCGACGCGCAGCATGAAGCGCTCGCCGGTGTGCCATTCGGTGGTGGTGTCCATCCTGTTCCCCCTGCTTCTCTCGTGGCCCGGTCAGGCGATCTCGTGGCGGAAGTCGGCGGGCCGCGGCCGCTCGTGGCCGAGCAGCATGATCAGCAGCGGTGCCTCGTCGGTGTCCGCCAGTCCCAGCCGCTCGGCGTACGAGACGTTGTCGAAGCCCAGCGCCACGCCCGCGCCGAGCCCGTGGGCGGCGGCGGTGGTGTAGAAGGTCTGGGCGATCGCGCCGACGGCCGCCCCCATCAGGCGGTAGCCCCGGTCGCCGACCGCGTCGAGGACCGCCGTGGTCCGCACCGTCGGCACCAGCACGGCGCCCGCCTGCTCCAGGTTGTAGTTGGACAGGAAGTAGTTGGCCTGGAGGAACGGTCCGGGCGGACCCGGCACCACCAGCCGCAGCGCGTGCTCCGCCGGGTCGTAGGCGTAACTGCCCGGCTCGATCCCCTCGACGTGGTTGACGAAGGCGTACAGCGAGGTCAGCGGCGGCCCGCCGGGCCGTTCCGCCTCACTGCCGGGCCGGGTCGCCGCACAGTCCGCCAGCGCCGCCGCCAGCTGCTCCGCCGCCACCGCCCGGGTGGCGTCGAACCGGCCGAAGCTGCTGCGCCGGGCCCGCAGCGCCGCGGCCTCCTCCACCGGGGGCGCCGCCGGGGCGGGGAGGGGGACGGGCCTGCCGCCCCGCGGGGGGTACGCGGCCGCCGCGTCCAGCACGCCGGGCGCCGGACGGTCGCCGGCCCGGCCGAGGGTGGCCCCGTGGATCCGCTCCAGCGTCTCGAAGGCCAGCACGGTACGCGACCGCTCCGAGTCCCGGTGCCGGACCCCGGCGCCCACCGGCGCGGTCCCGGCGGCGGGGCGCTCCGCGTCGCCCTCCCACTCCAGGGGGAGCACCGCGAAGACGCCCTCCTCCTCGGGGGCCACGCCGAGCAGCCGGGCGAGGCGCTCCTCGTCGAACCAGAGCGCGGGCGCGATCCGCAGCCCGTACGCCCGGGCCCACAGCCGCCAGGTCTGCACCAGCGCGCCCACGTCCATGCTGACCGCGTGGAAGGAGAAGCTGTTGTACTTGAAGGAGTTCTGCCAGTACTTGACGCTCAGCACCAGGTACTGCGAGGAGCCCTCGTCCGGGCCGTGGCCCAGCGCCTCCCGCACGTCACCGGTGACGTCGCCGGCCAGCAGCCGGCGCAGCCCGTGCTGGTGCGGGGCGTAGTGGTACAGCCCCGGGGTGAGCGGACCGCCCGCACCGGCCGCCCAGTACACGCCGACCGGGTAGAGGCCGCCGCCCGAGGCGGTGCCCCGCGACCAGTTGGCCTGCGTGTAGTGGGGGAGGGCCGCAAGGTCGGTGTTGGCCTGCACGCCCAGCCGCCGGCCGGTCAGCCCGTACGAGTCCTGGAGCATCCCGGACAGCAGCGGCAGGGTGAACCCCGGCGCGGGGCGCGGCCCGCCGGCCGCCGGGTCCGGCAGCGGCAGGGTCTCCGCGTCCGGGTAGTACTTCGCCTTGCGGGGGCGGTCGGCCCAGTCGGGCACGAAGTCGACGGGTTCCATGGGCACCCGGCCCCGGTACATGATGGCGCTGGCGTAGTCATGGGCGTAGCCCACGGGTCCTCCTCGGTTCGTGCGGCCGTGCCGGGCGGGGCCGGCGGCCGGGTCAGGGGAAGGGGTGCGGGGCCGGATTGAGGTCGGCGGGCTCCAGGTCGCGCCCGCGCAGCCCCGCCTCGCGCAGGGCCGTGCGCATGCGCGGCATCCCCAGCGCGCGCTGCCTCGACCAGCCGAAGTCGATCGGCAGCAGCCCCGGCACCAGCACGCTCACGGTGTGCAGGCCCAGTGCCCGCTGCTCCGGCAGGGTCTGGTCGACCACGACCACGTCGAACCCCCCGGCGGCCACGGCCTCCACGCACCGCGCCAGGTCCTCGGCCACGTCGTCCGACACCCCGCCCGGGCCCAGCAGCGACGACACCGGCCGCAGCGGACCCCGTGAGGGCCCGCGCAGCAGGAAGTCGGCGTGGCGGCCCATCTCCGGCACCCCGTACACCAACGGGTGGTCGTGGAGGGCGGTGACCAGGTCGAAATCGGCCGCCATCGCGCGCAGCCGCTCCTCGTCGCGCTCGGTACGCCCGGGCAGGTTCACCGCGTCCGTGGCGATCTCGCACAGCGCCGAGTCCAGCGCCGACTCCGGGTCCAGCCCGGCCCCCGCCCCGAAGCACATCCGCCCGGGGCCGCCGTCGAACCGCTCGGCGACCGCCGTCACCACCGGGATCGGGAAGCTGATCCGCGTGTCGAAGAACCGCGCCCGGTACCCGTACAGGGCGAGCCGGTCGACCATCGACCGTGTCGAGGCCCGGGAGCTGGTGGCCGGATCGATCTCGGGCAGCGGCTGCCGCCCGTACCAGGTGAGCAGGAAGGCGTCCCGCTCCACCACCTCCATCAGCCCGAAGTAGGCGGCCTCGGCCAGACTCCCGCCCGAGGCGCAGCCGTTGGAGCTCTCCTGCACGAACCGGTTCTCCAGACCCGGCGCGTGATAGTACGTCAGCACCTCCGGCACCAGCCTCGGCTGCCGGTCGCGCAGCGACCAGCCCCACACCCAGGGGATCTCCCGGTCCGGGTCGAAGGGCCGCACCCTCGGGTTGTCCCGGTAGAACGCCTCGCTGTACAGGCCCACCTGCCGCGGGTCGACGGCCTCGGCCCCGAACCCGTTCAGCGAGCCGGTGACGCTGGTCGTCCGCGAGCGCGAGCGCATCCCCGCGTACCGCTCCAGCCCCTCCAGGACGCCGACCCGGGCGCTGCGGTCGAAGGAGTCGGTGTGCCCGCCCCAGAACGTCTCGCGCAGGTACTCGCCCGAGCGCATGGAGAAGCAGCCGATGGTCGCGGAGGTGGACGTCGAGGAGACGTCCTGGACCAGCGAAGGCCCCAGGGCCCCGCACAGCGGGTTCGCGAACGCCGCCACGTCGATGGCGTACGCCTCCACGGGCCGGGTACGGAACGCCCCCGGCCGGTACTTGGGCGCCGGCTCCGGATCCAGCGCCCGGGCCGTGTCCGCCTCGGGCGTCCCGCACACCGGGCACTCCGGATCGGGCACCAGCGGGTACCGCCGCACACCCCCGCTCCGCAGGTCCAGCACCCACACCCCGGGGAACACCCCCTCCGCCGGCCCGGCGGCGCCGGAGCCCGCCGAGACCACCAGCGCGGCCAGCGCGTCGGCGGCGAAGGCGTGCGCGTACGGCCAGGCGCCCGCCGCCCGGGTCCCGCCGCCCAGCTCCAGGGCGTCCCGCAGCGCGACCGACCGCACCGCCTGCCAGCGCCGCTCCAGGCACAGCGCGCACCCCGGCCCGCCCCCCGGGAGGGGGCCCACCACGCCCTGGTGCCCGTACAGCGCCACCGGGACCGCGCCCGCCGGCACTTCCCGGTCCCGGGCGGCGAACGCGTCCCGCAGCCCCAGCGCCGACACGGCCACCGGCGGCCCGCCGAGCGCGGCCACCGCCCGCTCCAGCAGCTCCCTGAACCGCCCGGCGGCCTCCCGCCCGAGCCCGTCCGCCACCGCGGCGGAGCCGCTACGCGTCATCGCCGGACTCCCGGACCGCCGCCGCGGCGAGCAGCACCCGCACGGTGTGGACGCCCACCCCGGCCAGCTCCGCCGACCCGGTCGGGACCGCGTACGCGTCGAGCCCCGCCCCGGCGAGGAGCTCCAGCACCCGCTCCCAGGACGCGGCGGGCCCCGCCGCCAGGGGCGCGGCCGGCTCCCCGGACACCGCCAGCGCGCGCGGGTCCAGGTCCCGCAGCAGGGGATCGCGCCCCGCGTCGGCGGAATCCGCCCCGTACTGCGCCGAGCCCAGCAGCTCCCGCAGGGCCGCGACCGCCGCCGTACGCCGGTCCAGGCCCTCGCCCAGCGCCCAGCGCTCCCCGGCGCGCGCCAGCAGCACCTGCACCCCGGACCGCGGGCCCTCCCCGAGGTCCAGCAGCTCCGGCTCCAGCTCCAGCCGGTCCGCCGACCTCAGCAGGAACCCGAGTTCCGCGTCCTCCCCGTCGCGCTCCGGCAGCGGCACCCGGGCCGCCCGGTCCCCGCGCACCGCCCGCAGCAGCGCGGCGTGCCCGAGCGCCGACAGCAGTCCGGCCGCCGCCGCGTCGGCGGGGGAGGGGCCGGCCCCGGCCCCGGCGCGGGTGCGCTCGAAGAGCCGCTCGGCGTTGTGCGGCCCGAACGGCCGTACCGCGCCGGCCGGGACCAGCGCGGGCTCCTTCGTCAGCAGGGACACCGCCCGCTGGTACGCGGAGGCCTCGCCCGGTATCCCGGAGGCGGTCGCCAGGGCCGCCGCGGCGACCGCGCCCGGCCCTCCGTCGCCGCCGGTGACGTCGCGGGCCGGCACCACGTGCTCCGCGTACACCAGTGCCGCCGCGTCCAGGGCCCGCATCCGGGCCCCCGCCACGTGGTGGACGTCGAACGCGGCCACGGTGCGCGTCTCCCCGTGCCCGAGGCCCAGCTCCACCACCCCGGCCTTCAGCGGGATCTGGGTGAGCTCCTCGTCCGCGTACCGGGTGAACACCCCCGCGTACGGACGCACCACGGCCGAGCGCCGGTTCAGCTCCTCGACCAGCTCGTCCGCCTCCCGGGCGGTCTCCAGCGTCGGCAGTGCGGGCGTGCCCGAGGTACCGGCGGCGGTGAGGTCGAGGGGGGCGGCCTCGGTCTCGCCGGGCGCGCAGAACGGGCAGCGCGGGTGCGGGAAGAGCGGCTCGGCGGTGACGTCCAGCGAGGCCGTGTCCTGGACGAGGAGCCGTCCGGCGGTCTCGGCGGGCAGGGAGCCGGAGGCCGCGCGGAACACCTCGTACCCGAGCAGGTTGCCGATCATCGCGGCCAGCGGCCGTCCCGGCACCGGGCCCTGCGCGAGGGGAGCCTCCGGCAGCGCGAGGGCGCTCCAGAGCGCGGCCGCCGCCGGGCCGCCGCGCGCCGAGCCCAGCCGCAGGGCCGCGCAGGACCAGCAGCCGGCGGTGCCGTGCGCCATGAGCGGGCCGACCACCGCGTCGTTCCCGTACGACCAGGCGGGCAGCAGGGTGCGCCCCTCGGGGACCCCGGCGCGCAGCAGCGGCAGCAGCCGGGCCGGGGCCGCCGCCCCGCCGGTCACCACGACGAAGTCGTACTCCTCCAACTCCGCCCAGCCGAGCGGCTGTCCGGGCAGTGTGCGGATCTCCACCGGGCAGCCGTCGGCGACGGCCTCGGCCGCCTCGGCCCGTACCCCGTCGGCGTCGGCCCCCGGCAGCACGCCGACGGTGGCGCAGCCGTTGCGGACCAGGCTGAGCGCGCACCAGCGGGCCACCGCGTCCTCGCCGAGGACGGCGACCCGGGTGCCGCGGAAGCGCAGGAAGCGGGCTTCGGCGTCATCGGCGTAGTGGTCGGCGTAGGCGATCTGCGGTGCGAATCTGCGGGCCACGTCCGGCGGCGGCGCGGCGGCGGTCCGGTCCGCGCCGGCGGGCTCGGCGACGGAACGGGCGAAGTCCCGTTCGTACAGGGTCTTGACGAGCTCGCCGACCATCGCGCGCTGGGCGTCGCCCAGGCCCTGACACAGCTCGGTGACGGTGTGTTCGCCGGTCAGGTGCGGGACGATCAGCGTGGCGAACCGGTACGCGGTGCGGGCGGTGAGGCGGAAGCCCCCGTCGGAATTGTGGAACAGCACGCCGTCGGGGGTCTCGGTGAAGAGAACGTCCCGGCGGATCCTGGGGCGTGTCGCGGCAACGTACTGGTAGCTGTCCAGGGACATGGAACACCTCTGATTGCGGTCTGGTGGGGGCGAAGACGTGAGGTGGGAAATGCCGGGGAGGCGGGAGGGGCCGCCTCAGCGGGGCAGGAGGGCCGCGGCGCCGGCCCGGCCGCGGGCCAGCCACCGCGCGTACACGCGGAGGAAGGCGTGGATCCGGTAGGGCTCGCCGGGCGGCCCGTCCTCCAGCATCCCGGCCTCCACGAGCTGTTCGAGCACGCTCTCCTGCGCGGCTGTGGCGGGACCGGAGTGGGGCTCGAGCGAGCCCAGCAGCAGGAACGCCTCGCGCAGTTCGGCCGGGAGCGCGGCGACGGCCCGCCCGAGGACCTCCGGCACCGACAGCCGGGGGTCCTCGGCGAGGGCCAGCCGGCCCGGCGGGTCCTCCGCCAGCCAGGCAGCGCAGTCGGCGACGGACAGTCCCGGCCGGGTCAGCAGCCGCCCGGCGGCGATCCGCAGCGCGAGCGGGAAGTACCCGCACACGGCGGCCAGTTCACGTGCGGCCGGCTCCTCGCCGGCGATCCGCCCGGCTCCGACGAGGCCGGTGAGCAGGGCATGGGCCTCGGCCGGGGAGAGCACGTCGAGCCGGTGCACGAAGCCGCCGTGCGTGGCGACCGCCGCGGCCAGGGCGCGCCGGCTGGTCACCAGTACCGTGGCCCCACCGGTCTCCGGCAGCAGCGGTAGTACCTGGCCCGCTCCGGCCGCGTTGTCGAGGATCAGCAGCCGCCGGCCGCCGCCGCCCGGTCCGGGCAGCAGCCCGCGGGCCTCCTCGGCGTCCAGCGGGCTCCCGTCGGGCCGGGCCAGGTCGATGGTGGACACCCCGCCCGGGAAGGCCCCCCGGACCTCGTACGCGCTCTGCTGCGCGAGCGCCGACTTGCCGATCCCGGGTGCTCCGGAGACGACCAGCAGCCGGGGGCCGCCGGTGTCGGCGAGGCGCTCCGCCAGGGCCCGCAGGTCCGCCGCGCGTCCGGCGAACCCGGGCACCGGGGGCGGTGCGCCGGGGCCGGGGGCGCGGTCGCGGACGGCGGGGGAGGGGCGCGGCGGGGCCGGTTCGAGGTCCTCGGGGCGGGCGGCCGGGCCCAGTTCCTCGGCCCGCAGGATCGCCAGCTCCAGGCGGCGCAGGCCCGGACCGGGGTCGACGCCGAGTTCGTCGCGCAGCCGCTCGCGCACGGTGCGGTACTCGGCGAGCGCCTCCGCCTGCCGGCCGGTGCGGTAAAGGGCCTCGACGAGCTGCTCGGTGAAGCGCTCGCGGACGGGCTGGCGGCGGGCGCCCTCGTACAGGTCGACGAGCACCTGATGGCAGTTCCCGGCGGCCAGTTCGAGGTCGCACACCCGCTCCAGGACCCGCAGCCGCTCCTGTTCGAGGGCGGGCACCGCGTCCCGCTGGAGCATGCCCGACGCCACGTTCGACAGGGGTTGCCCCTGCCAGAGGGAGAGGGCCGCGCGGAGCCGGTACAGCTCCTCGGGGGTCCCGGCGGCGGCCCGTGCCTGCGCGGTCAGTAACCGGAACAGCACGAGGTCGAGCGTCTCGGTGTCGTTGTGCATCCGGTAACCGCCCGGCACGGCCTCGATGGTGGTCGCGGATATGCCGTATTTCGCGAATAACCTGCGCAGTCGCAGCACACAGGTCTGGAGTGCGGCCCGGGCGGTCGCCGGAGGCTCCTCGTCCCATACGGCACGCAGCAGATAGCCGGTGGAAACCACGGCGCCGGGATGGAGCAGAAGGGCGGCGAGGAGACTGGTCGGCTTGGATGGTTTGAGAACTACTGTCTCGGGGCCGTGCGCAATACTCAAGGGCCCCAAAAGCTGGAACCGCATTGATGGTCCCCCGTGTCGGGTCACGTGTGTCGCAGATGAACGTGACGGGGGCGTCGTTCCCACGAGCCGTCATGACGGACACGCCTCCGGAAAAGTCCGGATCAGTGCCCGCGGCTGCTCGCCGCTCCCCGTTGGGCGGTGAATAACTGGAACCCTACAGAACGGATCTTGTGAAAGTCGAGTTGGGATACCGATCAATTCCGACGTACCCGGCCTTCTTCTCCTCTCCGTCACGCAGGCAATCCGTGGAGTTACCGCCGGTCCGCCCATTCTGTTCACAGCTAAACGAGTCCCGATGGATGGCTCGCTCGAGTACGAATGGAGGGCGCATTCCCGGCCGGTTCCCGTATGGCCGGATCGGGTGGTGGAATGGCGGATTCCGGATATCTGCTCCAGAACCGGAATCCGCCCTGGGGAGAGGACGACTACTCGAAGCGCGCGGTGTCGCCCGCGCCGCGGCGCAGGATCTCCGCCCCGCCGCCGGAGAAGTCGATGACGGTGGTCGGCCGGGTGCCGCAGTCCCCGGAGTCGACGACGGCGTCCACCACGTGGTCGAGCCGCTCCTTGATCTCCCAGCCCTGGGTCAGCGGCTCGTCCTCGTCCGGCAGCAGCAGGGTGCTGGACACCAGCGGCTCGCCCAGCTCGGCGAGCAGGGCCTGGGTGACGAGGTGGTCCGGGATCCGGACCCCGACCGTCTTCTTCTTCGGGTGCAGCAGCTGGCGCGGCACCTCCGAGGTCGCCTTCAGGATGAAGGTGTAGGCGCCCGGGGTCGCCGCCTTGACGGCCCGGAACACGTCGTTGTCCACGTACACGAACTGCCCCAGCTGGGCGAAGTTCTGGCACACGAGGGTGAAGTGGTGCTTGTCGTCGAGGTTGCGGATCGACCGGATCCGCGCGATGCCGTCGCGGTTGCCCAGCTGGCAGCCCAGCGCGAAACAGGAGTCCGTCGGGTACGCGACGAGCGCGCCGGAGCGGATGGAGTCCGCCACGCCGGTGAGGGTGCGCCGCTGGGGATTCTCGGGGTGAACGTCGAAGTACTTCGCCATCCGCCGAGCCTACGGGACCGGACCGCCGCACTCCGCAGGTCGCGCCCGGTACTCCGTCCGGGTTCACTTGGGGCGCCCGTTCGGGCGCAGTGCCGATTTATGATCATCGTTTCGGCGTCCCGTCCTCTTTGATGCTGCCATCCGGCCGTAGGACAAAGGTGGAGGGCTGCGTGGCGAAGTCACGGACGAAGGCGTGGAGCGGCGCGGTCGCCGCGGTGACGGGGGCCGCCGCGCTGGCCCTCGCCGGCGCACCCGGCCGCACCGCCGAAGCAGCGGCCCCCGGCGCCGCCCCGGAGGCGGCGGTCACCCTGCTGGTCGGCCGCGCCGTGGACGGCGGGATCCGCGCCGACTCCGCCGTGTGGTGCGCCGCCGGAGCCTTCCGCGGCGACCGCTGCGGAACGTGGCGGGAGCAGCGGGTGCTCGCCACGGCCCGGGGCGACGCCGTCCTGTGGGACCCGGCCCTCGGCGACGCCGGCGCACTCCCCACGGACTCGGGCTCCCCGCTGGAGATCAGCCTCGCCCGGGCGGAGGCCGGCCGCCTCACCGACGTCACCGTCACCGACGGGCACGGCCGCCACCTCGCCGGCGCACTCGGCCCGGGCGGCGGGCACTGGCGCAACACCGAACCCCTGCGCGCGGGGGAGGGCTACACCGTCCGCGTCGGCGCCCAGGACGGCCGCGGCGCCCCCGTCGGCGTCAGCATGGTCTTCCGTACCGCACCGCCCGACGCGCCCGCCGACGGCAGCAGGCTCACCGCCGAGTTCGGACCCCGCCCGGGCACGTACGGCGCGGGCGAGGTCGTCACCGCCGAACTCAGCCACCCCGTCCCCGCCGACGACCCCGACGCCCGCGCCCGCGTCGAACAGGCCCTCCAGGTCACCTCCCGGCCCCGGGTGGAGGGAGCCTGGCACTGGGTCGACAGCTCGACCCTGCACTTCCGGCCCCGCACCTACTGGCCCGCCCACACCGTCGTCCGCGTCCGCAGCGGGCTCGACGGGGTCGAACTCGGCGAGCACGGCTACGGCGGCCCCTCCGAACCCCTGGAGTTCACCGTCGCGGACCGCATCGAGGCCGTCACCGACTCCGCCACCCACGAGATGACCGTACGCCGCAACGGACGCGTCATCAGGACCATCCCCGTCACCACCGGAAAGGCCGGCTTCCGCACCCGCAGCGGCGTCAAGGTCGTCCTCGGCAAGGAGTACAAGGTCCGCATGCGCGGCGACAGCGTCGGCATCAAGAAGGGCACCAAGGAGTTCTACGACCTCCCCGTCTTCTACGCGACACGGGTCACCTGGAGCGGGGAGTACGTCCACGCCGCGCCCTGGTCCGTCGAGTCGCAGGGCGAGGAGAACGTCAGCCACGGCTGCACCGGCATGTCCACCGAGGACGCCGCCTGGTTCTACGAGACCGTCCGCGAGGGCGACATCGTCGAGGTGGTCAACAGCGGCGGCGAGCGGATGGACCCCTTCGGCAACGGCATCGGCGACTGGAACATGGACTGGCGCAGCTGGCTCTCGGGCAGCGCCCTGACCCCGGCCGCCGCCGCGCACCGGACGCCGGACGCCCCCTCCCGCCTCGACCCGACGACCTGAGCGGTGTCCCCCCTCGCGCTGCGCCGCCCGGCGCGGTCCGCCACCGGACCGCGCAGGGTGCTGCTCGCGGGCTCCGCCGGGAACTTCACCGAGTGGTACGAGTTCGGCGTCTACGGCGCCTTCGCCACGGTCATCGCCGACCGGTTCTTCACCCCCTCGCCGGGGGCCGGGCAGGGCGGCGCCGGCCCGCTGGTCGCCACCTACGCCTCCTTCGCGGTGTCCTTCTTCTTCCGGCCCGCCGGAGCCCTCCTCTTCGGCCGCATCGGCGACCGCGTCGGCCGCCGCCGCGCCCTGGTCCTCGTCATCGCTCTGATGACCCTCGCCACCACCCTGATCGGCCTCCTCCCGACCCGGGCCGCCATCGGACCCGCCGCCCCCTGGCTGCTCACCCTGCTCCGCGTACTGCAAGGGCTGTGCCTGGGCGGCGAGTTCGGCGGGGCCGTGGCCCTGATGACGGAATCGGCGCCGCCGGGCCGGCGGGGCCGCCACGGCGCCTGGCAGTCCTTCACCGTCGCGCTGGGCCTGCTCGCCGGCGCGGCCGTCGCCGCGCTCCTGGCCGGGCTGCTCTCCCCGGCGGCCCTGCACGCCTGGGGCTGGCGTATCCCCTTCCTGCTGGCCCTGCCGCTCGGGATGGCCGCGTACCGGCTGCGCGCGGGCCTGCCCGGCGAACCACCCCGTCCGGAGCCGCAGCACGCGACCGGCCGGCCGCCCCTTGGAGCCGCGCCGCCGGTGCCGGAGCCGGCGCCCACGCCGTCGCCCGGGCCCGTGCGGCGGGGTGCCGTGCCGTCCGCGCCGGTGTCCGGGCCCGTACTGCCGGGTGCCGTGCCGTCCGCGCCGGTGTCCGGGCCCGTACTGCCGGGAGCCGTACCGTCCGCGCCGGGGGCCGCGCAGCCCGCCCGTACGGGCACGGCCCGCACCGCCACCGCGGTCACCGGCCCCGCCGGAAGCGGCACCGGCCCCGCCCCCGCAGCCCCCGGAGGGACCGGCACCGCCCGGGCCGTCCTCCTCGGGGTCGCGCGGCTCATGGGGTGGTCCGCGGCCGGGTACACCTTCCTCGTGGTGCTGCCCTCCTACCTCCAGGCCACGCTCGGCGCCTCCTTCCGGCAGGCCCTGACCGCGACGGCCCTCGCCAACCTCGGCTTCGCCGCCGCGATCCTGCCCGCCGGGATCCTCAGCGACCGGGTCGGCCGCCGGCCCGTCATGCTCGCCGGCGCCCTCGGCGTGACCCTCCTCGCGCTCCCGCTGCTCCACCTCCTCCAGGACCCCGCGGCCACCGCCCCCGCCAAGGCCGCCGCGGTCCTCGGCGCGGGCGCCACCGTCGGGCTGCTCGCCGGCCCGGGGCCCGCCATGCTCGCCGAGATGTTCCCCGCCCGGGTGCGGTGCACCGGGCTCGGACTGGCGTACGCCCTCACCGGCGCCGTGTTCTCCGGCTGCGCGGGACTCGTCATCACCGCCCTGACCGCCGCCACCGGCGACCACGACGTCCCCGCCTACTACGCCGCCGGCACCTGCGCCCTCAGCGCGCTCGCCCTGGCCGGGCTGCGCGGCGACGACCACAGGAGGCCACTGGAATGAGGGTGATCGGCCTGATGTCGGGCACCTCGTACGACGCCGTCGACGCGGCCGCCGCCCGGCTCACCCGGGAGGACGGCGGCGAGACCCTGCGGCTGGTCCCGCTCGGACTGGTCAGCGCCCCCTTCGAGGACGGCCTGCGCGACGCCCTCGCGGCGGCCCTGCCGCCCTCGCCCACCACCCTCGCCGACGTCTGCCTCCTCGACACCCGCATCGGCCAGGCCTTCGCCGCCCTGGCCGTCCGGGCCGACCGCGAACTGTGCGCCGGCCGCGCCGGCCTGATCGCCTCGCACGGCCAGACCGTCTACCACTGGAACGACGCCGGACAGGTCCACGGCACCCTCCAGCTCGGCCGCCCCGCCTGGATCGCCGAAGCCACCGGCCGCCCCGTCGTCTCGGACTTCCGCCCCCGCGACATCGCGGCCGGCGGCCAGGGCGCCCCGCTCGTCGCCCTCGTCGACCTGATGCTGCTGCGCGGCCGCCCCGGCACGCCCGCCGCCCTCAACATCGGCGGCATCGCCAACCTCACCGCCCTGCCCCAGGCCGGCCCGCCCGTGGCCTTCGACACCGGTCCCGGCAACGCCCTGATGGACGCCGCCGTACGCGAACTCACCGGCGGCCGGCTCGGATACGACGAGGACGGCACCCTCGCCGCCGCCGGCCGGGTCCACGAACCGCTCCTGCTGCGCCTGCTCGCCGAGCCCTACTACCGGCTGCCCGCGCCCAAGACCACCGGCAAGGAGCTCTTCCACCACGGCCACCTGCGCGCCGCCCTCGACGGCTGCGCCCCCCTCCCGCCGCAGGACCTCCTCGCCACCCTCGCCCGGCTCACCGCCCGGACCGTCGCCGACGCCCTGCGCCCGCTGCGCGTCACCGAGGTCGTCGCCTCCGGCGGCGGCACCCGCAACCCGGCGCTCATGGCCATGCTCCGCGAGGAACTGCCCCCGCGCACCGCCCTGCTGGACTCGGCGGTGCTGGGACTGCCCGCCGCCGCGAAGGAGGCGTACGCCTTCGCGGTCCTCGGCTTCCTCACCCTGCACGGACTGCCCGGCAACGTCCCCGGGTGCACCGGCGCCCGGGGGCCACGGGTGCTCGGCTCCCTCACCCCGGGGCGGGGACCGCTGCGGCTTCCGCCGGCAGCGTCCCGGCCGCCGGTACGGATCGCCGTCGGCCCGCCGCCGGGAGCGTGACGGCGTCCGCGCGGGGCGCCGGGCGCCGGACGGCGCGCCGGGAGCAGACGGCGGTGGTACCGGGCGGCAGCGTCCGCACCCACGGCCCCGGCCGGTCCGGCAGCAGCGCGAGCAGGGCCGGCAGGGCGGAGGCGAAGCACAACCGGCCCCCGCCCGGCTCCCAGTGGTAGTAGAGCGGGGTGCCGCCGGCGCCGGAGGCGGCCAGGACCAGCACCGGTTCGGCGCGCGCGTCGACCACGGCCGCCGCGTACGCGCCCCTGAGGTGCGCAGCGAACTCCGCGCCGTCCAGCGCGAAGGCGGAGTGCGCCAGCGCCGCCTCGTTCCGGTCGGCGACCGGGAGGCCGCGCACCTCCAGCCGGGTGGCCAGGGCGAGCCGGCCCTCGATCCCGCCGTCCAGGACCGCGGCGATCCCGCCCCGCTCGCAGACCCGGCCGGAGACCAGCGCCCACCCCTCGCCGCGGCTCAGGGACATCCCGCGGGAAGGGCCGGTGCGGAGCTGCGCGGCGGCGGTGCGCAGCCGGTGCGCCGGCAGGCCGGCGCCGAGGTGGCCGAGGAACGGGTACATGGTGATCACTTCCTTGAGACGGCCCCGCCCGTGGCGGGGAGTGCGCCGTCCCGGCCGCCCGGGACGGAGACCCTGGCGCGGTCCCGGTCCGGTACCGGGATCCGCCGCGCGGCGGGCACGAGTTCGGCGAGAGCGGCTTCCAGGACGCCGGCCGCGACCGGGGCGAGCAGGGAGCCGTGGTGGGCGTACGGATCCCCCAGCCCGCGCAGCAGCACCATGCGGGCCTCGTCCCGGCCCCCGGTCACGGCCGACGCGAGCTCGCGGGGCCGGATCCCCGCGGGCAGGGTCCGGACGGCGCCGGCGCGGGTCAGCAGGTCCTCGTGGGCCGCCTCGTCCGCCGGGCCCAGCAGGCCGACGCGCCGGGAGACCGCGGCGGCGGCGCGCAGGCCCAGGGCGAGCGCGTCCCCGTACGGGAGGCCCGGCCCGGCGAGGCTCCGCACCGCCCGGGCGACGGGCTCGCCGTAGCGCAGGGCGGCGGCGGGTCCCTGCCCGAGCGGGTCGTGGGAGCAGAGCGCGGCCCTGGCCTCCAGGCAGAGCGAGACGAACGAGGCGAGCGTCTGCGGGTCGTGCCCGCCGCCGGGCCGCAGCCGGGAGGCCACCCGCCCGGCCGACGCCGGCACGACGGCCAGCACGGTGCGCAGCAGCGGGCCCAGCCCGGCGCGCAGCCGGTGCGGCGGCACGGTCGCGAGGAACGCCAGGTCCATCCGGACCAGGGCCGGCGCCGCGACGCGGCCGCCGGGTCCCGCCACCGACAGGGCCGTGTCCGTCATGGCCCGCAGCGTGGTGGGCAGGCGGACCAGGGCGGGCCGGGTGCCGTCGGCGTACCGGGCCCGGTCGGCCGCCTCGATCACCCGGCTGCCGCCGAGCGCGACGGCGAGGGCGCCGTCCGGGACCGCGAGGGGGCCGTCGCCGTCGGGCCACAGCACCCCGGTGGGCGCGGCCGCGCCCAGCAGGCGCAGGACGCCCGCCGCGTGCTCGCGCGGCAGCCCGGGGTCGGTGACCAGGGCGATCCGGCGGGGGGCGAGGCCCCGCAGGACGTCGGGGAGTTCGTCCGCCGGGCCGTCCCCGCAGCGGATCTGCACGGGGACGTGCGCCGGGCCGCAGAGCAGGGACCGGTCGATGCGGACGGAGGAGAGGTGTGCGGACATGCCGCTCACGATCCGGCCGCCCGCACCCCAGCGGCATGAGGCCCAGACCCCTTCCCGGTCCCTCCCGTCCGGTCCCACCCCACGGCCCGGTCACTCAGAGCAACGCTCGGTGACTGCTAGTGTCGACACGTGGACGCAGAAGACCGAACCATCCCCCGGGTCTTGATCGTCGACGACCACCCCCTGTTCCGCGAGGGCCTGCGGGCCGCCCTGGAGAGCACCCGGGGCGCGGTCGTCGTCGCCGAGGCCGAGACCGGCGGCGAGGTCCCGGACGCGGTGGACCGGCACCGGCCGGACGTGGTCGTGATGGACCTGTCCCTGCCCGACGTCTCCGGGATCGAGGCCACGCGCCGCCTCGCCGACACCCACCCCGGCCTGCCGGTCCTGATGCTCACCATGTCCGACGACGACGGCAGCCTGCTCGCCGCCCTCCAGGCGGGCGCCCGCGGCTACGTGGTCAAGGGCGCGGGTTCCGAGGAGGTGCTGCACGCCCTGCGCACGGTCGCGGCGGGCGGCGCCGTCATCGGCTCCGAGATCGCCGCCCGGCTCTCGGAGCTCCTGGCCGGCGGCCGCCGGCGCGACGCCGGACAGCTCTTCCCCTCCCTCACCTCCCGCGAGGTGGAGGTGCTCGAACTGATCGCGCGGGGCCACGACAACCGGCGCATCGCCCGGGAGCTGGTCCTGTCCGAGAAGACGGTCCGCAACCACATCACCCACGTCTTCGAGAAGCTCCAGGTCACCTCCCGGGCCGAGGCCGTCGCCCGGGCCCGGGACGCGGGCCTGGGCGCCGACGGCTGAGCCCCGCAGCCAGGAGACCGGGCCGCACGGGAACCGGGCCGCACGCACACCGGGCCGCCCGGAAACCGGGACACCCGCCCCATGCGCCCGGGACCGGGGGCGCACCAGGCTGGAAACCAACGCACCGAGCGGCCGGGGAGGCCGACATGCGCACAGCGAACCGGACCACCGCGAGCACGCCCCGCTCGGGGCCGGAGATGCTGCCCGCCTACGCCGTCTGCGTCCTCACCATGCTCGCCGCCATCACCTGGGGCATCGTCACCCTCACCCACATCGGCCACCCCGCGCTGCGCACCGTACGCCTCCACCTCGCCGCCGACCACGTCCTCGTCGGCCTCGGCATCGCCCTCACCGGCATGGTCTTCGCCGCCCGCCGGACCGCCCGGGTCCTCGGCGGGCTCATGCTCTGCTCCGGCTGCGCGCTCACCCTCGCCCAGGTGGTGCCGCAGACCGCCGTGGTGCACGGAGCGGGCCCGCGCGTGCTCACCGCCGTGTTCATCCTGGTGATGCTCGCCTTCACCCTGATCAACGTCATCATCTACCCCATGCCGCTGTGGCTGCCCACCGGCCGCTTCCCCCGGTGGGGCGCGCCGTACGTGGCCTTCACCGCCCTCTTCAGCGCCGCCCAGCAGTACTACGTCTTCACCCGCCCCGGCTTCGTCCACTACGGCGTCGAGACCCCCATCGCCGGCCCCGGATGGGCCGGCCTGGAACGCCTGCTGACGCCGTGGATGGACACCGCCTCGCGCTGGGTCCCGCCCTTCATCGCGGGCGTCGGCATCCTCCTGATGGCCGTCCGCTGGCCGCGCACCGCGAAGTCCGACCGCCCCTACGCGATCCTGGCGGTGCCCTACCTGCTGTGGATCGCGGTGATCGCCGTGAACCAGTACGGCGACCCGCCGATGGGCTTCGAGGTCGTCATCGTCTACCTCGCCGCCGCGTCCTGGCCGGCGACCGTGGGCTACGTGCACATCCGGGAGCGCACCTGGGCCCTGGACCGGGCGGGGCGGCGCATCCTGACGGCCTTCGTCCTCACCTTCGGCCTGTTCATGGCCTACGCGGGCGGCGCCTTCGTCCTCGACTACTTCGCGCCGGGCTCCCTGACCCCCGAGTCCGGGCTGATGGCCTGCCTCACCCTGCTGGTGGGCGTCCTGCTGCGGCCCACCGCGCGCTGGGCCGCCCGGCTGGTCGACCGCTACTACTACGGCGAACGCGCCCAGCCCTACCAGGCGGTGCGCGCCCTCGCCGACCGGCTCAGCCACGCCCTCGACCCGGGGGACATGCCCCGCCTGCTGTGCGACACGGTCGTGCACACCCTCCGGCTGCCCGCCGCCCGCCTGGTGATCCGCACCCGGCACGGGGACCGCGAACTGGCCCGGCTGGGCAGCCCCGCCAGCGGCGACGAGGCCTTCCCCCTGGTCCACCGGGACAACGCCATCGGCCACCTCTACGTCCCGCCGCGCGCGGGCGAACTCGCCCTCGACCAGCAGGACCGCGAAGCCGTACGGATCCTGGCCGACCACAGCGCGCCCGCCATCGCCTCCCTCCAGCTCTACGAGGAACTCCAGACGAGCCGCGAACAGATCGTCCTGGCCCGCGAGGAGGAGCGGCGCCGGCTGCGCCACGACCTCCACGACGGCCTCGGCCCCGCCCTGTCCGGGCTGCGCCTCCAGGTCGACGCGGCGCGCGCGGCCATACCGCCCGGCACCCGGGCCACGGAATCGCTGGCCGGCGTGTCCGAGGGCATCGGGCAGGCCATCGACGAACTGCGCCACATCACCGGCGGGCTGGCCCCCGCCGCCCTGGACGGCGCCGACCTGCCCCGCGCCCTGCGCCAGCTCGCCGAGCACCTGGGCCGCACCCTGCGCATCACCGTCAGCCTGGCGCCCGAGCCGTTCCCGGGACTGCCGGCCGCCCTGGAGGTGGCCCTGTACCGGATCGCGGCGGAGGCCCTGAACAACGTCGTCCGCCACGCGCGGGCCGGCCACGCCCACGCGGCGGTGGTGCTCACCCCCGAGGCGGTGACGTTGGAGGTCACCGACGACGGCTCCGGCGTCCCCGCGGGCGTGCCCGCCGGCGCCGGGGTGGGGCTGCGCTCGATGGCCGAGCGCGCCGAGGAGCTGGGCGGCACCTTCGACCTGGTCAGCACCGGGACCGGGACCGTGGTCAGGGCGGTGCTCCCGCGTACGGCCGGGACCGGCACGGGACCTGGGGACCATGTGCCCGGGACAGGGGGCTCCGTACGTTGATGGTCCGAAGCCCGAACGGGCCCGGAGATCCCGAGAAAGAGGAACCATCATGTACGCGAAGATCGTGAAGCTCGCTCCGGTGGCCCTGGTCACCGCCGGTCTGATCATGGCCGGTCCGGCCGCCCTGGCCGCCCCCCAGCAGCAGTCCGACGTGGTGTCGGTGCTGGAGCACAAGGCCAAGGGCAAGAAGGGCCCCTACCCGAGCAAGTCGTCCTGCGAGGCGGCCGGCAAGGCGGGCCACTACAAGAGCTACCACTGCAAGATCGAGAAGGACCACAAGTGGTGGCTGTACTACACCACGAAGTGACCGGAGGACAGCTCCTCCAGCCGGGCCCGGGACGCACGTCCCGGGCCCGGCGCCTTGCCGTGCGCGCCCAAGCGCCGGATCAGGTACGGGGCGCGGGCGGCGTCGGCAGGGGAGCGTCCCCCAGCTGTACGAGGGTCAGCAGGACCAGCGCGTCCGTCCAGCCGAGCGGCACGACGGCCTTCGGGAGGCCCTGGGCGTCCACCGTCTCGGGGAGCTCGCCGAGCAGGTTGCGCCGGGCGAGCACCCAGTCGAGCACCGCGCCGCCCTTCCCCCGCTCGCCCATCGCCGACCAGGCGAGCGCGAAGAAGGAAGTGCTCGCCGTCCAGGTGATGTTCCCCCACCGCGTGTCCGGGTCACTGCCCGGCACCAGACCGCCGTTGGGCCGCAGCAGCTCCCGGTAGGTGGTGTCGAGCGCACCGGGCAGACCGGCCGGGGCCTCGTTGAACGGCGGCGCCATGAACGCCGCCGCGCTGTCGTGGCCGTGCAGCCCGTCCACCGTGCGCTGGTAGCCGAGCGGCGCGAACCGCTTGGCGATGCCACGCTCCAGCCGCCCCGCCGCCTCCGTCCAGCGCGCGGCCTCCTGCTGCCGGCCGAGCCCGGCGGCCAGGTCGGCGGCGGCCCGCAGCCCGGACAGCAGCGGCGCCGCCGTGCCGATGTTGGCGGTGTCCGTGGGCAGTTCCCAGTAGTCGGGGGAGGCCGGCGGCAGCCCCTCCGCGTCCAGGGACGCCGCCGCGAAGTCGGCCGCCTTCAGGATCGCCGGGTACAGCACGCGCAGCCGCTCCGCCCGGTCCGCCGCCGGTGCCGTCCGGTACCACTGCCAGGTGGCCCAGGGCACCCAGCCGTTCGCGTCCAGCTGCCACGGCCGGCTGTCCGGCGGCCCCGAGCCGTCCAGCTTGGTCCGGGCCTCCCAGGTACCGTCCGGCCGCTGCGTCCGCGCGTTGTACAACAGGATCCGGTACGCCTCCTCGTCGTGCCCCGTGTGCGCGAACGCCGCCGCCACGAAGGCCGAGTCACGCGGCCAGGAGAAGTCCCAGAACGGGTACCAGGCCGCCGCCAGCGCCCCGTTCGGCCGCAGCAGCGCCCGCATCGACAGCAGCGCCCGCTCCGCGCCCTCGCGCCGGACCCCCGCCGCCCCCGGCACCAGGCCCCGGGCCAGCCAGCGCCGCGACTCGGCGATCTGGGCCAGCGCGCCCGCGTCCCCCGCCCCGACCACCCGGGACTTCTCCGCGCCCTCCGGCAGGTAGCGCCAGCGGCCCGAGGGCAGCACCAGGACGTTGCTGCCCTCGACGTAGCGGGCCCCGACGGCGAAGGCCGGGTCCACGGCCTCCACCGCCCGCCCGTTGGAGAGCAGGCCCGCCGTCCGGGCCGGCTTCATCGAGGCCGGGACGTAGCAGGCCTCGGTCTCCCCGCACCGCTCGGACCCGGCCGGGTTCACGTAGAACGCCAGCCGGCCCGAGCCCGCCTGCCAGCCGCCCCGCTCCTGGTCGTACTGCGTGCCCGCCGGGGAGCCGGCGGCCGCCGCCCGCGTGCCGTGCCAGGTCACCGCCCCGGCCTCGGCGGTGGTGGCCTGGGCGAACAGGTAGTAGCGGGCCCCGGGCCGCAGCGCCGCCGTCAGCGGCACCTCCACCCAGCCCGTGCCGGGCCCGCCCAGGGCGGCCAGGTCCACGGTGGCCGAGGCGATCGCGGAGCCGGCGTCGTCCCGGGCGGTACGCACCTGCACGCGCAGCTTCCCCGTCGCCGCCGCGCTGCCGATGAACAGCGAGACCCGCGAGAGCCGGTCTTCGTCGGTGCTGAACTCCTGGGCCCCCGCCCGTCCGGCGCTTCCCGCGCCCTTGATCCCGTACAGGGCCACGTCGTGCCCCGCCTGACCGTCGAAGGCGGACCGCCCGTCGGGCGCGAGGGGCCCGCTCGCGGCGACCGCCCCGTCCGCCGTCTGCAACAGCGTCGCCAGCAGGGCGGTGGCCAGCAGGACGGACCGTGTGCGCATCACGCATTGCCTCCACTGTGATGAAGCGTCAAGAAGCCCGGCAGAGCGCGTGCGCGTACGCGGCGCGCCGTTCATCCAATATCCCCGGCCGTGCTGCCACCGGGGGACGCGATCGCCGCTGCCGCGCCGGACACCCCGAAGCACCGCCCGGACGGTCCAACGCCCCGTCACCGGGCGGGGTAACGGCCCGGCCCCCGACGCCGCCTCACCAGTGCTCCACAGCCGCACAAGTGACACACCACCGCATTCGAACACGCTCTCCCTGTCCAGCCACGCGCACGCACCCGTGCGCGAACCCGATCCGACCGGCACACACGAGGCGCCGGGCCACACCCACGGGGGAAATGTGATCAGTCGACGGACCGCACTACGGGCAGGCGTCGCCGCCACCAGCATCGTCGGCACCGGCGGAATGCTGCTGCCCGTCGTGAACGCCGCCTCGGCCGGCCAGGCCGGCGCCACGGCCGGAGCCGCCGAGCTCGACCCCTCCGGCATAACCAAGTTCACGCAGAAGATGCCGCTGCCCCCGGTCCTGCAGCCCTACCTGAACACGGGCACCACCAGCTACTACCGCATGACCCTGAAGGAAGCCACCAAGGAGATCGTGCCGGGCCTCAAGACCCCGCTGCGCACCTTCAACGGTTCCTTCCCCGGACCCGTCATCAAGGCCGAGTCGGGCCGGCGCGTGGTGATCAAGCAGACCAACTCGCTCGCCGTCCCCACCTCGATCCACCTCCACGGCGCCCACGTCCCGCAGGACAGCGACGGCGCCCCGATGGACCTGATCCCGGCCGGCGGCGGCACCAAGACGTACACGTACCCCAACACCCAGCCCCACGCGAACCTGTGGTTCCACGACCACGCCCACCACATGGAGTCGGAGAACGTCTTCCGCGGGATGACGGGCACCTACATCCTCACCGACGACATCGAGCGCCGCCTGCGCCTGCCCTCCGGCCAGTACGACGTCCCGATCGCGCTGCGCGACGCCCGCTTCCTGGAGAGCGGCGAACTCATCTACGAGATGGGTGACTTCATGAAGCGCAACGTCATCATCGCCAACGGAAAGGCCTGGCCGTACTTCGAGGTCGCGGCCCGCAAGTACCGCTTCCGCCTCACCAACACCTCCAACCAGCGCTTCTTCGACCTCCACCTCGCCGACGACTCCGAGCTCGTCCAGATCGGCACCGACGGCGGCCTGCTCCCCGCCCCGCACCGCACCAACGTGGTCGCGATCAGCCCCGGCGAGCGCGCCGACGTCGTCATCGACTTCTCCCGGTACCCCGTCGGCACCGTCATCGAGCTGCGCAACAAGAACTTCCCCCCGTTCGAGCCCGCGGACGCGGTCAGCAAGGTCATCCAGTTCCGGGTCACCCGCACCGCGGCCGACTACAGCGCCGTCCCGGACCAGCTGCGCACCCTGCCCGCGCTCGGCCCGGCCAGCGTCAACCGCGAGTTCGACATGCGGATGGACGAGGAGCCCGGCGGCAGCGGCGCGTACATCAACGGCAAGACGTACGACATGGACCGGATCGACACCGAGATCGCCTACGGTGCCACCGAGATCTGGACCGTGACGAACAGCAACAAGCTCGCGCCGCACAACTTCCACATGCACCTGGTGCAGTTCCGGGTGCTGGAACGCAACGGCCGGCCCGTCACCTCCGGCCCCGAGACCGGCCTGAAGGACACCGTGCCGCTCAAGCCGGGCGAGACCGTCAAGCTCCAGGCCACCTTCGACGGCTACCGCGGCACCTACGTCTACCACTGCCACCTGTTCGACCACGGCGCCATGGGCATGATGGCGAACATGCGCATCTCCTGACGCCCCGCACGCCTTCCCCCCGCCCCGGCGGCCGTGTCCGGCCGCCGGGGCGGAGCCGTCCCCGTTGCCGAACCGGGGCCGTGATCGTTTGACCGCCCGACGGGCAGTCGGGCGGTCAACCACACACGAGGGCGGGTCGGCGGGATGCGGATGGAGCGCAGGACGGTACTGCGGGCGGCTTCGGCCGGGGCGCTGGCGGCACTGACCGGGATCGAGGGCCCGCCGGCGGCCGCCCGCCCGGCCGCCCCGCGGACGGACGGCCGGGCCGTGCTGCGCTTCACCCGCGCCACCAACGGCGCGGCCACCGCCACCGCCGACGGACGGCGCTTCATCGCCGAGGTGCAGAACGTCCTCTGGTCGCTGCCCCCGGACGGCTCGCCCGCCACCGCGCTCACCCCGCCCGGCCTGGAACCCGGCCGTCCCGTGTTCTCCCCGGACGGGCGCCGCGTCGCCATGAGCGCCTACCGGGGCGGCACCTTCCACATCTGGGTGATGCGCGCCGACGGCACCGGCCTGCGCCGCCTCACCGACGGCCCCTTCGACCACCGCGCCCCCGCCTGGTCCCCCGACGGACGCACCCTCGCCTTCTGCTCCGAACGCGGCGGCGACCCGGTGGCCGGGAGCCCGTACCGGATCTGGACCGTCTCCCTCGCCGACGGCGGACTGCGCCGCCTCACCGGGGTGCCGGGACAGGAGGGACCCGGCCAGGAGGGCGCCTGGGAGGACCTCGACCCGGTCTACGCGCCCGACGGCAAGCGCGTCCTGTTCCTGCGCGCCACCCCGGCCGGCGCCACCCCCACGGTCGAGGGCAGCCTCCCCGCCCGCACCCTCGCCTCCGTCGCCGCCGACGGCGGCGGCCCCGTACGGACCGAACACACCGTCACCGGCGGCAGCCTGCTGGCCCCCGCCCTCTCCCCGGCCGGCCGCACCGCCTGGCTGTCCGCCGCCCCCGGACCCCGCAAGGCCGAGAAGCTCACCCTGTACGCCGACGGCCGCCCCGTCCCCCTCGACGGCGACCTCGCCCCCGCGCCCCCGCGCTGGATCGGCGACGACCGCCTGCTGATCACCCTCGACGGCCGCTTCCGGGTGATCCGCCCGCACCGCGACGGCCCCGCCCGGGACATCCCCCTCGACGCCACCCTCGAAGTGCCCCGCCCCCGCTACCGGGTCAAGGAGTACGACCTGGAGGCCGAACGGCCCCGCCCCGTACGCGGCATCCACCTGCCCGCCCTCTCGCCCGACGCCCGCAGCGTCGCCTTCGCCGCGCTCGGCGCCCTCTGGACCGCACCCGTCACCGGCGGAGCCCCGCGCCGGATCCTCCAGGCCCCCGCCACCGCCTACGTCCAGGGCCCGGTGTGGACCCCCGACGGGCGCGCCCTGCTCTACACCGACGACCGCGACGGGCTGAACACCGTACGCCGCCGGGAACTCGCCGACGGCCGCGACAGCGCGCTCTCCCCGCCCGGCCGCGTCTACGGCTCCCTCTCCCCGGACGGCACCCGGCTCGCCGCCCTCGACCTCGCCGGGCGGCTGATCGTCCGCGACCTCGCCTCCGCCACCGACACCCCGCTCGTCGCGGCCCTCGGCGGCGGGGGCCTGCCCAGCCCGCCCAGCTGGTCCCCCGACGGCCGCCACCTCGCCCTCTGCGACCGCAACCGGCTCAGCCGCCGCTTCCGCGAGGGCTACAACCTCATCCGGATCGTCGACACCGCCACCGGCGCCGCCCGCCTCCACGCCCTCGCCCCGCACACCTCCCTCTCCGACCGCTACGCCTCCGGCCCCGTCTGGTCTCCCGACGGCCACCACCTGGCCTGCGTCGCCGAATCCGCCCTGTGGCTGCTGCCCGTCACCCCCGACGGCACCCCCGCCGGCCCCGCCCGCCGCCTCACCGACGAGCCCGCCGACCACCCCTCCTGGTCCGCCGACTCCCGCACCCTGCTCTACCAGTCCAACGCCCGGCTGCGCCTGCTCCCCCTCCGCCCCGACGGCACCCCGGACGGGGCACCCCGCACCGTCCCCGTCTCCCTGTCGTACCGCCGCCCCGAACCCGTCGACACCGTCGTACACGCCGGACTCCTGTGGGACGCCACCGGCACCCCGCCCCGCGCCGACGTCGACGTGCTCATCAGCGGCGGCCGCATCACCGCGGTCGAACCGCACCGCCCCCGCCGCCGGGCCGCCCGCACCGTCGACGGCTCCCGGGGCACCGTCCTGCCGGGGCTGTGGGACGCGCACGTCCACCCGTACCCCTACACCTACGGAGCCCGCCAGGGCGCCCTGCACCTGGCGTACGGCATCACCACCGCCGTCTCCCTCGGCGGCTCCGCCTACGAACAGGCCCGTCTGCGCGAGGACATCCGGGCCGGCCGCCTCGCCGCCCCCCGGCTGCTGGCGGGCGGCGAACTCCTCGACGGGTCCCGGGTCGCCTACAGCATGGGCCGCGCCCACCGCACCCATGCCGGACTCGCCCGCTCCCTGGCCCGCGCCGAGGCCCTGGACTGGGACTTCGTCAAGACCTACGTCCGCGCCCCCTACGCCTTCATGGAGGAAGCCGCCCGCTTCGCCCACGACCGGCTCGGCGTCCGCTCCGGCTCCCACCTGTGCGCCCCCGGCATCCAGTCCGGCCAGGACCTGACCACCCACCTGGTCGCCACCGAACGCGCCGAGTACGGCCACGGCGCCACCCCCGCCGGCCACACCCACCAGGACACCCTGGAGGTCTACACCCGCGGCGGCTTCGACCTCGTCGCCACCCCCTTCACCGCCCTGCCCCTGATCGGCGCCGACCCCTCGCTCGCCGCCGACCGCCGGGTCACCGCCATGATGCCGCCCTGGGACGTCGCCGCCCTCCGGACCGCCGCCGCCCAGCCGCCGACCCCCGAGCAGTTCACCGCCCTCGAACGGGAGGTCGCCGTCTACCGCGCCGTCCTCGCCGGCGGCGGCCGTCTCGCCCTCGGCACCGACGCCCCGCTCACCCCCGTCGGCCTCCACCTTCACCTCGCCCTGCGCGCCCTCCACCGGTACGGCCTCTCGCCCGCCGAGGCCCTCACCACCGCCACCCGCACCCCCGCCCGCGTCTACGGCGCCGCCACCCACCTCGGCACCGCCGAACCGGGCAAGCTCGCCGACCTCACCCTCGTCGACGGCGACCCCTTCACCGACTTCGCCGACCTGGTCCGCGTACGGGCCGTCCTGCGCGCCGGCACCCCGTACGCACGCGCCGACCTGGAAGCGGCCTACCCCGACCCCGTCACCCCGGCCCCGGAGCGGGCCTGGCGGCCCGTACTGCGCCAGCTGCACCGCGATTCCTGCTGCACCGCCCACCGGGTCAACGGGCGCTTCCTGTAGGGGGGTTACCCCCACCCCCGGCGGCCGGTCTGCCGGATGGGCCGCAGGCGCCGGCTGGACGAGGCTTGCCCCATGACGAACTCCGGGAACAAGGCCCTCCTCCTCGCCCTCTCCGCCGCGGCCGCCGCCACCGCGATCACCGCCGCCCCCCTCCCCGCCCAGGCGGCCGGAGCCCCCCGCGCCGAGGTGCCCGCCCTCAGCTGGCACCCCTGCGCCAAGCCGGGCGGTCCCGCCACCCAGGAGTGCGCCGACCTTCCCGTCCCCCTCGACTACGACGACCCCCACGGCCCGCAGATCAAGGTGGCCGTCTCCCGGATCCGCAGCGACCGCCCCCAGGCCCGGCGCGGCACCCTCGTCGTGATCCCCGGAGGCCCGGGCGGCTCCGGCGTCCAGCGCCTGACGCAGAAGGGCGCGGCCCTCCAGCAGCAGCTCGCCGGGGCGTACGACCTCGTCGCCTTCGACCCCCGCGGCGTCGGCGGATCCACCACCGCGAGCTGCGGCCTCGCCCCCGAGGACCGCTTCCTCACCGCCCTGCGCTCCTGGCCCGCCCCCGACGGGGACATCACCGAGAACCTCGCCCGCTCCCGCCGCACCGCCGAGGCCTGCGCCCGCAACGGCGGGCCCGTGCTGCGCAGCTTCACCACCGCCAACCAGGTCCGCGACATGGACCGCCTCCGTACCGCGCTGGGCGAGCGCAAGCTCTCCGCCTGGGGAGTCTCGTACGGCACCTACGTGGGTGCCGTGTACGCGCAGACCTTCCCCGGGCGCACCGACCGCTGGGTCCTCGACAGCAGCGGCGACCCCGACCCCAAGCGGGTCGCCCGGGGCTGGCTGGCCAACATGGCCCAGGGTTCCGACGACCGCTTCCCCGACTTCGCCGCCTGGGCCGCCCACCCCGACCGCGACAAGGACGGCCTGCGGCTCGCGCAGCGCCCCGAGGACGTCGAACCCCTCCTGCTCTCGCTCTTCGCCTCCCTGGACCGCACGCCCCGCCCGTCCACCACCCCCGGCGTGCCCCTGACCGGCAACGGCCTGCGCCAGGCCCTGCAGAACACCCTCTACAGCGACTCCGCCTTCCCCGCCTTCGCCCGGCTCGTCGCCGCCCTGCGCGACCCGGCCCACACCCCCGCCCTGCCCCCGGAGCTCGCCCGCCCCCTGCGAGACGAGGACGCCGCCCAGCTCGTCGCGGTCCTGTGCAACGACGTGGCCTGGCCCGGCGGTTCCCAGGCCGGCCGGCAGCGCGCCGTCGACGAGGACCGGGCCCGGCACCCGCTGACCGCCGGCATGCCGGTCAACGTGCTCCCGTGCTCCTTCTGGAAGGACGCCCCCGAGGACAAGCCCACCAAGATCACCAACCACGGGCCCTCCGGCATCCTGATGATCCAGAGCCGTCGCGACCCCTCCACCCCCCACTCCAAGAGCCTCAAGATGCGCGAGGCCCTCGGGGACCGGGCCGTGCTCGTCACCGTCGAGCAGGGCGGCCACGGCGTCTACCTCGGCAACGGCAACGCCTGCGGCGACCGCACCGTCACCCGCTTCCTCACCACCGGCGAGCGCCCCGGCCGCGACACGAGCTGCGCGAACTGAGCACCGGGTCCGCGCGGCGCGCGGACCGCTCGCCGGGGCGGTGGTTGACTGGCCGTATGCCGCTCGACTCCTACGGGGTGCTGTCGGGAACGCTGCACCGCCACTTCCGCGACACCCCCGACACGCAGGGGCACTGGTTCCACGTCAACCTGGAGGTGGACGCGCCCGCCGGCCGGTACCGGTGCGCGGTCGACGTGGACAGCAAACTGTCCACCACCGGCGTCCAGTGGAAGGTGCTCACCCTGGCCGCCTCCGTGCTCGACCCGGTGCCCTCCCTGGACCCCGGCTACCACGAGCTCTCGATGAGCTCCGGCTCCGGCGCCCTCGACTACCAGCGGCACCCCGCCCTCCAGCACCGCCCCGGCTGCTCCTTCCCCGTCCGCCCGCCCGCCTGGCTCCAGGCCCTGATGGACCGGCTGAACCCGCCCCGCCCCTGGATCTCCGGCTCCAACCTCGACGCCGCCCGGGCGCTGGAGCCCATCCTGCTGCCCGGCCGGGAGGTCATGATCTTCGGGGAGCCCTTCGACCACGGGCTCGGCATGCACAACATCCACCAGAACCAGGGCGATCCGTACGGCAGCCAGTGGTGGGACGACAACGGCACCTGGCAGGACGGCGCCACCCTCACCCGCCGGCCCGACGGCCGGTACGACGCCTTCCTCAACAGGTTCTCCAGCCAGGCCGGCCACACGGGGCCCGACGGCCATCCCGTCTAGTGGACGAGCGCTTCGACACCTGGGCCGCGGCAGACGGCTACGAGCGGTACATGGGCCGGTGGAGCCGGCTGGTGGCCGAGGTCTTCACGGCCTCGCTCCGGGTCGCGCCCGGCGCCCGCTGGATCGACGCCGGGTGCGGCACGGGCGCACTGGCCGGGGCGGTGGCGGCCCGCTGCCGGCCGGGGCTGGTGCTGGGCGTGGACCGGTCCGCCGCCTTCGTGGCCGCCGCCCGCGCCGCTGCCGCCAAGGCCGGGCTCCCGGGGCCGGTCTTCGCGGTGGCCGACGCGCAGGCGCTGCCGGTGCGCGCCGGGGCGTTCGACGCCGCGGTCAGCGCCCTCGCGCTGAACTTCCTGCCCGCCCCCGGCGCGGCGGTCGCGGAGGCGGCCCGGGCGGTGCGGCCCGGCGGGCTCGTCACCGCGTACGTCTGGGACTACGCCGAGGGCATGGGGTTCCTGGGACACTTCTGGGACGCGGCCGTGGCCCTCGACCCGTCGGCGGCCGCCCTGGACGAGCGCCGCCGCTTCCCCCTGTGCCGGCCGGAGCCGCTGCGGACGCTGTGGGCGGCGGCGGGGCTGGACGCGGTGGAGGTCGTCCCGGTCGAGGTGCCGACCGTGTTCGCCGGCTTCGCGGACCTGTGGGAGCCCTTCCTGGCCGGACAGGGCCCCGCCCCGGGCTACGTCGCCTCCCTGGGCCCCGCGGAACGCGTACGGCTGCGCGACGCGCTCGCCGGGGCCCTGCCCGTCCGGGCCGACGGTTCGATCGCGCTGACCGCCCGCGCCTGGGCGGTCAGCGGCCGCCGAACAGATCGCTGAAGGGGTCCGAGGCCCGGGCCCGGACGGCGGGCAGCTGCCGGTGGAGGGCGCTTCCCGGGCACTCGGTGGCGAAGACGTCGCGGTGGCCGGAGATCCGCTCCACCGTCACCCGCTCCCCGGCCCTGAAGCGCCCGTTGTCGACGGAGGCGGTCAGCTCCACGGTGCCCGAGGGGTCGTGCCCGTACCGGCCGAGGGCCCAGGCGGCGAGCCGCGCGACGGCCGCCGTGGCTTCCGGCGGGGCCTCCAGGTCGGTGTACCGGCCGATCACCGCGACCCCGAGGGTGTCGGTGTTGAAGCCGAGGGTGTGCGCTCCGGTGACCGGCCGGCCGGAGCCGCCGGCCCGGCCCTCGAAGACCGTTCCGCACTTGTCGACCACGTAGTTGTAGCCGAGGTCCTTCCAGCCGTTGACCCGCTGGTGGAGGGTCTGCAGGCCGCGTACGACGGCGGGGGAGTCGGCGCAGTCGTAGTCGTTGCTCTGGGCGGTGTGGTGGACGAACACGGCCTTGACGTCCTTGCCGTACACGGCGGGCTCCCCGGGGCCCTCGGCCGCGCCCCAGCGGTCGCGGAGGACGATCCGGGGCCGGGAGCCGCCGGCGCCCGCCACCTCGTACACCGCCGGCTCGGGTGCGGCGGCGGGGTCGGGGTCCGGCCCCGGATCGACCAGGTCGAGGCGCAACCCGGACGGCAGCTGTCCGCCGGCGCCCGCCGCGCGCACCTCCACGGCGTCGGACGGCCCGGCCCACCACGGCTCCCCGCCCTCCACCACCGTCCACGGCGACCAGTGGCCGGAGCCCCGCTGCCGGGCGCGGACCCGGTACGTGCCGGGGCCCGGCCCTCCGGGGCGGCCGGCGGGCGCCGTGACGGCCAGCATGCTGAATCGGGTCCGGGCGTCCGTGAGGACGGGCGCGCCGGCCGAGGTCAGGGTGACGGCGCGCGGCGGGGGAGCGGCGGCCGGTTCGCCGCCGGCCGCGGCCACCGTGACGAGCAGACAGCTCAGGGCGGCGGTGACGGGCGTCAGCGGGAATCCGCGGGTGCGCAACTCGGTTCTCTCCAGGGTCCCCGGACGACGGTGGACGAGAACCGGAACAGCGGCTGCTCCGATACGCCCCCGAACCGGTTCCGGGCCCCGAGGACACAAGGCGCCGACCGGGCTGGAAGTGCCCGGTCGGCGCTCTGCGCACTTCGCTGACCGCCCCCTTCAACGAGCCGGCGGCCCGGGGGTCACGGTCGGCGGCCGGCGGATTCCTCAGGTCCGTCCGCTCAGTTGGCGGCGTACACCCGTACCGCGAACTCCGCGATGTCCGCGTCGGAGAGGTTCTTCGCCAGATTGGCCTCGGTGATCATGCCGACGAGGCGGTGGCCGCCTTCCACGTCGATGACGGGCAGCCGCTTGATCTGGTGGACCTCCATGGTGTCCAGCGCCTCGTGGGCGTCGCTGTCGGCGTCGATCCAGTGCAGGTTGCCGGCGAGGTCCCCGGCCCGCATCGACGCCAGGTCCTTGCCGTCGGCGCAGCACTTGACGACGATGTCGCGGTCCGTGATCAGCCCCTTGAGGCGTCCGTCGTTCCCGCAGATCGGCAGGGAGCCGACGTTCAGCTCGCGCATCATGCGGGCCGCGTCCTGCAGGGACTGGTTCGCGCGGATGCACTGCACGCCCTGGGTCATGATGTCCCGGGCCCGCAGGTTCCTGTCCATGGTTCCTCCTCGGATCTCCGAGTGCGTTCCGAAACCTTCCGTACCCTCCCCTGCCCTTCCCTTCGAGGACAACACGGATGGAGCGGCGCGGCGCGCCGGGGGCGCCTCGAACCGGCCCCCGAAGCATTGTTGACCGTTCGTTCCAGATAGCTTTATGATCTTCAATGTGGCAAGGACCAAGGAATTCGATCCGGACGCCGCGCTCCAGTCGGCCCTCGAGCTGTTCTGGCGGCGCGGCTACGAAGCGACGTCGGTGGCCGACCTCGTCGAGCACCTCGGCATCGGACGGGCCAGCATCTACGCGACCTTCGGCAGCAAGCACGAGCTCTATCTGAAGGCGCTGGACCGCTACGCCGAGACGTTCGACCCGCTGCTGCTGGCCCAGCTCTCCGTGCCGGGGCCCGCGCTGCCCGCCGTACGGGCCGTCGTGCGCCGCTTCGCGGCGGAGGCCGCGACCCCCGGGGAGCGGCTCACCGGCTGCTTCATCACCAACACGGCGGCCGAGCTGGCCTCGCACGACCCCGCGGCCGCCCGCCGCGTCGAGGTGAGCTGGGACCGCTTCGAGACCCTGCTCCACTCGGCGCTCGTCCGGGCCCAGGGCCAGGGGGAGCTGGGCGCCGGCCGCGATCCGCGGGCGCTGGCCCGGATGCTGCTCGTCCTGCTCCAGGGCGTCCGTGTCGTCGGCAAGGCCTCGGACGACCCCGCCCGGGTCCGGGACGCGGCGGAGCAGGCGCTGACCCTGCTGGACTGACGGAGTCGGCCCGCCGCTCCTCCGTGCCCGCCCTTTCGCATGCCCTCATACTGAACCGTTCGTTCCAATAAGGGGCCGTCGCCCCTCGAATGGAGTCACCGAAGATGAACCGCTTCACCGGCAAGACCGTCCTCGTGACCGGCGCGGGCTCCGGCCTCGGCCGGGCCATCGCCCTGGCCTTCGCCGCCGAGGGCGCCTCCGTCGTGGCCGCGGGCCGCACCGCCGCCACCCTGGACGAGACGGTCACCCTCGTCGAAGCGGCCGGCGGCACCGCCGCCGCCGTCCCCGCCGACGTCACCGACCCGGGCGGGGTGGCGGACCTCGTCCGCGAGACCGTGGCCCGCTTCGGCGGACTGGACGTCGCCGTCAACAACGCGGGCATACTCCGCGGCCTCGGACCCGTCGGCGAGGTCAGCGAAGAGGACTGGGACGCGGTCCAGCGCACCAACGTCACCGGTGTCTGGCTGGCGATGAAGCACGAGATCGCGCACATGCGGCAGAACGGCGGCGGCGCCATCGTCAACATCTCCTCCAACCTGGGCGCGCACATGCGGATCCCCAACGCCGCCGCCTACATCACCTCCAAGGCGGCCGTCTCCGCCCTCACCCGCGCCGCCGCACTCGACCACATCCACGAGGGCGTGCGCATCAACGCGGTCAGCCCCGGCGCCTCCGCCGGGCCCATGTCGCTGCGGCCCGGCGAGACCGAGGCCGGCCGGGCCGAGCGGATGAAGCAGGAGAACCCCCTCGGCCGCCTCGCGGAGGCCGAGGAAGTGGCCGCCGCCGTGCTCTACCTCGCCTCGCCCGCGGCCGGCTCGGTCGTCGGCACCGACCTCGTCATCGACAGCGGCTCCTCCGCCTGAGCCCCGCCGCGGGCGGCCGGATCGGGCAGCGGCCGCCCCGCGCAGGCGGCGTCCGCGTCCGGCATCCGGCCGTCGAGCAGGAACTCCTCGACGTAGCGGTCCACGCAGGCGTTCCTCGACTGGTAGGTGCCGTGGTCACCGCCGCCCACCGTGATCAGGCGCGATCCCGCCAGCCGCTCGTGGGCCCGTACGGCTCCCTCGTGGTAGGTCGCCGGATCGCGCTCCGAGTTGAGCATCAGGACCGGCGGCAGCCCCCGGCCCGTCACCTCGACGCGCGGCGCGCCGGAGCGCGGCCAGGCGGCGCAGACCGAGGTGAAGGCCAGCTCCCGCGCGCCCGCCATGGGGTGGTCGCGGCTGTCCGCCTCGCTCCTGCGCACCCAGTACTCGGTGTCGCGGTTCCAGGGGGTGTCCTGGCAGACCACGGAGAAGAAGTCGGCGGCGAACCGGGCGTCCATCGGGTGCTTCAGCTTCTGGGCGAGGGCCCGCCGGGTGGCGGCCGGGGCGCTCGCCGGGTCCTCCAGGACACCGAGGAGCGCCGCCAGGTCGGGGAACCGGTTGCCGCTGTAGATGATGCCGGTAGCCGCCGCGTCCAGCTGGTCGGGCAGGACGCGGGTCCCCTCCAGGTCGAGCGGGTGCTCGCGGAGAGAGGCGCGCAGCCGCTCGTACGAGGCCTTGGCCTCCGCCGGGGTCCTGCCCCGGTGGTAGGTCGCGTCGTTCGCGGCCAGCCACGGCAGGAAGTCCTGCTCGAACCGGCGCTGGAAGCTCATCGGCTGCCCCGTCAGGAAGTCCTGCCAGCTGCCGCTGAAGTCGATGTTGCTGTCGAGCACCACCCGCTCGACCCGGCGCGGGAAGCGGGTCGCGTAGACGGCGCCGAGGTAGGTGGCGTAGGACGGGCCGTAGTACGACACCTGCCGGACGCCGAGCAGCGACCGGTACAGGTCCATGTCGTGCACGGCCTGGTCGGTGGTGATGTAGGGCAGCAGACCGCCCGAGTTGCGCCGGCAGTCGCGTACGAAGTCCCGTGCGCGCTCCACGGTGCCGCGCACGGCCTCCTCGGAGCGGTCGCGCAGGTCGCCGGGCGCGAACAGGGCGTCCACCTTCTCCTGGCCGGAGCAGACCACGTTCGTGCTCGCCCCGACACCGCGCTGGTCGAAGCTCACGATGTCGTACGCGGCCGCCAGCTTCGGCGCGTACGAGGCCAGGCCCGCCGGCCGCCCCAGCCCCGAGGCCCCCGGGCCGCCGGCGGCCATCATCAGGACCCCGCGCCGGGCGGCGGGGTCCGCGGCGCGGTGCCGGGACACGGCCACCGTGAGGTCCGGCCCCCGGCCCGGGTGGTACCAGTCGCGCGGTACCGCCATCGAGGCGCACTCCAGCGGACCCGTTTCGCAGGGCCGCCAGTCGAGGCGCTGGTTCGCGTACCGGCCGGGTATCGCGCGGGCCTCGGCCCCCGGCGCGGCGTTCGCCGGGACGGCGGGCAGCGCCGCCACGGCGAGCAGCCCGCAGGCGGCGGCCGCGGCCCGGCGCGCGGTCTTCTTCAACAGGTCCATCTGGGTGGTCTCTTCCCCGTCGCGGTGATCGGTCGTGACGATCCTCCGCGAATCCGGGGCCCGGGACGATCTCCCCACCACCCGTGTCCGGGGTGGTGCTGGTGCCACCCCCGCCGTCAGGCGCGGCGGAGCAGACGCGTCGTCAAGTGGTGCTGGAGCGGCTGCCCCACGGCCGCCATGTCGTGCACGACCGTCAGGGCGTCCCCGTCGAGGGTGTAGTGGCGGCGGGTGCCGGTGACCTCCTTGGCCAGGGGGGTCAGCGACACGTCCTTGGTCTCGATCTCGATCTCCAGCCCGGCCGCGGCCGGGGCGGACACCCGCCCGGTGTACGTCTCGACGATGCCGGTCGGGTGGGCGAGCACCACCTCCAGCGACGCGTCGGGCGTCACCCGCCACCACCCGGCCTCCCGCCCCGCCGGCCGCACCGGGGCGCCGGCCCCGTCGACCAGCCACGCGCGCGCCTCGTAGCGCAGGAAGGGCCGGCCGTCGTGGCTGAAGGTGATCTCCTGCTCGTACCGGAAGTCCTGCTCCAGCGTCGGGTACTCGCCCCGCCCCCGCCCGTGCCAGCGCCCCAGCAGGGGGAGCACCGGCGCCAGCAGCGGATGCGGCTCGGGCCCCTCCCCGAGGACGTGGCTGTCGGGGTACGGATTCTCCTGCGCCGGCTCGAACATGTTCACCTTTGCCCGTTCTGTGGTCGTCCCCCGCGAGCGTGCAGCGTAGCCTGCGGCGCGGAGCCGCTCCGGGACGGTCCGCCGGCCGGACACGGCGAGCGCCCTACGCGACGAACTCCTCGTCCCCGTACCGGACCTCGGCGGACTTCCAGTCGACGCCGAGCCCGGCCGTGAACTTCCGGGCGAGCGGCAGGTCCGCGAGCGGCGCGATGAGGATCAGCCGGCCGTCGAGGGCGACCGATCCGCCGCCGAGCCGCTCCCGCGCCACGGGGTCGGCGAGCAGCGCGTCGCGCAGCCGGGTGGCGCTGACGCCCCCGGCCTGGATCTCGACGGCGTCGGTCTCCGGCGAGGTGCGCGGCAGGCAGCGGAACGTCAGCACCGACTCCTGCTCGTACTGCTTGCGGATGACGTCGGCGATGTGGTGCAGCCCGTTGGCGTCGACGCGGGCGATGTCGAACTCGCGCGACCGCTCGTAAGTGGCCTGCTGCTCGTCCTCGGACCAGAACACCCCGTCGAGCAGGGTCGAGGACTCGGTGCGCGCCCCGTGCGAGCGGATGATCTCCCGGACCTCCCGGTCGAAGCGGTGCAGCCGCGTGCGGAGCCGGGGGTCGGCCGGGTCCGTGATGACGGCGGTGTTGTCGGTGGCGAAGATCTCCGCCGCCGGGCAGCCGTCCGGGCCGGAACCGGGCGAGAAGGCGTCGGCCTGGGCCGTGCCCGCCCCCGCCGATGCCAGTGCCAGGACCCCGACCGCCACCAGTGCGCGCAACCGCTTCATTCGTCAACTCCCTGCCTGTGGACCCGTGCTGCGGCGCTCCCGATCCGCAGCGGGCCTCATCCTAGGAGCCGCGCGGTACCCCGCGGGGGCGTCGGCACCCCATATGGCGGATGGCGGACGGTGGCTACTTGGGCACCTCCCGCGTTAGGCAGCCGCCGCCACGGGTATGGCCCAGCGGGGGAGGGGGTGCGGGGTGCGGGACGGTGCGCGTGGTGCGGCCCGGGGCGCGGCGGCGCTCGGATCGGTGGCGACCCTCGTCCTCGCCGCCTGGCTGGTCTGGCTCCTGCCCGGCCCGCAGCTGGCCGCCGTGCTCGGCTTCGGCCCCGTGGACGGGGTCGTGACGATCGCCGAGTGCTACGAGGCCGCCGACGTGGAGGGCTACGCGGCCGGCACGCAGTGCAAGGGCCGTTACACCCCGGTCCGCGGGGGAGGGGGACCGCAGGAGGAGATCCTGCTGGAGACGGCCGCGGAGGAGCACCGGCCGGGCTCCGAGGTGGAGGTCCGCACCGCGCGGGGGAAGGCGTACGAGCTGTCGGGCTTCGCCGTCGGCAACCTGGGCGTGGCGACCGGACTGCTCCTCGTCCCCTTCCTCGCCCTGGCGGCCTGGCTGACGGCCTGCGCCCGCCGCGGCCGGGCCGTGGACGGGGGCGGCTTCGTGCTCGCGGCGCTGGCCGCGATGGTGGCCGTGGTCGTGCTGGGCCTGGCGGCCGGCCTCCTCGTCGGGCTCCTCACGGCCCTCTTCTGAGCCCCGGTGCTTGCCGGGACGGAGATCGCACGCTTTAATAAATGAACAGGCATTTATTAATGGGGCGGACGGAACGGAGGTGCGGTGATGGCGCGTCCCCGAGGGGTCGAAGACGCCGTGATCCTGGGGGCGGCGGCCCGGGTCATGGGCCGCGTGGGACCCGCCGGGCTCACGCTCGCCGCCGTGGCCCGCGAGGTCGGGCTGGTGCCGGGCACCCTGGTGCAGCGGTTCGGGTCCAAGCGAGGCCTGCTGCTGGCCCTCGCCGACCGGTCCGCCAGGGAGGCCGGCGAGTGGGCCGGGCGGGTACGGCAGGACCACGACTCCGCGCTCGGGGCCCTGACCGCGCTCACGGTGGAGGCGGTGTCCGAGATGGCCACCCCGGAGAGCTTCGCCCACCACCTGGCGTTCCTGTGCGCGGACCTCACCGATCCGGAGCTCTACGAGCGCGCCCTCGCCGTACACCGGGCGCGGACGCGGGCCGTCGCGGAGCTGCTGGCGGAGGCGGCCGCCGCGGGCGAGCTCCGCGCCGGGACGGACGTCGCGGCGCTGGCCCGCACCGTCCAGGCGGTCACCGCCGGCACCGGCCTGACCTGGGCGCTCGACCGTGAGGGCACGCTGCGGGAGCGGCTCCGGCACGAGCTCGGCGTCGCACTGTCCCCGCACGTCCCGTCCCACCACGCCCATGACCAGGAGGAAATATGACGAAGGACGTACGCCCACTGGCCGCGAAGGTGGCGCTGGTCGCCGGCGGCACCCGCGGCGGCGGCCGGGGGATCGCGGTCGAACTCGGCGCCGCCGGCGCGACGGTCTACGTCACCGGCCGCAGCAGCACTGGCGGACGCTCCGCCCTGGACCGCCCGGAAACGATCGAGGAGACCGCCGAGCGGGTCACCGCGGCCGGCGGCCTCGGCATCCCCGTCCGGACCGACCACAGCAGCCCCGAGGAGGTGCGGGCGCTCGTCGACCGGATCGCCGCCGAACAGGACGGACGGCTCGACGTCCTGGTCAACTCCGTCTGGGGCGGGGACCCGCTGACCGACTGGGAACACCCCCTGTGGGAACAGGACCTCGACACCGGCCTGCGGCTGCTGCGGCAGGCGGTGGAGACCCACATCGTCACCAGCCGGTACGCCCTCCCCCTGATGGTCGCCCGGGGCAGCGGCCTGGTCGTGGAGGTCACCGACGGCAACACCGCCCGCTACCGCGGCACGTTCTTCTACGACCTCGCCAAGTCCGCGGTCATCCGCCTCGCCGTCGCACAGGCAGCCGAACTGCGGCCCCACGGCGTCGCGGCCGTGGCCCTCACCCCCGGCTTCCTGCGCTCGGAGGCCCTGCTGGAGCACTTCGGCGTCACCGAGGACAACTGGCGCGACGGCGCCGCCAAGGACCCGAACTTCGCCCACTCCGAAACCCCGGCCTACCTCGGCCGGGCCGTTGCCGCACTCGCCGCCGACCCCGACGTCATGGCCAAGTCCGGCCGCGCCCTGGCCACCTGGGGCCTCTACCGGGAGTACGGCTTCACGGACGCCGACGGCTCACAGCCGGACTTCGCCGCGCACTGGGCCGAGAACCTGGAAGCGGAGTACGGGCCCCTCGGCGACCCGCTCTGACGGGCCGGAGCGCGGCGGGCCCTCGCCGCCGGCTACGGCGCGAGGGCCAGGCCCTCCACCAGCTGCGCACCAGGGAGCCGGGCGAACAGCCCGCCCGGGGCGATCAGCTTGCCGCGCCGGCGGCCGCTGCCGACCAGGACGTACGGCATGTCCCCGACCGCCGCGTCCACCAGCAGCGGCCAGTCGGCCGGCAGGCCCAGCGGGGTGATCCCGCCGTACTCCATGCCGGTCAGCTCCACGGCCGTGGCCATCGGCGCGAAGGACACCTTGCGGGCCCCCAGGTGCCGCCGGACGACCCCGTTCACATCGGCCCGCGCCGCCGACGGCACCAGGCAGGCGGCCAGGGTCGTCTCGCCGCCCCGCTTGGCGGCGACCACCACGCAGTTCGCGGACCGGCCCAGCAGCTCCCGCCCGTAGTGCTCGACGAAGGCGGCCGTGTCCGCGATCGCCGGGTCGGTGTCCACGTAGACGATCTGCCGGGCCGCGGCCGGGTCCTCGCCGTCGAGGCCGCGTACGGCCCCGGCGACCGGGCCGACCAGTTCGGGCAGGCAGTCGGGGGCGGGGCGGGCGTCTTCGAAGGGACCGATGGGGGCGCGCATGGCCGCACGTTAACAGGGTGCGCAGGTGCGAGGCCGTCGCACCTGGTCACAGCGGGTACGACGGCTGTGGCCGCAATGGGTTCCCTGTGCCAACGTAGGCCCCATGGACGGCAATCGGAGCACCTCCACGCACCGGCACCGGCACGACCACCACCCTCACGACCACGACCACCACGATCACGACCACGGCCACGAGCACCGGCACGGACGGCGGCGCGGGCTGCGGCACCTGCTCACCCCGCACCGCCATGACGCCGGCGACAAGGTCGACGCGGCCATGGAGGGCTCCCGCGAGGGCATGCGCACGCTGTGGATCTCCCTCGCGGTGCTCGGGGCGACCGCCGCCGCCCAAGCCGTGACCGTCGCCCTGTCCGGGTCGGTCGCGCTGCTCGGCGACACGGTCCACAACACCGCCGACGCGCTGACCGCCGTACCGCTGGGCATCGCCTTCGTCCTCGGCCGGCGCGCCGCCAACCGCCGCTACACCTACGGCTACGGCCGCGCCGAGGACCTGGCGGGCGTGCTCATCGTGCTGGCCATCACCGCGTCCGCCGCCCTCGCCGCCTGGACCGCCGTCGACCGGCTCCTGCACCCCCGGGAGGTCACCCACCTGTGGGCGGTCTGCGCGGCCGCGCTGACCGGTTTCGCCGGCAACGAATGGGTGGCCCGGCTGCGCATCCGCACCGGCCGGCGGATCGGGTCCGCCGCCCTGGTCGCCGACGGCCTGCACGCCCGCACCGACGGGTTCACCTCACTGGCCGTCCTGCTGGGGGCCGCGGGCTCCGCGGCCGGCCTGCGGGCCGCCGACCCGGTCGTCGGCCTGCTCATCACCCTCGCCATCCTGCTGGTCCTGAAGGACGCCGCCCGCGAGGTCTGCCGCCGGCTGATGGACTGCGTCGACCCCGCCCTCGTGGACACCGCCGAGCACGCCCTGCGGGACGTGCCCGGGGTGCTCGGCGTCGGACAGCTGCGCATGCGGTGGATCGGCCACACCCTGCGTGCCGAGGCCGACATCGTGGTCGGCGCCCACCTGACCGTCGTCCAGGCGCACGAACTCGCGCTCGCCGCCGAGCACGCCCTGATCCGGGCGATCCCCAGGATGGCGGCCGCGACCGTCCACACCGACCACCCGGCCCCCGTCACACACCTGGCGGTCTAGGCCGGTTCAGCGGCCCGCCTCGGTGCGGTGGACGAGGTCCGTGATCAGGGCGGCGATCGCGGGCCACAGCGCCCGCGGCAGGTCGTGGCCCATACCGGCGAAGACCACCAGCTCGGCGCCCGGTACGGCCGCGGCGGTGGCCCGGCCGCCGCTCGCGTCGCACATCGGGTCGTCGGCACCGTGGATCACCAGCGTGGGCAGCCGCAGCGACCGCAGCCGCGCCGTACGGTCGCCCGACGCCACCGAGGCGACGGCCTGGCGGGCGACGCCGAGCGGGTCGTACGACCGGTCGAAGGCGCGGGCGGCGCGCTCGCGCACCGCCGCCTCGTCGAAGGGGAACCCCGGCGAGCCCAGCACCCGCACCGCGTTGACCGTCCGCTCGACCGCCTCCTCACGGCTCTTCGGCGCCGGCCCCGCCAGCGCGCCCAGCGCCCCGGCGTCCGGCCGCCCCACCGCCGGGTCGCCCGTCGTGGACATCAGCGACGTCAGCGACCGCACCCGGCCCGGGTGTTCGATCGCCATCATCTGGGCGATCGCGCCTCCCAGCGACAGGCCGACGACGTGGGCGCTGTCCAGCCCCAGCGCGTCCAGCAGGCCCACCGCGTCGCCGGCCATGTCGGACAGGGAGTACGAGGCCGACGACAGGTCGCCCGCGAGCGCCGCCGGCACGTCGGGCACCGGCGCGTCGGGGAAGTGCGTGGACAGGCCGGCGTCGCGGTTGTCGAACCGGATCAGCTGTACGCCGCGCCCCGTCAGCTCCGCGCAGAAGTCGTCGGGCCAGCCGTGCATCTGGAGGGCGATGCCCATGACCAGCAGCACGGGCGGAGCCTGCCCGTCCCCCCAGCGCTCGTAGGCCACCTCGATGCCCGCCGGGCCCACGCCCACGGCCTTCTCCTCGCTCACCGTCACGCCGTCTCCTCGTCCACAGGGCAGGGAGGGCGAACATACCGGTGGAGAACGGCCCGGCGGGCACTCACCGGGCGGCGCGCCGGTGCGGTACGGTCCGCGGCATGCTCGCCGGACTGCGTACGCCCGCCCCACCGGGCTGGAGCCGCTGGCTCGTTCCGCCCGCCGCCCTCTCCGTCCACCTCGCCATCGGCCAGGCCTACGCCTGGAGCGTCTTCAAACCGCCGCTGGAGACCTCCCTCGGGCTCTCCGGAACCGCCTCCGCCCTGCCGTTCCAGCTCGCGATCGTGATGCTCGGGCTCTCCGCGGCCTTCGGCGGCACCCTGGTCGAACGCCACGGCCCGCGCTGGGCCATGACCGTGTCGGCCGTCTGCTTCACCTCCGGGTTCCTCGTCGCCTCCCTCGGCGCGGCCACCCGCCAGTACTGGATCGTCGTCCTCGGCTACGGCTGCGTCGGCGGGATCGGCCTCGGCATCGGCTACATCTCGCCGGTCTCCACCCTGATCAAGTGGTTTCCCGACCGGCCCGGCATGGCCACCGGCATCGCCATCATGGGCTTCGGCGGCGGCGCGCTGATCGCCGCCCCCTGGACGGCGCGGCTGCTCGGCGCGTTCGGCCGGGACTCCGCCGGGATCTCGAGGACCTTCCTCGTCATGGGGGCCGGCTATGCCGTCTTCATGGCCTTCGGGGTGCTGCTGGTACGGCTGCCGCCGCCGGGCTGGGTGCCGCCCGGGGCCGTACCCCCGAGCGGCGACCAGCCGGCGGCCGGCCCCCGGGTGTCCGCCCGCGGCGCGCTGCGCACCCCGCAGTTCTGGTGCGTCTGGGTGGTCCTCTGCACCAACGTGAGCGCCGGCATCGGCATCCTGGAGAAGGCCGCCCCGATGATCACGGACTTCTTCGCCGGCACGTCGGCGCCGGTCGCCGCGGGCGCCGCGGCCGGGTTCGTCGGGCTGCTCTCCCTCGCCAACATGCTCGGCCGCTTCGTATGGTCCTCGGCCTCGGACCTCGTCGGCCGCAAGCGGATCTACCGCGTGTACCTGGGCGCCGGCGCGCTGATGTACCTCGTCATCGCCCTGACCGGCAACTCCTCCAAGACCCTGTTCATCGCCTGCGCCGCCGTCATCCTGTCCTTCTACGGCGGCGGGTTCGCCACGGTCCCCGCCTATCTGAAGGACCTCTTCGGCGTCCACCAGGTCGGTGCGATCCACGGCCGGCTGCTGACGGCCTGGTCGGTGGCCGGCGTCCTCGGCCCGCTCATCGTCAACGCCGTGGCGGACGCCGGGAAGGCGGCCGGGCGGACCGGCCCCGCCCTCTACGGAACCTCGTTCCTCGTCATGATCGGCCTCCTCGCGGCCGGGTTCGTCGCCAACGAACTCGTACGGCCCGTGCACCCGCGCCACTACGAACCCCTGGCCGCGGGTCCGACGGCCCTGCCCGTCGCGGGGAAGGGAGCAGCCCTGTGACCGGCCGGCGTCGTGTGCTGTTCGCCGTGGCCTGGCTCTGGACCGGGATCCCCTTCGGCTACGGGATGTACGAACTCGCCCTGAAGATGCGCCAGTTGTTCACCGGCTGAGCGGCGCGCCGACGGGCGGGCCCCGGTCCAGCAGGGCGGTGCCGAGCTCGCTCGCCGTGTAGTGCACCTCGCGCCGGTAGCGGTGGCTCGTGACGAGGCCGGCGTCGCGCAGCACCGAGAGGTGCTGGGACACCGCGCCGAGGCTGAGCCCGCTGAGGGCCGCCAGCTGAGTGGTGGTGCTCGGCGAGCCGGTGAGGGCGAGGAGCCGGGCCCGGCTGCGGCCCAGCAGCCGGGCCAGGCCGTCCGCGCAGGTGCCCCGCCGCTCCCACAGGCCGCCCACGGCCCGCGCCGGGTACACGAGCGCGCAGGGCGCGGTCGCGGTCCCGGCCAGCAGGTGGCAGCGCGCGGCGAACGCGCTGGGGGCCAGGACGATCCCCGTACCGCCGAGATCCGGCCCGGCCGGGGGCAGTTCCGGGGACACCAGCCGGTCGCCGGTCCAGCGCAGCGACGGGTGGAGGCGGGCGAACACCTCCTGGATGCCGTCCTCGGCGAGCTGGCGCGTCCTGTACGCGATGTCCGCCTCCAGCACGGCCCGGATCCGCGGCCAGTACGGCCGGACCGCCGCCTCCCACCAGGCCCGCAGGGCCTCGCCCAGCTCCGGCGCGGCCCCCATCAGGGCCAGTTCCTCCTCGAACTCGGCCAGCGGACAGCGCGGCGGCGGAGTGGCGAACCCCGGAGAGGCGGCCGCGGCGCGCAGCGGCGCGATCCGCCCGGCGAGGGAGCGGTCCTCGCGCAGCGGCAACGCCGACTTGATCCACGGCAGATGGACCGCGTGCCGCCCCGGATCGGCGGTGGCCCGCAAGCCCGCGACGGTCTCCCACAGCGGCGAGACCGCGAACCTGATGCCCGCGATGTCGTGCACCCCGAACCGCACTTCACCCACGTACCCACCCCCACCAGCAGGACCTTTTCGCCCAGCCTAAAACATTGGCCCCACCACCCCCGCGCCCGACATCTTCGCGGACATGAAGAACCACCACCCCCTCCACGCCGACTTCCGCCGGCTCTGGACCGCCGACACGGTGAGCCAGGCCGGCTCCGCCGTGACCCTCCTCGCGCTGCCCCTCGTGGCCATCGGCGCCCTGGACGCCACCGCCTTCGAGGCCGGACTGCTCGTGATGTCCGAGTACCTGGCCTTCCTGCTGATCGGCCTGCCCGCCGGCGCCTGGGTGGACCGGCTGCGCCACCGCCCCCTGATGATCGCGGGCGACCTGGGCCGCGCCGCCCTGCTGCTGTCCGTCCCCGCGGCCGCCTGGCTGGACGTGCTGTCGCTGCCCCAGCTGTACGCCGTCGCGTTCGGGATGTCGGTGTGCACGGTCTTCTTCGACGTGGCCGCCCAGAGCGCGCTGCCGCGCCTGGTCGACGCGGACCGCCTGACGGACGCCAACATCAGGCTGGAAGCCACCCGGAACATCACCCAGGTCGGAGGGCCGGGCCTGGGCGGGGCCCTGGTCGGCGCCCTGACCGCGCCGGTGGCCCTCGCCGTCGACGCCGTCAGCTACCTCCTCTCGGCGCTCTTCGTCTCCCGGATCCGCCGGCCCGAGCCGCGCCCGGCCGCCCGGCGCGCCACCAGCCTGCGCGCCGAGATCGCCGAGGGGCTGCGCTTCGTCCTCGGCGACCGGACCCTGCGGGCGCTCACCCTCGCCTCCGCCGTCTCCAACCTGTTCGGCACCCTCGGCGCCGCCATGCTGATGGTGCTGCTCGCGGGGGAGCTCGGGCTGTCCCCGCTGCTGTGCGCGGCCGTGTTCACCGCCGAGGCACTGGGCGGCCTCCTCGGCAGCCTGCTCACGCTGCGCGTCGCCGCCGTGTTCGGCCATGGCCGGGCCATGTGCGCGTCCGTGATCGTCAGCGGGGTGCTGTGGCTGTCGGCCGTCCCCCTCTACCGGGACGACTGGCGGTTCGCGGCCGCCGTCGCCCTCCAGGGACTGGGCTGGACCGCCTTCATGACCTTCAAGATCAGCTCGGTCGCGTACCGGCAGCGGGTGTGCCCCGAGCCCCTCCTCGGCCGCACCGCCGCGACGTTCCGCTTCGTGGTGTGGGGCGCCATGCCCGTCGGCGCCCTGGCAGGCGGACTGCTGGGGCAGTGGCTCGGGGCCCGGCCGGCCATGTGGACCGGCGCCCTGGGGGAGCTCCTCGCCGTCCTCCCCCTCCTCCTCTCGCCGCTCCGGACCGCCCGCGAACTGCCGCCCGCCCCCGCCGCCGCTCCCGCCGCCCCGTCCCTCGTCCGGCCGTGAGGTCCCCGATGCGCTACCACCACGTCGACGTCTTCGCCCCCCGCCCCTACAGCGGCAACAGTCTCGCGGTGTTCCCCGACGCCGGAGCACTGACCGCCGCTCAGATGCTGGCCATCACCCGGGAACTGCGCCACTTCGAATCGGTCTTCCTGGTACGCGACCCCGCGCGCCCGCGCACCTGCCGGGCACGGGTCTTCGACCTCACCGGGGAACTCGGCTTCGCGGGCCACCCCCTCATCGGGGCCGCCGGCGTGCTGCACGCCCTGGACGCCCCCGGTGCCGGTGCCGCCACCTGGACCCTGCGCCTGAGCACACGCACCGTGCGGGTCGCCACCCGCACCCGGGCGCCGCGCCGCCGGTACGCGGCCGTGCTCGACCAGGGGCCCGCGGCGTTCCTCGGCCGCACCGGAGCCGAGGACGCCGCCGCCATCGCCGCCCGCTTCTCCCTGGACGCCCGTGACCTGGACCCCGCACTGCCCCCGGAGACCGTGTCGACCGGACTGCGCTACCTGGTCCTCCCCGTACGGGGGGACGCGCTGGCCCGGGCCAGGATCACCGCCCCGCTCGACGCCCCGCTCGCGGGCCTGGGCGCCGACTACGCGTACCTCCTCGACGCCGAGGCCCTGGAGGGGCGGCACTGGACCAACGACGGTGCGGTGGAGGACGTGGCGACCGGCAGCGGGGCCGGCTGCGCGGCCGCGTACCTGCGCCGCCACGGCCGCACCGGCGACGGCGAGCCCGTGGTGCTGGGCCAGGGGCGGTTCACCGGCCGGCCCAGCGAGATGACCGTCGCCGCGTACGGGAGCGGAACGGACATCCGCGGCGTCGAGGTGGGCGGCCCCGTGGCGCTCCTCGGCGAGGGGACCCTCGCCGAGCTGCCCTGACCGCCGCCGGGGCGAGGGCTCGCCCGCGTATGCGTCAGCGGCGCTTGAGCTTCGCCCACACGGTTTCGAGGGCGGCGATGTCCGCGTCGTCGAGGCGGTCGTCGAAGACCTCCCGCAGCGCCCCCCGCCGGGTCGCGTCCGCCTCGGCGAAGGCGCGGCGGCCCTCGGCCGTGAGGCGTACGCACACGGAGCGGGCGTCCGTGGGGGAGGGGACCCGGTCGACCAGGCCCCGGGCCTGGAGCTGGTCGACGACCCGGGACACCTGGCTGCGGCTGAGGAGGGTCTTGGCCCCCAGCGCGGAGGCGGCGACCGGCTCGCTCTGGCCGTTCAGCCACAGCATCACCTCGAACCAGGACAGCGGCAGGCCGTGGGCCCGCGTGAGTTCCTGGTCGATGCGGGCGGAGAGGGTGGTGCCCGCCCAGATCAGGCCGTAGAAGGCGTGGTCGCGGGCGGTGAGGTCACCCAGGGTGAGGTCTGTGCGCGCCATACCCGGCAGCCTAGCCGCTTGCGTGTGTACACACGTAAATATATTGTGTGTGCACACACCTAATTCCTCCCTCGTCCCCGGAGCCCGCCCCATGAACACCACCGGCACCCCGAACACCGTCCTGATCACCGGCACCTCCTCCGGCATCGGCCTCGCGGCCGCCGTCCTCGCCGCCCAGGCCGGCTGGCAGGTCGTCGCCACCATGCGCGACACCGCGAAGGCCGGCCCGCTGCGCCGGGCCGCGGCCGAGGCGGGGGTCGAGGACCTGGTCCAGGTCAAACGGCTCGACGTGGTCGACCCCGCGTCCATCGACGCCTGCCTGGAGGAGGTGCTCGCCGAGCACGGACGGCTCGACGCGGTGGTCAACAACGCCGGCGCCGGCCGGGTCGGGACGATCGAACAGGACACGGTCGAGGACGTCCGCGCCACCATGGAGGTCAACTTCTTCGGAGTCGTCCAGGTCACCCGCGCCGCGATGCCGCACCTGCGCGCCTCGCGCGGCCGCCTGATCACGGTCACCAGCGTCGGCGGCGTGATCGGCCAGCCCTTCAACGAGGCCTACTGCGCCGCCAAGTTCGCCGTCGAGGGCTTCATGGAGTCCCTCGCCCCCGTCGCCGCGACCGCCGGCGTCGCCGTCACCCTCGTCGAACCGGGCGCGGTGGCCAGCGAGTTCGTCAACACCATCGGCGTGGACGTGCCCGCCCTGCTCACCGCGGCGGGCCCCTACGCCCCGGCGCTGCGGACGTACGTCGAGCGCACGGTCACGTCGTTCGCCGGGGCCCAGACCCCGGCCGAGGCGGCCGCGCCGATCACGCAGGCCCTGACCGCGGAGAAGCCCGCCTTCCGGGTCCAGACCTCCGACTGGGCCCGCGACTTCGTCGGCCTCAAGCTCGCGGACCTGGACGGCTCGGCCGTCCAGGCCATGACAGGGGCCTGGGTGGGCTGACGCCCGCAGGCCCCCGGTCCCATGGCCGGCTACCGCCGCCGGTCCGCCAGCACCTCGGACGACGCGTCCCGCTGGTGCGGCAACGGCGGGACGGACAGCGGCGCCCCCGCCTCGTCCTGCCGGAGCGAGACGGTGCGCGCGGGCGCGGGGATCGAGATGCCCTCCGCCCGGTACCGCTGGTGCAGGCGCTTGATGAACTCGTGCTTGATCCGGTACTGGTCGCTGAACTCGCCCACGCCCAGGATCACCGTGAAGTTGATCCTGGAGTCCCCGAAGGTGTGGAAGCGGACCGCGGCCTCGTGGTCCGGGACCCCGCCGACGATGTCGGCCATCACGCTGTCGACGACGTCGAGGGTCACCCGCTCCACGTGCTCCAGGTCGCTCTCGTAGCCGACCCCGGCCTGGACCAGGATCGACAGCTTCTGCTCGGGCTGGCTGTAGTTGGTCATGTTCGTCCGCGCGAGGCGGCCGTTCGGGATGATCACCAGGTTGTTCGACAGGTTGCGCACCACGCTGTTACGCCAGTTGATGTCGACGACGTACCCCTCCTCACCGCTGGTCAGACGGATGTAGTCACCCGGCTGGACGGTCTTCGAGGCGAGGATGTGCACCCCCGCGAAGAGGTTGGCGAGGGTGTCCTGCAGGGCCAGCGCGACGGCGAGACCGCCCACCCCGAGAGCGGTGACCAGCGGGGCGATGGACACCCCGAGGGTCTCCAGGGCCACGAGGACACCCATCGTCAGCACCACGATCCTCGTGATGTTGACGAAGATGGTCGCGGACGCCGCGACACCCGTACGGGACGCCGCCACCGACTGCACCAGACCCGCCACGACCCGCGCCGCGCTGAGGGTGGCGATGACGATGAGCACCGCCATCAGCGACTGGTCGATCACGCCCCCGACCCGCGCGGTGAGGGGCAGCGCCGAAGCGGCCACCGCGGCCCCGGCGAGCACGGCCGCCCAGGGGACGACGGTCCGCAGCGCGTCGACGATGACGTCGTCCCCGCTCCACTTGGTCCGGCTCGCGTGCTTGGCCAGCCACTTCATCAGCGCCCGCAGCACCAGACCGGCCACACCACCGGTGGCCAGCGCGATGCCGGCCACCACCCAGTCGTGCAGGACGAGGTCCCGGGTCACCGGCCGGCCCCCGCACCGTGGAGGGCGAGGGAACGGGCCGCCGCCGGCCGCCGTATGTGCTGTGTCGTCACCTTGTCACCTGTCAGGTCGTGTTGTGCGCAGCCACGTTGGAGCGGATGTACGCATTCCGAACGGAACTGTCATCCTGCCCCATGCCCCGGCCGCCGCCGCACCCCGACCCCGCCGTTCCACCCGCACCGGACCGCTCCCCACGGGGGAGGGCGGGGTTGCTCCGTGTTGACGAACCGCTCACCTGACCGGCCCACACCCGCGGCCTGTCGGGCCGGCCCGGGTGGCGGGGAGCGGTGATATGTGCAGCGCGTGGAGAGGCACCCGGCCCGGCCAACGGGCCACGGGGGCCCACGCAACCGTTCCCTCGCGCTCCCGCGGCGCTCCTCGGCGTCGGCGGGGAAGGAAGTCATGAACCTGAACGCTCACAAGGTGTCCCAACGGTCCCGGACCCGGTCGCGGGTGCTGCTCGCCTCCATCGCCGCCGCGACCGCCCTCAGCGCCCAGCTGGTGGCGATCGCCCCGGCGGCCTCCGCCGACGGCCCCAAGCCGTCGGGCCACAACGCGCCGTCGGTCCAGGACAAGCAGAGGAACCCGGACAAGGGCAGGGACGACCACAAGAAGAAGCCCTCGCAGTTCCCGCACGGTCTGCGGCAGTTCACCTCCGACAACACCTTCACCGTCCCGGCGGGCGTCACCACCGTGTTCGTCCAGGCCTGGGGCGCCGGCGGCGGCGGTGGCGGCGGCGGTGGCGCCTCCGCCACCAGCCCGGGCGGCGCGGGCGGTGGCGGTGGCGCCGGCGGCTTCACCTGGTGCACCCTCAACGTCCGCCCGCTGGCCGACTACGGCGTGGACGTCGGCGACGGCGGGTCCGGCGGCGACGGCGGGGCCGGCGGCACCACCGGCACCGCGGGCGACTCCGGTGACCAGGGCGGCAACACGACCGTCGTCGCGACGGCGACCAACACCACCCTCGCCACCGCCACCGGTGGCGGTGGCGGTGGTGGTGGTGGCGGCGGCACCACCACCCCGGGTGCCGGCGGCGCCGGTGGAGCGGGAGGCAACGGCTCCTGCACCACGGGCGGCGTGAACCGCGCTGGCGGTGCCGGTTCGCCCGGTGGCGCGGGTACGGCGATCGGCCTGGGCGGAGCCCCCGCCGACGGCATCGTCGCCCTGCCCCCGGGCGGCGCCGAGGGCGGCGACGGCGGGGCGGGAGGCGGCACTCCCAGCCTCGGCGGAAGCGGCGGACAGCCCGGCGGCGACGGCTACGTCGTCATCTGGTGGTAGCTCCGGCGCCCTGACCGCACGGACGTGACACTCCGACCGCCCGCTCCCACGGCCCCGCGGCCGAGGGGGCGGGCGGTCGCCCGTCACGGCGCGGCCGCGAGGAACTCGCGCAGGTCGACGATCGCGTACTCCTCCTCCAGCGCCGCGTCGATGATCCGCGGCAGGGCCTGCGCGTCGAGGACGACCCCGTCACCCGCGCTGCTGCCCACGTGCATCTGCAGGATGGCCCCGGGGCCCAGGGAACCCACAGCCCTGCGGACCGCCTTGTCCACCGTCATCCCGCCGGCCGGACCCAGGTAGCCGTTCGTGTCGTTGGTGAACTCGATCGCCGCATAACCCAGGTCGTTGACGTCCTCCACCGCGTCCTCTGTGGTCGAGCTGTACGGGAACCGGAAGAACGGCAGCGGCTCGGCCCCGGACGCCGTACGGATCGCCGCGTCGGCGGTCCGCACCTCCCGAGCCCGCTCCGCCGTGTCGAGGTCGTCGAAGTAAGGGTGGCTGTGGGAGTGGTTGCCCAGCCCGTGCCCGGCGGCGGCCATCGCCCGCACGGCCGCGGGACGGGCCTTCGCGTACAGGCCGGTGGGGAAGAAGGTGGCGGCCGCCTTCCGCCGCCGCAGCTCCGTCAGGACGGTGTCGAGACCGCTCTCGTCCCAGGCGGCGTTGAAGGTGAGCGCCACCACCCTGCGCGCGGTGGGCAGCCGCCGGATCTCCCGCCCGAGCAGTGACGCCGGCGGCCGCGGTCCCGCCGCGGCGGCCACGGCACCAAGGGCGGGCACCAGACCCGCGGCCAGCAGCGCCGCCATCGCGGCACGTCGTCCCACATCCACCACGGTCCTCCTCCGGCCACCGCACCGCACCGCGCGGCGCTGCCCCGAGTCTGCGAGAGCACCGGGCGGCGCGCCGCGCAGCCGTGCCGGGCACCCGGGTGATCTCCGCCCGCCGTACCGCCGGGACACGGTGCGCCCGGCCCCGGTCCCGGCCGGCGGCACCGTACAGTCCGCTTCGGGCACCCCGCCTCCGTCAGCGCAGGCCGCGCACCGGCAAGGGAGACAGCCGTGAACACCACCGACCAGGACCGCTTCCCGTCGGACCCGGCCCGCCCCCACGACGGGGAACTCACCGGGAGGGCCTCGCTGCACGTGCTCGTGCTCTCGGGCTCCTCCCGGACCGGCTCGGTCAACGCGCGCCTGGCCGCGCTGGTCGCGAGCCTGGTGGTGCGGGCGGGCGCCACCGCCGAGCCCGCCATGCTCGCCGACTTCCCCATGCCGCTGTACGACGGCGACCTGGAGGCCGACGAGGGCGTGCCGCCGGGCGCACTGGCCCTGCGCGAGCGGATCGAGGCGGCGCAGGCCCTGGTGATCGCCTCGCCCGAGTACAACGCCTCCGTCCCGGGCGTCCTCAAGAACGCCGTCGACTGGGTCTCCCGCGTCCGGCCGCAGCCCTTCAAGGACAAGCAGGTCCTGCTGGTGTCCGCCTCGCCCTCGATGGTCGGCGGCAACCGGGGCCTGTGGGCGCTGCGCGTCCCGCTGGAACACCTCGGGGCGCGGGTCTACCCCGACATGTTCAGCCTGGCGATGGCCCACCAGGAGTTCACCGAGGACGGCGCGCTGGGCGACCGGGGGCTCGGCGAGCGCCTCGCCGCGACCGTCGACTCCTTCCTCGACCTCGCCGAGGCGGACACCCGCTACCTGTGCCTCCAGCGCCGCTGGTACGAGTTCCTCGGCGACCGCACCGACGCGCCGGTCACCGCCCGCGCCCAGGACTGAGGCCGGGCCGGAGCGCCCTCAGCGCTGCGCCAGCTCCGACGGCGCCTCCTGGACCACCCAGCCGTTGCCGTCCGGGTCGCGGAAGGTCAGGAACGAGTTCCACGTGTCGCCCTTCCCGTCCTCCCAGCCGGCCGCCCCGAGGTGGCGCACCGGGGAGACGTCCACACCCCGCGCCACCAGTTCCGCGCGGGCCGCCTCGATGTCGGTGACGCAGAGCTGGAGGCCGTGCAGCGTGCCCGGCGCCATCACCGCCGTGCCGGGCGCGGGCGGCATCCCCTTCAGGAGCGCCACCGAGCACCGCGACCCGGGCGGGGTCAGCTGGATGACGCGCACACCGGGGGCGACCTCGGAGTCGAGGTCCACCCCGAAGCCGACCGCGTCGGCGTAGAACTCCTTGGCCCGGTCCATGTCGGTGACGGGTACCGGGACCACTTCGAGCGTCCAGTTCACGCGGAACCTCCTCGGGAGCGCCGGCGGGCCCGGCGCGGCAGTGGGACCGAGTCTCCCCCAGGAAAGGGCGCGGCACCCGCAGGCACAGGCACAGGCACAGGCACGGCCCGGTGCGGGGCGCGTACCCGTGCACGGGGGCGCGCGCTGGTGCCAAGGGGGCGTGCGGGGCGGCGGATGCCACTCTTCCGGAAGAATTCCGGGACCGGCTTGCACGATCGGGCGTGATTTCCGATGGGGTGGTGATGGGGGGCGCTTGCCGCTCCACGGCTGTCGCACACGGGGGCAGGCAGCCGACCACCCCACACACCAGTTGGAAGGTTTCACGCCGAAGTGAATGCTGCCGAGATTGTCGCCCTCGCGCTGATAGTCACCACCACGTTCCATGTTTTTTCGAGCGATGTGACACCCACCGCCCTGGAGGGCGGCGACGAGCAACGGTGGGGGAGTGCATGAGCGAAGGCGAGTTCGACCCGGCGGGGGACCAGACGGTCTCCAGTGAACTGGCGGGCGTCCTGCCCGTGGAGTTCACCGCGTTCCACTCCCAGCAGCACCGAGCGTACCTGCGCTACGCCCACCTCCAGCTGGGCAACGCCAAGGACGCGCAGGAAGTCGTCGACGACGTGTTCACCTTCCTGCTGAAGGTGTGGCGCCAGGCCCTCAAGGAGGCGAGCCTGCACGGCTTCGCCTGGGCCGTGCTCCGCGAACACGTCGAACGCCGGCTGGCGGCCCTCGGCCGCCAGGTGGCCATGGTGGAGACGGCGTGGTTCTCGGCCCTGCGCCGCTCGTCGAGGGAACGGCTCGAACTGCTGGAGTCCAAGCTCGGCCTGTACGCGGCCATCGCGGAGCTGTCCGAGCGGCAGTACGACGTGGTGCTGCTGGCGTTCCTGCTGGGCAACGACTCCGACACGGTCGCACGGATGATGGGGATCTCCCCCGCGACGGTCCGTTCGCACGTACGCGGCGCACGCCGAACCCTGTCCCGCAAGCTCGGGGTGGACTGGATCCCCGGAGAGGAGAATGACCAGTGAGCGACATGCCTGCTGACCGTGACATGCCGCTGTGCGAACTGGACGCGGCCCTGAAGAACGCCGAGGTGATCGCGGAGGAGTACGCGGGCTACGACGAGGGAGCGGCCCGGCGCCGCATCGCCCGCCGGATCGTGGCCGACCGGGCCCGCTCCGCGATCGGCGGCGTCACCGGCCCGGACCTGCCCGCCCGCGGGCAGGCCGCGTCGGCCGAGCACGACGAACTGGTCCTGGACGCCGCCTGCCACGTGCGGGCGGCCCGCGTCCTGGACGACGTCACTTGGTCCCTCGTGGAGAGCCGGGACTTCGCGGAGCTCGCCCTGCACGCCGAATCCTGGCCCCACGGCGTGGACTCGGCCCTGCTGTTCGGCTGTCTGCTCCACCTGACGGAGCGGACGGAGGGCGCGCGGTTCTGGTTCCAGTACGCGGCCGGGGCGGGCTCCCGGACCGCCGCGCACTGCCTCTACCTGCACCACCTCTCCCGCGCGGAGGTCCGTACCGCCCGGCACTGGAAGGAGCAGGCCGGGGCCCTGCCCGCCGAGGAGCACCTGCCGCACCTGCCGCAGATCCCGGAGGACCTCGAAGCGGCCCTGGCCGCCTCCGTGATCTGGACCTCCCCGCCCATCACCACCCAGGACCTCAGCTCCCTCACCAGCGGGCCGGGCCGGGCCGCGCGGCCGCCCTACCGGCTGCCCGCACGGCTGCGCCAGGCGGTCGCGGCGCGCCCCAACCACGAACACCCCGACCTGGGGGACGTGTTCACCCCCAGCCCGCCGGTCGCCGTGGCCGTGGCCCACCACGCACGCCTCAACCCCCTGCACCTGACCGGGGAGGCGAACGCGTGGGCACTCGAAGCGCTCAAGCAGCCGCACCTGACGCACGCCGCCCGCAAGAGCCCCGAAGGACAGCCGGCCCCCGCCGCGCTGGAATCCGTACACCAGGCGCTGCGCGTCCTGGAGGTGGTCAACCGGTACTCGGGCGGCGTCAGCCTCACCCAGATCGCCCGTGAGACGAAACTGCCGCAACTGGTGATCGCCCGGGCCGTGGAACAGCTCGTGCGCGCCAGCCTGGCCGCCCCGACCGGGCCCGACGCCTACATCGCCGGCAACGCCCTGCTGCTCACCGACGCGGCCGGCGGCGACGGGCGCGGCCACCTCAGGGAAACCCTCGCCTGGGTGCGCGACGCCGTCGGCGCGGCCGTCTACGTGGCCCGCTACACCGACGGCGAGGTCTCCATCACCCAGTACGCCGACGGTCCCGGCACACCCGTCGTCGAGGAATGGGTCGACTTCAGGTCGGCGGCCCACGCCTCCGCCGTCGGCAAGGCCCTGCTCACCCAGCTCGACTACGACGACAGGAAGGACCACCTGGACCGCCACCGGATGTCCAAGTTCACCCGGCACACCATCGGCAGCGAGAAGGCCCTCTTCCACCAGCTCGACACGCGCAGGCCCAACGCCCCGCTGCTCGACCTCCAGGAGTACGCCCTCGGCACGGTGTGCGCGGCCGTCCCCATCACCTCGGGCCCGAACGCCGAATGCGTGGCCCTGTCCATCCCCGTCCCCGACCCCGGCCGGCTGAGGCAGGCCGCCCGGATCCTGCAGAGCGAGGCCGCCGCGGTCTTACTCGCCCTCATCGTGGCCGGCAGCGCCCAGCCCGCCCCGGCACCGACCCTCAGCGCACCCGCCTCACCGGGACCCCAGTGGTTCCTGGACCCCGCGGCCGGCGCGGCGGCCCCGGCAGGGCTGCACAGCCCCTTCCTCTCCACCACCGTCTAGCGACAAGGGCCGGCCCCGCACCCGGGGCCGGCCACCGGCACGGCCGGCGACGCGCCGGAGCGGGCCGGGGCATCCGTACCCCGGCCCGCTCCGCCGCGCGTCAGGCCTTCCGCCGGCCGAGACCGGCCGCGACCAGCAGGGCCGCGGCGATCACGACGGCCGCGTCGATCCCCAGGACCAGCCGCACCCCGTCGAACAGGGCGTCCTGCGTGGTGGCCAGGACACCGAGCAGCGGGATGCCGACGGTCAGGCCGACCTGCTGGGTGGTGGTCACCAGACCGGTGGCGAGCCCCTGCTCCTCGTCCGGCACGCCGCTCGTCACGATCACCCCGTACGAGATGATCGCGCCGAGGTGGCCCATGCTGGCCACCGACACGGCCAGCGCCGCGAGCAGGGCTCCCGACTCCGCGCCCACGCCGAGCAGCACGCCGGTGAAGGCGCCCTGGGCGAGCAGGGACCCGATCAGGACGCGGCGGGCGCCGAAGCGGCCGATGAACCGGGGGGCGTACGCGCCGGCGACGGCGGAGGTGACGCCCTGCACGCCGAAGACCAGCCCGGTCAGGAAGGAGGACAGGCGCAGCGTCTCCTGGAGGTAGAGGGTCAGCACGAAGACGACCGTCGACATCATCGAGAACGTCACCAGACCGCCGATGTTGCCCCACGCCACCGTGCGCCGCCCCAGCATCGGCAGCGAGACCAGCGGGGCGGGGGACTTCGACTCCACCACCACGAACGCGGCGAGCAGGACGAGCCCGGCCACCAGGGTGGCCCGGACGTCGGCGCCGCCGAAGCCGCGCTCGGCGGCCGTCGACAGGGCGTAGATCAGGGCGAGGAGGCCGACGGTGACGGTGACGGCGCCCGGCACGTCGAGGCGCGGCCGCTCCGGGGTGCGCGACTCGGACAGCAGACCCGGCGCGAGGAACAGGACGAGCAGCCCCGCGACCGCGAGCAGGCCCATCGTGGAGCGCCAGCCGAGGGTGTCGGTCATGACTCCGCCGAGCACCATGCCGACGGTGAAGCCCAAGGACAGCAGGGTGCCGGAGATGCCGAGCGCCTTGTCGCGCAGTGGGCCCTCGGGGAACGTCGTGGTCAGCAGCGACATGCCGGTCGGCACGATGACGGCCGCCCCCAGGCCCTGCAGGGCGCGCCCGGCCAGGAAGGAGGCGGGGTCCCAGGCGAAGGTGGCGAGCAGGGAAGCCGCGGTGAAGACCGCGAGGCCGGCCAGGAACAGCTTCTTGCGGCCGTACAGGTCGCCGATCCGGCTGAAGAGCAGCAGGAAGCCGCCGGAGGGCAGGGTGAACGCGGTCACCGCCCACTGGAGGCCGGACCGGCTCAGGCCCAGGTCCCTGCCGAGCGCGGGCAGCGCCACGTTCAGGACGGAGAAGTCGAGCGCCACCATGAACTGGGCGGCGCAGAGCACGAAGAGGACCAGCTTGGCCCGGCCGGTGAGCCGGGGCGTACTCTCGGGTGCCGCCGTGTGCGGCCCGCTGACCGTGGGGGTCCGTGTGTCTGTCGTCATGGCCACCACCCTCGCGGCCCGGGAATGCCCGTGAAGAGTGGGAACTTATCCTGTTGGTGGCACCACCAGGGAGCCGAACAGGGGGAGTTCGTGGCAACGCCGATCGACCAGCACCGCCGGGCGGAGCTGCGGGAGTTCCTGATGAGCCGGCGCGCCCGGATCTCGCCGGGCGAGGCCGGGCTGCCGGACGGCGGGGCCCGCCGCCGCACGCCGGGGCTGCGCCGGGAGGAGGTCGCCGTGCTCGCGGGGGTCGGCGTCTCCTGGTACCAGTGGCTGGAACAGGGCCGTGACATCACCGTTTCCGGGCAGGTGCTGGACTCCGTGAGCCGGGTGCTGAAGCTGACCAGCGCCGAGCGGCGGCACCTGTACGTACTCGCAGGGCTCAACCCGCCCGCGCTGCAGGTGGCCCCGGGGGACCGGGACATGTGCGACGGCCTGCGGCGGCTGATCGACGCCTGGATGCCCTTCCCGGCGCACATCATGGACACCTACTGGAACACCGTGATGTACAACGACGCGGCCGCACTGGTCTTCGGGATGAGCCCGGAGACCGTGCAGAACTGCCTGGTCGCCTTCTTCACCGACCCGATCTACAAGGACCGTTCCCCGCAGTGGGACCGGGTCGCGTGCGATGTCGTGGCCCAGTTCCGGGCGGCCTGTTCGGAGCATCCCGGGGACGACGGGTTCCGGGCGGTGGTCGCGGAGGTACTCGAACTCAGCCCGGAGTTCGCCGCGTTGTGGAAGCGCCGCGACATCCGCCCCGGCGGCCAGCTGCAGAAGCAGATGCGGCACCCGGTCGTCGGCGCGCTGCACGTGGAGTCGACCCAGCTGCGGGTTCCCGCGCGGCCCGACCTGTCGATCGTGCTGCACACCCCGCTGCCGGGCACGGACACCGCCGAGAAGCTGGAGTGGCTGACCTCGCCCGAGGGGCGACGCGGCCTGATGTACCCGGTGGCGGGCTGAGCGGCTCAAGCGCCGCGGGAGCCGCGGGCGCCGAGGGCGGCCACCGCGCCGACCATGCGGTCCCAGAAGAGCTCCGCGTCCAGGGTCGTGCCGACCCGCGCGTTCACGGGCCGTCCCACGTACTGGTGGAGGTCCACGACGGTGGCGCCGCGGGTGTAGCCGCCCTGGAGCTCGACCACGACGTTGGCGTCGGAGCAGCCCACGATCGCCGGGTCGATCACCCGGGCCACCGCCACCGGGTCGTGCAGCGGCGGGTGGGGCATGCCCCACAGCCGGCGGTACGCGGCGGCGAAGTAGGTGAGCAGCTCCACGCAGACGGAGCCGATCTCGGTGCCGAGGGCCTCGAAGCGGGCCAGCACCTCGGGCGTGACCAGCGCCTGGTGGGTCACGTCGAGCCCGCACATGGTCACCGGTACGCCGCTGCCGAACACGACGGCGGCCGCCTCCGGATCGGTGTGGACGTTGAACTCGGCCGCCGGCGTGCGGTTGCCCGGCCCCACCGAGCCTCCCATCAGCACGATCTCGCGGATGCGGGCGGCGCTCTCGGGATGGCGGGTCAGCAGCAGGGCGATGTTGGTCAGCGGGGCGGTGGGCACCAGCGTGACCGGCTCGGGGTGTTCCATGAGGATCCGGTGGATGAGGTCCACCGCGTGCTCGGGCACCACGTCCACCGTCGGCGGCGGAAACCTCGGTCCGTCCAGACCCGATTCGCCGTGCACGTCCGCGGCGACGGCCAGCGGCTGGAGCAGCGGCCGGGCGCAGCCGGCGGCGACGGGCACGTCCGTGACGCCGGCGAGGGTCAGGACCCGGCGGGCGTTGAGGGTGGTCTTCTCCAGGGTCTGGTTGCCGGCGACGGTGGTGACGGCGAGGAGGTCGACGCCGGGATCCCCCGCCGCCAGCATGATCGCCAAGGCGTCGTCGTGTCCGGGGTCGCAGTCGATGATGATCGGAACGGGCACGCGCTGGACCTCCTCGTGGGCCTGGGCGGCCCAGTCTGCCGCCGCCGGACCGCGAGGGCCGCCCCTTACGAGCCAAAACACGGCCGGGGCGTGGCGGACATCGCCCCCGGCGCCGGTGTGATGGTCGGATGACTACCCCGGACGGGGGGCGCGTGCGGGTGGCGGGGGCGGCGGCTGCCGCGCCTGCGCCGATGGGGCCGGGGAGTGTGGAACGGTTCGTGCCGATCACGCACAGCAGCGATCGGAAGGACTCCCCATGCTCAGAACGGTGTTCACTGCCGGCGCGGCCGCCGCGCTCGCCGCTGCCGCCCTCACCCCCTCCGCGGGCGCCGCGCCCTCCCTGCCCTTCCCCGCGCCTCCGGGACAGATCACTGTCGACGTGGTCCAGGTCAACGGCTCCGGCTGTCGCCCCGGTAGCGCCAACGTCGCGGTCTCCCCGGACAACACCGCCTTCACGGTGACGTACAGCGAGTACCTCGCCCAGGTGGGCAAGGACACCAAGGCGACCGACTTCCGCAAGAACTGCCAGCTCGGCCTCAGTGTGAACGTCCCCCAGGGCTACACCTACGCCATCGCCCGGGCCGACTACCGCGGCTTCGCCAGCATCGCGGACGGCGCGAGCGCCACCCAGAACGCCTCCTACTACTTCCAGGGCATGTCCCAGACGGCCTACCGGACCCACACCCTGAGCGGCCCGACCGAGGGCAACTGGCAGGTGTCGGACGCGGTGCCCGTGGAGGCCCTGGTCTTCCACCCCTGCGGGGCCAAGCGGAACCTGAACATCAACACCGAGCTGCGCGCCCAGGCCGGCTCCTCCGACACGGCGAACACCACCAGCTTCGTCACGATGGACTCCACCGACGGCAGCTTCAACACCGTCTACCACTTCTCCTGGAAGACCTGCCCGCAGCGGCGCTGACACCGGCCGGGCACCACGGGGCCGTGCCCGGGGAGTTCCCCGGGCACGGCCCCGCCGTCTGTCCGGATCCGATGTGAAGAGCTGTCATAGGGGGCGTTCGGGTGGGAATTTTCCATCACGGAACCGAGTGCGGAGAGTTACGGGTCATGACGTTCAGTGATGGCTCTACTTCCGGGAGGTCCGATGAGCACGAAGAACGCGGCACCGACGTACGGACTTTCCTCGGGGACCCCGCAGTGGGCGCTCGACCCCTACCGCTTCCCCGGCCTCGAGGCCCTGGACGAGCCCGAGGCCTGCTCGGAAGCGGAAGCTCCGGTTACTCGCGAGGAAACCCAGCCTTTGGCTATGGTGAGCGCCCTCCGGTCAAGGTCCCTTTAGATCCCATGCCCAGGCAGGGATCCGGGTCCCGATCGAAGGATGTCCCGCCAATCCGGGACGCGATCTGCATCCAGAGCGACGTGCTGTCGGCAACACCGCCCGACGTCGGCTCAAATGCGAGCCGGCCTGTGCTCGCCCCGCCACCCCGGGGCTGGAGCGCGGCGGTCCTCTCATTCACCTACCTCGCGAAGGCAAGGCAGAGATGGCAAGAGCCACCCGACAGTCCTCCCGGCAGTCCGCCCGACAGGGCATACACCCCGTCGACGAACTCCTTCCGTTCCCCAAACTCGCCCTGTACGGCTTCCAGCACGTGCTCGCGTTCTACGCGGCGGCGGTCATCGTCCCCGTCCTCCTCGGCAACGCGCTCGGACTGAGCCGCCAGGAGCTGGTCCACCTGATCAACGCGGACCTGCTGACCTGCGGCATAGCCTCGATCATCCAGGCCCTCGGGGTCTGGAAGGCCGGGGCCCGGCTCCCCCTCGTCCAGGGGGTCACCTTCACCGCGGTCTCACCCATGATCGCCATCGGCCTGGGCGCCGGCGGCGGCACCGCCGGCCTGCTCGTCGTCTACGGCGCGGTGATCACGGCCGGCATCGCCACCTTCGCCTTCGCCCCGCTCTTCAGCAGGCTGGTGAAGTACTTCCCGCCGGTCGTCATCGGCACGATCCTCACCGTCATCGGCATCACCCTCATCCCCGTGGCCCTGCAGGACGCGGCGGGCGGAGCCCACCTCATGGGCACGCCCGCGTACGGGTCCGCGAAGAACCTCGCGTACGCGCTGGGCACCCTGCTCTTCATCCTGGCCCTGGTCCGCGTCGGCAGGCCCTTCCTCAGCAGCCTCGCCGTCCTCCTCGGACTCGTCGCCGGAACGGCCGTCGCCTGGCTCTTCGGGGACGTCGACTTCGGCGCCGTGGCCCAGGCCGACTGGATCGGGGTCACCACCCCCTTCCACTACGGCATGCCGCGCTTCGAACTGCTCCCGATCGCCGCGATGCTCGTCGTCATGCTGATCACCATGGTGGAGACCACCGGCGACGTCTACGCCATCGGGGAGATCACCCGCAAGAAGGTCGACGCCGACACGGTCGCGCGCGCCCTGCGCGCCGACGGCGCCGCGACGGTCCTCGGCGGAATCCTCAACTCCTTCCCCTACGTGGCCTTCGCCGAGAACATCGGCATCGTCCGGATGTCGAAGGTGATGAGCCGCTACGTCGTCGTCGCGGCCGGCGTGTTCATGGTCGTGCTCGGCCTGCTGCCGAAGGCGGGCAGCCTGGTCGCCTCCGTCCCGCACCCCGTGCTGGGCGGGGCGGCGGTGTCCATGTTCGGCATCGTCGCGGCCGTCGGCGTCCAGATCCTGGCCAAGGCCGACCTGCGCGAGGAGCGCAACACGCTGATCCTGGCGGTCAGCCTCGGCGCGGCGCTGCTGCCCACGACGGTCAAGCCCTTCTTCGAGCGCATGCCCGACGACGTCCGGGCCGTGCTCGACAGCGGGATCACGCTCGGCGCCCTCACCGCCATCCTGCTGAACCTGCTCTTCAACGTCTTCACGAGCCGCAGCACGATGGAGATCGACTGGGACGACATCGAGGAGGACCTCGGCGCCGCCGTCGAGGAGGACGGCCCGCCCGGGCCGGCGGCCTGGGCGCCGGCCCGTTGAACGGCGGGCGGGCCGGGAGGGGACCGTACCCCTCCCGGCCCGCCCGGATGCGGCCGCCGTCCCGCGTCAGCCGCCCGCCGGGTGGCCGGGCGCGGCCTCGTCCTGCTCGCCGACCAGTTCCCAGAAGTGGTCGGCCAGCCGGCGCAGGTAGGCGGAGCGCTCCGCGGCTATCTCCTTCAGCCTGACGTCGTCGTTGCGGGCGACCAGGTGCCCCATGTACCGCTCGGAGAAGGCGGAGAGCTCCGCGTGCATCGTCCGCAGCGCGTCGCCCACGCTCGTCGCGTCGACGGAGGCGATCTCCACCACGGGATCGACGTGCGCCTTCCAGCGTCCGGCCACCGCCGACCGCAGGTGCTCCTCCAGCTCCTCGCCGCGGCCGGTGACCATGGTCAGTGCGCGCAGGGACAGCCCCAGGGCCTCCACCAGCACCCTGGTCTGCCGGGAGTCCCCGTACCACTGCCCCGACGCCTCCGCGGCGCGGTACTCCGACGGGTCCATGCCCAGCCGGTACGCCAGCCGCTCCACGCTCAGCCGGCGGGCCAGCCGGTACTCGGCGAGCGTCCTCGGCGCGGTCCCCATCAGGGTGACCGCGTCGCACCACAGCACATCGGCCAGGGCGAACAGGTGCTGGTCGGAAGGGACGTGGGAGCCCTGCTCCCATGCCGCGACCATGGCGGGATGGACCGGGCTCCCGCAGGCCGCCATGGCCTCGGCCACCTGAACCGTGCTCAAACCCATGCGGGCGCGCGCGGATCTGGCCCCGGTGGGGGAAAACGGAGTGCTGTACACGTACACGCCACCTCTGGGAAACGGAATGCTGAACGAACACCAGGAGCGGGCACAGTAACAGATGTTCAGAAGGTTGTAACCGTTAATTCCCCTTTGTTTTAAAGGTCTTGGCGGGCGATCTCTCGAATGATCAACGACCGGTCGGGGTCTCTTTCACTGGAAGCGGAATCTCATTCCCGGGCTCTGCACCGGACAGGGGGGCGGCGAGCGCGGCGGCCGCCAGGGCGAGCGCCGGCACCAGGAACAGGGCCGTGCGCAAGCTGAGGGGTCAGGAGGCCGCGGGCCCGGTCATCGCCTCCCGCGGGTCTGCGGTGCCCTTGCCGGCGGGCGGGACCCAGCTGGACCGACAGTCTGTGCAACAGCCCGTTTCCATGGCGCAGACGTGTCACGATGTGCGCCTTCCCGGGCGAGCCGGGGTGGACGGTGAGGGGAAAGCCGCTCGACCCGCGGTCGAATTCCGGCCGCTCCGGCGTGTTGTGGCCGTGGGGGAGTCCCCCCGTGGACAAACGGTCGCGGGCGGCGGGGAAGTGAGGATGTGTCGGCATATGGAGCAATCCGCGTCGCCCCGCCCCGATCCTGACACGAGGTCCACACTCGCGACACGTGTTCCCGCACACGCCGTGAACGCGCGCACGAGCCCCCGGAGCCGCCCGTCCGGTGTACGGGAGGGCTCCCATCAGGGAATTCTCCACGAGCGCGGCGGACCGCCCGGCGGGAATCCGGGAAGGCCGCTGGCGAAGTATTGACGAGAACGCAGCAGGAATGCCGTACGCCCTTTGTCTCGCGAACTCCTCCCGCCCCCGGCACCTCGCGGCAGGACGCTTCGCGCCGCATCGCGAATGGTCCCTTGCCGGTGCGCCGCAGGGGCTTACGATCTCGACGGACGGTCTCCTCCCGCGACCGCCGCTCCCCCCGCACCCGTGGAGGTCAACCGTGTTCCGGACGGCCCAAGGACACCGCAGTCACCGCGACGGCGGTCACCGCCACCCCTCCCGCCGGCGCCCGCGCGCCCTGGCCGGCGCTGCCGCAGCCGCGGGCATGTTCCTGGCCGTGGGCTGCTCGTCGGGCGACGGCGGACCGGGGGAGGCGGCGGGGGGCGTGAGCGTCGTCGAGAAGGGCAAGCTGACCACCTGCACCCACCTGCCCTACCCGCCGTTCCAGTTCGAGCGGAACGGCAAGGTCGTGGGCTTCGACGTCGCCCTGATCGACCTGGTCGCGAAGAAGCTCGAAGTCGAACAGAAGATCCTCGACACGCCGTTCGAGAACTTCAAGACGGGGGCCTTCCTCAACTCCGGCCAGTGCGACCTCGCCGCCGCCGGCATGACCATCACCGACGAGCGCAAGAAGAACGTCGACTTCTCCGTCCCCTACTTCGACGCGACCCAGGCCCTGCTGGCGACGAAGAAGAGCGGTATCACCTCCCTCGCCGACCTCAAGGCCAAGGGCAAGAAGCTGGGCGCGCAGGCGGAGACCACCGGCGAGAGCTACGCCAAGGCCCAGGGCTTCAACCCCGTCGCCTTCGAGAGCTCGGACGCGGTGCTCAACGGTCTGCGCACCGGCCAGGTCGACGCGGTCGTCATCGACTACCCGGTCGTCCAGGGCTGGCTCAAGGACCCCGCGAACGCCTCCGAGTTCGTCCTCGGGCAGAACATCGAGACCGGCGAGAAGTACGGCTTCTCGGTGAAGAAGGGCAACACCGCCCTCCTCGCCGCGATCGACAAGGCGGTCACCGACGCCAAGGCCGACGGGACCTACAAGAAGATCTACGAACAGTGGATCGGCCCGCTGCCCCAGGCGATGCCGTGACCTCACGGATCACCCGGCGCCAGCGGCGCCGCGTCTGGCAGGGCGTCCAGTACGCGGTGTTCGCGGCCGTGCTGGTCCTGGTCGGCGCACTCGCCGACTGGGACCGGCTGCAGAACCAGTTCGCGCAGAAGGACCTGGCCCTCAGGCTCTTCCCCGAGATCATCACCATCGCCCTGCGGAACACGGTGGTGTACACCCTCTCCGGGTTCCTGTTCGGGCTCGTGCTCGGCCTGGTCATCGCCATGATGAGGCTGTCCTCGGTGGCCCCGTACCGCTGGGTCGCGAGCGTCTACATCGAGCTGTTCCGGGGCCTGCCCGCCCTGCTGATCTTCATCTTCGTCGGCGTGGCGGTCCCCCTGGCCTTCCCCGGCACCGCCATCCCCGGCGGTACCTACGGGAAGGTCGCGCTCGGCCTCGGCCTGGTCGCCGCCGCCTACATGGCGGAGACGATCCGCGCAGGCATCCAGGCCGTGCCCAAGGGGCAGATGGAGGCGGCCCGCTCGCTGGGCTTCTCGCACGGCCGGGCCATGGTGTCGGTGGTCATCCCCCAGGCGTTCCGCATCGTCATCCCCCCGCTCACCAACGAACTGGTCCTCCTCTTCAAGGACTCCTCACTGGTGCTCTTCCTCGGCGTGACGCTGGAGGAGCGGGAACTGACCAAGTTCGGCCGGGACCTCGCCAGCGAGACCGCGAACTCCACCCCCATCCTCGTCGCGGGCCTGTGCTACCTCCTCGTGACCGTGCCGCTGAGCTTCGTGGTGCGCCGCCTAGAGGCCCGTGCCGACAAGGCCACGTGAGGAACCGATGCCACAGACGACGGGAACCGGGGACACGACGGGCGGCGACCGCCCGGAGATCGAGATCCGGGGACTGCACAAGTCCTTCGGCGACAACCACGTCCTGCGGGGCATCGACCTCGACATCGCCCGGGGCGAGGTGGTGTGCGTCATCGGCCCCTCCGGCTCGGGCAAGTCCACCCTGCTGCGCTGCGTGAACCTGCTGGAGGAGCCGACCGGCGGACAGGTCTTCGTCGGCGGTACGGAACTCACCGACCCCGACGTGGACATCGACGCCGCGCGCCGCCGCATCGGCATGGTCTTCCAGCAGTTCAACCTCTTCCCGCACATCGACGTCACCGCCAACCTCACCCTCCCGCAGCGCAGGGTCCTGGGCACCGGCAAGGAGAAGGCGGCCGCCGTCGCCCGGGAGAACCTGGAGCGCGTCGGCCTCGCGGCGAAGGCCGACGCCTACCCGGCCCAGCTCTCCGGCGGCCAGCAGCAGCGCGTCGCGATCGCCCGCGCCCTGTCCATGGGACCGGAGGTGATGCTCTTCGACGAGCCGACCTCGGCGCTCGACCCGGAACTCGTCGGCGAGGTGCTGTCGGTCATGCGCGTCCTGGCGGGCGAGGGGATGACCATGATGGTCGTCACCCACGAGATGAGCTTCGCCCGGGAGGTCGCGGACCGGGTCGTGTTCATGGACGGCGGAGTGATCGTCGAACAGGGGCCCGCGGAACAGGTCGTCACCCGGCCTCGCCACGCACGCACCCGAGACTTCCTCGACCGCGTCCTCGACCCGGCGGCGGCCGAGGCACCGGCCGGCGAGGAAGCCCCGCCGGAGGACTCGGGTCACTAGGCCCTGTCCGGGCGATCCTCGCGGGCCCACGCAGACGCCCGGACAGGGCCTAGGCCGAACGCCGCAGCAGATAGGCCCCGGCGGCCGAGACCAGGACCGCCATGCAGGCGATGAACACCAACCCCGCGCCCTCCAGCCCGATCGGCTCCACCAGCACGCCCACCCCGATCACCGGCACCGAGATGCCCGCGTACGCCACCACGAACAGCGTCGAGATCACCGCGGCGCGCCGGTCGGCCGGCGAGGCCCGCGCCACCACGGACAGCGCCCCGCGGAACGCCAGCCCCTGAGCGGCCCCGCCGACCAGCGCGCTCAGCACCACCAGCGCCAGCAGGTCCCAGTACAGCGCGCCCGCCAGCAGCGCGAGCCCGGCGAGCAGCCCCGCGCAGCCCAGCGGCAGCGACCGCCGCGCACCGACCCGGCCCACCGCCAGCTGCCCCGCCGTCGAGGCGAAGAAGGCCAGCGCGACGACCAGCCCGCTCACGGCGCGGTTGTGCACCCCCAGGGACTGCGCGAGGAACGCCGGGCTGACCGAGGTGAACACCCCGAACAGAGCGAACCCGACGAACGAGGCGATCGCCGCCGGCCCGAACACCGGCCGCACCGGCGGGGGCAGCCCCGGCCGCTGCGGCCGTACGGTGGCCGGCGCCCGCCGCTGCCGTACGGTCTCCCCGAGCCCCAGCAGGACCGCGACCGAGACCGCCACCAGCACGAGGTGCACCGTGAACGGCAGGTACAGCGGCCGGGGCGCGTACTGCGACAGCAGCCCCGCCAGCAGCGGACCGCAGCCCAGCCCGCCCATGTTCGCGGCCGTCGCCACGAACGTCGCCCGGGCGCCGCCGCCCGGCGGGGCCGACTCGATCACGTAGGCCGTGGCGGCCCCGGTGAACAGCCCGGCCGACAGCCCCGACAGCAGCCGCCCCGCGTACAGCCAGCCCAGCCCGGTGGCGAGGAGGAAGCACCCGGCGCTGGCCGCCGCGCATCCCAGCCCCGCCAGCAGCACCGGCCGCCTGCCCACGGCGTCGGAGGCGTTGCCGGCCAGCAGCAGCACCCCGATGACCCCGAAGGCGTACACGGCGTACACCACGGTGACGGTCAGCTCGGAGAAGCCGAACTTCTCCTGGTAGAGGCCGTAGAGCGGGGTCGGCAGCGTGGTGCCCGCCATGCACACGGCGAACACCGCCCCGCCGAGCACACACTGCCGCCAGCCCCGGCGCATCCGGTCCATGCCGCCGACGGTAACCCCGCGCCCCACCCCGGCCCCGCCCCGCGCGCCCGAATCGCCGCGACGTCGCCCACCCGCCACGCCACGGGCCCGCGCACCGCCGGACACCACGCTGAGCTGCGGCATCACCCCCGGGCAGCCACAGAAAGCCCGGTCGGCCCCGAGCGGCCGGACTCAGTCCCCGCCCGGTGCGTCACCCGCGCCAACCCGGCCCGCTCGGCGCGGCTGCCGCCCGTCACCACGGCCGCACCGCGGCCGGCGTCTCACCGGCCCGGTCGCTGACCCCCCGGCCGATGATGGCCACGGAGGTCACCGCCGCGCCGGCCTTTCCCCAGGAGTTGTCCTCCAGGACCACGGTCCGCTCGCCCAGCAGGCGCAGGCTGTCCCTGTCGAAGATCCACTCCGTCCGCTCGCCGTCGTGGACGCGGGCGACGGCCACGCCCGTACGTCCGGCCGCGTCGGTCGCCTCGGGAACCAGCACGACCCCCGGGATGCGGGCCGCCGCGCGGTACAGGGCGGCGCTCACCCCGGGCGGCGCCTCCACCTGGCGCAGCAGATCGCCGATGGCGACGAACGCCTCCTGGTCGGGGCCGATGGTGGAGCCCGACCCGGGGCCGTGGTTGAGGCGGGTGTCCGCGTAGATCAGCTCCAGGAGCCTGCCGGGGTCCGTGGGAAGGGATTCGAGGAAGCGGTAGGTGGGGCTGTTGATGCCGGCCACGTTCCCGCCGCCCGAGTGCAGCGTCGAGGTGCCCCTGGCGCTCCGCACGACGGGGTCGGCCGAGCCGTCGACGGACAGCCAGCGCTCCGCGGACTCGTCCGTGCGGGAGGCCTCCATCGCCCCGCCCGGCACCTCGGAGAGCGCCGTGGAGTGCCCGGTCGTGCGCGTGTACAGGAACTGGCCGTCCCGGACGGCCGGGGCGGGGGCCTCCTGCGCCGTCAGCGCCACCCGGTCCAGCAGCCGCACGGCCGCCGGATCGGGCGGCGCCGCGGCGGGCGGTCCGCCGCGGCCGGTCACCCCGAGGGTGACGGCCAGGGTGACGGCGCAGGTCGCGGCGCCCGCCGCGAGGAAGAGCGCCGCACGCCGCCGGGGCCGGGCGGGGGCGGGGGCGGCGTGCGCCTCCCGGACGAGGTGTTCCCTGAGCCGGACCCGTCCGCGGAAGGGCAGTTCGGCGTCGGACAGGCCGGGCAGCTGCCCGAGGGGTTCGTCGGCGGCGTTCACAGGTTTCCCTCCCGTGCGGGTCGGGGCGCGGGGAGGTGCCCGCGGGACGGGGACTGGGCGAGGTGGGCGGCCACGAGTACGCGCAGCCGGGCGCGGGCGCGGGAGAGGCGCGAGCGGACGGTGCCCGCGGGCACCCCGCACGCCCGGGCCACCTCTTCGTGGCTGAGACCGGACCACACGTGCAGCAGCAGCACCTCCCGGTCGGTGCGCCGCAGCCGGCCGAGGACGGCGAGGGCCGCGGCGGCTTCCGCGGAGTCGGCGAGGCGGGACGCGACGGCCTCCGCCACGTCGGGTGCCGCCTCGGGCGGCGGCAGCCGGGTCATCGCCTCGCGGTGGCGACGGGCCGCCCGGCGGGTGTTGCGGATGACGTTGGTGGCCACGCCGAAGAGCCAGGCCCGCCGGCTGGTGACGCCGTCGAGCGTGTCGCGCAGCCGCCAGGCCTCCAGGAAGGTCAGGGAGACGATGTCCTCGGCTCCGGCGCGGTCGCCGGTCATGCGGACGGCGTGCGCGAACACCGCGTGGGCGTGTTCGTCGTAGATGTCCGCGAACAGTTGGGGGTTCACGCTGGGAAGTGTCCGCGGACCCCGTCCCGTTGCATGTGACTCCGGTCACGCGACACGCCCGCGGACGCAACGGAACCCCTGATACCGCTCAAAACGGAATCTTGCCTTCGAAAGGGCTGACGCGTCAGCGGATATGGCGGAACGTCATATTACCGTCCGGATCAACGCGCTTACAGCCCGTGGCAGTTGACTGGGGCAACATACGGTTTCAGTAACCGAGACGAACTCCACGGTAATCGTCCCTGACCTCGAGTGTTCGTATAGCTTCAGTTCGTCGCCGCCGCACCCGGGACACGGGGTCCGCGCGGGGAATCGCGGCGACAGGGATGCGACCACTCCCATGACAACAGCCACTCGAACCAGTGCCTTCCGTGTCGATGCGTACACACCGCACTGCCAGGTCATCGCCGACGAGGGCGGCCACGCCGTCATCGGCATTTCCCCCGGCAACTCCTACTTCTCCGCCCAGCGTGTGCACGCTCTCGCCGAGTGGGCGCTCGACAACTTCGAGCAGGCCGACCTGATCTACACCGACCTGCACGTGGCCGAGATGTACGAGGCCATGGGCTATCCCCCCGACGAGGCCCGCCGCAAGACCGTCAAGAACCTGCGCGGCGTGCGCGCCAAGGTGACCAACGCCGTCGCCGACATCGACCCGTCGGGCAGCCGTTTGCGCGGCAGGCCGATGTCCTCACTGCGCGGGATACCCGCCTACGACGCCATGCACGCCGACCTGCTGGAACGGCTGCACACCGACCCGGCGTTCGCGCAGACCTGCAACGAACTCGTCGACATCTTCCTGTCGTCGAAGGTCCTCGGGGGCCAGCAGCCCACCGCGCACCAGCGGGCGGTCTGCCTGGACTACGTGTGCGCCGAGGCGCCGCTCTTCCTCGACACGCCCGCGATCCTCGGCGTCCCCTCGTCGCTGAACTGCTACCACCAGGCGCTGCCGATGGCGGACCTGCTCTACTCGCGCGGCGCCGGACTGCGGGCCTCCCGCAACCAGGGCCACGCCATCGTCACCCCCGCCACCGAAGGAGACCAGCTGTGACCACCCACGCGGAGCCGATCCTCGAATTCCCCTTCACGTGGGACGGAACGCACCTGCCCACCGAGGTCGACGAACTGCCCCCGGTGGTGAAGGTCCGCACCATCGCCGGAGCCGAGGCCTGGCTCGTCTCCTCGTACGAGCTCGTCAAGCAGGTCCTGGAGGACGACCGCTTCAGCCTCAAGAACACCTCCGACCCGGGTGTGCCCCGCCAGTACGCGCTGACGATCCCCCCGGAGGTCGTCAACAACATGGGCAACATCACCGGCGCCGGCCTGCGCAAGGCCGTCATGAAGGCCATCAACCCCAAGTCGCCGGGCCTCCAGCAGTGGATGGACGAGCACGCCGCCGAACTGGTCGAGCGGATGCTCCAGCACGGCGCCCCCGTCGACGTCCGCACCATGTTCACCGACCCGTTCTCCGAGGCGATGCACTGCCAGATCCTCGGCATCCCGCACGACGCGGCCCCGCTCCTCGCGGAGTCGCTGCCGATCGCCTTCATGAACAGCGCCACCGAGATCCCCGCCGCGCGCCTGAACTGGGACCGCGACATCGCCTACATGAAGGCGCGCCTCGACGACACCGAGCAGGGCCTCGTCGGCGACCTCGCCAAGCTGCGGGGCACCGAGGGGTACGAGCACGTCACCGACGAGATGTTCGCGACGGTCGGCGTCACCCTCTTCGGCGCGGGCGTCATCTCCACCGCCGGATTCCTCGCCATGGCGCTGGTCACCCTGCTCACCCACCCGGAGGAGGCCGACTACCTGGCCGACCACCCGGAGCTCATGCCCCAGGCCGTGGACGAGCTGCTGCGGATCAACCTGTCCATCGGCGACGGCCTGCCGCGCCTGGCCATGGAGGACATGACCCTGGGCGACGTCCAGGTCAAGGCCGGCGAGCTGGTGCTCGTCCTGCCCGAGGGCGCGAACTTCGACCCCTCCGTCTTCCCGGACCCGCACCGCCTCGACTTCACCCGCGCCAACTCCTCCGCCCACTTCTCCTTCGGCGGCGGCTCCCACTACTGCCCCGCCACCGCCCTCGGCAAGAAGCACGCCGAGACCGCCCTGCTCGCCCTCCTCAAGGCCATGCCCCGCATGCGGCTGGCCGTGCCGGTCGAACAGCTGGTGTGGCGCACGGGCTTCATGAAGCGCCTGCCCGAGCGCCTGCCGGTGATGTGGTGACCACCACCGTCTGACCTGCCCCGCGCCGCAGGCCGGGCCCCCGCCCCCTCACGGGAGCGGGGGCCCGGCCCGTTCCACCCGGACCGGGTCGCCGACCCGGACCCGGCCCGGGCCGGCGACCGTGGCCAGTGCGTCCAGCCGCCTGCCGTGTCCCCGTGCGACGGCGCGCAGCACCAGGGGCGAGTGCGGCAGCTCCTGCTGGGCCTCGTTGGTCCGCCGACGAGCCCCCGGACGTCGGCCTCGGCCTCGTCGAGCGGCTCCCCGCCGGTGGACTTGACGGGATACCGGCAGAACCGCTCGACCGTGCCGAGCACCGTGCCGTCTTCCACGCGTCGTGATCACACGGGGCAGGGCCGGTATTCCAGGCTGAGTTCGCGGTCGACCGCGTAACTGGTGCGCATGGAAGCCTCCGTGACCTTCTGCCAGGACCCGTACTTGACGTAGAGCTGATCGGCGGTCGGCCCGAGCGGGTTGCCGTACTTGGCCTGGTTGCGCTCCTCCAGGACGCGGACCTCCTCCGGGGTCATGCCCGCGCGGGTGATCTCCTTGGCCTGGTTGCGCATGTCGACCATCTCGCGGGCGACCTCCTCGTCGGAGGCGCCGGACTCGCGCATCGCCGCCTCGGTGCGGTGCATGTCCTCCAGGAGACCGTGGTAGCGCATCCGGGTCCGCTGGGCCTCGACCTTCTCGTCCATCGGCATGACACGGATGCGGCACACCACCGGATCGGCGCTGGGACACGGGTCGTCGGCGGCCACCGGCCGGGCCAGGGGAGCGGTGATGACCGAGCCGCACGCCTCCGCCGCGGTGGCGACGGAGGCGGCGGCCGGGGCGAGCAGGGCGACCGAGGCGAGGAACGGCACGACGGCACGGCGCATGAACGCGGGGGAAGGAAGCATGCGCGCCATCCTGGGCGGGCGCGCCGCACCGGTTCACGCAGGCGCACCGCCGGCCGCCGCGGATCACTCCTACGGGGACGCGTACCCGGTGGCCGCGTCCACGTGAGCCCCGGCCCCCGTCCGCGCCCCCGCCCCCGTCACCGCTGGCAGCGGCCGAAGTCCACGACGTACGTCCCGGCTCCGGCCGAGGCCGCGCCGGCCGGGTCGGCGGCGCCGGGCTGTGCCGAGCCGCCGAACTCGCGCAGCGAGGAGTCGAGGATGATCGCGCGGTGACCCGGGCTGTTCATCCACCACTTGACGGCGGAGTTGGGGGTGCCCGAGCCGCCCCAGCCGTTGTAGGTGATCTCGGAGACGCCCCAGGACCGGGGGTTGGGGCAGTAGCCGGCGCCCATGATGCGGCTCTGCGGGGTGGAGCCGGTCCTCGGGTTGGTGTGCGAATCCTTCCAGGGCCCCCACCACTTCAGCTGCACGGCCGCGACCGCGTGCTGCCGGGCCGCCTCGGTCAGGGACGGGTTGACCGTCAGGGCGGGCAGACCGCGCTGGGTGCGCTGGGCGTTGATGAGGCACAGGACGGCGTCCCGCTCCTGGACGCCCCCGCCCGGGGGACGGGCCGCCGCCGCGGTGTCGCAGCTGACGGCCGTCGCGGACGGCGCGGCCGCCGGCACGAGCACGGCGGACAGGACGGCCGCCACGGCCAGGGAGACCGTGGTACGGGTAGGTGAAGTGCGGCTTCTCACGGGCTTCCACCTCCTGCGGACTCGGAACGCGGGTTGCGAGCGGTGTGGAGGAGCCCAGCGCTGTGGCTGCTCCCTCCAGCCTGGCACCGGGCCCCGCTGATCGCCATCCGGCCCGTGGAGCGGGGCGAGTTGCGGGGCCGCTGTCCCCCTCAGCCTTCCGGCGGCGCCTCCCGGGCCTCCCCGGCCTCACCGCCCTCACCGGTGATCCGCTCCAGGTCGGTCATCAGCGAGTCCAGCCACAACACCGCCGCGTAGTACTGCCTCGGCGCGCCCGGCGGCTCGGCCGCGAACCCGTCGAAGGCCGGGTCCCGCAGCGCGACCGGCGTCCGCGGGGTGTCGCCGCCCGGGTCGAGCCACGCCGACACCAGCAGCATCCGCCCGGCCACCCGGTCCCCCAGCCGCGTCACCGCCGCCGCCGGCTCCCGCTCCAACGGCGGTACGAGGACCCGCGCGGGCACCGCCAGCAGCCGGTCCGCGCCCCACAGGGTGTGGTGGCCGGCCAGCAGCGCGGCCTGCCAGTCCTGCCCGCCCGCCGCCGGCGCCGGCCGGGCCCCCGGCGGCCCGTGCGGCTCGCTCTGGTACTGCGCGTACGCCGACTCGGCCAGGATCAGCGAGTGCAGCAGCGACCGGTGCCCCGGTGCGCCGACCACCGGCTCCCGCACCCCGCCCGCCGCGAGCCGGGCGGTCGTCGCCACCACGATCTCCGCGGCGCCCCGCAACAGCACCGCCGCCGAGCGCCGCAGCTCGTCCTGCGCGCCCCGGGGCCAGGCCAGCAGCCCGAACACCGCGCCGATCGCACTGCCGGTCAGCACGTCCAGCAGCCGGAACTCGGCGAGCTGCCAGGTCGCGGGCGCCAGCTGGGCGAACACCAGGGCGATGACGACCGTGAACAGCGCCTGTGCCCACCCCACCCCCTTGACCGGCCCCAGCGTGAACGCGGCCAGCATCAACGGCGGCAGCGCCGCCGCGTACACGGCGGTGTCCGACCCCGCCAGCGTCAGCAGCCCCGCCGCGGCCAGCGCCCCGACCAGCGTCCCCGTCAGCGCGATCCGTACGGTCGAGCGGGTCTCGCGCACCGTCGTACGCGTCAGCGTCAGCGTCGCCAGCAGCACCCAGAACCCGTGCGGCAGGCTGTCCTCGCCGGCGATCACCCGTGCCGCCGCCAGCGCCAGACTCAGCCGCACCGCGTTCTGGAAGAACACCGACCGCCGCACCGCGTGCCCCGCCAGCCGGTGCCACCACAGCCGCGCCGTGCCCAACCGCGCGTACCAGAACCGGCCCGGCGCCGCCCGCGCCGCACCCGCCCGCCCCCGCACCGCGATCCCGGCCGCCGTCGACATCGCCAGCGCGGCGTCCGCCACCTCCAGCACCGCCGCGTGCCGCCGCAGCACCGCCGGCCCCTCCCCGCCGTCCGGGCCCGCCGCCAGGGCCGCACGGGCCCGCAGCAGCTCCGCGTGCGCGTCCCCGGCCGGCTCCCGGCCCCGCAGCAGGACGGCCGTCTCCCGAGCGGTGTCCCGTACCGCGCCCAGCACCTCCAGCCCCGCCGCTCCTCGGGCCCCCGCCACCGGCGGCAGCCCCGCCAGCCGGACCAGCAGGGTGCGGGCCGCCAGCCCGGTGTGGGCCAGCGCCCGGTCCCGCAGCCCCGGCCCGGCCGGCCGCTCCGCCTCCGGCACCCGCGAGGGCCGCAGCGCCGGCCCGGCCTCCCGCGCCCGCAGCTCCGCCGCCGCGGACAGCGCGTACGGCGGCCCCGCCAGCTCGGCCGCGCACCCCCGCGCGCACTCGGCGGCCCGCGCGGCCAGCTCCCGGTACGGGACGGCCGGCGGATCGGGCAGCACGAACGCCTCCGCCAGCACCAGCAGCGCGAGGCCCGCCGTCGCACCGGCCAGCCGCTCCCCGAGCGAGCCCGGATCGTAGGGCGGGAACGACGGCAGGATGTACATCAGCTGGAGCCCGGGCCCCGCCCCCGCCGCCCTCGGCCCGCCCACCGCGACGAACGCCAGCACGAAGCCGGCCACCAGCATCCCCAGGACCGCGCTCCAGGTCCGCACCGACAGGAACGTACCGATCGTGATCAGCACCCAGCAGGCCGGTACCAGCCGCAGCACCACCGCGGCACGCTGCCGGCCGGTACCGGGGATGTGCGACAGGCCCGCCAGCGCCACCGCGGCGAACAGCGCGTAGGTCGCCGCGACGGTCGACCCGAAGCCGTACAGGAACAGGTAGAACCCCGCGCCGCCGGCCAGCGTGACCTGCACCGAGCGCCGCCCCGCCGCCGCCCAGCCTGCCGGCAGCCTCATCCCGGGAACGCCACCCATGCCACCAGCATCACCCGCCACCGCCCGCCCGGCACGCCGCGGCCGCCCCTGGAGCCGCCCTCCGCCGGGGCACGAGTCACGGTCCAGCACCGCTTCGGATCGAGCTGACACGGTTACGACCAGGACGCGGGCCGGACCGTACCGCCAGAGCATCCCGGCGCCCGGCCGACGCGCCGACGCACCCCGGGGCCCGCGCGGCGGAGCGGCAGGGACCGGGAGCCCCGGAACGCAGGCCTGAGTCTCGACCAGTCGAAGGCCTGCCGACCGGAAGGCTGAGGAGAAGGAGTTCCACCAGTGAAGATCGTTCTGATATCCGGCAGCACCCGGCGCGACTCGGTGAACACCGCCGTACTCGCCACCGTGCGCCACATCCTCGGGAACCTGCCCGGCGAGCACGAGAGCGTGCTGCTCCCCGTCGGCGAACTGCCCTTCTACGAGGCCGAACTGGAGCGCACCGACGGCTCGGCCGCCGTCCGCGCGGCCAAGGAGCTGGTCACCGGCGCCGACGCGCTGTTCATCAGCACCCCCGCCTACAACGGCGAGATGCCCGGCGCGCTGAAGAACGCCCTGGACTGGCTGTCCCGGGCCCAGGGCGAGATGCCGAGCCCGCTCACCGGCAAGGTGGCCGCAGTGACCAGCGCCTCTCCCGGAGCGCGCGGCGGCGTCGACGCGCAGCCGGGCCTGACCTCCTTGCTCGCCCGCTGCGGCGTGCGGATCGCCGAGCACGAGCCGGTGGCCGTCGGCCGCACGGGCACCCTCGTCACCGAGGACGGCCGCTACACCGACGCGGAGGTCGTGGCCCGGCTGGAGAGCCTGACCCGGGCCCTGATCGCCGAGTTCGCCGAGGCCGGCGACCGCGTGGAGGTGCTCGTCTGATGGCTTCCCCGACCTTCGGACTCTTCCGGATCATGAAGGAGGACCTGGAGGTGGTCGTCGCCCGCGACCCCTCCATGCGCAACCGCAGGGAGGCACTGCTGCACGCGGCCCTGCCCGCGCTGTGGGCCCACCGGATCGCGCACCGGCTGCACGAGCGCGGACACCGGATGACCGCGCGGATCATCGCCTGGAAGGCCCGCCGCAGCACCTCCGTGGAGATCCACCCCGGCGCCGTGCTCGGCCGCCGGGTGTTCATCGACCACGGCGCCGCCGTGGTGATCGGCGAAACCGCCGTCGTCGGGGACGACGTGACCATCTACCACCAGGTGACGCTGGGAGCGGTCGGCTGGTGGAGCGACAACAACCGGCCCGAGGGCGACCGCAGGCATCCGGTGGTGGGCCCCCACGTCGTGCTCGGCACCAACGCGACCGTACTGGGGCCGGTCACCATCGGCGCGCACGCCGTCATCGGAGCCCAGGCACTGGTGAACAAGGACGTGCCCGCGGGCGCCCGGGTGCTCGCCGCCACCGCGGTGATCAAGCCCGTCGGCCAGCGGCCGCAGCCCATGGAGGACCTCTACGCGATGACGGCCTCGGCCGGCTCCTGGTAGCCCGGCCCCGGCCCCGGCCGCGCGGCCCCGCACCGGCCCCCGGCCCGCCCGCCGCGAACCCGCTCCACCCCGAAGAAAGTCCCCCCACACCAGGCAGCACCGGGCCGCGCCGGACCAGCTCCGCCCACCCGGCCCGCAGCCGCACGAACCGACTTGTGAGGAACCACACGTGGAAAGCCGTGAGACGCGCCGCATCGCAGACAGCATCGCCGACCTGGTCGGCTCGACGCCGCTGATCCGCCTCCGCTTCGACGACTCGGCCCCGGGCGCCGAGGTGCTGGCCAAGCTGGAAGCCGCCAACCCGATGTCCACCAGCAAGGACCGGGCGGCCCTCTACATGCTGCGCGCAGCCGAGGAACGCGGCGACCTGATGCCCGGCAACGGAACCGTCATCGAGGCCACCTCGGGCAACACCGGCATCTCCCTGGCCGCCCTCTCCGCGGCCCGCGGATACCGCTGCGTCATCGTGCTGCCCGACAGCGCCACCGCCGAACGCGTCGCCCTGCTCAAGGCGCTGGGCGCCGAGGTCGTGCAGACCCCGCGCGACGCCGGCTACCCCGGCGCGATCGCCAAGGCCGAGGAGCTGCACGCGGCGACCCCCGGGTCCTGGTTCGCCTGCCAGCACGAGAACGCCGACAACGTACGCGCCCACTACGAGACCACCGGCCCCGAGATCTGGGCCGACACCGCGGGCCGGATCGACGTACTGGTCTGCGGCGTCGGCACCGGCGGCACCCTCACCGGCACGGCGAAGTACCTCAAGGAGCAGGACCCGCGGATCCGCGTCGTCGCGGTCGAGCCGGAGAACTCCCCGGTCCTCACCCAGGGCGAGGGCGGCCTGCACCGGATCCCGGGCCTCAACGGCGGCTTCGTCGCCCCCACCACCGACGTCTCGCTGATCGACAACGTCGTGACGGTCTCGGACGAGGACGCCATGGCCGGCGCCCGCGCGCTCGCCCGCCAGCAGGGCATCTTCGTCGGCGTCTCCTCCGGCGCCGCCGCCCACGCCTGCGCCCGGCTGGCCGCGCACCCGGACTACATCGGCGCCTCGATCGTCACCGTCCTGCCCGACACCGGCGAGCGCTACCTCAGCCTGTGGAGCGAGGCCCCCGCGCCCGCCGCCCGGCCCGCCCGGCAGCCCGCCCCGGCTCCGGCTCCGGCCCCCGCCCCGGCCCAGGTACTCGCCACGAAGTCCTGACGCCCGCCGCCCGTCCCCCCACTCCTCGAAGGAACCCGGCGTGAATTTCCGTCAGCTCCATCCGAACATCAAGCTGCGGCTCGGCATCGGATTCGTCCAGCGGATGCTCGGCATCATGCTGATGCCGTTGATGGTCATCCACCTCGCCACGCTGTACGGCGCGGCCGCGGCCGGCGTGCTGACCATGGCCGTGGCCGCCGCGGGCATCGCCAGCAACTTCGTGGGGGGCCACCTCGCCGACGTCCACGGCCGCAAGCCGCTGATGGTCGCCGGCGAGGCGGGGGCGGCGCTCACCTTCGCACTGCTCGCCCTGGCCAACTCGCCCTGGTGGCAGTCCGGAGCGGCCACCTTCGTGCTCTTCCTCCTCAACACCTGTCTCGCCAGCGCGGCCACCCCCGCCGCCGAGGCGATGATGATCGACGTCTCCACCCCCGAGAACCGGCAGCTCGTCTACACGGTCAACTACTGGTCGATCAACATGGCGTTCACCACCGGCGCCCTGATCGGCGGCTTCTTCTACGGGGACCACTTCGCCCTCCTGCTGGCCGGCGCGGCCGTACTGTCCCTGGCCACCGCGCTGGTCACCTGGTGGCGGATCGCCGAAAGCGCCCCGGAATCCGCCGAGGGCCGGGCGTCCGGCGTCCCCGCCATGCTCCGCGGCTACCTCGCCGTCTCCCGGGACCGGGTGTTCCTCAGGCTGGTGGGCGCCGCGGTCCTCACCCGTGCCATCGAGGTCCAGATCGGCTACTACATCGCCGTCCGCCTCGCCGACGACTTCCCCGAGCAGGCACTGGCCGGCCTGGAACGCTGGTTCCCCTCCGTGGACGGGGTCGCCATGCTCGGCATCCTGCGGGCCGTCAACACCGTCCTGGTCGTCGGCTTCGCCCTCTTCACCGGCAGCATGTTCCGCAGGCTGTCCGACCGGACCCGCCTCTACGCGGGCATCGCCGTCTTCACCGCCGGCCACATGGTCCTGGCCGTGAGCAACAGCGGCTGGGTCCTGATCGCCGCCGCCGTCGTGTTCACCCTCGGGGAGATCGCGAACGTACCCGTCAAGCAGGCCATCCTCGCCGACCTGGTGGATCCGGCCGCCCGCACCAAGTACCTCGCCGCCTACGGCCTGGTACCCCGCATCGGCCTGCTCATCGGCGCGGTGTGCGTGACCGTCGGCGCCTTCCTCTCCCCGGCCGGCATGAGCGTCCTCTACGGCGCCTTCGGCCTCGGCGCCATCCTCGTCTACCGCTCCCTGCTGCCGCTGCGCGCGTCCCGCCGCACCGCCGCGGAGCACGAACCCGCGGCCGCGCCGCCGGCCGCCGCGCCGGCGGCCGTGCCGGCCCAGAACGGAGCCACGTCATGACCCCGCCCCACGAGCCCGGCCGCATCCTGATGGTGATGCCGTACGAGCAGCTCGTACGCAAGGCCGTCGAAGCCGGCTTCCAGGTCTGGTCGGTCTGGGACCCCGCGCTGCGGACGCCCGAATACCTCGACAAGGTCGCCGCCCACTCCCGGGAACTGGCCCTGGTCGACTTCGGGGACGAGGCGGCCCTGCGCGCCCTCGTCGCCGAGCTGGCCCGCAAGCACGACGTCCAGTACGTCCTGCACCTGGGCAGCGAGGCCACCATGGCCCCCGTGCTCGCCGAAGCCGAGGCCCTCGGCCTGTCACCGAACACCGCCGAATCCGTACGGCTGCTCAACGACAAGCACGCGATGCGCGCCCTGCTCAACGCCCACGGGGTCTCCGCCGTCCGCGCCCGCCGGGCCGAGACCCTCGGCGAAGTCGAGCCGCTGCTCACCGAGTTCGGACTGCCGGCCGTGGTCAAGCCCACCAACACGGCCGGCAGCCGCGGGATCGCCCTGGTCCGCACCGCCGCCGACCTCGGCGAATGGACCGAGCGGGTCAAGGCGGGCGGCTTCGAGGGCCCCTTCATCATCGAGGACTACCTCGAAGGCCCCGAGTTCAGCGTCGAGACCCTCACCGCGGGCGGCACCCACCACGTCGTCGGGATCACCGCCAAGCAGACCACCGGAGCACCCGGCTTCGTCGAGACCGGCCACGTCCACCCGGCCCCCCTCGACCCCGCCGACGCCGCCGCGATCCGCGACACCGTCACCGCCCTCCTCGACCTCGCCGGCTACGCCTTCGGTCCCGCCCACACCGAGGTCATCCTCACCCCCGCCGGGCCGCGCGTCGTCGAGTCCCAGGCACGCCTCGGCGGCGACCGGATCCCGCTGCTCGTGGAGGTCGCCACCGGCTACGACATCGAGGCCGCCATCTTCCGGGCCCTGGCCGGCGAGGACGTCACCGCCCCCGCACCCCACCGGTACGCCGCCATCGGCTTCTTCCAGCTCCCCGCCGGACGCCTGGAGACCGTCGACGGCCTCGGCGAACTGCGCGCCCGGGCCCACGTCCACGGCGTGCACTTCCCGTACGGCCCGGGCGACGTCCTGCCCCGCACCACCGACTCCGGCACCCGCCACGGTTACGCCGTCGTCGACGCGCCGACCCCCGCCGAGGCCGCCGACCGCATCGCCGAGGCCCGCACCGCCCTGCGCACCACGACCACCGAGACCCCGAAGGAAGCACTGCGATGACCGCCCCGACCGCGCGCGCCGCGGACCGTACCCTGCTGCTCGTAGGCGCCACGGACCAACACCTCGAACGAGCCAAGGCGCTGGGCGTCCGCGTGGTGCTCCTCCAGCACCCCGACAAGATCAACGCCTACCAGACCGGGCTGGCCGACGTCCTGCTGATGGTCGACTACACCGACTGGGACACCGTACGGCCGCTCGCCGAGGCCTCCCGCGAGGTGTGGGGCTTCGACACGGTCGCCTCCCTCACCGAGGCCGGACTCGACATGGCCGCACGCCTCAACGCCCACTTCGGCTTCCCCGGCACCGGCCCCGAGGCGAGCCGCCGCATGCGCAACAAGTTCCTGATGCGGCAGCACCTCACGGAACGGGGCAAGCTGTCGATCCACTGGGACCGGGTCACCGACCGCACCTCCCTCGACGCCTTCGCCGCCCGCGCGGGCTACCCCTTCATCATCAAGCCCACCGACGCCACCGCGAGCTTCGGCCTGATCCGCGTCTCCGGCCCCGGGGAACTGGACGCCACCTGGGAGCGGATCGAGGAGCTGCGCGGCCGGCGCTCCGACCGCGGCTCGACCCTCTACACCGTCAGCGAGTTCCTGATGGAGTCCTACCTCGACGGGCCCGAGTTCAGCGTGGAGGCCTTCAGCTTCGCCGGCCGCCACGTGGTGATCGCCGTGACCGAGAAGCTCGTCGACGACACCCACTTCGCGGAACTCGGCCACGCCCTCCCCGCCCGCCTGGCACCGGACGCGCACGCCCGGGTCACGGCCGCCGTCGAGGACTTCCTCGACACGATGGGCGTCACCGACGGGCCCAGCCACACCGAGCTGCGCCTGGGCTCCCGGGGGCCCGTCGTCATCGAGTCCCACAACCGGGTCGGCGGCGGCCACATCAACGAACTGGTCGAGGCGGTCTACGGCATCGACCTCCTCGGCTACGGCGTCGCCTGGCCGCTCGGCCTGGTCGAGGCGCTCCCGGAGCCCCCGAAGGCCCGGGCCGGCGCCTGCACCCGCTTCGTCCTCCGCGACCCCGGCACGGTCACGGCCGTCTCCGGAGTGGCGGAGGTCGCCGCCCGCCCCGACGTGCTCGCCGTGGAGGTCTCCGTGGCGCCCGGCGACCCGGTGCGCCCGCTGCGGGACAACTGGGACCGGCTCGGCTTCGCCGCCGTCAGAGCGGCCGACACCGACGCCGCCATCGCCCTGTGCGAGCGGCTGACCGGGCAGATCCGCATCGACGTGACCCCGGCCGAGGCGCCGGCGGACGCCCGGGACCTGGAGGTGGCCGCGTGACCGCCCTCGTACTGCACCGGTTCCCGCTCGACCCGTTCCCCTACGACCGCTGGCTCGCGGAACTCGACGGCGGCGTGGTGCTGATCGCCGCCCGCGACCGGATCGAGGGCGCCCGCGAACAGGTGCCGGCCGGCGACGGCGGCTACCGCCGGCTGGTGGTGCTCGACGACTTCGAGGACGAGGAACTCCTCGACCGCACCGCCCTCGAACTGGCCGAGGAGTACCGGGTCACCCATGTCATCGCCACCCACGAGGCGGACCTGATGCGGGCGGCCCGGCTGCGGGAGAAGTTCGGCCTGCCCGGGCAGCTGCCCGAGGAGGTCCTGCCCTTCCGGGACAAGGCCCTGATGAAGCGGCGGCTGGAGGCGGCCGGCATCGAGGTCGCCCCCCACGCCCTGCCCGCCACGGCCGACGACGCGCGGGACTTCGCGGACGACCACGGACTGCCGCTGGTCTTCAAGGCCCGCGACGGCTTCGGCTCCATCGGGCTGCGGATCGTACGGACTCCGGAGGAGCTGGAGGAGTACCTGGCCGGGGCCTTCGCGCCCGGCGCGGCGCCCCGCGAGGACCTGCTGGCCGAGGCGTACGTCCCGGGCCGGATGTGCCACGTCGACGGAGTCGTCGTCGGCGGCCGCACGGTGATGGCCTGGCCGTCCCAGTACCAGTACGAGCTGTGCTCCTTCCAGGCCGACCCCGGCGCCCGGGTGGACCTGACCCTGGACCCCTCGGACCCGCTGACCCCGCGTCTGCTGGAGCTGGCGGACACCGCGCTCGGGGCCCTCGGCGGGCCGGCGGACTACGCCTTCCACGCCGAGGTCTTCCACACCCCCGACGACCGCCTCGTCGTCTGCGAGGTCGCCTCCCGCCCTGCCGGCGCGCGGATCCGGGAGGTACTGGACGCCGTGTTCGAGGTGCACCCGGTGGAGCTGGCGACGCGGGCCCAGACGGGACTGCGGCTGCCCGCCCTGGCCAGGCTCGCGGACGGCGCCCGCCTGGAGCCGGTCCGCATGGCCGGCCAGGTCCTGATGATGAAGCGGCCCGGCACCGTGCGCGGCATCCCGGTCACCCCGGAGGAGCCCTGGGTGCAGTACTACGGGGTCTTCGCGGAACCGGGCGAGGTCCTCGCGGAGGCGGCCCTCTCCTCGGACTTCCTCGCGGCGGCGGTGCTGTCGGCGCCGACCCGGCAGCAGTGCGAGCGGCGGCTGCGGGCCCTGGGCGCCCGGTTCGAGGCGGAGATCGTGATCGACTGACCGGCGCACCGTCGGGCGGTCGGCCCGTCGGCCCGTCGGCCCGTCGGCCCGTCGGCCCGTCGGCCCGTCGGCCCGTCGGCCCGTCAGTCCGTCGACCCAGAGAGGAAGTCCCGCACCCGCCGGTGCTGCGCCTGGGGGATGCCGGCCGGGACCGTGCCGGAGTACGTGGCGATCACCCCGCCGGTACGGACGACCGTGACGGGCACCGTCTGCTGCATGGCGATGCCCGGTACGGTCCAGTCGAAGGCGACCGCGTCGTCCCCGACGGCCGGTGCGCGCCGCTCGGCGACCACGACGCGGGCGTCCTGGTCACCGTAGTTCAGGGTGTACACCAGGAACCCGCGGCACCGCGGCACGGCCTTCCCGAGGGACTCCAGCACCGCCGAGGCCTCCTCGACGGTGTGGCTCGACAGCGCCACGGAGTGCAGCTTCGTGAAGTCGGTGTTCCCGTGCCCGCCCGAGGGGCCGCTGCGGGGCGACACATCGGCCACGACCCTGGCCGCCGGCCTGTGCTGGCCCCCGTGGTTGAGCTCGAAGTCGACCAGCGGACGGCACTCCTCGGGCTGCCCGGGAGCGAGTCGGCTGAGCGGGGCGGCGGGCGCGGCGGCCGGCCCGCGGGCCGTGGCGACGTAGCCCCGAAGGTCCCTCCCGGAGGGCAGCACCGACAACAGCTCGGCCTCGGTCAGCGGCTGCGCGCGTGGCGGGCCCGGGCGTGTCACGGGCCCGCAGGCGGTGGTGACGGTCCCACAGGCCAGCAGGGCGGCGACCACCACCGCGACGCGCGTGAGGCGCGGCACCATCGGGAACCTCCTTCATCGGCGACGAGCCCATTGTCGACCAGCGGGCAGGCGCGTTGACCTGCGGGACTGCGCTATAGTTGACCTCGTACTCGCCGCCGCGGAACGCGGGGGAGGGGACATGCGTTGGTGGTCCAAGGAAAGACACCCCACTTCCCGTGGGGGAATGCAGGTGCAAGGCCTGCCCAGCGCTCAGACAAGGCCCCGGCCTCCTCACGGAGACCGGGGCCTTCTGTCATGCCTCCGCGGCGCCCGCCCCCGGAGGGGCGGGCGCCGTCGTTCACGAGGTCAGCTCCGTCAGGTCGGCCAGCACCTCGGAGACCAGGACCGGGTCGATGTCGGCGAACGTCAGCGGGTACGTACGGGACCGCCAGTAGTCGCAGGGCGTCGTGTCGAGCCAGACGGTCTCCAGCGTCTGGTCCGGGAACTCGCCGATCAGCCCGACCGCGATGCCCTCTTCGAGACCGATCACCAGATGGCGCTCCGGGCCCAGCCGGCGGGAGAACCAGCGCTCCACGCCCGCGTCCTGCGGTTCGCCCCGCTCCCAACCGCGCTTCTGCAGCGCGAGCAGCCTGCTCACCGAAACCGTGACGCCCTCGAAGCGGGTGAGCCGCTCGCCGCCCGCCTCCTCCTCGGTCACGGCCATCACCGGCCGGCCGAGCTGCGGGAACGGCTGGACGATCCCCTCGCCGGCGAACACCCCGGACCAAGCCGCCGCCCCGTCCGCGAGGTGCAGCGGATGGGGCAGGCTGACGACCGCCCCGTCCGCGACCTCCACCACCCCGCCCGACACGTCCGCGTACGCACGGTCCCCGGTGACGCGGAACGCGGTCACCGACTCCCCGTCCCGCACCAGCCAGACGAGCCGCCGCACCAGGTGCCACACCAGCGGGTGGGCGACGAACAGCTGCCGGAACTCGGCGCCCGTCCAGGACCGGCCGTCCACCATCGCGGCCTCCAGCCGCCGCACCTGGTCCGGGACGACCGCCCGTACGTCCTTCTTCAGCGCGGCGAACCGCCTGCGCTCGGCGGGCGCGAGCTCCGCGTCGTCACGGACACCGGGCTTGGGCAGGTCCTTCAGCCGCCGGCCGCCCTCGTCCAGCACGTAGGGCTTGAACCGGTCGTCGAAGCCGACCGTGAACCGGCGCGCACCGAAGTCGAGCACCGTGCCGCCGTCCGCGTCCAGCCCGAGGTCCGGCACCAGACGGTCCGACAGCTCCTGCGCGGTCAGCCCCAGTTCCGCCGCGACGGCGGTGATCTTCTCCTGGGCGCGCAGCTTCAGCGCCTTGAACTTCACCCGCTGCGCGATCCCGTGCAGGCTCAGCAGGGCCAGGTCGCTGCCGATGGACGCGAGGACCTCCAGCCCGTCGACCGCGCGCTGGTGCGCGCCCTCGCCCGGCCAGGCCCGGATCACCGGGGTCAGCGCGCGCACGGTCCCGTCGTCCCCGAACCGGCCCAGCGCGTGCAGGGCCCAGGTCTCCTTGGGCGGCATGCCCGCGAGGTGCCACTGCGTGAACAGGTCCCACACGAAGGCCGTCAGGGACTCCCGCGTGCACAGCTCCCGCACCTGCTCCAGCCCCGGGTACTCCGAGGAGGGCGTGGTCAGCGCGAGCATGGTGATGACGTGCTCCACGGCGGAGGCGGGCAGTGCCCCGCCCGACTTCAGCAGGATCTGCGGCAGCGCCGGCACGGTGGCCCAGGGCGCCGGCTTGGGAACCCTCGCCGGGAGCGCGGCGACCAGCGGGTCGGTGCCCAGCAGCGCTTCGAGGGCACCGGCCGCCTCCGGCCCGTACGCCGCCGCGGCCTCCCGCACCGCGTCCGCGCCGTGCGCCGACGCGATCACCGACAGGGCCCGCTCGGCGGCGGTCCGCTCCGGCCCGGCCGGTCCCAGCGCGTCGGGGACCAGCAGCCGGGCGGCACCCGCTCCGTGCCGGACGAACCAGGTCCGGGCCGTCTCGCCCGCGGCCTTGAGCCGCACCAGCCAGTCCGCCATCAGCCGGGCCACGTCCGCGTCGAGGAAGGGCCGCAGGATCGGCCCCATCGTCGCCGGGCCGGCGGCCGCCATGCGCAGGGCCACCGGGAGCGCCGCCTCCTCGTGCCGGGCCACGAGCGGCTTGAACACCGCCAGCCCCTCCTGCGAGTGGGCGGGGCCGTGCCATCCGGGGAGCAGCGGCCGGACCTCGTCGAGCGGGCCGTGGACGAACACCCCGACCGCGTTCCAGGCGTGCACCCGACCGGCCCGCAGCTGCTTGACGAGCTGCTCCATCGGAGCGTAGGGCTGCCATCCCGTCAGCCAGGACTCGGCCCCCGCCCAGGACTCCCGCTCGCCCGGCTGCCAGACCACGGCCGTGACCGGTTCGGCCACCAGCCCGCCGACCACGCGCGGCTTCACGGCCTTGCGCCGGCCCGTCCAGGGCGGGCTGGCCAGCAGCGGCGGCAGCGAATCGGCCGGGACCTCCGCGACCAGTTCCCGGTGCACGAGCGGCTCGACGGCCCCGGCGAGCGGCTCCGCCAGGTCCGGCAGCGCGGCGAGCGCCCGCTCCCGGTGCGCGGCGACGTGGGCCCTCAGCAGCAGCCCGGCCGTCGTCGCGGCCCGGCCCTGCCCGAGCGAGGCCCCGGCCAGCATGCGCAGCGCGCGCACCGGGTGGCGCTGCGCCGCGGCGACCAGGGCGGCACGGACGTACTTGTTCTCGACGCGGTCGAGGAGGAGACCGAAGGCCTCGTCCGTGGGCAGCTCGGCGAGAGCGCCCGCCAGTCTCCTGATGTCGTCGGTGTCGGCGTTCTCCCGGTCGAGGTCGGCGGCCAGCCAAGGGGCCATGGCCACGCCGACGCCCTCGGCCACGGTGGCGATGACCTCCGGGTTCCAGCCGTGCCAGCTCAGGTCCACCCGGTCGCCGAACAGGGCGGCCTGCCGCACGGATCCCAGGGAGCACACCAGCAGCTCCCGCACGGGGCGCTCGTGGTGCTCGCGCGTGGCGGGGTCCGCGCAGCAGTCGTCCACCCACCCCTGTTCCGTGGGCACCAGGAAGGAGGTCGCCACACGCCGGCGGGGGCTGTCCCGGTGGCGGGCCAGCACCTCCACGGCGTCCCGGTAGGTTTCCTCGTCGGCCGCGGCGAGCAGTGCGCGCACCCGGCGAAGGACGGGGAGGGCGCCGTGCCGCCTCCAGCCGTTGCCGTCGTCCTCGGGACGGAGCCCGATGCCCTCGACGACGCTCCGGCTCCGCTGCACGACCCACTGGGTGCGCAGCTCCAGCGCCTCGACGGCGGCGCGGGCCGCGAAGGGCAGGCCGTACTCGCCGGCCCAGGCGTCCGCGACCGTCGCGGCCGCACCCGCCCGCGGCGGCAGCGCCTCCGCCAGCACGGCGGCGCCCAAGGGGCTCGGGCTCCCCGCCCGATGGGCGCGGGCCGCCCGTACCGGCTCGGGCTCGCTCTTCGGGGCGTCGAGCGCCCGCCCGACCGTCTCGGCATCGGCTTCGAGCCACTCGCGCAGCTTCCCCGGTGCTTCCACGTCGGCCGGCGGGACGTCCGCAGCGACCCCGCCGCGTCTCGGGTACAGATTCCGCTTCCAGGCCTCGGGCAGGACGAAAACGTCCTCACCCCCTGGTACGGCGGCCGCCCCGGGCCCGTCGACGTGCTCCCCGCGCCCCATGACGCCCTCCCCTTGTCCGAACGGCCGATTGATCGAACAGTAGAGGGAGCCACTGACAACCGGCCGGGGAGGGCAGCCGGGGGGAGCGGCCGGGGGAACGCCGAGGGGCCGGCCGTGGGCGTTCGTGCGGACGCCCACGGCCGGCCCGCTCAGCGGCGGCGGCCGGTGCTCAGCTGCCCGCGGAAAGGTTGCCGGAGAGGACCGGGATGTTGCTCAGGATGTGGGAGAGCGGCTCGTCGCCCTTGGCCTGGGTGGAGTTCTCGGTGCACTGCTGGTTCTGCGGGTTGGACAGGACGTTGATGTCCTGGACGCCGATGTTCGCGATCAGGGCCAGGATCGACTGCGCGTTGACCTTGACCGGCAGGCCGATGCAGGGCTTGTTCAGGGTGCCCTGGATCACACCGAGCTGCGGGCTCATGTCACCGGTGGTCTTCTGGTTGCCGTAGATCTGCTGGGCGCCGTTGCCGTTGACGGTGTTGATCCCGTTGTCGTTGCCGATGGCCATGGCCGGAGCGGCGACGGCGGCACCCGCGCCGACGGCGGCGGCGGTGGCTGCTGCGGTGACCATCATCTTCTTCAGCATTCGAGAACTTTCCTTCGCTGTAGCCGAAACGAGCCCCGGATCGGGGAGTTCGTGCTGGTAACGGGAGCGCGGCCGCGGACGTGGCGGTGCGTCACCCGAATGGCAGAACACCTGCCCCCGGCCCCCCGTCCCCAGGACGCCGACCGGGTGCCGGGCGCCGCGACACCGCCACACCGGCCGCCGGCCGTCGTTGGCAGGGAAGCCCCCTCACCCCGCACCCCCCTCCCTCCCCACGTGCGACCCCGACCGGACCCGCCCATGACCTCCGTCCCCGCCCACCCACCCGAAGGCCGCCGATGCGCCCCCTGAGCACGGTGCCCGCCCGGCTCGCCCTGATCTGCGTACGCCGCCACGTGCGGGTCCTCCTGCTGTGGCTGCTGCTCCTCGCCGCCGGAGCCGGCGCCGCGGGACCGGTGATGGACGGGCTGGACCGGCGCCCCTGGAGCGTGGCCGCGCACGAATCCGTGCGGGGCAACCGGCTGCTGGACGGCGTCCGCCCCTACGGGGGCCAGATCGACGCGGTGGTGTCCGGCCCGCCGGTGACCGATCCCGGCCTCCGGCGGGAACTGGCCGCCGCCCGCCGGGACCTGGCCGCGACCCCCGGCGTACAGGCCGTCACCCCCCTCACCGAAGGGGCGTACGCCGCCGACCGCCGGGCCGCGCTGCTCGCCGTACGGCTGGACCGGGACCTGGCCGGGGAGGACCGCCGGCGCTGCGAGCGGGCCGTCGAGGCCCGGCTGCGCGCGGTGCGGCGGAGCCTGCCCGGCGCGACGGTGACGCTCGGCGGCAGCGAACGGGCACGCGCCGAGGTGGCGCGGCGGACCGTGGCCGACACCCGGCGCGCCGAACTGATCACCCTGCCCGTCACCCTGGTGGTGGTGTACCTCCTGTTCGGCGGCCTCGTCGCGGCCGCCGTGCCGCTGCTCGCCGCCGTCGGCACGGTCGGCACCGGCATGCTCTGGCTGCTGCTGCTGTCGCGCTGGTACGACCTCACCTCCCCGGTGCTGTCCACGACCACGATGGTGGGCCTGGGCCTCGCCGTGGACTACTCCCTGCTCACCGTCGGACGCTTCCGCGAGGAGCTGGCCGCGGGCCACGACGTCCCGGAGGCGGTGGTGCGGACCATGGGCAGCGCGGGCCGCTCGGTCCTGTTCGCCGCGCTGGTCATCGCCGCCGCCCTGAGCGGACTGGCCGCCTTCCCCAGCGACTTCTACGCCTCCGTCGGCCTGGCCGCGGCGGGTACCGTCCTGCTGTCGCTCGCCGCCGCCGTCACCCTGACCCCCGCGCTGCTGGCGGCGTGCGGGAAGCGGATCGGGGCACGCGCGGCCCGGGAGACCGACGCGGGCGCCTTCGCCGCGCTGGCCCGCTGGACCCGCCGCCGGGCACCGGCCGTCGCCGTCGGCGTGGGGGTCCTGCTGCTCGCCGCCGCCGCGCCCTTCCTGCGGGTCCACCTCGTCAGCCCGGTCGGCGAACTGCAACTGCCCCCGGGAACCGAGGCCCGGCGCTTCGCCGACCTGGTCGCCGAGCGGTTCCCCCAGCACCGGCCCGACGCCGTCGTCGTCGTGGCGCGCACCGGAGCGGCCCGCCTGACCGCCTGGGCGGAGCGCTTCGAGGACGCCCCGCAGGTGCAGCGGGTCGAACCCGCCGGCGCCGCCGGCCCGGGGGTCGCCGTCGTCCGCCTCGTCCCGGTGCCCGACGCGGACGCGGCCACCGCCACCGGCCTGGTCGGACGGCTCCGGGCGGACCGCCCGGCGGACTTCCCCGTGTGGGTGACCGGACGGGCCGCGCTCGACGCCGACTTCAGGGCCGAGGTCGTCGAGCACGCGCCGCGCGCCGCCGCCCTGATCGCCCTGACCAGCTACGTCCTGCTGCTGGCGATGACCGGCTCGGTGCTGCTGCCGCTCAAGGCCATCGTGATGAACACCCTCTCCCTCGGTGCCTCCTTCGGTGCGCTGGTCCTGGTGTTCCAGGACGGCTGGTGCGCCGGGATCCTGGGCGTCCACACCCTGGGCGGCCTGGGCTACTGGCTGCCGGTCGTCGTGTTCGCCCTGGCCTTCGGCCTGTCCATGGACTACGAGGTGTTCCTGCTCTCCCGCATCCAGGAGCTGTACCGGGCCGGCGTCGGCAACGACCTCGCCGTGGAGGCGGGCGTACAGCGCTCCGCCCGCATCATCAGCTCTTCGGCGCTGCTGATGTGCATCGTCTTCACCGGCTTCGCGACGGGGGAGGTGCTGGTGATGAAACAGCTCGCGACCGCCCTGACCCTCGTCGTCGTGGTCGACGCCACCCTCGTCCGCTGCCTCCTCGTCCCCGCCACGATGACCCTCCTCGGCCGCGCCAACTGGTGGTCCCCCCGGCCCTTCCGCCCCCCGGACCGCCGCCCGGCGCCCCCCGCGCCCGGTCCGCGGACCGGCCGCCACACGGACGCCCCCGTCAGAACCAGTTGACGGTGAGCGGGAACGCGGCGGTGACGGTGGTGCCCGCGGCGTCGGTCGCGGTCGCGGTGACCTGGACCGTGCCGCTGCCCCACGGCTTCCCGCTGATCCGTCCGGTGCCCGCGTCGACGCTCAGCCCCCACGGCAGGCCGGTGGCCGCGTACCGGACCGGGGCCCTGCCGCCCGTGGCGCTGAGCTGGACGGTGCAGGACTGGTTGAACTTGCAGGTCTGCGGGCCGGGGTTGGCCAGCACCAGCCCGCCCTGCGTCGGGGTCGGCGTCGGGGTGGGGGTGGGTGTCGGGGTCGGGGTCGGCGTGGGTGTCGGGGTGGGTGTCGGGGTGGGCGTGGGGGTGGGGGTGGGGGTCGTGGAGGCGGTGAACACCTCCGTGATCGGCTGGACGTTGGCGGCGTTGCCCGCGTGCGTGGCCGTGCCGAAGAGGTCCTCGAAGGTCCGCAGCAGATGGTGGTGGTTGAACGCCGTGGAGTACGTGCCCGTCTTCACGTCCGCCCCGTAGAACACGGTGGCGATCTGGTTCGACCCCAGGTAGTTGTCCTCGTCCCAGGTCAGCACCAGCAGACTGTTGTTGGCCTTCGCCCACTGCGCGTAGGCGTCGATGTTGTTCTTCGTCCAGGTGTCACCCGTGCCGACCGAGCACGAGTGCATGTCGTTGCACTGGTTGGGCACCACGAAGGAGAGGTCCGGCAGGGCCGAGAAGTCGTTCTGCGGGAACTGTGCCCACGTCTTGCCGGTGTTCAGTGGGACGTTCTTGAAGGCGAACCACGGGTTGTGCTTCTGCGCGTACTGGCCGCTGGTGCAGGCCGTTGACCCCTCCGACGGCAGGTCCTCGTTGTAGCTGGCGAAGGTCTTGCCGGCCGCGATCAGCTCCTGGCCGAGGTTCGCGGCCGTCATGGACTGCGGGGTGTAGCAGCCGTCCCCGGTGATGCCCTGGGTGGAGCCGGAGAAGAGGTTGAAGTAGTTCGGCTGGCTCGGGTGGGTCAGCGCCTTCATCCCGGTCAGGCTCGCGCCGCCGCCGGCCAGCTGGTTGATGTACGGGGCGTTGCCGCTCCCGATGATCTCCCCGAACTGCTTGTTCTCGTACACGACGACCACCACGTGGTCGTACGACGGCAGTCCGGCGGCTGCCGCCGACCGTGCCGGGGGACCGCTCTCGGCCGCCTCGGAGTTCGCGACGGTGACGGCGCCCAGCAGGCCGAGCGCGCTGAACGCGGCCAGCGCCGCCACGGTGACGGGACGCCTGGATCGCGGTGGGGGAAGGGGCATGGGGTGTTCCTCCTCGTTCACGGAGTTCGGTGGGTTCGCGGATGGCGGGGCCGGACGGGTCAGTGCTCGCGCCGGGCGGCCCCGGCCACGGCGATGTTCAGGAACCGCGGTACGGGCCGCCCCCGGTCGCGGGAGTCCTCCGCGACCGCCGCCCGCACCGCCGCCGCCCTGGCCTCGGGCAGCAGGAGCAGTACGCTCCGCTCCGGCCGCCCGCCGGGCGGCCAGGCGCTCAGGGCCCCCGCCCGGCGGGCGAGGGCGACGGTCCGGGCCAGCTCCGCGGGCCGGTCCGCGGGCTCCCCGCGTACGGCCGCCAGCACCAGGCGCGCCCGCGAGGCGGCCGGGTCGAAGGTGACGTACCGCCGACGCCCCGCCCGCGCCCCGAGCAGCAGGGCCTCGCCGGGCCGGGCGAAGAGCACCGCCCGGCGCAGGGCGTCGTCCCCGTCCGGCAGCGCCCCGGCCAGCAGCCGGGCCAGCCGCTCCCGGTCGGGTTCCGCGCCCGGCGGGCCGTGTACGCCGGCCACGGCGAGCGCCATCGCGCAGTCGGCCGGCTCCGCCGTGGACAGCCCGGCGGCGGCCGTCAGCGAGCCCTGCACGTGCAGGTCCGTCCCGCCGCGGCCGTAGCCCGCCCGGGCCAGCGCCCGCAGCACGGCGTACGGCCGCACCGCCCAGGCGGGTGCGGCCGGCGGCGGCCCGGACAGGGTCAGCGGCAGGTCGCAGCCGTCGGCGGGGTGGCCGAGGGAGCTGAGCCGGACCAGCCCGTCGCCGCGCGGGGCCGCGGCCGCGGCGGCGGGCCAGCCGGCCGCCGCCACCAGCCCGGGGGAGCCCAGGTGGAAGGCGTGGGGCGCGCTCCACACGGCCGCCGGGGGCCGGCCGTGCGCGGCTTCGAGGGCGTACGCGACGAGCCGGAACAGCGGATCGGCGGTCGCCCGACGGGCCAGGCCGCCCGCGGCGGGGGCCGTCACGGCACGTCCTTGCGGGCCAGCATCCGGTACGCGTTCCCGCCGTCGGTGTACCGGGCCGCCGCCGTGCGCAGCGCGTCGAGCACCGCCGCCGCCGCGAAGCACGGCACGGACGCCACCCGTACGGCAGCCGCCAGCGCCCGCGCGCCCGCCGTGGCCGGCGGCCCCCACGGCCGGTCCGGGTCAGGGGCCAGCCGTGCCGCGGTCAGGGCCACCGCCCCGAAGAAGTCGTTGCCCTGGTGGGCCGGGCCGTGCTCCTCCGCGAGCACCGTGAACCCCCGGTCGGCCAGCGCCTCCCGCAGGTTCGCGGCAGGGATCAGGTGCTGGTGCTGCGGCTGGAACCACGGCAGCCACGCCGGGCCGAGCAGCCGGGCCATCCGCGACTCGGGGTCGGGCAGTTCGACCGTCAGGTACCCGCCGCACGGCAGGACGGCGGCCGCCGCGTCGAGCTCCGCCAGCGGATCCCGGGTGTGCTCCAGGTAGTGGTACATGCTGACCACCTCGTACCGGCCGGCCAGCTTCGGGGCGAAATCCGGGAACTGGCCCCGGTAGCCCGTCTCCACCCAGCCGCGCCGCTCCGCCCCGCAGACCCCGTCGCCCATGTCCAGCCCGTCGAACCGGGTCCGGGGCCAGGTCTCCCGCGCCGCGTTGCAGAAGTGGCCGTGCCCGGTGCCGACGTCGAGCCAGGACGCCGGGACCGTGTGGGGCCGCAGCATCTCGGCCCGGCGCCGGTAGGAGGCGCCGAGCCGGCCGAAGACCGTGCCGGCCCCCTCGCCGCCGCGCCCCTCGTAGAAGTCGCGGTAGTAGAACTCCAGCCCCTCCGGGGTGAGCCGGGGATTCTGGAAGACGTGCCCGCAGGCCCGGCACCGCTCCAGAGTGAACCGTCCCGGCTTGCCCTGGAGCAGGTCGGGCACCCGCACCCGCACCGTCAGCGGCCCGGAGCCGCACCACGGGCAGTCGGGGCGCCGCTCCTCGAAGAACCGCCCGGTCCCCCCGTCCAGCTCGGCCCGGTACGCCGCGGCCGCCCCCGGGCTGCGCACCGCGTCCCGGGAGCCGCCCGCCGCCACGGCGGTACGCAGGGCCGCGCCGAGGGAGCGCACCGGCCGGCCGGCGGTGGCCCGGGCCAGATCGGCGGGGCGCAGCGGGGAGCCGGGCCCGCCCAGGACCAGGTACGGCTGGAGCCAGTACAGCCCGGCCGCCGCCGCCCCCCACCGGCCCTGGCGCCGGGCGACCGCGGCGAGCAGCGCCAGCCCGGACAGCTGGGCGGCGGCCAGCGCCCCGGCCGGCAGCCCCTGCGCCCGCAGCTCGGCGGCCCGCCCGGCACCGCCCGCCCTCCCGGCGCGGGGGCCGCAGCTCAGACCCGGGGCGATGGCGAGCCCCGTCGCCCCGGCCGCGTACTCCTTCAAACGCCGGGTGAGCGCGAGGAGTTCCGCCGGGCCGGCCTCCGGGCCCGGCCCGCCCGGACCCGCCGCCCCGGCCCGCTCCAGCACCTCCTCGGCGACCAGCACGGCGAACCCGGCACCCCGCCCCTCCCCGAGCCGGTCCCCCCGGTACCGGGCCGGGTCCACCAGCCGCAGCAGCCCGAGGGCCCGTTCGGCCGGCAGGTCCCCGGGCAGCAGGTCCAGCACCCGCAGCCCCTCCCGGTCCGCGTACGCGCAGGCCGCGAGGAAGACGGCCGCGTCCGGTTCCACCCCGCGGGCGGTGAGCAGCCGCCACCCGGCGGCCCCCGGCACCCCGGCCGACACGGGCGGGGCCGCCGGCAGCACCGGGACCGCCCGCAGCCGGCGGCCGGCCCGTACCGTGCCGGTACCGAGGGCGGCCAGCAGCACCGCGGAGGTCCAGCGGACGCGGGGGAGCGCGAGCGGCGTCATATCAGCTTCTCCAACCGGTCGGCCGCGGCGGCCGCCCCGCCCGCCGCGGCGAATGAGGCCTGGATCCGCCGGGCGGCCCGGCGGGGGCCGGGATCGTCCAGCACGGCCGTGATCGCGTCCCGCAGTTCCTCGGCCCCGGTCCGGCCGAACCGCACCCGGACCCCGGCCCCGGCGTCGGCGACCTGCCGGGCCACGATCGGCTGGTCGTCGCGGATCGGGGCGACCACCAGCGGCAGCCCGTACGCGAGGGCCTCGCAGACCGTGTTGTGGCCGCCGTGGCAGACCACCGCGTCCAGGTGCGGCAGCAGCTCCAGCTGCGGGACGCTCGGCCGCAGCAGTACGTGACCGGGCACCTCCCCGACCAGCGCGGCGGGCGCCGCCAGCACCAGCTGCACCTCCGGCGCCAGCCGCTCGGCCGCGCCCAGCACCGCCCGGTAGAAGCGGGAGCCCGCCTCCTGGTTGAGGGTGCCCAGGGACACCAGAACCCGGCGCCGCCGCGGATCCAGCCGCCGCCAGGGGAACCCGGGCGCGGCCGGCCGGGGCCCGAAGGCCGGGCCGACGTAGGCGTGGTGCGGCGCGGGGACGGCGCCGGGCCCCAGCAGTTCCGGCGTCGAGAAGACCAGCACCAGCAGCTCGGAGAAGCGCGGGTCCCACCCGCCGCCGTCCCCGCCGTCCCCACCGCTCTCCCCGAACTCCGCGAGCAGCCCCGCGACCTGACCGGCCACCCACTCCCCGACCTTGGGGAAACCGGCGAAGGGGGCGGTGAGTTCGGCCGAGGTACTGGCCGAGGTCACCCACGGCACCCCGAGCCGGCGGGCGGCCAGCGGCCCGGCCAGGGCCTGCTGGTCGCAGACCACCACGTCCGGCGCGAAGGCCCGCACCGCCCGGGTCACCCCGGGCACCATCGCCCGCGCCAGCGGGATCAGCGCCTCCTCCCACAGGAACCGCAGTGCGCCGACCCCGCGCAGATCGCGCCACCGCTCGTGCAGCGCGGCGTACCCGCCGCCGTCGGCGTCCTCCCCGGCCGGCAGGATCCCCGCCGACGGGGGCAGCAGCCGGGACAGCGCGGAGGCCGGCCCGGTCCAGGCGACCTCATGGCCCCGCGAGGCCAGTTCGGCCCCGACGGCCGCGGTCGGATTGACGTGCCCCGCCAGCGGCGGCACCGCGAACAGCACCCTCACGGGACCAGAGCCCCCGCCCGCGGCCGGGCCGCCGCCGCTGTGGACGCGGCGGCCGTCGCCGTCACGTCGAGATGCGCCAGAACGGCATCCCGCAGCACCCCGCTGCTCTCCTTGAGGACGTCGTGCCCCAGGCCCGGCAGGATCCGCAGCTCCGCCCCCGGCGCGTGGCGGGCCAGTTCCCGGGCCCCCGGCACCAGTTCGGAGTGCTCGCCGCAGACGACCAGCGCCGGGCAGCGCAGCCGGGCGTAGTCGGCCGGGGTGAAGGTGCGGCTCCCGGCGATGTCGTCGATCAGGGAGGTCCGGTTGAGCAGGTCGTCGGCGATGGCGGTCAGGTGCGCCGCCTTGCGCAGGCGCAGGGCCAGCAGCTCCGCCGGAACCGGGCTGTCCTCCAGGCTCAGCGCGGCCGCCGACAGGGTGTCCACCATGTTCTCCACCCACGCCCCGCTGAGCGGCGGTTCGAGGAGGGTGAGCCCGGTCACCAGGTCGGGCCGGGCCAGTGCGGCGTGCAGGGCGAGCGTGGCGCCGTAGCTGTTGCCGACCAGGTGCACGGGGCGCCCGCCGAGGCCCAGCGGGCCGAGCAGCCCGAACAGGTCCCGTACGGCGGTGCGGCTGTCGTAGCCGCCGGCCGGGCGCTCGGTGCGGCCGTGGCCGCGCAGGTCGTAGAGCAGCACCTCGTGCCCGGCCCGGGCGACCGGCAGGGCCACCGGGCAGTAGAAGGAGGACAGGTTGTCGACGACCAGGCCGTGCAGGAACACCACCAGGGGCCGGCCCGGCCCGGCCGCCGGGGCGGCCGGGAGCCGCTGGACGTGGAAGCGCAGGGAGCCCGCGCGTACGAAGGCCACGGCGGGCTCAGCCGGCCACGGCGGCGGAGGAGGCGGCGCCCCCCGACGCCCCGCGGGCGAGGGAGGCGTGCGTGACCCGCCCGATGTGGGTGACGAGTTCACCGACGGACATGGCGAGGATCGCGTCCATGTCCTTCTCCGCGAGGAAGCCCATCAGGTCCACCCGGGTGCCGTAGCGGTGGTGCAGCGCCTCGGCGAGGGCGACGAACTCGATGCTCTCCAGGGCGAGGTCCTCGTTGAACGTCGTCTTCATCGTGACCTCGTCCGCGAGCAGGTACTCGTCGCCGACGATCTCCACCAGCATGCCGGTGATCTCGGCGAGGATGTCATTTCCCATGGCGTGTCTCCGTGAGGTGGAAGGGGACGTCGGGCGGTGTGCCGTCGCAGGTCCAGGCGACGACGTGGCCGGGCGGTGAGGATCCGAGCAGGGTGGTGCGTACCGGGTACGGGCGGCCGTCCGGGGACCGCACCAGCAGGCAGGCGTCCCCGGAGAACGGGTCGCCGTCCGGGTCCGCGGACACCCGCCACGCGCGCGGACGGCCGCCGAGCCCGCCGCCGTCCGCCTTGGCGGCGGCCTCCTTGGCGCACCACAGGGCGGTCAGCGCGGCGGGCAGGCCGCCGGCGCCGCCCCCGGCGCCTGCCGGGGCACCGGCGAGCGCCTCGGCGAGGGCGAGTTCCCCCGGCCCGAGGGCGACGCGGACCAGCGCGTCCGGGTCGGCGGCCACCGGTTCCACGTCGATCCCCACCGCCCGGCCGGGACGGGCCAGGGCGACGGCGATCCGGTCCTTGTGCGCGATCGTCAGCCGGAACCCGGCGGCGAGCGGCCCCAGCGCCAGCGGCCGGCCCGCCGGATCGTTGCCGACCGGCACCTCTGCCGGGAACACCGGTCCGGCGCCGCCGTCCCACAGCAGCTGCCGCAGCGCGTCCTTGGCCGCGATCCGGCCGAGCAGCCAGGGTCCCCGGGCCCGCGGCGACAGGCGCTCGTACGCCGCCCGCTCGGCGGCGCCCAGGTAGCGGCGCATCACCAGCTCCTGCGAGGCGGGGTCGCTCCAGCGCCTGCGGGCCAGGCACCAGCCGCCGGGCTGCGGTTCGCCGATGCCGCACACCTCCGGGGTGAACTTCATCGGCCAGACGCGTTCGTCGGCCCCGAACCGGCGGTAGGTCCACCCCTCGATCAGGGCCCACACCCCGCCGTCCGGCCGGCGCAGCTCCACGTCCCCGCGCACGGTGACGTCCTGGACCTCCCGGACCCGGGCCGTGGCCCGGACGAGCCCGTCCGCGGCCGGCGGCGGGCCGGAGAAGCGGACGCGGTCCACGGTGGCGGGGAACACCAGCCGGTCCACGGCCAGGCTCAGCTGCATCCAGTGCCCGAACAGCTGGCCCGCCGCGTCGAGCAGGGCCCCCGGGTCGGGGAGCGCCTTCAGCACCCCCTCGATCCCGTCCGAACCGACGGTCCGCACCTCGTGCACCCCGGCGAAGCGCGGGCCGTGGAACATCCACCGGTCCCGGTAGAGGGCGGCGGCGCTGACCGGAGCCGGCCGCGGGTCGCGCAGGGGCGCCGGGTCGGGGGCGGGCGGCGCCTCGTACCGCTCGCCGAGCAGGACGACCACCGAGGCGTACTCCCCGAGCACCACCCGGAACCGTCCGGGGCCCTCGCGGTGGACCAGGACCTCGACGTCCAGGGCCGGTTCGACGGGCAGCCAGCGCAGGGCGCGTACGTCCTCGTAGCCGGTGACCGCGAGACCGGCGGGCGCGTGACGCCGGGCGGCGTCGGCCGCGAGCTCCAGCATGGTGGTCATCGGCACGACCGGGAACCGGTCGGAGTCCTCGGGCCAGCCGTCGGGCTGGAGGTACACGCAGTGGTCCCGTACGCCGGGCAGCGCGGCGAGCGAGAGCCGCAGGGTGTGCTTCCCCGGGACCCTCCCCGCACCGTCGGGCACGGGGCCCACGCCGACCCCCGCGCCGGGGCCTGTGCCCGTGCCCGTGCCCGTGCCCGTACCCGTGCCCGCCCCCGACCGGGGGCCCGCGCCGGACGGTTCCGGCGGGCGGGCGGCCGTGAAGGCCCCGGCGACGCTGCGCGCGGCGGAACGGGTGTCGTCGAGTACCGCGTCGAGGGCGGACAGCAGGACCGGCCGGACCTGCGGGGCGGCGTGAGCCGGACCGGAGCCGGGGGCCGTGGCCGCGGTGAGGAGTCCGCCCAGGGAGGCCCGGGCCGCCTCGCCGAGCCGGACCAGCGGCGACCCGAGGTCCAGTCGCACCCCGCGCACCCCCGGCCCCGTCCCGGCCCGCACCCCCGGCCCCGTCCCGGCCCGCGCCGCCGGGGCTCCGGCCCCGGGCCGCGGGACCGGCGCGGCCGCCGCGCCCTCCGCCAGCAGTTCCCAGCGCGGCGCGTGTCCCTCCGCCCAGAGCGCGGCGCAGGTGCGGGTCAGCGAGGCCAGCCCCGGCAGGCGGGGGGAGGAGGTGGAGACCGCCAGGTGGGGCCGGTCGCGGAGGGTGTCCTCGACGAAGCCCGGCAGGCTGCCGGGGCCCAGGGTCACGAAGCTGCGGACGTCCTGCTCCTCGTACAGGCGCAGCGTCAGCTCGCGGAAGCGCACCGGCTCCAGCAGGTGGCGCACCACCAGGTCCCGCACGTCCCCCGGGGCGGCGGGGAACGGCGCGCAGGTGGTGGCCGACCACACCGGGACGGCGCCCGGCTCCAGCGGGAGCCGGCCGAACGCGGCCCGGACCTGCCCGAGGTAGGGCTCCCACATCGGGGTGTGGAAGCCGGAACGGAACGGCAGCTCCTGTCCCAGGACGCCCTCGCCGCGCAGCCGGGTGACCGCGGCCGCGACCTGCTCCGGGTCGCCGCAGATCACCGACTGGTGCGGGCAGTTGTCGTGGCTGACCACCACCCCCTCCAGCCCGTGCAGCGCCGCCCGCGCCCGCCCGGCACCGCAGCCCAGGGCCGCGTACACCAGGTCCGGGACCTTGAGGGAGCCGGGCCGCAGCGAGTCGAGGAAGGCGTCGGCCGCGTCCTCGGGGTACATGCCGGCGGCCACCATCGCCGCCCACTCGCCCAGGCTGTGGCCCGCCAGTACGTCGGCGCCGATCCCGAGGGCGGGCAGCACCCGGGCGTGGAAGCGGCCCGTCGCGATGGCGTCCAGGGCCCGCTCGATCAGCGAGCCGCCCCGGGTCAGGCGCGGCCGGTCCATGCCCAGCCGGTCCGCGACGTCGTCCAGCACCGGAGCGAACTCCGGCTCCAGGCCCGGGAACAGGAACGCCACCCGGCCGCCCAGCGGCTCGGGGCTGAACCACACGTCCCCCCGCCCCCGCCAGGGCCGGCCCCGCGCCACCGCCTTCGCGGCCAGCGCGAGCCGCTGCGGCGTCGGCCCGGCCACCGCGACCCGGCAGGGCCCGTCCCCGCCGGACACCGGCGAGGGCGCGGCCAGCAGGGCCGACAGCTCCGCCGGGGTGTCCGCCGCCAGCAGCAGTACGCCGCCCCCCGCGCCCGGCCCCACCGGCCCGGCCCCGCCTCCCAGCGGCATGAACCGGCGCACCGGGGGAGCCGCCCGCCCGGTGGCCGGAGCCTCCTCCAGCACCACGTGCGCGTTGATCCCGCCGAAGCCGAAGGCGTTGACCCCGGCCCGGCGCGGCGCCGGCCCGCGCTCCCACGGCTCGGCGGCCGTCACCGGCCGCATCCGGGTCCGGGCCAGGTCCGGGTGGGGGTCCTCCAGGTGCAGGGTCGGCGGCAGCACCCCCTCGTGCACCGCCAGCGCGGCCTTGATCAGCCCGGCCATCCCGGAGGCCTGCATGGTGTGCCCGAGCGCCGACTTCACCGACCCGAAGCCGATCCCCGGCCCCGACGCGGCCCCGGGCGGCCCGAACACCCGGGCCAGGGTGTCCAGTTCGGCCGCGTCCCCCACCGGGGTCCCGGTACCGTGCGCCTCCAGCAGCCCCAGCGCCCCCGGCGCCCGCGGGTCCAGCCCGGCCTCCCGCCAGGCCCGCTCCAGCGCCCGTACCTGGCCCGCGACGAGGGGGCTCATCAGGCTCGCCGCCCGCCCGTCCCCGGCCACCCCCGTCCCCCGGACCACCGCGTACACCCGGTCCCCGTCCCGCTGCGCGTCCGCCAGCCGCTTCAGCAGCACCACCCCGGTGCCCTCGGACAGCAGCGTCCCGTCGGCCGCCCGGTCGAAGGGCCGGATCCGCTCGCTCGGACTGAGCGCCCGCAGCTGGGTGAACACGCTCCACAGCGTGGCGATGTGGCAGTGGTGCACCGCCCCCGCGACCACCGCGTCGCAGCGTCCCGACGCCAGCAGCCCCACCGCCTGGTCCACGGCCAGCAGCGAGGAGGCGCAGGCCGCGTCCAGGGTGTAGGCGGGGCCCCGGAAGTCCAGCCGGTTCGCGGTCCGGGCGGCGGTGAAGCTCGGCACCAGACCGATCGAGGCCTCCGGCCGCTCCGGCCCCAGCGCCTCCTGGAAGGCGGACCGCACCTCAGCGATCCGCCGCTCGCCCAGCTCCGGCGCCAGCTCCCGCAGGGTCTGCGCCAACTGGTGCGCCGTACGTACCCGTTGGTCCAGCCGGGCGGTGGCCGCCCCCATGAACCCGCCGCGCCCCAGCACCACCCCGATCCGCGACCGGTCGGCCGGCAGCCGCTCCTCGCCGCCCGCGTCCGCGATCGCCTCGGCCGTCGCCCGCAGGGCCAGCATCTGGTCCGGCTCGGCCCCCTCCACGGCCGCCGGCATGATCCCGAACCGGGTCGGGTCGAAGCCCGCCAGGCCGTCGACGAAGCCGCCGCGCCGGCAGTAGAAGCGGTCGCCGGCCGCCGGACCGGAGGCGGCGTCCGGGTCGTAGTACACCTGCGGGTCCCACCGCTCCGGCGGCACCTCGCCGATGCAGTCCGTACCGGCGAAGAGGTTGCGCCGGTACGCCGCCAGATCCCCGGCCCCGGGGAACACCGCGCCCATCCCGACGACCGCCGCGTCGGTCGGACGCGGTCCGCGCCCCGGCCGCTCACTCATCGCCCCGCCCCTCCTCCGAAGCGGCCGCCAGGACCACCTGTACGTCGTCCCCGTGCGCGAGTTCGGCGAGGAACGCGGCGGTCCCGGCCTCCGGCGCGATCAACGGGATCCCGCGCCGGGCGTACGCCCGCTCCAGTTCCGGGGTGACCATCCCGCCCGCCTCCGCCGCCCAGGGCCCCCAGTCCACCGCCAGCACCCGGCCCGGGAAGGACTCCGCCCAGGTGTGCGCGAGGGTGTCGAGGGCGTCGTTGGCGGCGGCGTAGTCGCTCTGGCCCCGGTTGCCGTACACCCCGGCGACACTGCCGAACAGGGCCAGGAACCGGGGCGCGGGCCACCGCCCGTGTTCGGCGGCCGCGGCCGCCAGGTGCCGGGCACCGGCCACCTTCGTGCCGAACACCTCCGCGAAGTCCGCGGCCCGCTTCTCGCGCAGCAGCCCGTCCCGCAGCAGCCCCGCGCCGTGCACGATCCCGTCGAGCCGGCCGTGCCGGGCGCGCACGTCCGCCACGACGGCCCGTACCGCCGCCCCGTCCGTGACGTCGGCGCAGTGGTAGCGGACGGAGGCCGCCGCGTCGGCGAGGCCGTCCAGCGTGGCCCGCACCTCCCGCGCGGCGAGGATCTGCGAGGCGGCCGCCTCGATCTCGGCCGGGGTGCGCAGCCCCGAGGCGATCAGTGCCGCCCGCAGCGCCACCCGGTCCCGCGCCTGCCCGAACGCGTCCTCCCCGGGCGGTGGTTCGGGCGTACGGCCGAGCAGCTCGACGTGGCACCCGGTGGCGCGGGCCAGTGCGAGGGCGGTGCGGGCGGTGATCCCGCGGGCCCCGCCGGTGAGCAGGACGACCGAGTCACGGCCGAGCGGCAGGGCCTCCCCGGACGCGGCCGGCGGGGCGGGCACCGCCCGGCGGGCGAAGCGGGTGCCGTCCGGGGCGTACCCGACGGAGGCCCCGTCCCCGTCGGAGGGCTCGCAGGCCAGCTCGGCCAGGAGCAGCCGGGCGGTCCGCTCGGGGTCCTCCTTGGGGTGGACCTCCACGGCGCGGACCAGCGTGCCGGGGAACTCCAGCGCCGCGCTGCGGGCGAACCCGTGCAGACCGGCCCCCGCCGTCCCGGGCGCGGGCGCGGTCACCAGCAACAGCCGCCCGGCCCCGCCGGCCAGGGCCTGCCGCAGCCCCTCGAAGGCCCCGGGCAGCACCGGCTCGGCCCCGGCCCGCAGCGCGGACAGGTCGACGATCCCGTCGAACCCGGCCTCCGCGCCGGCGAGCGGCCGCACCTCGGCACCCCGCTCCCGCAGTGCCCCGCCGAGGGCGGCCGCGAGACCCTGTCCGTCCTCGACGACCCCGATCCGCAGGCCCCGCAGGGCCTCCGGATCTCCGGAGGCCGCGGCCACGGGCACCGCCCGGACCCGCAGCCGCGCGAGCGGCGGCGGTGCCGGCGCCGCGACGGGCTCCGGCTCCGGGGCAGTGGCGGAGCCGGGGGCGGCGCGGGAGACGATCCAGTCCACGATCCCGCGCAGGGTCTTGATCCGGGACAGCTCCTCGACGGCGGACCCGGTGGAGCCGCCGGGCTCCTGCGGGAGACCGATGCGGTCGGCCAGGGCGCCGATGATCTCCACCCGCTTGATGGAGTCGATGGACAGGTCCGCCTCCAGGTCGAGTTCGGGGCCGAGCATGTCCCGGGGGTATCCGGTCCGGGTGTGGACGATCTCCAGGACCGCGTCCATCACCTCCTCGGCCGTACCCGGAACCCCGGTCCCCCCGGCGACGGGCGCCGCCACCGCCACGGGCGCGGCGCCGGGGCGGGCGGACGGCCCGGGCGCCGCGACCTCCGCGGGATGCGCCGCCTCCGTCCCGGGAAGCGCGTGAGCCGGAGCGCCCAGGTAGCCCAGCAGCACAGCCCGTTGTGCCTCCACCAGTTCGCGCGTCCCGCGCAGGTACTCCAGCACCGTCTCCTCGCGCCGGTCCCCGTCCCCCGGGGTCCGTACCGGCGCGGCCGGTTCCACCCGCCGGGCCGGCCGCAGCCCCCCGGCGACCGGCACCCCGTCGGCCGTGCGCACCAGGTGCCCGTCCACCAGCCAGCCCGGCCGCCCCGGCGCCCGCTCCGGCAGCCGCCGGGTACGGCCCCGGAACAGCGCCTCCGGCTCCACCGGAACCCCGGCCGCGGCCAGTTCCGCCAGCGCCGTGACCAGCCGGGCCAGCCCGTGCTCGCCCGGCACGTCCAGCGGGACCGCCGTGTGCGGGCGGTCCCCGAGGATCCGGCCGACCAGTCCCGACAGCACCCGGCCGGGCCCGGCCTCCACGAAGGTCCGCACGCCGGCCGCGTACATGGCCTCCACCTGCTCCGTGAACCGGACCGGCTCCGCCACCTGCCGGGCCAGGAGCTCCCGTACGGCATCGGCGCCCGCCGGGTACGGGCCCGCCGTGGTGTTCGACCAGACCGGTACGGCGGCCCCGGCCAGCTCCGTCGCCGCCAGCTCGGCTGCCAGTGCCCCGGCCGCCCCCGCGACCACCCCGCTGTGGAACGCGCAGGCCACCGGGATGGGCTCCGCCGTCAGCCCCGCCTCCCGCAGCGCCTCCACCGCCGCGGCGACCGCCGGCGTCGGACCCGAAATGACGCACTGCCGGGGCGCGTTGTGGTTCGCCACCACGCACCCGGCGCGCTCGACGGTCTCCCGTACCTCCTCCGGGGCCGCCGACACCGCCGCCATCGACCCCGGGTCCGCTCCGGCGGCGGCCAGGATCGCCTCGGCGCGCCGCGCGCTCAGCCGCAGCAGGCCCGGCGTGTCGTACACCCCGGCCGCCCACAGCGCGGTGAGCTCCCCGTACGAGTGCCCGGCCACGCAGTCCGGCCGTACGCCGAGCCGCCCGAGCAGCAGGTGCGCCGCCGCCCCCGCCAGCCCCAGGGCCGGCTGGGCCACCCGGGTGTCGGTGACCGCCGCCCGCTGCGCGGCCCGCCCGTCGGCGCCGAAGGCCGTCGGCGGGAACATCGCCGACACCACCGGCCCGGGCGCCCCGTCCAGCAGCCCCCGCAGTGCGGGGAACGCCGTGAACAGCTCGCCCAGCATGCCCGGGCGCTGGCTGCCCTGCCCGGGGAACAGGAACGCCACCCGACCCGGCTCGGCCGTCTCCTCCCGTACGTGGACCCCCGCGCCCGGCTCGAACGCCCGGGCCCGCTCCAGCCGGACGGCCAGCTCGTCCGCGTCGGCGGCCACCACCGCCACCCGCACCGGTCCCGACCCCGACGCGGCGGCCTCCGCCGCCAGGTCCCGCAGGCTCCACGGCCGCCCGGCCGCGTCGTTCTCCTCCAGCCGGGCCGCGAGCCGCGCCATCGCCCGGCCCGCCGCCCGCCGGTCCTCGCCGCGGAAGCAGAACAGCTCGGCCGGCCACTCCTCCAGCCCGTGCCCCGGCTCGTCCGCTCCGGCGTAACCGGCCAGCACGGCGTGGTAGTTGGTGCCGCCGAAGCCGAACGCGCTGACCCCCGCGATCCGCCGCCGCGCCGGCAGCGCCCAGGGCCGGGCCCGCTCGTCGAAGAAGAACGGGCTGGTCGCCTCCTCCCAGGCCGGGTTGGGCGCGGCGACGTGCAGGGTGGGCGGCCGTACGCCCGCGTGCACCGCCCGGGCCGCCTTGATCAGCCCGGCCAGCCCGGCCGCGCACTTCGTGTGCCCGAGCTGCGACTTGACCGAGCCCAGGGCGCAGGACCCCGGTGCGGCACCGGAGGCGGTGAACAGCTCGGTCAGCACGGCCAGTTCGGTACTGTCACCGACCACCGTGCCCGTGCCGTGGGCCTCGACCAGACCCACCTCGGCCGGGGAGACCCCGGCCCGGGCGTAGGCCCGCTCCAGTGCCCGGCGCTGGCCTTCGGGCCGGGGCGCGGTCAGGCCGAGCGAGCGGCCGTCGCTGGCGGCGCCGACCGCCTTGACGACCGCGTACACCCGGTCGCCGTCCCGCTCCGCGTCCGCGAGCCGCTTGAGCACCAGCACGCCCACGCCCTCGCCGAGCGCGATCCCGTCGGCGGCCGAGTCGAAGGGCCGGCAGCGTCCCCCGGGGGACAGGGCGCGGACCGAGGAGAACATCAGGTAGTCGTTGATCCCGTTGTGCAGGTCCGCGCCCCCGCACAGCACCATGTCGCTGTCCCCGTCGCGCAGCTGGCGGCAGGCCAGGTCCAGGGCGGCGAGGGAGGAGGCGCAGGCGGCGTCGACGGTGCAGTTCGCGCCGCCCAGGTCGAGCCGGTTGGCGACCCGGCCCGCGATGACGTTGGCGAGCACCCCCGGGAAGGAGTCCTCGGTCAGCCGCGGCAGCTGCTCGTCCAGGCCGTCGGGGACCGAGCCCAGGTAGCCGGGCAGCAGCGACCGCAGTCCGTACGCGCCCGCCAGCTCGGTACCGGCCTCCGCCCCGAAGACCACCGAGGTCCGGGAGCGGTCGAACTCCCGCTCACGGCCGTAACCGGCGTCCCCGAGGGCCCGGGCGGACATCTCCAGGGCGAGCAGCTGGACCGGTTCGATCCCGGCCAGCGACGCGGGCGGGATCCCGTGGGCGAGGGCGTCGAAGGGCACCGGGCCGAGGAACCCGCCCCAGCGGGAGGGGGTGCGCTCGCCCGCGCGGGCCGGGTCGGGGTCGTAGTACAGCGCCGGGTCCCAGCGCTCGGCGGGCACCTCCGTCACCGCGTCCGTGCCGTCCAGGATCCGCGCCCAGTAGCCGGCCAGGTCGGCGGAGCCGGGGTAGGCGCAGGCCATCCCCACGATGGCGACGTCCAGCGGGTCCGGCGCCGCCTCCGCCGCCGCGGACGGCACCGGGAGCTCGGCGGCCCGCCGGTCCAGCAGCCGGCTCGCCCCCTCGGTCACCTGCGCGTGCAGCGCGGCCACCGTCGTGGTCCCGGAGCGCAGCGTTGCGGCCTGTCCTAGCATGAACAGCCCCTCCGCGTACTGCTGTTCCTCGCCGACCGGCTCCAGGGCGGGAGTGTCCGGGGCGCGCCGCAGGCCCTTGCTCGCGATGCGGAGCCGGCCCAGGTTGAGCCGCTCCAGCTCCTCCCACACCTCGCGCTGCGGCGTGCCGTCCCGCTCCAGCCGCCGCCGCGCGGCCTCGAAGGCCTCGGCGTACGGGGTCGCCGCGCAGCGGGTGGCGTGCCCGGGCGCGGTGTGCAGCAGCACGGTGTCCGCGCATTCCACCGCCGTCCGCTGGAAGACCGGCCGCACCGCCCCGCAGGCCACGGCCTCCTCGGTGAACAGGTAGGCGGTGCCCATCAGTACGCCGATCCGCGCGCCCCGTCCGGCCAGCGGGGCGGCGGCCGCCACCGCCATCGCGGCCGAGCGCCCGTCGTGGATGCCGCCCGCGAACAGCACGTCCAGGGACCCCGGTTCGGGACACGACAGCAGACGCTCGATCTGCTCCTCCCAGAGCGGGAAGGAGGCGCGCGGCCCGACGTGCCCGCCGCACTCCATCCCCTCGAACACGAACCGGCGCGCCCCCTCGGCGAGATACCGCTCCAGCAGCCCGGGCGACGGCACGTGCAGGTGCGTCCGGATCCCGGCCGCCTCCAGCGGGGCCGCCTGGGCGGGGGTGCCGCCGGCGATGACCGCCCACGGCGGGCGGGCCCCGGCCACGGCCGCCAGCTGCTCCCGCCGCAGTTCCTCCGGGGCGAAGCCCAGCAGGCCCACGCCCCAGGGGCGGTCCCCGAGCCGCTCGGCGGTCTCGGCCAGGAGCCGGCGTACGTCCGGGCCCTCCATCACCGCGAGCGCGAGGTACGGCACCCCGCCCCCGGCGGCCACCGCCTCCGCGAAGCGGGCTTGATCGCTCACCCGGGTCATCGGCCCCTGCGCGACGGACAGCGCGCGCTCCAGCGGCCGGGCCCGCACGGCGGCCTCCAGGTGCCCGGTGACGGCGGCCCGTACGGCCCGGACCACCCCTCCGGTGGTGCGGTGGCGGGCCGCCAGGCGGGCCGCCGAAGCCCCGTCCTGGCCGACGGGCAGCAGCTGCTCCCGCAGGCCGCGGGCGCCCAGCAGGGCGGACACCGGACCGGCGGGGGGTGCGGGCAGGTCGGGGCGGGTGAACACCCGGTGCCCGTCCACCAGCCGGGTCTCCGAGCCGTCCATGGCCCGCAGGGCCGCGGCCACTTCGGCGGGCAGCGCCTCCTCTCCCTCGGCCGTCAGGGCGAGTTGTACGTCGAGCACCACCCCGGCGGCCCCGCCCGCCACGGCCGCGGCCGCCGTGTGCGGCCCGATCCCGCCCAGGGCCAGTACGGGCACCCCGGGCCCGGAGTCCGCCAGGAGCTGCTGGAGCAGTACGAAGGTGGTGGACCCGCCCACCCGGCCCGCGGCCTCGTGGCCCTTGGCGACCAGGGCGGACACCCCGGCGGAGACGGCCGCGGCGGCCTCGGCCCGGCCGGTGGCCTCGGCCCAGACGCGGGGCCGGCCGGGCGCCGAGGCCCAGGCGGCCACCTGCTCCCGGGTGTGGGCGGCCGGGTCGGCCAGCAGCACGGTGTCCACCTCGGGCGGCAGCTCGCCGGGCCCGGTCGGACACCCCGGGGGAACCCGCACCCCGTACCGGCCACCGCCCACGGCCGCTCCGCCTCCGGCCTCCAGCCGGCGGGCCAGCTCGGCGAAGGCGCGCCGCGCGGCGTCCGGGTCCCGGCCGAGGTCGAGCAGGCCGAGGGAGCCGGCGCGTTCGGCCGCGGTCACGATCGCCGGGTTCGGCTCCTCGAACGGACTGACCGCGACGACCAGTTCACGGGCGGCGGCGGACTGCGGGTGCGGGAGGGTCACGAGCGCTCCTCTTCCAGTGCTGTGTGACATGGCGCAGTACAGGGCGGAAGAACGGGGGAGAGCGATGAGGTGAGGGCGGTGCCGATGGAGCGGACGGCGCCGGGTGCGGCCCCGGCCGGGCGGCGCGACCGGCTTGACCCGTGGTCAAACGCCCGGACGCCGCGATGCATCGTGCGGGGGGCGCCCCGCACTGTCAACAGCCATACGGAATACGCTGCTTCGCCCCGCCCGGACCTCCGGCGCACCCGCCCGCCACCCCGGCGGGGCCTGCCGTGAGCCCCCGCCCCGCCGCTGGCCTGCGCCTTTCCCGGCCGGGCGGACAGCCCCCGCGCACGGGCCGGCGTACCGCATCCGGCCGGGCTCATGCCGCCCGTGCATGTCTCGCCGCCGAGCCGGCATGGAGCCGTCCGCGGACCCGGCGGCAGTTGTTCACCCACCAGCCCTTACAGGTCCATGCCCACGCCGTTACCGTCCGCTCATGACCCCCACCCTCGCGCAACTCCGCTACCTCGTCGCCGTCGCCGACTGCCGGTCCATCACCGGCGCGGCCGCCTCGGTCTTCGTCGCGCAGTCGGCCCTGTCCCGGGCGGTCCAGGCCATGGAACGCGACCTCGGAGTCGAACTGCTGGCACGCCGGGGAAGGGGGGTGGACCTCACACCGGAGGGGGCCCGGGTCGTCCGGCTGGCCCGTACCGTGCTCAACGCGGTCGAAGCCATCGACGACATCGGGACCCCGCACGGCAAGGACTCACGGGCCGCCTTCACCCTCGTCACCACCCCCACCCTCGCGCTGGACCTGGCCACCGACCTGATCGCCGGCTTCAGCGGGCGCCACCCCGGAGTGGACGTCCGGCTCCAGCAGCACGACAGCCGCGAAGCCCTCGTCGAGGAACTCACCCAGGGGCGGGCCGAACTGGCCCTGGTCGACCTGCCCGTCGACAAGGAACTGTCCACGCACTTCATCCAGGAGCGCGAGGTGGTGCTGATCTCGCCGATCGGCACCCGGCTGCCGCACCCCGTTCCCCTGCGCATGCTCGACGGGCTCCCCATGGTGCTGCCCACCCCCGGGACCGGCCGCCGCACCGAGATGGAGGCCATGTTCAGCTGCATGGGCGTCCGCCCCGTGCCCTCCCTCGAGGTCGACGAGCGCCTCGCCTGGGTGACCGGAGTGACCGACGGCCGGGGCTCCCTCATCTGGTACCGGGACGTGGTGGCCAGAGCCTTCGGAAGCAGGGCGGAGATCCGCTCCTTCACCCCGGCGCTGCTGCGCCCGGTCGGCATCGCGCACGCCCGCCGCCCGCTGAGCCGGGCGGCCCGCGCCTTCATCGCCCACGCCGGCCACAAGGCGCCGGTACGGGAACCCGAGCGCTGAGCCGCGGGCACCCGTCCCCATGCCCGGGCGGCATTGAACGATGCTCGAACGGGGGGCGTGCGGGGCTGGCGCCGCCCGGCGCCGCCGCCTCCCATGGTCCGCATGACCGGACTCCTGACACCCCCGAGGGCCGCCGCCCTCGCGAGCGCCGCCCTCGCCGTGCTCCTGCCCGCGGTGGCCTGGATGGCGGACGCCACCGCGTCCCCGGCGCCATCCGCCGTCCAGGCCGCCGCCGCCCCCGAGAAGAAGTGCACCCTGCCCGGCGGCATGACCGAGATCAGCGGCCTCGCGATGAGCCGCAGACACCCCGGCGTCTTCTACGCCGTCAACGACAGCGGCAACACCAACCAGGTCTTCGCCGTCGACTGCACCGGCGCCACCGGAGTGCTCAAGGCCACCCTCACCGTCTCGGGCGTCGGCAACACCGACTGGGAGGGCCTCGCGGTCGGCAAGGACGCCACGGGCGGCCCGGCCGTCCTGGTCGGCGACATCGGGGACAACTTCGGCAGCCGCGCGGAGATCACCGTGCACTCCTTCCCCGAGCCCGAGCGGCTCGCCGACGCCACCGTCACCCCGGTGACGTACCGCTTCGCCTACGCCGACGGCAAGCATGACGCCGAGTCCCTGCTCGCCGACCCGGCCACCGGCCGCGTATACGTCGCCAGCAAGCTGATCGGCGCCGCCGGACAGCTCTACCAGGCCCCGCTCCCGCCGGTCACCGGCCAGGTCAACACCCTCACCGCCGTCCGGCCCGGCCCGGTCTTCGCCACGGACGGCGCGTTCTCCCCGACGGGCGCCTCGTACACGCTGCGCAGCGGAGGCCCGCTGGGCGCCAACACGGCCTCGGTCTACGACACATCGGGCACCAAACTCGCGGACGTGGCCCTCCCCGCCCAGTCGCAGGGCGAGACGGTGACGTACGCGGACTGCGCGCACCTCCTGGTCGGCTCCGAGAACGACCCGCAGATCTGGCAGGTCACCCTCCCCCCGGAAGCCGCCCCGGGCTGCGGCACGACCCCCACACCGACCCCGACGCCCACGCCCACGCCGACGCCGACCCCGACGCCCACCCCCGGTGACCTGAAGCTCGCCAACCCGGGCCCGCAGACGTGCAGGTTCAACCAGTCCTGCACCGTCCAGCTCACCGCCACCGGCGGAAAGCAGCCCTTCCGCTTCGCCGCCGCCGGTCTGCCGTGGGGCCTGACCCTCGACGCCGCCTCGGGCCGCATCACCGGAAAGCCCTGGAGCACCGGCACGGCACAGGTCACCGTCACCGCCACCGACTCCGCCGGAGCGAGCGCGGGCACGGCCTTCGCGCTCACCGTCAACTGGTTCTGAGCCGCGCTGCCGGTACTCCTTCCAGTTCCTTGGTCATCACGCCAGGCCGGCGTCCCGGCGCCCCGGTCGCCACACGGTTTCGGCAGCCGCCCGACTGCCGTATAGTTGATCTCGCACCCGCCGCCGTGAAACACGGTGGAGGGGACATGCGTTGGTGGTCCAAGGAAAGACACCCCACTTCCCGTGGGGGAATGCAGGTGCAAGGCCTGCCCAGCGCTCGACCGAAGGCCCCGGTCTCCTCGCGGAGACCGGGGCCTTCTGCTTCGGCGGGCCCGGTGCTACGGCTCCTGGAGCACGGAGAAGACGTTGCCCGCGGGGTCCGTGAACCAGGCGATCTGCGGCCCTCCCTCCTCGCGTACGACGCCCTTCTCGTCGTGGGTGAATCCGGGGTACCGCTCGAAGCGGATGCCGCGGCGGGTCAGTTCGTCGACGGCGGCGTCGATGTCGTCGACCGGGAAGTTGAGCACCGTGAAGCCCGCCGGGGCGTGGTCGGGCTTCGGGTACACGAGGATCTCGGTACCGCCCGCGATGTGCAGGGTCAGCCTGCCGTTCCGCTCGCTGACCCGCAGGCCGAGGATCTCGGCGTAGAACTCCCTCGCCTGCTGGAGGTCGTTCACGGCGAACCCGCTGAATGCCTTGGTGTTGGTGAACACGCGCCGTCCTCTCCCGTGCCCCCGTGTCAGGGCGCTACGAGTGTTCACCAGCGCGGCGCGGACGCCGGCCGCGAACCGTCCCCACGGCGCGGAATACCCCCGATGGGAGCAGGGCCTACCGCCGGACGGCCACGCCGAGCCTGACCGTGTAGTGCTCGCGGAGCCGGCCGTCCGGGAAGAGGGCGAGCAGGCGGGCGCGCTCGGCGGTGAGGAAGGCGTCCGTGCCCGGCTCGCCCACCAGGAAGAGCGAATGCGTCGACAGCTTGCCGAGGTGCGCCTCGACGGAGATCCGGCGCGACCAGTTGAGCCGTCGGGTGGTGAAGCGCAGGCCGGGCAGCGAACGGGCCGGCTCGTTGACGTACCAGCCGGGGCCGAAGTGCTTCTCGATGCGCGCCTGCTGGTCGGCGATCCACTCCACGTCCGTGTCGGGGTCGTTGGACCAGACGGCCAGCGCGCCCCCGGGCCGCAGGACGCGCAGGGCCTCGGGACCGGAGAGGGCGGGGTCCGTCCAGTGCCAGGACTGCGCGTAGGCCAGCAGGTCGGTGCCCGCCGTGGCCAGTGGCAGCCGGTCGCCGTCGCCGAGGACCAGCGGGATCCCCGGATTGCGGCGGCGGAACTCGGCGGCCATGCCCTCCCCGGGTTCCACCGCCACCACCCGGGCTCCGCGGGCGCGCAGGAGCGCGCTCGCGATCCCGGTCCCCGCGCCGACGTCGGCGACGCGGGCGCCGGCCAGCGGAAAGCCGGCCAGGTCCTCGACGGCGTCGAAGAGGGCGGCCGGGTAGGAGGGCCGGTGGTCGGCGTAGCGCGCCGCCGCGGAACCGAACGAACGAGCACGGGATCCGGTCGTCATACCGTCCATCATGGACGGCCGGTCAAGAGCCCCTCCCCGGCCCGGCTCAGTCGACCTGGAGCTCGCCCATCCGGCTCCAGCCGGTGGCGCCCGCGATGGTGGTGCTGACGATGTCGGGCGTCCGGGTGACCAGCGGACGCATGGTCTCCAGCGCCTTGGCGAAGTGCTCGGAGGTGACGTGCGCCTCGGCCGCGTCGTCCTGGAACGCCTCGACCAGCACGTAGGTGTCCGGCTCCTCCAGGCTGCGGGACCACTCGAACCACAGGTTGCCCGGCTCGGCGCGGGTGGCGCGGGTGAACTCCTCGACCTTCTCCGGCCACTGGTCCACGTATTCGGGCTTGACGGCGAATTTCACCACAATGAAGATCATCCAGCCATTGTAGGCACGGGTCCGGTGCCGGCCGGCCGCCGCCCGGTCAGGGCGACGACTCCTGGAGGTGGGCGGCGATCATGGCGAGGTCGTTGGCGATGGCCACCACGCCCTGGGTGTCGGCGTTCGCCGTCATCGCGCCGGTGACGCCCGCGTAGAAGGGGTCGAAGCGGCCGCCGCCCTTGTCCAGGTATCCGGCGATGGTGATGGCGCCCACCGCGAGCCGGTCGCCCAGCAGGTCGGCCCCGACGGCCGCACCGGTCTTCGCGAACACCTTGCCGCGCGCCGGGCAGTCCCGGCAGTTCTCCGCGAGCAGCCCGTCGACCCCGAGGATCGGCAGGGCCTCCCGGAACCGCCGGGCGTCCGGGGTGCCCTGCCAGTACGCCAGCATCTGCACCAGTGCCTGCGGGGTGATCCGGTCGGCGGGGTTGCCGCCCCGGCCGTCCGCCAGCGCCACCTGCTCGCGGTCCACGCCGACCCGGTCCAGGAAGGAGGCCATCACCGGGAAGCCGTCGCCGCACTGGCGGCTGCCGGTGGTGACGGCCAGCAGGCAGACGTCCAGGTTGGCGCCCAGGTTGTGGCTGACCTTCAGGATCAGCTTCGCGTACTGCTCGTACGGGGGCGAGGTGTACGCGGCCACGCGCGGCCGGCCCGCGTAGTCGCGCGGCAGCCGGGCGACCGGATTGGGCCCCGCCGCGGGGGCGGTGACCTCCACCCCGGCCCGGCCGAGCGCCTGGATCAGCGCCGTCCGGCCGAAGGCGGCCGGGTCCGTGATCGGGGAGGTGCGCAGCAGCGGCCGGGCGTCCGCGGCGATGGTGCCGGACACCTGGATGCGGGTGCCGCCGCCGGTCGCCGTCACCGTGATGTCCGTCGGCTTCCCGGCGGCGACGGTCTTCACCGTCGAGGTGACCTCGTACGGAGCGACCTTGGGCCGCCAGTCCAGCCGGGCGGCCGCGCCCGCCCGGTCCCCGGGGGTGGTCAGCAGGTCGATGAGGTTGTCGTTGACGATGAGCGGCGTCGGCACCGGGTCGAGCTCGGGGTCGGGGGCGAACAGCCGGCTGTCGACGATCACGTCGCCCTCCACCCGGGTGATGCCGGACTCGCGGACCTGCCGGGCGAGCTGGTCGATACCGGCGAGCGGGTTCTCCGGGGTGAGGGTGGCGCCCGGGAAGACGTCGGCGTAGGTGTGGTCGAGGTCCGTGTACGCGACCGTCCCGTCGGGCCGGGTGCGGCCCCCGAGGGTGAGGTCGCCCTGGGCGACGAGGTCGAGGTCCCCGGCGAGGGTGGAACCGTCGCGCTGCCCGACCGCGTAGACGGGGGTCACGAAGCGGTGGTCCCGGCCGAGGGTCTGCCAGGTGGCGGAGACGGGGAACAGCTTCGCCGTGGAGCCCGGTATGAAGAACTGCCCGGGGAACAGGCTGTGCAGCACCCGGCCGTTGGCCGGCTCGGTCTGCAGCAGCCCCCACTGGGCGTAGCGGTACTCGGGTTTGCGCATGATCTCCGTGATGCGCGGGTCGAGGCCGCCTCCGGAGGGGGAGGGCGGCGGTGAAGGAGCCGCCCGCGCGGCACCGGTACCCGAGGCGAGCGCCACCAGCAGCAGTGCGGCGGCACATCCGGCGGTCGCCCGGCGCCGCAGCGCCACGGGCAGGATCGGATTTCCCACGGCGCGCTCCGTTCGTCGCGGCTGCCTTGCACAGCGGCCCGAGCCCCGCCAACAGCGTCCCACGCCCCCCTGAGGCCCGCACGTCACCCGATTGCCGCAGGGGGGTGTCCGCGAAGCGGCTCCGTCCGCCCGGAGGGCGCGCGCCCGGCCCCCGCCCGGTGGCGCGACCGGTACGGGGCGCCCCCGCTCAGCCGGCCACCGGCCCGAACCGGCGCCGGTACGCGGACGGGGTGACACCCGTCTCGCGCCGCATCAGCGCGCGCAGGTTGGCGGCGGTGCCGAGCCCGCTGTGCCGGGCGACCAGCTCCATGCGGGACTCGCCCCGCTCGATCAGCCGGCGCGCCAGGGTGAGCCGTTCCCCCGTGAGCCAGGCCAGCGGCGTCGTTCCCAGCTGCGCCCGGAACCGGCGGTGCAGCGTCGCCGGGCTGACCGCCGCCCGCGCGGCGAGGCCGGCGACCGTGAGCGGTGAGTCCAGCCGCTCCTGGGCCCAGGCCAGGACGGGTGCCAGGGACTCGTCCGGCAGATCGGGGACGGGGCGCTCCACGAACTGCCGCTGGCCGCCGTCCCGGTGCGCCGCGAAGACCAGTCGCCGGCTCACGGAGTTGGCGATCTCCGCGCCGTGGTCGCGGCGGACCACGTGCAGTCCGAGATCGAGCGCCGCCGCGCTCCCGGCGGCGGTGAGGATGTCGCCGTCGTCCACGAACAGCACGTCCGACTCCAGGCGGACGGAGGGGAACCGGGCCCGGAAGGAGTCCGCCCACTGCCAGTGCGCGGTGGCCCGGCGGCCGTCGAGCACTCCGGCCTCGGCCAGCGTGAAGGCGCCGCTGCAGAAGCCGACCAGGCGCGCGCCGCGCGCGTGTGCCCGCCGGACGGCGTCGAGCACGGCGGGGCGGCGGGGCACCTCGACGTCGGGGCGGTTGGGGACGATGAGCGTGTCCGCCGTATCGGCCGCTTCCAGCCCGGTCACCCCCGTGAGCGTGAAGAACCCGTCGCGCATCAGCGTGCGGGGCGCGGGGGAGCAGAGCGTGAAGTCGTAGAGGTCACGGCCGATCTCCGGCCTGCGCAGGCCGAAGACCTCGGTCGCGCAGCCGAGTTCGAAGGGGTTCGAGTTCTCGTCGACGATCACGACGACCCGGTGCGCGCCGCCCGCCGGTCGCGGTGCGGGGGAGGGGACGTGAGCGGACACGTGCGAGGATTCTTTCGGCATGTGCAATTCCTAGCACTCACGCCGACGGCGCGGAGCCGCGCAGCATGGGCCCATGAGCAATGAACCAGTCTCCCTCGCCAAGGCCCTGGCCTCCTTCGACGCCCTGTGGAGCCCCCGCATCGTCACGAGCGTCAACGACTACGACGTCCGCATCGCGAAGGTCGAGGGCGAACACATCTGGCACGCCCACGACGACACCGACGAGTTCTTCCTGGTGCTCGACGGAGAGCTGCGCATCTCCCTGCGCGAGCCCGGCGGGGAGCGCACGGTCGTCCTCCCGACCGGGGCGGTCTTCACCGTCCCCCGGGGCACGGAGCACAAGCCGCACGCACCCTCCGGCGCCGCCATCCTCATGTTCGAACCCGCCGGGACGCCGACCGTGGGCGACCGCCACGACGAGGTCCCGGACCACGTGGACGCCACGACCGGGCACCCCCTCGGCGACTAGTGCTGTGGCCGGGAAGGTTTGCCGGGTCGCGGTGTCCGGTGCGGTGCATCGCAAGGCGGAGGGCCGCGGCTCGTACTGGACGTACGTGCGCGGTCCGACAACGCGGCGAGGTGCCGTGCCGGGCGCCGCGACCCGGTGGACCTTTCCGGGTACGGCACTGAGGCGGGTCGCTCGTGTCATCGGACGCGGGCGGAACCGTCTGTAACGGGCGTCTTGTGACCCCGGGCAGGGCTGGCTACAGTCCGGTGTTACACGTGTAACGCCAGACTGATCCACGAACAGCCTCGCGCGAAAGGGCCGCAATGACGCAATCCCTCCCGGCCGAGCCCGACCTGACCTGGCCGCTCCCTCCCTTCCGGGCGCCCGTGCCGCCCGTGGTCGCCGAGGACGGCGTACGCCGCTTCGACGGGGCCACCTACGCCACCCGGCCGGGGTACCGGCCGCGGCTGTTGGACGTCCAGGTACCCGCCACAGCGCGGGGCCCCGTCCCGGCCGTGGTCTGGATCCACGGCGGCGGCTGGCTGGAGGGCGACCGGCGCTACCCGCCGCCGACCGTCCCCGCCGGGCTACTCCACGGCGCGGTGCTGGCGGCCGGGCTGGCCCTGGTCTCCATCGACTACCGGCACAGCCTCGAAGCCCCCTTCCCGGCGCAGCTGCACGACGTGAAGGCCGCCATCCGCTACGTCCGGAAGTTCGCCGGCGCGTTCGGCATCGACCCGGACCGGGTGGCCGTCTGGGGCGAGTCCGCGGGCGGCCACCTCGCCGCCCTCGCCGGCCTGACCGGCCCGCACACCCCCGGCGCCGCCGCCCTGGAAGGCGCCGAGGGCGTCGGCGGCGGCGACACCTCGGTACGGGCCGTCGTCGACTGGTACGGCGTGTCCGACCTGGGCGCCCTGCGCGAGCACCCCATGCCGCCGATGCCGCCGGGCCCGGAGTACCCCGACCCCTACGAGGCGCTGCTGGGCGGCACGGAGGAGGCGCGGCCGGCCCTGGCCCGCGCGGCGAGCCCGGTGACGTACGCCCGGCTCGCCGCCGGCGGAGCCGGCGCGCCGCCGTTCCTGCTGATCCACGGCACGAGCGACGGCCTGGTCCCCTACAGCCAGAGCGAGGCGCTCGACGCGGCGCTGCGCGCGGCCGGCGGGGAATGCGTACTGGAACCGGTGGAGGGCGCCGACCACATCTTCCTCGGCGTCCCGGACGTCGCCCCGATTGTGACCCGCAGCGTGGCCTTCCTCGCCCGCCACCTGGACGCCTGAGCCGCGCCCATGAGCGAGAGACCCGCTCCCGCGCACCGCACGCCCGGCGTACTGCCGTTCGGCGTGGTGCTGGCCGGCGCGCTGCTCGTACCGGCGGCCCGGCCGCCGCCTCAGGAGGACTGCCGGTGCACCAGGGCGGGTTCGATGCCCGGTACGCCCGGCGCCGTGCCCTGCGCGACCAGCGCGTGCAGGGCGTCCGCCACGGAGGCGGCGGAGGGCAGCTCCAGCGCCACGCTGGTCAGCGCGGGCCGCTGGAGCGCCGACAGCACCAGGTCGTCACAGCCCACGACGGCCACCTCGTCCGGTACGGAGATCCCCTCGGCCAGCAGGGCGTGCATCAGCAGTGCGGCGTACTCGTCGTTGTACGCGAAGACGCCGTCCAGGCCGAGCTCCCGCCACCGCCGGGCCAGCGCCGTCGCGGACTCCCGGGTGTAGGCCAGCTCGACGGGCGTCACGGTCACCGGATGCCGCGCGGCGACCTGCTCGGCGCCGGCCAGCCGCGGCCGCGCGAGGGTGTCGAGGCCGCGCTCGCGCGGGATGACCACGCCGATCCGGGTCCGGCCCCGGGCGATCAGGTGCCCGGTCGCGGTCGCGCCGACGGAGGTGTGGTCGAAGGCGATGGTGTGGACCCCGTCCACGGGGTGCGGGGCGAAGGCGAGCATCCCGCGCACCCCGGCGCGGCGCAGTACCTCGGCCGTCCGCGCGGTGAGCCGGTCGCCGTCGAGACAGAGCACCGCGGCCGGCCGCAACTCGGCCCAGGCGCGGGCGGCTTCGAGCGGATCGTCGAAGCGGCCGGCGTGCATGACGGTGGCGTAGCCGTGCCGCTCCAGCTCGCTGACCAGATCGTCCACCCACTCGCTCACCAGGCGCCCGACCGCCGACACGGAGGCGGGCACCAGGACCAGGTTGCTGCGGCCCGCGCGCAGGGACCGGGCGGCCGCGTTCGGCACGTAGCCGAGCTGCGCGGCGGCGGCCAGCACCCGCGCCCGGGTGCCCTCGCTGACCCGGTGGCCCTGGGTGTCGTTGAGTACGAAGGAGACGGTGGCGCGTGACACCCCGGCCAGGCGGGCGACGTCCGCGCTGGTGGCCGACGCGGGAGCCGATGCCTCTTTGGCCATGGTGTGCTCCATCGCTCTCTGTAGCCCGATGCTGCCTTCTCGTCAGGTTACACGAGTTAAGGCCGAAAGCCCGGGACGCCCGGGACGCGCGACTGGCCCGGACCGGCCGGGCTGTACGTCCCGCGGGTCCACTCGCTCCGTGCGGCGAAGGCGCGGTAGTGGAGCTTCCTGTTCCGTGGGCTATAGTTGATCTCGAGCTCGCCGCCGCGAAACACGGTGACGGGACGATGCGTTGGTGGTCCAAGGAAAGACACCCCACTTCCCGTGGGGGGATGCAGGTGCAAGGCCTGCCCAGCGCTCTGACAAGGCCCCGGCCTCCTCACGGAGACCGGGGCCTTCGTGTTGCGCCGGCCCGGCCGTCATCCGTTCCGCTTCTGCCCGCCGGCCGGGAGGCCCAAGGAGCGGACGAGGTCGTCCAGTTCCGCGCGGAAGAGCTTGTCCGGGCTGGTGGTCTGGTTGCGCAGGTGCCCGTAGACCTCCAGGGTCACCAGGCCGTGCAGCCGGCCCCAGAGGCGCATGGCCAGGGCCACGCCGGCCGGGGGCAGGCCGGGGAACGCCGGGCGGACCTTGTCGAGGAGCGGGGCCTCGAAGTCGGACCACTCGAAGTCGCCGCCCGAGTGGAGGGGTTCGGCGTACGGCCAGGCGGCGGCCGCGAGGGCGGTGAGGCCGAGGCAGACGCGGCGGGCGGCGTCGGGGGCGGCGCCGTCCGGCGGGGCCTGGTAGCCGGGTACGGCGTCTCCGTACACGAGGCGGAAACCCTCGGGGCCGGCCAGGGCCCAGTCCCGCAGGGCGTGCGCCCAGGCCCGGATGCGGGCGGCCGGGTCCGCGGCGGGCGCCCCGTCCCACGCGGCGTCCACGGCGTCGGCCAGTGACGTGTACACATCGCCGATGAGCGCGGTCACCAGGTCGTCGCGCGTGGCGAAGTAGCCGTAGATGGCGTTGGCGGTCATGCCCATCTCGCGCGCGATGGCGCGCAGGGTGATCGCGTCGGGCCCGCCCGAGGCCATCAACTCCAGCGAGACCTTCTTGATTTCGGCCGTCGTCTCGGCCCGCAGCCGCTCGCGGCGCCCCTTGGTGCTTCCCACGGTCGGCCACTCTACAGAGTCACTATCCCGAGCGCCGTATCCATACTTCACACCGTATAGTTTGCGAACGGCGTGCATCGAGATCGATCGCGCCCTTTGCCGACGACGGACACAGGGGAGAGCCATGCAGATCGGAGTCATCGGGGCCACGGGCGGGATCGGCAGCCGCGTCGTCACCGAAGCCCTCGACCGGGGGCACCACGTCACCGCGTTCAGCCGGGACGTCACAGGGATCCGGGAGGACCGGGAGAACATCACCTGGAAGAACGCCGACGTCCTCGACGCCGGCAGCATCGCCGCCGTCCTGCCCGGACTGGACGTGCTGATCAGCGGGTTCCAGCCCGGCAACGCCGCCAGGGACTTCACGGACACCGTACGGCGGTCGATAGCCGATCCCACGGTGTACGCCACCGCCGCCAGGGCGCTGCTGAAGGCGCTCGAGAGCCACCCCCGGACCCGGCTGATCGTGATCGGCGGCGCCGGCAGCCTGGAGGTCGAACCGGGCCTGGTCATGGCGGACTCCGAGGAGCACCTGTTCGCCACCCTGGACCCGCTCGGGCTGCCGAGGGAATACGCGGCCGCCGTGCGCGGCGCCCGGGACGCCCTGGACGTGCTGCGCACCTCCAACCGGCTGTGGACCTACCTCAGCCCCGCCATGGACATCGCGCCCGGGGAGCGCACGGGCCGCTTCCGGACCGGCGGCGACCAGCCGGTACTCGACGCGGACGGCCGCAGCCGGATCTCCATGGAGGACGCCGCCGTGGCGCTCGTCGACGAGGCGGAACTGCCCCGCTTCGTCCAGCGCCGCTTCACGATCGGCTACTGACGGGGGACGGGGCAAGCCGATCACCGGCGCGGCGCGGTGCGGCGCGGTGCGGTGCGGCGGTGCGGTGCGCGGCGCGGGCTCCCCGGACAGGAGTAGCTCCGGGTGCGGCTCCCGGGGGCGTTCGCCAGAATGATCGTGAACCACGGCACCGTACGGGGTCACGGGGTCACGGGGTCCTCCGCCCGGGCCGGCCGTGCGGCGGACCGCCGACGAGACGATCGCGGGGCTGGAGATGGCGGAAGCGACCCGGCCGGCGGGCCGCGACCGGCGCCACCGGCTGCTGCCGCCGGTCGTCGCGTGGCTGATCGCGAACCTCCTCACCTGGGCCGTCGCCAAGGCATCCGTCGCGGGCGACGGCTCCCCGGTGCGGTACTGGTCCACCGGCGGCCGCAGCCGCTGGGATTCCGCCCACTACCTGTCCATCGCCGAAACCGGCTACGAGATGTTCCGGTGCCGGGATCGCTATCCCGACTTCCGCGACGTCGTGTGCGGGAACGTCGCCTGGTTCCCCGGGTACCCCATGTCGGTCCGGGCGGTCTCCGCCACCGGCCTCTCGTACGAACTGTCCGCCGCCGTCGTCACCGAGGCCTGCCTGCTGGGCATGTTCGCGGTCCTGTGGTGGCTGCTCGGCGCACGGCTCACCCGGGCCACCGGTCTCACCCTCGCCGTCGGCACGGTGTTCCCGGGCGGCGTCTACTTCCACGCCCTGTTCCCGATCTCCACCGCCACCCTGGCCCTGCTGGTCTGCGTCGCCGGGGTGAGGCGCGGCTCGTGGCCGGTCGCCGCCGCCGGCGGCTTCGCGGCGGCCGCCTGCCATCCCGTCGGCGCCGTCGCCGTCGGCATGCTGCTCCTGAGCGCCTTCTTCGCCTGGCGCGGGAGCACGTGGCCGGTCCGGTTCGCGAAGGCCGGCGCGGCGGCGGCCCTCTCCGGCTGCGGCGTGTTCTGGGCCAAATGGCTGATGTGGCAGGCGACCGGCCGTTGGGACGCGTACGAGACCATCCAGGCGTCCAGCTACGGACAAGGCGGCGTGCACCAGCCGTTCGACGAGATGGCCCAGGCCTACCGCTTCCCGTTCAAGGACTGGTACACGCCCGAGGGACACCTCCCCTGGCTGGTGCGCCACGCGCTCGACGCGCACCGGACGCAGCTCTGGCTCGACACCGCCTTCGTGCTCCTCGTGCTGGCGACGGCCGTCGCCCTGCTCGTCCGCGACCGGGACCGGGGGCCCGACGTGGGGGAGTGGGCCGCGGCCGTCCTGACGGCGGCGGTCTTCCTCGTGCCGTTCCTCGCCGGAGCGGAGATGTCCTGGTACCGCAACCACGCGCAGATGTTCGTCGGGCTGCTCCTCGTCGCGCGCATGCCGCGCTGGGTCCAGCTGCCGCTGCTGGCCTGCTGCGCGGCCCAGTACGCCCTGCTCGGGGCCATGTTCTTCGCCGGGGTGCTGGTGTGACCGGCACCCCCTACCGCTGTTCCCCGTCCGTGTCACGGGCCACGAAATAGGCGGGCCGGGCCTGCACGGCCGTGTAGATGCGGGCCACGTACTCGCCGAGCATCCCCACGCAGAAGAGCTGGACGGCGCCGAAGAACAGGACCGTGGTGATCAGGGAGGTCCAGCCCGGAAGGGTGTTCCCGGTGGCGTGGGCGACGAGGGTCCAGACGAGGAACGCGAGGCATACGGCGAGGCTGCAGGCGCCGATCGCCGTGGCCAGGCGCAGGGGCGCCGCCGAGAAGCTGGTGACGCTGTCCAGGGCCAGGAGGACCATCTTGTGCAGGGGGTACTTGGTGGTGCCCGCCACCCGCTCCCCGCGCTGGTAGGTGATCCGGCCGCCGGGGAAGCCCAGCCACGGGATGAGCAGGCGGTGGATCTGCCGCTGCTCGGGCAGGGACTTGAGGGTCTCCACCACCTGACGGGACAGCAGCCGGAAGTCGCCGGCCTGGGCGGGTACGTAGGAGCCGGCCAGACGGCGCATCAGCCAGTAGTAGCCGGCGGCCGTCCGGCGTTTGAAGCCGCTGTCGGTGGAGCGGTCCGTCCGGACGCCGTACACCACGTCCAGACCGTCCGCCCGGGCCAGGTCCAGCATGTCCGGGATGACCTCCGGCGGGTCCTGGAGGTCCGCGTCCATGCTGATCACATAGGCGCCGCGGGCACGGTGCAGTCCGGCCGTCAGGGCCGCCTGGTGGCCGCTGTTCCGTCGGAGGGTGACGACGCGGAGCTCGGGCCAGGTGCTGCGCAGGTCCTCCAGCACGCGGGGGGACCTGTCGGTCGAGCCGTCGTCGACGGTGAGGACCTCGTACGGTTCCTCGCACCCGTCCAGGACGGGCCGCAGCCGCGCCGCCAGAGCCGGCAGGGACTCCTCCTCGTTGAAGACGGGAACCACGATCGACAGGAAGACCGGTCCGCCGGGTGGGTCGCACACAGCACTCATGATGCGGGAACCACCCGGACCCGGCATGTCAGCCCGTTGGGGACTCCGGGAACCGGCCGGTCACCACCAGGCCGCCGTCCGCCGTGCGCCGGGCCGGCGTGCCGGTACGGAAGTACCCGTCGGGGGTGAAGCGGCCGGCGTCGTCCGCGGACGCCCGGTAGTGGCCCCGCGGGGTGTACGGGCCACGGAACAGGAGTTCACCGGGCTCCCCGTCCGGCACGTTCCGGCCGTCGGCGCCGACGAGCCGGATCTCGTCGTCGGGCGAGAGCGGGCGGCCCTGCGCGGTGAACACGGACTCGTCCGGACCGGCGGGCCGGGTGAGCACGACCGGACCCTCGGCCAGGGCGAAGACCTGCTGGGGACGGGCGCCCAGCTCGGAGCCGAGCCGTTCGGCGGCCGCCCGGGACACGGGCGCGCCGCCGGTCTGCACCAGGCGCAGACTGCTCACGTCGGCCCGGACCGACGGCAGCGCGTCGAGCCAGGCCGCGGCGGCGTCGGGCGGCAGCGAGGTGACGGTGACCCGCTCCCGCTCGACCAGCGGCAGGCATTCGGCGGGATCCGGTCCCTCGGCCAGGACCACGGTCCCGCCGGCGGTGAGGGTGCCGACGATGCCGGGACAGCCGAGGGCGAAGACCGACGCGGCGGGCAGCGCGGCGAGGTACACGTCCTCCTCGGTGAGGGACACCAGCTCGGCGGCCGCCCGCGCCTGGTAGGCGAAGTCGTTGTGGGTGCGCGGAACCAGCGCCGGTGCACCGGTGCCGCCGTCGCCGTCGCCGAGCAGCAGGAACGCCACCTGCCCGGCGTCCGGCGGGAGCGCCGGCTCGGGTGCGGCGTCGATGGAACCCAGCGGGGCGTACTGGCAGTTCGACGGATCGGTCGTCATACCGCCGTACGGGGACTCGGTGCCCGGCGCCTCATAGGTGAACACCCGCCGCAGGAAGGGCCGGCGGGCGGCGATGTCCGCGGCCATCGCCGTGTGGTCGAAGCCCTGGTACGCCGCCGGGCCGACGTAGCCGACGGCCTGGGTGACCCGTACGAGCTCGGGCACCTCGGACGCGGGGTACGAGACCGGGCAGAGGAGGGGGACCACACCGGCGCGCATCAGCGCGAACACGCTGACGACGAACTCCGGCACGTTCGGCAGCTGGACGACGACCCGCATCCCGGGCCGCAGTCCGCGCAGCCGGAACCCGGCGGCCATGCGGTCCACGCGCCGGTTCAGGTTCGCGTACGTGACGCGGGTCCCGCCGTGCACGAGCGCGGTCCGCGGCCCGTACTGCAGGGCCCACCCGCGCAGCAGGTTGTCCAGCGTGTTGCCGCCCCAGTGGCCCGCCGCCCAGTAGCGGTCGACGAACTCCGGCGGCCAGGGGGTGCAGCCGTCGAGCATGGATGCCATCGGATTCCTTCCGTGCCAGCTCCTGGACCGGAAGCCGTGCGGGTCGTGTTGCGCGGTGACGGGCCCTGACCTTGGCATTCCAGTCCGTCAACAGCCCTGTGCGCAATGCGCCTTCCCGACCATCGGCGCCGGATCCTGTCAGCGGAAGGTCCAAAACGTCACGGTCCGGCAGACCGTCGCCCGGACCGCTCCAGCTCGTCATGGAGCAGACGCCCGAGGAGCGCGCCGGCGAAGACGACCACACCGACGCCCAGCAGCCACGACTGGATGACCAGGACCGTCCCGAAGGGCCCGTAGGAGACCGCGCTCGACGCGATCAGCGGCGAGAAGACGAGCCGGGAGAACAGCCGGAGCCCGAGCAGGCCCAGCATGGTGGCGAGGGCTCCGGGGAGCAGGGCCGGCCAGGAGACCCGGCCGGCGAGCAGCAGGCGCTGGGACCACCAGAAGAACAGGGTGCCGGTCACGAACGTGACGATGCCGCGCGCCGGGGAGTGCGGCCACGGCGGGGAGAACGCCCACAGGTACAGCACTCCGATCAGCGCGGCGAGCCACAGGACGTGCCGCCACCGGTCCCACCAGTGGGCCGGGGGCAGGACCCAGATCCGTTCGTACCCGCTCTGCAGCACGGTGGCGAAGGACAGGCCGAACACGGTGAGCAGGGCCAGGCCGAACCCCGTCGTGGTCCGCCACGCCTGGCCGGGCAGGGCGAAGAGCCGGCCGATCTCCAGCCTGGCGCCCGCCGAGACGCCGAGCCCGTCCCCGAGCCACTGCGCGAACCCCTGCCCGCCGACGGCGCCCGCCGCGGAGACGACGATGAGCAGGGGTACGAGCGTCAGGAAGCCGAGGGCGGCGAAGCCGAGCGAGCGCTGCCACAGGTGCAGGCCCCGGACGTGGACCCAGCGGCCGCCGGCCCGCGTCCGGCGGAGCGCACTGCCCATCCGCCGGACGAGGGACGGCCGCCCGGGCCCCTCAGACCTGATCATCGCGACGCTCCAGGTGCTGCTCCTCCCACCGTAGGACCGGCACTAGGCGTCCGCCACGGCGTGCAGCGGGGTGAGCGACGCGGCCCGGCGGGCCGGGAGGGCGGCCGCCGACACGCCGACGGCGAGGGAGAGGAGGACGACCAGGGCGAGGGTGCCCCAGGGGAGGGAGAAGGAGTACTGCGGGATGGCCCCGTTGGCCAGGCCGCTGACCTTCCAGGCCCCGAACAGGCCGCCCGCGAGCCCGAGCAGGGTGCCGTACGCGGCGACCGTGAGGGATTCGAGGCGGATCATGCTGCGGACGCCGGTGCGGTCCATGCCGATGGCGCGCAGGACGCCGATCTCGCGGGTGCGTTCGGCGACCGACATGGCGAGCGTGTTGACCATGCCGAGCGCGGAGATGACCACGCCGATGGCGAGCAGCCCGAACACCAGGGTGATCAGGTCGCCGGCGACGCCCGCCTGCTCCCGCACCAGCTGCGCACGGCTCTGGACCTTCAGCAGCGGGCTGTTGTCGACGGCCGCGCGCAGCTGCCCGCCGAGGTCCGCGGAGCCGGACACGAGGACCCGCTGGACGGAGTCGCGCAGGTAGCCGTGCTGCTGGACCTCACCGCGGTCGGCGAGCACGTCCTGCGCGGTGGGGTTGTCCTGGTAGACGCCGACGACGGTGTAGGACCGGTCGCGGTCCTCCCCGGCACCGGGGCCGATGGCCGCCCGGACCTGGTCGCCGGTGCCGATCCGGTTGTCGCGGGCGAAACCGGCGGAGACCGCGATCCGGCCCGGCCCGATGTCCTTGGCGGAGCCGCTGGTGAAGCGGAGCTTCATGACGGCCTCCACGCTCTTCGGGTCGACGCCCGAGACCTGCCCCGCCCCGGCGCCGGCGGAGAAGCTGGAGTCGGCGACGGCGGAGGCGGTCCTGACGCCGGGGACGGCGGCGATCCGCCGGACGGCGGCCGCGTCGATGGCGGTGGTGGTGTTGCGGGTGCCGATGACGTAGTCGGCGCTCAGGCCGGCGGCCGCCTGGGAGTCCAGGGCCCGGCCGGAGGAGTGCTCGATGACGGCGAGCCCGGTCACCAGCGCCGTGCTGATCATCAGGGCGACGGCGGTGGCGGCGGTACGCCGCGGGTCGCGCAGGGCGTTGTCCTTGGCCAGGGCGCCCGCCACGCCGAACCGGCCGGTCGCCAGGCCGATGAGCCGGACCACCGGCCCCGCCAGCAGCGGCGCCAGCACGATCAGCCCGGTCACGAGGACACCGCAGCCGAACATCGCGGTACGCAGGTTCTCGTCCGAGGCGTCCTTCGCACCGCCCAGGGAGAGCAGCAGGCCGGCACCCAGCAGGACCACGGCCGCGCCGATCGCGCCCCGGATCCGGGACAGCGTCGCGGAAGGCGGCTGTTCGGCGGTGCGCATCGCCTCGACGGGGGCGATGCGGGCGGCGCGGCGGGACGGCAGCCAGGCGGCGAGGACCGTGACGCCGACGCCCACGACGAGCGAGGCGGCGACGGGAGCGGGGCCGATCACCAACGGGCCGCTGGGCAGCAGGTCCTCCCCCGTGCCGAGCAGCCCGGGCAGCGCGGTGGCGATGCCGAGGCCCAGACCGAACCCGGTCACGGAGGCGACCAGCCCCACCAGGGCCGCTTCCGCGAGCACGGAGCGGACCACCTGGCGCCGGGTGGCACCGATCGCGCGGAGCAGGGCGATCTCCCGGGTCCGCCGGGTGATGAGCATGGTGAAGGTGTTGATGATGAGGAACGAGCCGATGAAGAGCGACACCGCGGCGAAGACCAGGGGAAGCCGGGAGTAGCTGCGGGTCTTGGTGCCGATGAAGACGGACTGCTGGTCGGCCTTGGCGGTCGCGGTGGTGGCCTCCGCCCGGTCGGCGGGCAGCAGTGCGCCGACCCGCCGGGCGAGGTCGAACTGGTCGGTGCCGGGCCCGGCGGACAGATCGATCCCGGTGTAGCGGCCGGGCGTGGCGAACAGCTCCTGGGCGGTGGCCTTGTCGAACACCGCGAGGGTGCCGCCGGACGTGACCCGCGTGTCGCCGGTGGAGACGATGCCGACCAGCCGCGGCTTCAGCACGGGGCCGTCGGAGGCCAGGGTGACGGTGTCGCCGAGGGAGTACCCGCCGGCCTTGGCGGTGCCCCGGTCCAGGGCCACCTCGCCGCCGTCGCGCGGGGCGCGGCCGGCCGTCAGCGGGTAGCGGGCGTCCTTGCCGTCGGGCCCGGGTACGTAGCCGGCGGCGAGTCTGCCCATCGCGTTGTCGGCCCGCATGGGCGAGCCGTCCTTCGCGGCCAGGGTCACCGACCCGTCGACGGCCGGACGGACCGAGGCGACCCCGGGTACGGCGGCCAGCCTGGCCGCGAGGGCGTCGTCGAGGACGCTCGCGCGTTCGTCGGAGGGGACGCCGACCGGGTACTTGGGGTCGACCGTGACCGCGATGCCGGCGTAGTCGCGCGCCATGGAGGCGCGGTAGGCGGCGGTGGTGGTGTCGGCGAAGACGAGCGACCCGGAGATGAACGCGACCCCGAGACAGACCGCGAGGACGGTCATGATCAGGCGCGTCTTGTGGGCGAGGACGTTGCGCAGGGCTGTTCGCAGCATGGTGGGCTTTCGGAAGGCTCGGCGGAGGGGAGGAAGGGACGGGAGCGGGGGAGGAGCGCCGTCAGCGGGCGCGGCCTTGGGCTTCGAAGGCGAGCATCCGGTCCAGGACGGCGGCGGAGGTCGGCTCCCGCAGCTCGTCCACGAGGCGGCCGTCGGCGAGGAACACCACCCGGTCGGCGTGGGCGGCGGCGACGGGGTCGTGGGTGACCATCACCACCGTCTGGCCCAGCTCCCGGACCGAGTCGCGCAGGAAACCGAGTACCTCCGCGCCGGAACGGGAATCGAGGTTGCCGGTCGGCTCGTCGGCGAATACGATCTCCGGACGCGAGACCAGCGCGCGGGCCACGGCGACGCGCTGCTGCTGGCCCCCGGACAGCTCGGCCGGCCGGTGCGCGAGCCGGCCCGCGAGCCCGACGGTGGCGACGACGGTGTCCAGCCACGCGGCGTCCGGCTGCCGCCCGGCGAGCCTCAGCGGCAGGGTGATGTTCTCCAGCGCCGTGAGGGTCGGCATCAGGTTGAAGCCCTGGAAGACGAAGCCGACCTTCTCCCGCCGCAGCCGCGTCAGCTGACGGTCGTTCAGCTCGGAGAGCTCGACCCCGCCGATCCGCGCCGAACCGGACGTCACCGGGTCCAGGCCGGCCATGCAGTGCATCAGGGTGGACTTGCCGGAGCCGGACGGCCCCATGACCGCCGTGAACCGGCCCCGCGCGAACTCGACCGACACCGCTTCCAGCGCGGTGACCCGGGTCCCGCCCTTCCCGTACGTCTTGGTCAGCTCCGTCGCGCGGGCCGCCGGCTCGACGGGGGCCGGGGACGAGGAGGGCGCGGGGAAAGAGGGAAACGCGTGCGACATGGATGCTCCGCCTGGAGTACGACGGCCCGCGAAGCATGCCGCGAGCCGGGGGGACTCATCCATCCTCACCGCCCTGACCTGCGCGGACATCGGCCTCAAGGCGTGAATCGGCCTCTGCCGAAAGACCGGCCCGGCCCGGCTCCCCTCTGCCGGAGGACAGAGGCCGGGGCCACCGTGCTCCGCCCCGGGGCAGAGCAGGGGCCCGGCTTGATCCGGAAGAGACGGGCCGGTGCTGTGGCCGGGAAGGTTTGCCGTGCCGGGCGCCGCGACCCGGCCATGATCCGCCGGACAGGCCCTAGGAGGCCAGCCCGGTCCGGTGCGCCAGCAGCGCCGCCTGGACCCGGCTCGTCGAACCGGTCTTCTCCAGGATCGCCCCCACGTGGGTCTTCACCGTGCCGGTCCCGATGCCGAGCCGCGCCGCGATCTCCTGGTTCGACAGCCCCTCGCCGAGCGCCGCGAGGACGTCCCGCTCCCGGCCCGTCAGCCGGGCGATCCGCTCGTCCGTCGCCGCGCCGCCCGTCCCGGCCGGCTCACGGGCGCCCAGCATCCGGGAGATCACCGCCCCGGTGACGCCCGGGGAGAGCACGGCGTCCCCCGCGGCGGCGGCCCGTACCGCGTTGATCAGCTCCTGAGGGCCCTCGTCCTTCAGCAGGAACCCGGCGGCGCCCTCCCGCAGTGCCCGGACGACGTTGTCGTCGTCGCCGAACGTCGTCAGCATCACCACGCGCGGGGCCGGATCGAGCGCGAGCAGCGGCGCGATCGCCGCCAGTCCGTCGCACACCGGCATGCGGATGTCGACCAGTGCGACGTCCGGGTGGTGGGCGGCGGCCAGTTCGACGGCCTGCCGCCCGTCCGCCGCCTCGGCGACGACCTCGATGCCGTCGGCGTGCCGCAGGATCAGGCGCACGCCGTGCCTGATCATCGTCTCGTCGTCGGCGAGCAGGACACGGATCGGCCCGTCGGGCTCTGTCACGGGGTCTCCCAGGGTGAGGCGTCCCGGACCGACGGGACGGTGAAACGGTCGATGGCGATCAGACGCTGTCCGGCGTCGAAGCAGTAGCGGGCCACCAGCAGGCCGCCCGGGCGGCTCTCGGTCGCGCCGTTGAACGGGTACGCGCAGCCGGCCGTGCCGGCCGGGCGCGGCGGTTCGTGTCCCGTGGCGGCGGCCCGGACCGCCTTGTTGTCCACGACGCCGAGGCCCGTCACGTCGTCGTACGACATCCCGATCCGCGGCAGCGGGCGCGGCCCGGCGTCCGGCCGGGGCGCGCTGCCGTACACGAAGGCGGTCGCCAGGGCCATCAGCACGCACAGCGCCCCCAGCCCCAGGGCGAGGGTCAGCGCGTTCGCGGCCCCGCCCTCGGCGCCGCCGCCCTCCGCACCGGAGGCGGCGTCCGCCCCCCGCGGCCCGGCGGTGTGCGGGACGACGGCGTCACCGGGCTCCGCCGGCAGGGCGGCGTCCACCAGGAACCCGCCCGTCGGCAGCGGGGCGGCGTCGAAGGCCCCGCCGAGCAGCTCCACGCGCTCCCGGAGCCCCGTGAGCCCGCGCCCGGTACCCAGGCTCCCGGCCGGGACGGGGGCCCCGGGCGGCGCGCCGTTGCGCACGGTGATCCGCACCGCCGCCCCGTCGTGCGCGACGCCCACGGTGACGTGCGCGGAGGGGGCGTACCGGTGGACGTTGGTCAGGGCCTCGCGCACCACCCGGTGCGCCGCCCTGCGCACCGCCGCCGGGCGGGAGTCCAGGTCCGGTCCCGTCCAGTCGAGCCGTACGGCGACCCCGCCGTCGCGGGACTCCGCCACCAGCGCCTCGATGTCGGCGCGGGTGCCCGTCGCGTCCGTGAGGACGCCGGGTCCGGCGTCCCGGCCCAGCGGACCGAGCACACCGAGGACCTGCCGCAGCTCGCGCATCGCGTCGCGGGTGGTCCGGCGTACCAGGACGGCCTCCTCGCGCAGCTCCGGAGCGGCCCGGCCGAGGGCCAGCTCCAGCCCGCCCGCGTGCAGCGAGATCAGGCTGAGCCGGTGCCCGAGCAGGTCGTGCATCTCGGCGGCGATACGGGAGCGCTCGTGGGTGCGGGCCTCGCTGTCGGCCGCCAGGCGGGCCCGCTCCGCAGCGTCCCCGCGCTCGCGCAGGGCCCGCACCAGACGCCGCTGCTGCCCCTGCGCCGTACCCACCAGACCGGGGACGATCACCGCCGTCGGGGCCAGGGCCAGCCCGAGCGCCAGACCGTACGGCACGCGCCCCGGTCCCACCACGGGCGCGGCCGCCGTCGCGGTCGCCACCAGCAGGACCGAGGCCGCGGCCAGCAGCCGGGCCAGCAGCCGTGCCCGGACCGTCCGCCGGGCCAGCCCGTACGCGGACACCGCCGCGAGCGGACCGGCGCCGCCGGCCAGCCCGGTCAGTACGGCCAGCGCCAGCAGCACCGGCCCGGGGAACCGGCCGCGCAGCGGGAAGAGCAGGGCACCGGCGGCGATCACCAGCACCTGGAAGGACGGGTGGGGCGCGAGCCCGACCCCGGCGACGGCCGCGAACACGCCCAGGCCCAGCAGGGTCACCCCCGCGGTCACTGCCGCCGTGCGCGCCCACCCGGAAGGGAGGGCCCCGCGCGGGAGGCCTGGGGCAGGACGAGGGATCAGCGGAGTGCGCACCACGCTGACCAGTATTGATGCCGGCGGCGGCAGCGGCATGAGCCTCGCGGTGGATCCCTCCCTCTGCCGAAAGACAGAGACGGCGCGGGAACGGGTCAGGAGATCCGGCGGGCGCCGGCCGACGGCACGGCGTCCAGCACCGCCGGGCGCGCGAACCCGGCCGCCGCGAAGGCCTCCGACACGGCCCGGCCCACGGACCCGGCCCGCCCGGCCGGGACCAGGGCGATCACGGAGCCGCCGAACCCGCCGCCGGTCATCCGGGCACCCAGCGCACCCGCGGCGACGGCGGCGTCCACCGCGAGGTCGGTCTCGGGGCAGGAGACCCGGTAGTCGTCCCGGAGGGAGGCGTGCCCGGCGGTCAGGAGCGGGCCCAGGGCCTGCGGCTCGCCGGCCGTCAGGCGCTCCACGGCCCGGCCGACCCGGGCGTTCTCGGTGACCACGTGCCGCACCAGCGGGACGAGTTCGCCGGGGAGCCGCGCCAGCGCCCCCGCCAGCCCCTGTTCGTCGAGGTCCCGCAGGGCGGGCAGTCCCAGCAGCCCGGCCGCCCGCTCGCACCCCGCCCGCAGGGCGGCGTACGCCCCGTCGGCGAGGTCGTGCTTGACCCGGGTGTCCAGCACCAGCAGCGACAGCCCGTGCCCGGTCAGGTCGAACGGGACCTGCCGGACCGACGGACCCCGGCTGTCCAGGTACAGGGCGCTGCCCTCGGTGCAGCACAGCGAGGCCATCTGGTCCATGACCCCGCACGGCACACCGGCGAAGGCGTTCTCCGCGTACTGCGCCAGCCGCGCCAGCTCCGGCCGCTCCAGCCCGAGCCCGTACAGCTCGTCGTAGGCGACGGCCACCGCGCACTCCAGCGCCGCGGACGAGGACAGCCCGGCACCCGTGGGCACGGTGCTGTCCACGTGCAGGTCGGCCCCGCCGACCGGCAGGCCCCGCTCGCGCAGCGCCCAGACCACCCCGGCCGGATAGCGGGCCCAGCCGCCGGGCCCGGCACCGGGGGCGAGGTCCGCCACCGCGAACTCGGCGACCAGGCCGTCGCCCTGGGCGCTGTGCACCCGGAGCAGCCCGTCACCGCGGCGGCGGGCGGCGAGCAGGGTGGTCCGCGGCAGGGCCATGGGCAGGGCGAAGCCGTCGTTGTAGTCGGTGTGCTCGCCGATCAGGTTGACCCGGCCCGGGGCGGCCCAGACCCCCTCCGGGGCGTGGCCGTGGATCCGCTCGAACTCCTCGCGCACCCGCGCCGTCACCGCGCCTCCCGCAGTCGCCGGGCCGCCGTCTCCGGGGCCACGTCGTTCATGAACGCGTCCATGCCGGACTCCGTCCCGGCCAGGTACTTCAGCTTGCCGGCCTCCCGCCGGACGGTGAACAGCTCCAGGTGGAGGGCGAGTTCCCCGCCGCCGGTCAGCGGGGCCTGGTGCCAGGCGGAGATGTACGGGGTGGGCTCGGCCAGTCCGAAGATCCGGTCGAAGCGCTGGAGCAGGTCCAGGTACAGTCCGGGGAACTCGGCCCGCTCGGCCTCGGTGAGGCCGGTCAGGTCGGCCACCCTGCGGTGCGGGTACAGGTGGACCTCGTACGGCCAGCGGGCGGCGTACGGGACGAACGCCGTCCAGTGCTCCCCGGCGAGCACCACCCGCTCCGTGGCCGCCCGGGCCTCGGCGAGCAGGTCCTCGAAGAGGTTCCGCCCGGTGGCGGCCCGGTGTGCGGCCGCCGCGGCGAGGTGCTTGGCGGTGCGCGGGGCGAGTGTGGAGAAGGCGTAGATCTGGCCGTGCGGGTGGGGGAGGGTGACGCCGATCTCGGCGCCCCGGTTCTCGAAGCAGTACACCTGGCGGGTGCTGGGACGGGCCGACAGTTCGGCGGTGCGGTCGGTCCAGGCGTCCAGTACCAGCCGGGCCCGTGCGGGGGTGAGGGCGGCGAAGCCGGAGTCGTGCTCGGGGGTGAAGCACACCACCTCGCAGCGGCCGGCCGCGCCGGACAGGGAGGGGAAACGGTTCTCGAAGACGGCCACCTCGTAGTCGGCGGCCGGGATCTCGCTCTGCCGCCCCTCCCGGGACGGACACAGCGGGCAGGCGTCGGCGGGCGGCCGGTAGGTACGGGACTGCCGGTGGGCGGCGATGGTGACCCAGTCTCCGGTGGCCGGATCCCGGCGCAGTTCGGGGGCGCTCTCCACCCGGTCGAGCGGACGGAGGTCCTTGGCCCCGCGGTCCCGGCCGGGAGCGCTGTCGTAGTAGATGAGCTCGCGGCCGTCCGCGAGTTCGGTGACGGTCCTGTGCACGTGCACGTCCTCGCCTCTGTGGGTCGTCGTGGAGTTCGCGGGGCGGTCAGGGAACCCGGGCGGTGGAGGCCCGGACGACCAGCTCGGGATCGAAGAGCAGCTCCCCGGTGGGGACGTGCCGGTTGCCGACCAGGGCCAGTACGCCACGGCCGACTTCGAGCGCGAGCCGGTCGGCGGGCTGGCGGACGGTGGTCAGCGGGGGATCGGTGAACTCGGTGACGGCCGTGCCGTCGTAGCCGACCACCGACACGTCCTCGGGCACGGAGCGGCCCAGGCGGCGGATCCCGCGGATCGCCCCGAGGGCCATCCGGTCGCTGGCGGCGACGACCGCCGTGGCGCCGAGCTCCAGCAGCGGTGCGACGGCGGCCTGCCCGCCCTCCACCGTGTACGACTGGCGGATCACCCAGCGTCCGGCGTCCTCGGTCCCGCGCCGGGCCATCGCGGCCAGGAAGCCCCGCACGCGGCGGTCGGCGGGACGGTTCCCGGCCGGGCCGGAGGCCATGCCGATCCGGCGGTGGCCCAGCCGGTACAGGTGGTCGACGGCCAGCTCGGCGGCGAGCAGGTCGTCGGTGGAGAACACCGGGGCCGCCACCCCGTCCGCGAACGCGCCGTTGATCCCCACGTACGGCACCCGGCGCTGGCGCAGCACCTCGTACGCCTCGGTGTCGGCGCCCTCGACCGTGTTCGAGGCGGAGAGGAACACCACCGCCGCGATGCCCTTGTCGACCAGGGAGGAGATGAAGTCGAGTTCCTGCACCCCGCCGGCGAACGCCGGGCAGAGCACCGTCTTCAGCCCGTGCGGGGCGAGCGCGGACTCGATGCGCTCGGCGACGTCGGCGAGGAAGGGGTCCGACACGTGGTCGGTGATCACGGCCACCAACTGGCCCTGGGTGGTGCGCGCGTAGCCGAGCTCGGCCATCGCCCGCTCGACGGCGTCCCGGGTCTTGCGCGACACGCCCTGGCGGCGGTTGATCACGCGGCTGACGGTCGCCTCGCTGACCTGCGCGCGGGCCGCGACGTCGGTGATTCCGACCCTCATCGCCGTCCTTCCGTGATCGTGAGCGACGCCAGACCACCGCGGGGGACGGCCGGGGTGTGCGGCCCTTCCCCGAACCGGGCCGACGTGGACCGATGATACGGCCGTCCGGGGCGTGGATCACCGGTGCGATATCGGCCGCACCGCCCCGGAGCTCCAGGGTCCTGCGGTCACGGTGCGGGCGGGCCGGCCGGCCGGCTACCCGCCGTCGGCCGAGAAGTGCTGGTAGTCCGGGCTCGACCACCAGTCGCCGCCCCAGTGCCAGCCGACGCGGCGGAACGCCCGGGCCAGCACACCGTCCTCGGTGATCATCCCGGGGCGGACCGGATCCCGCCGCAGGTAGGCCCGGCCCGCCGGCGGGTGCACCGCCCCGCGCCGGTCGACGTACGGGTTCTCGACCGGGTTGACGTCCACGGCCAGTCCCCACGAGTGCCGCGACGGCTTCCCGGAGTCCCCGGTCACCGGCCGGCAGTTGAAGGCCGAGGTGTCGTCGTCGGCCATCGCCGCGAGGTCGTCGCCGCCGTACGCGGCCGCCACGCGCATCCGCCGGATCGGGAAGCGGGCCTGAAGGGCCTGGCCGAAGACGTACAGCAGCGGCTCGACCGCGTCCCGGTGGACGACCAGCTCGCCCCGGTGGACCTTCCCGTCGAAGCCCCAGTGGTTCATCCGGATCAGCCGCAGGCCCTCCGCCGGCACCGGGCACCCGGTCCGCAGGCTCGCCCCCAGCCTCCCCGCCGGTACGTCCGACACCACCGCCGCGAGCGCCGCCGCGGCGGTCCGTACCGGCACCCCGGACGGCTCCCGCGCGGAGGGCGCGCAACCGGGCGCCGCGCTCGCGCACAGCACGGCGACCGCGGTCAGGGAGGCGGACACGGGGCGCGGGGGGCGCACCCCGCCACGCTACGGTTCGAGGTCCCCGAAGACATCCGGGGATACGCCCTTGGTGGGACCCTGGAGGGCCTGCTCCGACCAGATGACCTTGCCCTCCGGGGTGTACCGGGTGCCCCAGTGCTCGCTGAGCTGCGCCACGAGGAACAGCCCGCGCCCGCCCTCGTCCGTGGTGGCCGCGTACCGCAGGTGCGGGGCGTTACTGCTGCTGTCCCACACCTCGCAGGTCAGTGCGTGGTCGTGGAGCAGGCGGACCCGCACCGGCGGGCCCCCGTGCCGCAGGGCGTTGGTGATCAGCTCGCTGAGGATGAGCTCCGTGGTGAAGGCGAGCTCCTCCATCCCCCACTCCTCCAGCTTGGCGACCGCCAGGTTCCGCACGACGCCGACCCCGCTCGCCCTCGGCGGCACGTCCCACTGCGCGACCCGGTCGGGGCCGAGGGTCCGGGTCCTGGCGATGAGCAGGGCCACGTCGTCGGTCGGCCGGGTCGGCAGCATGGCGTCGAGGACGGCGAGACAGCTCTCCTGCGGGTCCCGGCCCGGGTGGCTCAGCGCCTCCCGCAGCAGCTCCAGCCCCTCCTCGATGTCCCGGGTCCGCTGCTCCACCAGCCCGTCCGTGTACAGCACCAGCTGGCTGCCCTCCGCCAGGATCAGCTCGCTCGTCTCGAACGGCATGCCGCCCAGCCCGAGCGGGGGCCCGGCCGGCAGGTCGACGATCTCCGTGGTGCCGTCCGGGGCGACCACCAGCGGCGGCAGGTGCCCGGCCCGGGACAGGGTGCAGGCGCGGGACACCGGGTCGTACACGGCGTACAGGCAGGTCGCGCCGAGCACCCCGCCGGCCCCGTCGGTGTCGTCCTCGTCGATGCGCTGCACGAGGTCGTCGAGACGGGCCAGGAGCTCGTCCGGCGGCAGGTCGAGGGAGGTGAAGTTGTGCACCGCCGTACGCAGCCGGCCCATCGTGGCCGCGGCGTGCAGCCCGTGCCCGACCACGTCCCCGACGACCAGGGCGACCCGGCCGCCGGGCAGCGGGATCACGTCGAACCAGTCGCCGCCCACCCCGGACTGCGCGGGCAGGTAGCAGTGCGCCGCGTCCACGGCGCTCTGCTCGGGCAGGCCGCGCGGCAGCAGGCTGCGCTGGAGGGTGACGGCCAGCGTGTGCTCACGGGTGTAGCGGCGGGCGTTGTCCATGGCCACGGCGGCCCGGGCGACGAGCTCCTCGGCGAGCGACACGTCGTCCTCGTCGAAGGGCTCGGGCTTCCCGGCCCGCCAGAAGTTGACCACGCCGAGGACCACGCCCCTGGCCTTGAGCGGCGCCGCGATCAGCGAGTGGATCCCGTACGCGATGATGGCCCTGGTCCGGCGGGGGTCCTGCACCCGCCACCCCGGCGCGTCGGCCAGGTCGGGCACCAGCTCCGTCCTCCCGGTGTCGTAGCCGCGGGCCTGCGGGGTGGTGGGCTTGAACTCGATCAGCCGGCCGAGCGGGTACAGCGGGTGGTCCCCGCGGATGCCGCTGACCGCGGTGCGCCGCATGTCGGAGCCGGGGCCGGGCTCCTCGCCGTCGAGCACCGGGCTGGCCAGGTCGACGGTGACGTAGTCCGCGAACCGGGGCACGGCGACGTCGGCGAGCTCCTGGGCGGTCCGCTCCACGTCCAGGGTGGTTCCGATGTCGCCGGTGGCGTCGTACAGCAGCCGCAGGCGCTTGCGGGCCGCCTCGGCGCGGCCGGTGAGGACCTGCATGTCGGTGGAGTCGCGGATGGTGACGGCCGCGCCCTCCGGCCGTCCGCGGGGATGGGTGGGCCGCTGGTTGACGACGAGCAGCCGGTCCCCGGTCTCCAGCACCTCGTCCGTGGCCACCCGGCCCGACAGCAGCAGGTCGGCCATCCGGCTGTCCAGGCCCGGCACCTCGTCGATACGGCGGCCCTCGGCCTCCTCGGGCAGCCCGAGCAGCCGCTTGGCCTCGTCGTTCGCCAGGACCAGCCGCCCGTCCCCGTCGGTGATCAGCACCCCCTCGCGGACGGAGTGGAGCACCGCGTCGTGGTGCTCGTACATCCGGGTCATCTCCTGGGGGCCGAGCCCGTGCGTCTGCCGGCGCAGGCGGCGGCTGGTCAGGGCGGTGCCGGCGGTGGCCAGGGCCAGGCCGGTGGCCATGGCCAGCAGGATGACCGGGAGCTGGCGGTCGAAGGCGCCGCTCACGTTCTCGACGGTCAGGCCCGCGGACACCAGCGCGACGACCCGGCCGTCCGGCGCGGTGACGGGCACCACCGCCTGGATCTCCTTGCCGAGGGGCCCCTGCACGCTCTCGGTGTGGACCCGGCCGGCGAGGGAGGGCTCGATGGTGCCCACGAAGCGCTTGCCGATGCGGTCCGGCTGGGGATGGCTGTAGCGGATCCCCTTGGTGTCCATGACGACGATGAAGTCGACCCCGGCGGCCTTGCGGGTGACCTCGGCGAGGGGCTGCAGGATGGCGGACGGGTCCGGAGTCCGCAGCGCTTCCTGGAGGTCGGGGGAGTGCGCGAAGGTCTCCGCGACGGCGACCGACCGGTTGCGCGCCTCACGGTCGACGTCGTGGCGGGACTGCAGGAGCAGCGCCAGGAGGGCACCGGCGGCGAGCAACACCACGATCGCCACCTGAAGGACGAACACCTGTCCGGCGACGCTCTTGAATCCCTTGCTCAGGGGTGACCGCACCGAATTGCCCGGTACGGCTGGCGAGGAAGGGTCACGTCCCCAGTTGTAGCACCTGGGCCCCCTCCGGCGCCCGGCGGAGCGCGCCGCGCGCGCCGCCGGTCACCTCGGGTGAGGGTTCTTTCCCCCTACCGGCCCTGTGCGGAGGCCGCCCGGGCGGCCGGCGAAGGGGTGCCCGCCGTCCCGGTGCCCGGCGCCGGGGCGCCGCTCGGCGCCGTGCCGGGCGCGGTCTCCGGCTCGCAGGTGACTTCGTTGCGCGGGGTGTAGTGCGTGGTGTGCTCCTCGCGCTTGACCTCCTGGCCGTTCTTCACGAACACCCGTCCGACGGTCACGTCGAAGCCCTCCAGGGGCGTCTGCACCTCGCACGCCGGCCCGCTGCCCTTGATCTTGGCGGGCGGCTCGACGTTGGTGCGGGGGCCCTTGGTCGCGCGGATCTCGTCGTACTTCTTCGTGCCGAGCAGGGTGATCGTCAGCGAGGTGTCCGTCGAGGTGGCCTTCACGTAGACCGGGTGGCCGGAGTCGTTGAGCCAGCGCAGGTCGAGGCTGCCCCAGGCGACGGTGGCCTCCCGGCCCTCGGGGTAGCGCTCGATGTAGAAGGAGTGCGCACCGTGTTCGAGGGGCTTGAGGCCGGCGAAGAACATGGCGTTGTACATCGTGGTGGCGACCGCGGACACGCCGCCGCCGGGCGACTTCACGTACCGGCCGTCGTTGATCATGATCCCGTCGACGAAGCCGTTCTCCTCGGTGCGCTCGCCGACCGTGCGGTTGAAGCTCCACTCCTTGCCGGGCATGACCACGGAGCCGTTGATCAGCTCCACGGCGCGCCCGATGTTCGTGGTCCGGTACGGGGCGGCCGGGAACTCGACCGTGAAGGAGGACATCCTCTCCTTGATGCCGAGGCGCTGCACCTCGCCATCGGTGAGCTCCGGCTCCACGGCGCTGGTGGCCACCTCGGCGCTCCGGCCGGCGCCCGAGCGGGTCAGCGCGGGCAGCACGGCCCGGCCGAGGGCCTCCCCGGTGACCTGCTGCCCGGCGCGGCTGCGCTCCGTGACCACCACGCGCCCGTCCGCGTCCACGTCGAGGGCGGCGTCGCGCGGCGTTCCGGCGGCCTCCGCGACGGGGCGGGCCACGGCGGGGTCGGCGAGCAGGCCCTCGGAGTCCAGGGCGGGCACCAGGCGGCCGCCGGCGTCGGGGTTCATCTTCAGGTGCTCGCCCAGGACCGCGGGGCTCACGGGTATCCGGGTGCCCGCCACGCTGAGGGTGACCGGCCCGGACACGGCGGGTCCGGCGAACTCGCGCAGGGCCCGGCCGGTCTCGTCCGCGTCCACGCGCGGCTCGGTGCGGGTGACGGGCAGGACGACGGGGGCGCCCGCCGGGCGCGGCCGCAGGTAGGCGTCCCGGAGGGTGTCGAGGGTCTGGTCCCGGACCAGGGTGACGCCGGTCTGCGCGGGGACGACCCGGGGCTTCCCGGCGTCGAAGGCTATGGACCCGTCGCGGACCGCCCGCGCGGTGCTCGTCGCGAGCCGGTCGACGCCGGCGCGGGCCGCCTGCTCGTCGGTGCGGATCACGGGCTCGACGTCGGGGTCGCCGGAGGCGAAGAGCCTGCCGATGACACCGACCGGCCCGTAGCCCGCACGGGAGGCGCGCTCGACGGTCGCGGCGGCGTCGAGGGACAGGCCGACGGAGGTGGGGGCGACCTGCTCGACGCGGTCCCCGATGCCCGCCGGGATCGGGGCGCCGGCCCGCGGGCCGAGCTCCCGGACCAGCGTGCTCTGCGCCGCCGCACGGCTCATGCCGCCGATCTCGACGCCCCGGACCCGGGTGCCGTCGGCGATGTCGTCGCCCACGGCGAGCCCGGCCGCGTAGAGGCCGCCGAGGCCCAGCACGAGGGCGCCTCCCGCCACCGGCAGCGCGATCCGCCAGTTCTTGCCCGTCCAGCTGCCCGCAGGTCGCACGGTTCTCCCTAGTCGCGCCGACCGGTCGCCGACGGCTCTGGGCCGTGGCAGGGGGCGCGTAGACGACAGTTCCGGTCAACCATGATGAACCCGGGAGTGCGCTATTCGGGTGAGAAGGTAACCGTTCTCACAAAACGGGCAAAGGCCTCGCGGTGCTGCGGGAGCGGCGCGCCCGCAGGGCGGCGAGGACGAGCCCGCCCGCCGCCGCGCCCACGGCGTACCAGAACAGATCGGGCGCGTTGAAGGTGGACCCCAGGACCAGCCGGGCCACCGTGCTGCGCCGGGAGAGCTCCGCCGGCACGGCGCTGAGCTGGAGGAACTCGACCGCCCAGCTGACGGCCAGCGCGGCGGCCGCCGCCCGCGGCGCCGTCAGCCGGGGCGCGGCCAGCACGACCAGGGCCAGCACCAGGACGGTGTACAGCGCGTCACCGCCGTACTTCGCCGCGCTCCCGCCGGCCACCGCCCGCAGTCCCAGCCCGGCCCCGACCACCACCACCGCGGCGGCCGCCGCGGTCAGCCGGGTTTGGATCAGCACGCGTCCCCGCCCGCGTCGGCGAAGAGGCCGGCGGGCGTCCCGTCCAGGACGAACCCGTTGTCGAAGCGGACGCGGACCGTCACGCTGGGCCCCAGCTCCTGGTGGGCCCTCCACTCCGGCTCCAGGGCCGCGATCTGCTCCTCCAGCTGCCGCCTGCTCCCCGCCGGCATGTCATGCCCGAAGGAATCGAAGAGCGATGTGAGGCGCAGGTACTCGCGGACCCCGTGGCTCTCCCGGGGCTCCTCCCGGTCCACCCGCTCGACCGTCCCCGCCGCGCCCGCCGCCAGAGCGAGGAACCCGGCCACGGGCACCGGCGGGGCGCCGGAGCCGTCCGTCACGGCCAGCGGATCGGCGAGCCCGATGTCGGCCGTCAGCGTCACCCGTCGGCCTTCCTTCAGCGTCATGGATCCTTCGTCTCCCGGTTCGGTGCGCATCGGCGCGGGTCAGCGCGCGGCGGTGTCATTATCCGATGCGGACCGGGCGGCACCGGCCCCGGGCCCGCCCGGTCGCGCGGGTACGCACGGGACGCGCCCACCCCCTCGCGCAAGGCGCCCAGGTCCACGTCCAGGACCTGGCCGTTCCACTCGCGCGGCTCGCCACCCACGAGCACCGCACGAGGGTCCCTGCCGGGTCGTTCAGCGGCATGTTGGCGAGGCCCTCGGCCCGGACGGCCATCGGGCCGGCATGTCGCCGGCCAGGGCGACTGCGACGTCCACGCTCAGACCGGGCCGGGCCCCGGCGGCCTGCGCCTCGTCCACCGCGGGAACCCGCCGGCCGGCTCAGCCCGCGGCGGGCCGGCCCAGGGGGAGCAGGTACTGGAGGGGGCGGTCCAGATCGTCCAGCCCGAACAGCTCGTGGGCCAGATCGTCGTGGAAGCCGCCCAGCGGCATCGCGCACAGCCCCAGCGCCGACGCCGTCAGCAGCAGGGACTGCGCCAGGTGCCCGGCCTCCAGCAGGCCCAGCCGCAGCGCCCGCAGGCCGTAGCGCTGCCGCATCCGGCCGAGGTCCACGTACAGGCCGAGCACCACCGGGACCTCGTCCACGACCACCGCCCGCGGATCCCCGGGCGGCGCCGTCAGGTACGCGGACACCGCCTTGAACTCGCCGAGCGCGGGCGCTTCACCGACCCGCAGCAGCGCGCGCCTGCCCGGCAGGCACTGGTACGCCCCCGGCGCCAGCCCCTCCACCCCGAACGCGAGCAGCCGGATCCCCGCCGCGTAGAGTCCGCCCGGACTCGGATAGGGGCGGTGCGCGAAGGGTGCGCCGGAGCCGGTCGTGTGGCTGACGGCGTGGGCGCCCCACAGCAGCGTGCCCAGCTCCCCGGCGTCCAGCGGACCGCCGAGCCCCGTGCGCACGCTGGTCCGGCCCGTGACGGCGGCCCACAGCGGGACCTCGGGCACCGGCCCGCCCGGCAGCGCCACCTCCTCCCCGTCCGCCTCCGTCTCGGCGGGAGCCGGCCGCAGCGCGCCCCCGGAGTCCCAGCCGGGCCGGACCTTGCTCCGCTCCAGGTACCGCCAGTCCGGGGCCAGGTGCCCCTCGGGGAAGTACGCGGCCGGTTCGCCGGTGTCGAGCAGCGCGTGCGCGGCCAGCCGGTACACGGCCCGCTCCTCGTCCGGGTCGACCCCGAGCCGGTTGCACAGCAGGCGCAGCTCGGAGCCCCACTCCACGGCCCCCTCCGCCACGGCCTCCGCCGCCCGCACCCCCGCCGCCCAGTCCGCCACCGGGCCCGTGGCCGTGCCCCGCGCCAGGGCCCCGCGCAAGGCCTCCGCCCGGCCGGCCAGGCCCGCCCGCTGCGCCGCGTACACGGCGGTCACGTGTGCGTGCAGCATGCTCGCGGGCAGCGCCCGCCCCGCGCCCGGCCCGAGCCGTCCGGCCACCGCCAGCCCGCGCAGCCAGCGCGCCGCCGCGAAGCGGTCCATCCCCAGGGCCCAGGCCGTGGCGTGCGCCAGGTCGGCGGCGACGGCCAGGCGCCGGCTGCCGCGCGCGGTCCCGGCGACGCAGTCCACCGCGGTCCGGGTGGACAGGGCCGCGAACCCCGCGCCGGCGGACGGCTCGCCCGGCACCTCACGGACCTCGGCCGCCCCGGACAGGGCCCCGGCCACGGCGGCGGGTCCGCCCCCGCCGGACGGGCGGCCGCCGTGCACCCGCACCCGCAGGTGCGCTCCGCCCTCCTCGTGCCGTACGAAGTCCCAGGCGGCGGCCCGGCCCGCGGCGACGAGACCGTCCAGCAGCGGCGCGAGCTCCTCCACGAGGAACCCGTCGACGGCCCCGGGCCCGGTCCGCGGGAAGCAGTGCAGGACCGGCCAGGAGCCTCGCGGAGCGGTGGTCACGTGCGGCTCCTCAGGGGAAGGGGTGCGGATGCAGCGGCAGTTCGTCGTGGATCAGCGGCCCGGCGGCCCGGCCCAGCCGGTGCGGGACCTCCAGCAGCCGGGGCAGTCCCCGGGTGCGCCGGTTGACGTGCCCGAAGGTCATCGGCAGGGCGCCCGGAACCACCGCCTTGGCCGTGTGGAGGCCGAGCCGCTCACGTATCCCCGCCTCGTCCTGCCCGACCACGAGCACCTCCAGCCCGGCCCCCGCCAGCCGCCGCACCGTCGCGTCCAGCAGCCCGGCCAGGTCCGCGACCGGCTCGGGCGTACCCGGCCAGACCTCCCGCCAGGGCGCCGGCCGGTCGTCGCCCCCGTACAGGAAGTCCAGCCTCGGCCGGGCCTCCGGCAGGCCGTACAAGGCGGTGTGGTCGGACAGGGTGACGACCAGCTCGGGCCGCTCCAGCATGGGCCGCAGCCTGCGCGGATCACAGCTGTCGGGCTCCGCCCTCAGCCGCTGGGCGGCGTTGAACACGTTCGTCACCGCCTCCACCACGGCGGAGCGGATCGCGGCACGCGGGTCGTGGTGGGCCCCGGCCGCCAGGAACACCTGGGGCGCCGCCGACCGCGGATCGGTGTGCCGCGCGACGGCGATGACGGACGGGACGCCGAAGTCGTTGGTCGCGTCGAACAGCGCGAGCCCGTAGCCCGCCGTCTCCGCCCGGTCGGCGAGGTGCAGCACCTCCGGGTCGTCCTGCGGCAGCGCGATCCGGCGCAGCGGGGTCCTCGCGTACCAGGCCATCAGGAACGCGTCCCGCTCCGCCACCTCGAACAGCCCGTACAGGGCGGCCTCCTCGGGGCTGTTGCCGAGACCGCATCCGCTGGAGCACTCGTAGACGACGCGCGGGCGGCCCGGAGCGGGATCCCAGTACGCCACGTGCTCGGGCACGGCGACCGGGCGCGCGCGGGTCAGCGACCAGCCGTGCACCCAGTCCAGCTCCAGGTCCGGCGCGTAGGGGACGGTCGGCGACGCGGGATGGCCGTGGTGGGCGGGATCGGGCAGTCCCAGCCGCTCCGGGTCCAGGGCCCGCTCCGGCCCCAACTCGGCGTAAGCGGCCCGCAGTACGGTCCGCCTGCCGTGCGGGCGCATCCCGGTGAGCCGCTCGACGCCCTCGAAGAGGGCCACCCGCTCGCTGCTGCCGTAGTCGCCGGACCGGCCGTACCCGCCGTCGGGCACGTCCCGGCCGAGGGTGACGTAGGCGCTGGTCAGGCTGTGTACGGAGTCTTCGGTACGGACCACCCGGTGGACCGGCCCGAACCGTTCGTCGTACAGCTCCGCACGCAGACCGGCCCGGTCCGTACGGTCGTTGGGCCCGCGCAGCACCCCCGGATCCGGCAGCGGGATCCCGCTCCGGCGGGGCCGCGCCGCGGACGCGTCGTCATCGGGCAGGGGCAGGCACACCGCACAGCCGCCGACCGGCCGGAAGGAGTGGCTCGACCAGCCGGCCCGGCCGCCGTGCACGACCCGCACCGGGGTGCCGGCGCCCGGCTCCGGGGCGGGTTCCGCCAGCAGGTCGGCGGCCAGTGCGGCGACGGCGTCCGCCAGGGCGGGGGAGGGGCGGCCGCCCAGCCGCAGCCCCGGGCTGCGCCACGGCACGCGGCCGCCGATGGTGGCGAGCCGGCGGTACTCCGTGCAGGAGAGGCAGCCCACCGCGCCGGGCCGCAGTACCGGGCCGACCACGGTCAGTGCGCCGTCGCCGCGTACCGGGACCAGCGTCACCGGATGGCGGAGCGCGTGCCGCGACAGTCCGGCGGCGGTGTCGAGGGTCCAGTCGTCCAGGACCACCACGGCCCGCCCCGCCGTGGTGGTGAGGGCGCTCCGCGCATCGAGGACGGTCAGCCCGAGTGCGGCGAGGGCCGCCCCGAGCGCAGTGCCGCCGGCGGGCGGCGCCGAGGCGTTCACCGCGGTTCCCCTTCCTGGACGGTGCCCTCGCGGTCCTGGCCGCCGAGCACGGTGAACCCGCAGCCGCGCAGCGCCGCGAGGACGGTGTGTGCCCCGGGGCCGACGGGCTCCCAGGGGCGGGTGCGCAGGCCGGTCAGCTCCCGCAGGGCGGCGTGCAGGCCGGCTTCGCGGCGGGCGACCCCGGCCCACCAGCCCGCGGCCCAGCTCTCGTCCTCCCACGGTGCCGGGACCGTCCCGGCGACCGCGAGCGGGCACGACTCCCCGCCCGGCGAGCTGATGTGACGAGCGGTCGGGTCCGCCGAGCGGGCCTGTACGCGGACCAGCGCGGCCAGCACCGCGAAGGCCGCCGCGTCCCCGGCCGTGGCCTCCACCGCCCGTCCGAGCAGCCGCCCGGGACGGCCGCCGGCGCGTACGGCGGCCCGGTAGGCGGTGCCGCCCGCGTCCAGCGGGGTCACGCGCAGCTCGGCCCGCACCCCCAGCCGCCGGGTCAGCACGCCCCACCAGTGGCGGGCCTGCGGATGTCCGCCCCCGTACGGGTCCCAGGGCGCGGCGGCCGCCCCCGGCGCGGCCAGCCGCAGCGCGGCACGCCGCAGCGCCCGCCCCAGCGCGTGCCCGGGCCCCGCCCCGACCACCACGCCCGCGCCGCCGCACCGCAGTTCGGCCGCACGGCACACCGCGTCGAGGCGGGCGAGGTCGGCCCGGGCGGCACCGGCCACCAGCCGCCCGCCGCCCGGCGCCGGGCAGCCGGCCAGCGCCACCGGCAGCTGCGGCAGGTCCCCGGTCAGCGGCGGCGCCACCACCCCGAGGCGCTCGTCGCCCAGCGCGGCCACCCCGGCCAGCGCCTCGGCGAGGGTGCCGGGCGGCGCGGCCGGCTCCGGGGAACCCTGGGGCCAGGGCCGGTACTCCGACCACGGCGGGCGCTCCCCGGCGACCAGCACCAGGGGGACCCGCGGCTGCCCCGGCCCGTCCCCGCCGCCGTCCTCGGAGCCCGGGTCCGGCAGCCCCGCCACCGCGCACAGCAGCCGCTGCACGGCCCCGCCCGCCACCAGGGCGGTGAGCGCCCGCCCCGGCAGCGGCGGGTGTCCGGCCTCCCGGCCGAGCCCGAGGCGGCCGGCCAGCGCCGCCGTGTCCGCCAGGGTCCGCGCCGGACCGCCGGCCGGGGTGACGAACGCCCCGCCGGGGTGGACGACCGCGCCGACCGCCCACTCGGCGCCGTCGGCACGCGTGGCGCGGAGCAGCACCCGTCCCCGGCCGCCGCCGGCGGCCCGGGCCCGGACCGCCGGGACCCCGGCGCGCGCCAGGGCCCGTACGGCCGCCGAGGCCAGGGGGCCGCCCGGATCGGCGGCCCGTACCTCCACCCGGGCCCCGGCGAGGGCGGCGGCCGCCTCGGCGGGCCGCTCGGCGACCGTGAGCAGCCACTCGCCCGCCGGGGCGCCGTCCGGCGGCGCCGGGTCCTCCACCAGCATCCCGTGCGCGTGGAGCCGCCCGATCAGGGCGCACAGCGCGGCACGCAGCGGCGTACCGGCCCCGGCGCGGGCGGCGAGTTCCGGGGCGGCGCCCGTCCGCAGCGCCTCCTCCAGCATCCGCCACAGCGCGGGCAGCGCCGGACTGCCCTCCAGGGTGACGCTGCCGTTCCAGCCGCGCAGGTGGAGCCCTCCGGCGAGGGTGCTCGCGATGACACCGGGCCGCAGCCGCCAACGCCCCAGGGAATCCAGCCCGTCGGGCTCCCGGGCCCCGGCGGGCACGGCGGACAGGTCGGGCGGCGCGGCGGTCATGACGCACCCCCGGGGCTTCCCGCACGGTAGGTCTCCACCACGACCTCGACGGCGCGCGCGGCGACGTCACGTGCGCCGGGCGCCGGCAGGGCCTCCTCCAGCACCAGCCCGTCGGGATGCCGGGCGAGCCACTTGCCGAGGCAGCGCAGGTGCAGCGCGTTGCCGAGGTCGACGAACTGCGGCTTGGGCAGCGCCTGCCGGTAGCGGGGATCCTCCGGCGTCGCGGCGGCCTCCGCGGCCGTCACCAGGGGCGGGTGCAGGAACAGCTGGTCGGGTACGCCCAGCAGGGCCCGCCAGTGCGCGGCGGCGGCGAAGGGCACCTCCCCGCCGGCCGTGTCGGCGGCCAGCGCGGCTCGCAGCGCGTCGACCGTGCCGGGCGCGAGCCTCCACCGCCGCCGCCGCAGCACGACGTGCCGGTGGCGCAGCCGGGGGGTGCGCACCAGCGGCCCGCCGGGGACCTCGGTGACCACCCGGGGCACCAGGGAGGCGAAGGAGACGACGCCTTCCGGATGGTCGTGGACCAGCGGGGCGTCCCGCGTGGGCAGCAGGCCGCTCACCAGCAGGCCCGGGTAGAAGACGTCCAGCGGCTCGCCGGTGTCCCGCAGCCGCAGGCGCACCTGGTCGGTGGCCTCGTCGTGGACCAGCTCCACGTCCGAGTCGCGCAGCGGAGCCCGGTCCCCGCCGCCGTCCTCCGCCCGTGGGGCGAACTCCTGCGAGACGATCTCCTCCGGCATGAACCGGGGCTGCAGGTTGGCGTTGAAGCCCTGGACGGGGCGGAACTGCACCGGCCGCGCGCCGGGTCCCGCCGCGTGCGCGACCTCCCGGGTGACCGCCTCGACGGCGTCCGGGCCGAGCAGGCCGAAGAAGCGGCTCCCGGTCCGCCCCCAGCCGCCGTAGAGGTGGTTGAGGGCCAGCAGCCCGCGCCGGGCGTCCCGTTGGAGGAAGTGCGCGTACGACAGCGGGCGCGCCGACGCCCAGGCGGGCAGCCGCGCCGCGTAGGACCCGACCAGCTCCGCGGGCAGCACCACATCGGCGTCCGGGTCCTCCCGGAGGGCGGCGTGCTCCCGCACCTCTTCCTCGAACGAGGCCCGCAGGCGGACGAGTTCGGCCGCGCGGCTCGGCAGGGGGCCCAGGCCGTCCCGGGGGCTCAGGAGCGCGTCCCGGACGGTGTCCTCCCAGGCCGCGACCGTCGAGGGCCCGAAGTCCCAGACGGGGTGGCAGACACCGCCCCGGCCGTGGCGGGCCACGAACCGGTCGCGCAGGGCCCGGCGCACCAGGTGCCCGAGGTCGTACAGCTCGGCGAGGGCCGCGACCTCGCGCAGCGCCTCGTGGTCCTCGGCGGTGAGGAGGCCGTCGGCGTCCACCGGCTGCCGGGCCACGACGTCCTCGGCCAGCACGGGCGGCACCGGGTCCTCCGCGGGCAGCGGTCGTCCCGCCGAGGCCAGCAGGTCCGTCCAGCGTTCGCGCAGCAGCGCGAGCAGTACGGTGCGCTCGCGCGGTCCGGCCGCGCCGAACTTCTCCGTGGCATCGGCCACTTCGTCGATCCTGGTGGCCAGGCCGGTCTCGCCGCCGGCCCGCAGCCAGCCGGCGAGCCGCCCGAGCGGGTCGGCCTCCTGCGGTCCGACGGGCGGTACGGGGACCAGCAGTCCGGCGTCCACGAGCTGGTCCAGGTACGCCACGGCGGCCGCCCGGTCTTCCGGAGCGGCCAGCGCCGCCGCCAGCCGCGCGGGCGTCGCGGGAGTGCGGCACAGCTCGGCCAGCCGCTCCAGGGGCGCGCTCGCCGCGACCTCGACCTCGTCCTGCCCGGGCACGGCGAAGCGGCCGACGGCGGCGAGGCCGCGGGCCCGGGCGAAGGTGGCGCGCCCCTCGGCCGTACGGGCCGCGCTCGTCATCCGGTGCGGGAGCCGGGCCCGCCGGGCGGGGTCGGTGAGGAGCGCCTCGCACAGGGCGGCGACCAGGCCCCGGCCGGCGCGCACGCGGTTGCCGACCGCGCCCGGCAGCCCGTCCTCGCCCCGGTCGGGGCCGCCCGGTTCCCGGGAGCCGGGCCGGGCGGGAAGCGGACCCCAGCCGACGGCGGTGTACCAGGACACGGGACTGGTGCGGGTGGCGGCGCGCACGGCGTGCCGCAGCACCCCGGGCTCCTCCTTGCGGGCGCGGCGTCCGGCCGCCCCGGCCCCGGTCCGTTCGACGGCGGCCAGCAGTTCGGCACTGGTCGCCGAGGCCGCGAGGGCGAGGGCCGGCTCGCGGCACTGCGCGGCGAGGGCGCGGCGCTCCGCCGCCAGTGCGGCCGTCGCCGGCCCGCGGAGCCGGGCCCGAAGGAGGGCGAGCCGGCCGCGCAGCTCCAGCCACTCCCGCAGCGCCGGTACCCGCTCGGGCAGGTCGCCGAGCGCGTCGAGGAGCGCGGGCCGGGGCTCCCGGCCGTTGTGCAGGGCCCGGCGCAACGGCAGCACCACGTCCCGGTGGAAGGTGTCGGGATGGCCGCCCCGGCTCGCGTACAGGGCGTCGGTCAGTGCGGGCGTGAGCCGGGCCAGCACGCCCTCCAGCCGCGTCAGTTCCCCGAACGCGGCACGGAAGGCGGCCGCGTCCGGCGACTGCGCGGGATGGGTGAGCGTCGTCGCGCGCACCAGCGCGTACGAGGAGGTGCGCACGGCGGGGGCTGGGGAGGTCATGGCGTCCCGGGTCCTTCCGGCTCGGCCTGGTCGGGGGCAGGAAGCGGATCGCCCGCTCCGGGCCCGGATGAGGGCTCCGGAACGGGCGTCCGTCCGGGCACTCTCAGATGACGCCGGGAACCGTCTGCGGCTGCTGGGTGACGCACTGGCAGGCGGTGGCGGTGGGGATGCCGCACGTGGAGGTGGACGAGCCGGCGGCGAAGGCCGAAACGCCCGCGGTGTCGCGCATCGCGGTGACGGTGATCCCGCCGAGGTCCAGGTCGTGGGCCTCGAAGGACGTGGCCGCGTCGAAATCTGCCATGAGAACTCCCAAGGGTGCGGGGCGACTTGTGATGGCTGGATCCATGGTGCGGACGAGCGGTCGCAACGCTAGCTCCCAGGGCGATCCGGGCGCAGCGGTCCCTTTTCGACATCACGGGGTAACTCCACGTGAAACCGGGGAGGTTGACCGAAAGGCAGCGCAAGGGGCCCCAGAACGGCCCCGGCCGGCCGGCGGCACACCCGCCACCGCCGAATTCGGGCCGTTCTGGCCGGATACCGCCGCCGACGGTGCCGGGCGCCCGGCGGCCCAGGGCAGGGCAGGTGCGGGGCAGCGGTTGCCGGCGTGCTGAAAGCCGTGCTGTGAAAAAGGGGGGCGCGCCTACGCGCGTACGAAGGCTGCGGCCGTGCCGTGGAGGCGGATCGTCCACGCGGACCGGCGGAAACAGCAAAGGCAAGGAGGTGAAACCACTCCTTGCCACTCTCAAGTTATAACGCACCGGGGGGCTTGCGGCAAGGCCCCGGTCGTACCGCAGAATCACCGGCCTGAGCCGAAAACACACCGCAACACACGGGTCGCGAACGACCTCGGAACGGAGCCGCATCAGTGAACCCGCTGACCACCAGCGTGTTTGACCTTCCCGACCACCTCTCCGCCAAGGCCGCCCCGAAGCTGGTAGCCGGGGACGAGCGGCACTTCGCCGCCATCGAGGAAAGCCTGGAGCAGACGATCGCAGACGTGTCCGAGCGGCTCGACGCCGCGCGCAGGGCACCCGGCGGTATCGGCCGGGAGGCCATGGACCGGGACGCGGAGATCCACCGGCTGACCGCCCGCCTGCGCCTGCTGCGCCGTTTCGGGCTGGACCTGTGCCTCGGCCGCATCGTCCTCGCCGACGACCCCGAGCCCCTGTACGTCGGCCGGTTCGGCCTCACGGACAGCACGGGCCGCCGGCTGCTCGTCGACTGGCGCTCCCCGGCCGCCGAACCCTTCTTCGCGGCCACCCACGCCAACCCGATGGGCCTGGCGAGCCGCCGCAGGTACCGCTGGAACCGCGGCCGGATCGGCGACTACTGGGACGAGGTGTTCACCGTCGACGGGCTGGAGGGGCACGCCGCGCTCGACGACCAGTCGGCCTTCATCGCGAGCCTCGCGGGCAACCGGTCCTCCCGGATGCGGGACGTCCTCGGCACCATCCAGGCCGACCAGGACGCCATCATCCGGGCGGGATCCCGCGGCGCGCTCGTCGTCGACGGCGGGCCGGGCACCGGGAAGACCGTGGTCGCCCTGCACCGCACCGCCCACCTCCTCTACTCGGACCCCCGCCTGGGCCACCGCCGGGGCGGCGTGCTCTTCGTCGGCCCGCACCGCCCCTACCTGTCCTACGTCGCCGACGTCCTCCCCAGCCTCGGCGAGGAGGGCGTACAGACCTGCACCGTCCGGGACCTCGTCGCCGAGGGCGCCACGGCGGTGCCCGAGAGCGACCCGGAGGTGGCCCGGCTGAAGTCCTCCGCGGCCCTGGTGAAGGCGATCGAGTCGGCCGTCAGGTTCTACGAGGAGCCGCCCGCCGAGGCGATGACGGTCAGCACCCACTGGGCCGACGTCCGGCTGACCGCCGACGACTGGGCCACGGCGTTCGAGGCGGTCGAACCCGGCACCCCGCACAACGAGGCGCGCGAGCAGATCTGGGACGAACTGGTCACGATCCTGCTGGACAAGCACCACGACGAAGGCGACGGGGACGAGGACGACCTCTCGCCCGAGCTGCTGAACAGGTCGCTGCGGCAGAACCGGGAGCTGGTCACCGCCCTCGACCGCGCGTGGCCGATGCTCGAAGCGGCCGACCTCGTCGCCGACCTGTGGACGGTCCCCGCCTACCTGCGCAAGTGCGCTCCCTGGCTCGGCCGCGAGGAGGTCCGCAGGCTCCAGCGCGAGGACGCCGAGCGCTGGACGGTCAGCGACCTGCCCCTGCTGGACGCGGCCCGCCAGCGGCTCGGCGACTCCGGGGCGTCCCTGCGCAAGCGCCGGCACGAGGCCTCGGTCGCCGCCGAACGCGAGCGGATGGCCGGCGTCATCGACAGCGTGCTCGCGGCCGACGCCGACGGCGAGGGCGCGGTGACGATGCTGCGCGGCAAGGACCTGCAGGACAGCCTGATCGACGGGGCGGCGCTGCCCTCCGTCGACCGGGACCTGCTCGCGGGCCCGTTCGCGCACATCGTCGTGGACGAGGCCCAGGAACTGACCGACGCCGAATGGCAGATGCTCCTGCTGCGCTGCCCCTCCCGCAGCTTCACCATCGTCGGGGACCGGGCCCAGGCCAGGGACGGGTTCACGGAGTCCTGGCGGGAACGGCTGGAGCGGATCGGGCTGGAGCGGATCACCATGGCCTCCCTGGGCGTCAACTACCGCACCCCGCAGGAGGTCATGGCCGAAGCCGAGCCGGTCATCCGGGCCGCCCTCCCGGACGCCAACGTGCCGGCCTCCGTGCGCAGCAGCGGCATCCCCGTCGTCCACGGGGCCTCCGCCGAACGGGACGCGGTGCTCGACGCCTGGCTCTCCGCGCACGCGGAAGGGGTCGCCTGCGTCATCGGCGATCCCACGTTCCGTGCGACGCCCCGTGTCCGGTCGTTGACGCCGGCGCTGTCGAAGGGGCTGGAGTTCGACCTGGTCGTCCTCGTCGACCCGCAGGAGTTCGGTACGGGCGTGGCGGGCGCGGTCGACCGCTACGTCGCGATGACCCGGGCGACCCAGCGCCTCGTGGTCCTCACCGGAGCCGGCGGGCGGTAGTGGACTTCCGGCGGTGTCGCGGGAGCGGCCCGGTTCCGTGGGGTCGCGTCCGTGAGAAGAACGGTCATCAAGTGGCGGACGGCGGCGGCGCGGGGACGGATACGGATGCCCGTCCCGGTGCTGTCCGCCGGCCTGTCCGCCGGGGCGGTCGCCGGTGTCGGCACGGGCGTCTCCACGAGCGGGCCGCCGCCGCGGGCCTGGACGTGGGGCTGCGCGTGGAGGGCGTACCGGACGGCACCGGAACGGCCGGCGGCGGCACGCCCCCCCGCCGTCGGGCGGGCCGTCCACCGGGTCGTCCAGGAGGCCCTGACGGACGCCGCCAAGCACGCGCCCGGGCACCGCGCGACCGTCCTCGTCCGCCACACCGGGGACCGGACCGAGGCCGGCGTGACCGACGAGCCGGTGCCCGGGGTCCCGGGCCCCGGGACCACACCGTCCGGCCCCCCCGGCTCACGTGCACCGGCGCGTTCGTACCCACTGGTCCGCCGGGGGCCGGCCACACCACGGCCGCCGCTCCCGCACCGGCCGCGGCGACCGCGAGGAGCAGGCGGCGCCCCAACCCCATTGCCTGATCGAATCCATGCCCCGACCGTAGGAAGGGCGCGGCCCGCGCACCCCTGCCGAACGGCCGGCCGCACCCCCGACGGTCGTCGGGGTCGACGGGACCGCGGAAGCCGGGTCGGGAGCACCGCCGGACGGGCCGGCCGCCGGTCAGGCCGTCCCGGTCAACGCCCGCACCAGGCGCTCGACCCGGGCCCGGACCAACGACTCCGGCCCGGCCTGGCCGGTCATCAGCAGGTGGTGCAGCGTCGCCACCAGCGCCAGCGCGGCCGACTCCACGTCCACGCCGGCCCCCACCCGCCCGAGCGCCTGCTCCGCGCGCAGGTAGCCGCCGACCGCCCGCTCGATGGCGTCGAACCCCGGGGCGCCGCCCGCCCAGGCCTCCCGGACCCGCCGCGCCGCGACCGGCCGGGTCACGGCCAGTCCCACGAGGCCCGGGTCCAGGGACAGCACAGCCGACGCCACGTCCGCGAGGTTGTCCGCCACCGCGCCCGTTCCGGCCCGGGCGGGGAGCCCTTCCGAGAGGGCGGCGGCGGTCCCGAAGCGGAAGAGGACCAGCTCGGCGACGAACTCGTCCAGCCCGGCGAAGTGCGTGTGCAGCACGCCCTTGGCGCAGCCCGCCTCCTCGGTGACCGCCCGGCTCGTCAGGGCGGCGGCCCCGTCCCGGGCCAGGACCCGGTCCGCCGCCTCGAACAGCCGCTCCCGCAGGCCTTCGATGGCCACTCCTCGCGGTGACATCAACATCCTCCCGGTGTAAGGGGATTGCCAGTATGGGCGGACGCCCATACTGTTTGGGCACTCGCCCATCCTAGGCGGGCAACGCTCCCGCAGGAGGTTTTCGCGCATGCACACCACCGACAGCGCCAACACGGCCCAGGCCGAGGCGTGGAACGGCTACGAAGGCGCCCACTGGGCCGCCCACCACGACCGCTGGAACGCCGTGAACGCGGGCTTCGACCGGCCCCTGCTCGCCGCCGCCTCGATCCGGCCCGACGGGCGCGTCCTCGACATCGGCTGCGGGGCCGGCGCCACCACCCGGCTGGCGGCCCGGACGGCCCACCGCGGTCACGCCCACGGCCTCGACCTCTCCGGCCCCATGCTCGACCGGGCGCGGACGGCGGCCGCGCGGGAGGGCATCGCCAACGTCTCCTTCACCCACGGCGACGCCCAGACCCACCCGCTGCCCGAAGCCGCCTACGACGTCGCGATCAGCCGGTTCGGCATCATGTTCTTCTCCGACCCCGCAGCCGCGTTCGCCAACATCGCCTCGGCCCTCAGGCCGGGCGGCCGCGTCGCCCTCCTGTGCGCGGCCGAGCCCGAGGGCAACGAATGGCTGACCGGGCTCACCGCACTCGCGGACCTCCTGCCCGTCGGAGGCTTCGGATCGCCCGGAGGGCCGGGCATGTTCTCCCTCTCCGACCCGAACACCGCGACCGGCCTGCTGCGTACGGCGGGCCTGCGCGACGTCCGTGCCGAACACGTCCGGGCGCCGGGCACCTGGGGCCGTACCGCCCGCGAGGCCGCGGACTTCCTCCTCGACTCCGGCCCCGGCCGCCACCTGCTGAGCGCGGTCGGCCCCGACGCGCGCACCCGGGCCCGGGACCGCCTGACCGACACGTTCCGGGCGTACGAGGCCGAAGGCGCGGTCAGGCTGCGCAGCACCGGCTGGCTCCTGACCGCGACCCGCGCCGCCTGACCCGTACCGGCCACGGCGGCGGCCCCGGGCGCACGTGGATCAGTAGCCCCAGACACTGAGGTCGACGATGGCCGCGAACAGGTGCTCCCACACCTCCCCGCCGGGCGTGGCGGGGTCCACGGCGAGCGGGTCCAGGGCGGCCGCCTCCCGCAGGAAGTCCCGCTTGCCGTTCTCGCCGGGGTACGGGCTCCAGCACGCGCCCATGAACCGGTACACGGCCTCCAGCAGCCGTACGAAGGTCTCCACGTCCCGGGCGAAGGGGAACGGCCCCTCCCCGTTGCGGACCATCCACACCGCGCCCGTCTCCGGGTGGACGCACACCCGGCCGGTGTCGCCGTACCTCAGGTCGAAGGTGCCGAGCGGCAGCAGCCCGTTCTCCTCGGGCTCCACCAGGTGCGCGCCCGCCTCGGTCCACCCCAGGGTGAACGAGGCCACCCCCGCCGCCCACCACCGCGGCAGCCCCGCCGCCGCGATCACCTGGCGGCTGGGGGAGTGGAGCAGCGCCGCGGGCTGCCGCTCCGGCGCCAGGCGCAGGATCCAGTCCGCCCCGAAGGCCTCCGCCAGCCGGCCGGCGTCGAGCGGGGTCCCGGCGGGCGCGGGACCGGCGAACCAGGGCCCGCCCGTCCCCCACCCGACGGCGTCGGCGGACGGGCCGGCCACCCGGTCACCGTTGCGCTCGACGACCGCGATCCCGCGCTCCTCGGCGAACGCGAACCGGCCCCCGCCGAGCGGTACGGGCTCCTCCCAGGTCCCCGGCCGGTGGAGGACCGGCTCCTCCTCGTCGAAGAAGACGTCCTCCTCTTCGGCCACGGCGTCGTACGGCCGCTCGGTGAACTCCCCCTCGGCCGGGGCGGGGACCTGCTCCCCGGTGGCCGGGTCGAACCAGCGCTCACCCGTCCACTGCGCGTCGACCTTCAACAGGACCCGGCCGTCCGGCGCTTCGTGGACCTCGACGTCCGCGCCGCCGCTCAGGTTCGGCTGGGGCCGGTAGGCGCCGACCGGACGCCACCAGGCCCAGACGGTCCGCCACGGCATGTCCGGCGCGGCCCCGGCGACCAGGCCGGCGTACGCCTCGTGGCCCAGCACCCGCGCGCCGAAGTGCAGCCACGAAGCGAACTCGGCCCGGGACACCTCGGCCCCGTCGAGCACCGCGACCGCCTGCCCGAAGGCCTCGCGCCCCACACCACCGCCCGTGGCGGGCAGTTCCCGGAGGGCGCCGGGTCCGGCCGCCAGCAGGGCGGCGGGGGAGGCGAACAGCTTGTCAAGATCGTCAGGAGCCATGGGCCCATGCTGCCATCCCCCACCGACAACCCCACCGCCCCGTACGGATGACCCCCGACCGGACGGAAGTACGAGTTCACCCCCGCTCCGCTGCCACCCCGCGGCCACCGCCGGCACCGGATCCGCGGCAGTGGCGTCAACACCCGGACAGGCCCCGCCCCGCCCCCGCATCATGTGGCTTTCACACCGGCCGCGAACGGCCGCGGGGGGAAGGAACACGCATGAGGACCGTCCGTGGGGAGCAGGCAGGCGACGTGATGGTGTGGGTGCGCCGGGGCGGGTTCCCCGGCGAGCTCCGGGAAGGCGACGCCGACATCGCACGCCGGCTCCTCGGCACCGCCCCCGCCGGCGTACGGGCCGTGGTCATCGCGCTCGGAGGCGAGGCGTTCCGCTGGGTGGACGCCGACGGGGACGAGGACGTGCTGCTGGAGGCCGGCGGCGGGGAGGACGACGAGGACTACGAGGACTACGGGGACTACGGGGAGGAGGACGGCGCGGCCGGCCCGGCCCCGGAGGACTCGGCGGGCGGGTTCGCGCTGGGCACCGGCGACGGTGCCACCCTCCCCGGACTGCCCGTGTCCTGGGCGCTGCTGGAGTTCCGCTGCCCGCACGGGGACGCGACCGTGCTGGTCGCGCGCCACCCGGGCGTCCCGCCGGCCTGCCCCGCGCACCACGTGCCGCTGGAACTGCACGAGACCGCCGGGCGGTGAGCACCCCCGCCCAGCTCGCGACGGGTGTGACCCGGCTGACCGCCTCACGGTTCACGCTCGTCGGCTATCTGCCCACGTACGCGGCCCTGTTGTACCTCGGGGCCCTTCTCGCCGCCCGCGCGCCCGGGGGCGGCATCGAGGTGTCCCGGGTGCTGTCCCGCCCGCCGGGCCTGTCCGGCGCCGCACTCGCCGGCCTGGCCCTGGGGGCACTCCTCGTCGCCGTCCTCCTGCACCCCCTCCAGGCCCCGCTCGTGCAACTGCTGGAGGGGTACTGGCCGCGCCCGGCCCGCGCCGCCGCCCGGAGCGCGGTCAAGCTGCAGGAACGCGCCCGGAACCGCCTGGCCCGGGCGGCCGAGGTCGCCACCGCCCACCCCACCGACGCCGAACGGCAGCGGATCCTCGCGGCCGCCTGGCAGCTGGCGCGGAGCTTCCCGCCGCCCTCGGTTCCCCTCCTGCCGACCGCACTCGGCAACACCCTGCGCGCCGGAGAAGTGGCGGCGGGCGCCGCGTACGGGGCGGACGCGGTGGTGTGGTGGCCCCGGCTCTACCCCCTGCTCGGTGAGCAGCTCCGGGCCGTCGTCGACGACCGGCGCGATCAGCTGGACCTGGCGTGCCGCCTGAGCGTGACGGCGGGCGCCACCGGGCTGCTGAGCGTCCCGCTCGTCCTCGGCGGCGACGGCTGGTGGCGGGCGAGCCCGGCCGCCTTCCTCCTGGCGGCCTGGGTGGCCTACCGCGCGGCCGTGGCGGCGGCCCGCGGCTACGCCGAGGCCCTGTCGGCCGCCTTCGACCTGCACCGCTTCGACCTCCTGACCGCCCTGCACCTGCCGCTGCCCGCGGACCCCGACGCCGAGCGGGTCCTGAGCCGCCGGCTCACCCGGTTCTGGGCGCAGGGGGTACCGCTCACCGCCCTTCCGTACGAGCACGAGCGCGAGCCCGCCCCGCCGCCCGCCGTACCGGACGAGGACGGCTCACGCTGAAAGGCCCGCCATGTCCCGCTCACGCGCCCACTCCCGCCCCGACTCCGCCGCGCGCGTCCTCGCCTTCAGCCGGGACTGGGCGGGGCTCTGCCGCAGCGGCCGCATCCTCGTCAGCATCGACCGGATCATCAACGGCGATCCGCTCCCGGAGATCCTCGCGCACGAATCCGCGCACGACGTCCTGCTCAGAACCACCCAACTGGGCTGGGCCCAGCTCGCCCTGAGCCCCTCCGCCATGGACCCCTGGGAACCCGGACCGCTGCGCGACCGGTGCGCGCGGCTGCTCGCGGCCACCGTCCAGGCGTCCCGCTTCACCCACGAGGCGGTGGCGACGTTCGTGCCCGGCCTCGGCGTCGAGCCCGCCGCCATGGAGGCCTACCGGGCCCGGCACCCCCAGCCCTACCTCGACGCCGCCGAGGCCCTGGAATGGCTGCGCACCCGCGACCTGCCCCCGGAAATCAGGCAGAAACTCGCCTTCGACCTGGGCGAACTCGCCCTCGCCGTCCCCGTCCTGGAGGCGTGGCAGCCGCAGCGGCTCCACCGGCCGAAGCGCGCCGAGCAGTGGTTCCGCATCCCGCGCAACCGGCCGGACCGCCGTTTCCCCGCCCTGTGCCGCGCGCTGGAGGAGCAGCCCGACGAGGCCCTGCGCCGCGCGGCGCACGGCGGACCCGACGAGACCGCCCGCCTGCTCGCACACGTACGCCTCGACGGAGAACCCCTCGCGTACGGTCGGCTCCCCGCCGACCTCCCGACCACCGAGTGGGTGGACGGACTCGTGGAGAACGTGATCGGACCGCTCATCTCCGACACCTCGCTGCCGGAGGACGACCGGGACCGGCTCGCCGGCGTGTGGGCCGTTCCGGCGCTCAACATGCCCGGTCTGCACCCGGCCCTGCTGTCGGTCCTCCTCACCCAGACCACCTCCACGAACGGCCGGATCGACCTCGACCCCCCGACCGACGAACTCCACGGCTACCCCCTGGTCGAGGTGCTGCACAACGCGATGCCCATCCGGGTGCCCGGCGTGGAGCCCGTCGGCCGGGAACCGATGTGGCTGGACGAGGGCGACACGGCCCTGTGGTTCATCTCGCCCTGGCAGGACCAGCGGGCCTGCCACCTGTCACCGACCTGGCTCCACGAGTGGCTCGGCGAACTCGACGAGGACACGACCCTGTGCGTGCGCGACGGCGGCGACCTCGCCGGAGTGCTGCTGGGCGACCGCGGGCTCGCCGCGCGGCGGCGCGTCATCCTCCTCCAGCACCGGACCCCGCACCGCGCCCTGCTCGTCGAACTGCCGGTCCTCGGCCTCGACGAGGAACGCGGACCGGTCACGATGACCCTGGCGACCTCCGAACTCGACGGCGTGGCCTACCTGATGCTGCGGCCCGAGGGCTCCTCGCCCGTGCTCATCGTCCCGACCGCCCTCGTCACCGCCGAACGCGCCGCGCGCGCACTGCTGGAGCTGAGCGGCAAGGTCCGCTTCCGCCTGGTGACCGCCGCCGAGGACTTCTACACCTCTCCCGAAATGCTCCGGGACGTCATGCGGGTGCTGCACAACTTCGAAGCCAGGCCGTGGCCCGACAACCTGAGGCCCGATCCGCCCGCCACCCCGCGCGAGCCCGCCCGCCGCCGCGCAGAAGCGGACCTGGACCCTTTCGTGGCACGGATGGAGAAGGCGCAACGGGCGTTCGTACAGCGCCCCACGGCGGAGCGGTTCGCCGAGCTGTCGGCAGCGGCCGAGGGCGTACTGGCCGCCCCGTCGTTCCCCCGCATCTCGCTGGGATGGCGGATCAGGCTGCGCCAGGACGTGGCCGGCGCGCTCTACGGCGGCGTCGAGGAACTCCACGACAACGCCGTCCTGCGGCGGGTGGTCGAGATCCAGACGGAACTCGTCGCCCTGCTCCCCGAGGACTCGCCCGAACGGCCCGCACAGCTGCGGACCCTGACCATCCTCTCGCTGTGCCTGCGCCGCGCGACCGGCGGGGCATCGCCGGAGGAGAGGCTGCTGGAGGCGCTGCTGGTGTCCTCGGCGACGCAGGCCCGGACACGGAAGCCCTTCGGCCTGGCCGACCTCCGCCATCTCCGCCAGGCCCCCCGGTTCCGCCCGCGGACCCGTCGGACACCCCCTAGGGCCTAGGCCGTCTCTTTCGGATCTTGCCGGGGCCCGCGGCGCCTGGCACCGCACCTGGCCGCGTTGTCGGAGCGCCCGAGTACGTCCAGTACACGGGCGCCCCTCCGCCTTGCCATGCACGGCACCAGCCACCGCGGGCAAGGCCGACAAGATCAGAAAGAGACGGCCTAGGGCACCGACCGGGAGCCGAGGACGCCGGGCTCCTTCGGGATCCACGACGGCACGGCCGCGGCCGCCGCGGGATCCGCCTCGTCCATGTACACGTACCAGTCGCGGTCCTCGCCGCCCATGCCCGTGCGGACGTCGAGCTGCTTGATCTGGCCGGTCGCGTGGAAGTACAGGACGACGCTCTGCCGCTTGGAGCCCTCGTCGTAGAACTCCGCGGTGACCTTCCCCCGGGCGCCCTTGCCGAAGGCGGAGATCCAGTTCCGCGCCGTCGCCGCGGGGGCGCCGTGCGCGGCGCCCGGCGCCGCGAGGGCGGCCAGTTCCTCCGTGTCCCCGTCGGCCGTACGCCAGACGACCTCCTGCGCGGTCCGCAGCGTGCCCGCCGACGGGTACCCGACCACGGCCAGCGGCTCGTGGCTGCCGTAGTCCCCGGCGTAGCGGACGTCCTCCTCGCCCGGCAGGGCCGAACAGCCCGCCAGTACGCCGATCAGCGCCGCGGTGGCGGCGGCCCCCCGTGCGGCCGTCGCCGAAACCGTCCATCCGGCCCGACGATACGGCTCCCACCTGCTGCGTCTGTGCATCCGGCCAAAGTAGCGGAGGGCCGGCGCCGGTCCGCGGGGCAGGTACCCGAGCCGGTTCGGCCGCCGGCGGACTCCCCGGCCCCCGGCGGCACCCGGCCCCAGGGAGCGCCTTTCGGGTCCGGCCTGCCCGGCCCAGCGCGCCCCGCCCCGGTCGGCCCGGCGGGACGTGTTTCCATGGCGGACGTGCCCGGCCCGGCACTCCCCGCCCCGCCCCGCCGACGGAAGGCGCCACCATGGCCGCGATCCTTTCCCCCGGGACACGCCACCCCGCGACGATCACGTCCTCCGACGTCGGCCTGCCCGTGCTGCGCGTGGTGCTCGGCGTGATCATGGCCGTCCACGGGACCCAGAAGCTGTTCGGCTGGTTCGACGGCCCCGGCCTCAAGGGCACCGGCGTGTTCTTCGCCAAGGCCGGCTACCCGGCGGGCGAGGCCATGGCGGCGGTCGCCGGCCTGACCGAGACCCTCGGCGGTCTCGGCCTGATCCTCGGCCTGTTCACCCCGCTGGCCGCCGCGGCCGTCGTCGGCATCATGATCAACGCCATCGCCGTCAAGTGGACCCGCTCCGTGTTCGGCCCGGAGGGCGTCGAGTTCGAGTCCCTGATCGTCGCCGCGGCCGTCACCCTGGCCCTGACCGGCCCGGGCCGCCTCGCCCTGGACCGCTTCCTGCCGGTCCTGCGCGCCCCCCGTCCGGGCCACGGCCTCGCCGCCCTCGCCCTGGCCGTCGTACTCGCGGCCGTGCCGCTCCTGCTGCGGGACTGAGCCGCCGGGCATCATGGCCGGGTGACGACACGATCCGGCGCCGACCCCGGCGACGGCCCCGGCCCCGGCCCGGGCGAGCGCCCCGTCCTGCTGCCCTACGCCGATCCGGCCTTCGTCGCCGACCCGTTCCCGCTCTACCGGCACCTGCGCGAAGAGGCCCCCGTCCACCGCGCGGTCATCGCGGGCGGCCTGGACGCCTGGCTCGTCACCCGCTACGAGGACGGCCTGGAGGCCCTGTCGGACCCCCGCCTCAGCAGCGACGTACGCGACGCCACCGACGCCCGCCTGCTGCGCCAGCTGCCCGACACCGAGCGCGAGGCGATGCTCGGCAACATGCTCCGCAGCGACCCGCCCGACCACACCCGGCTGCGCCGCCTGGTCTCCAAGGCGTTCACCGCCCACCGGGTGGCGGGGATGCGGCCCCGGATCCAGGCCGTCACCGACCGGCTGCTCGACGCGGTCACCCCCGCCGGCCGCGCCGACCTCGTCGCCGACTTCGCGCTGCCGCTCCCCGTCACCGTGATCAGCGAACTGCTCGGCGTCCCGGTGGACGACCGCCACGACTTCCAGCGCTGGACCGACCGCCTGATCACCCGCGGCGCGGAGCCGCCGGACCCCGCCGTCGTCAACGAGGCGTGGCAGCACATGCGCGGCTACGTCACCGGCCTCATCCGGGACAAGCGGACGCGCCCCGGAGACGACCTGCTCAGCGACCTGGTCGCCGCCCGCGACGAGGAGCGGCGGCTGAGCGAGGACGAGCTGATCGCCATGGTCTTCCTGCTGCTGGCCGCCGGTTACATCACCACGGTCAACCTGATCGGCGGCGGCCTCGCGATGCTGCTCGCCCACCCCGCCCAGCTCGACCTGCTGCGCTCCGACCCCGGGCTGCTGCCGGGGGCGATCGAGGAGTTCCTGCGCTACGACGGCCCGGTCAGCCCCGGCATCGCCCGGTTCGCCCGCGAGGACGTCGAGATCGCCGGAGTGCGGATCCCGCGCGGATCGACCGTACTGATCGCCTCCGCCATCGCCGACCGCGACCCGGTGCGCTTCCCGGACCCCGACCGCCTGGACATCACCCGGCGGGACAACGCCCACCTGGCCTTCGGGCACGGCATCCACTACTGCCTGGGCGCACCCCTGGCCCGGCTCGAAGGAGAGATCGCCATCGGCACGGCCCTGCGCAGGCTCCCCGGCCTCGCCCTCGCCGTCCGGCCGGACGAGATCCCCTGGCGCCCCGGCGGCCTGCGCGGCCCCCTGACCCTCCCGGTGGCCTTCACCCCGGCCCGCTAGTGCGGGCACGGCACTAGAAGCGCCCGGCCCGAGAATCGCCCACCACGGGCCCCCGTACGGGCGGGCCGGCCTCAGCCGAACCAGACGACGAGGCGGACGTTCCGGTCCCCGTGGACGGCCGCCAGCGCGCGCATCGCCGCCCACACCGGTCCCCAGCCGCCGTCCGGCGGTACGAACATCCGGGGCGTGAGGACCACCGGGCGGTACTCGGCGCCGTCCAGGCGGACAACCGCGCCCGGCGGCCACTCCGGCGGCATCAGGTCCTCGCCGAGAACCTCCTCCGCCGCGTCGAGGACCTCGTCCCGCGCCCAGACCACATCGCGCAGCACGGGCCGGCCATCCGGGCCCGGCCGCCACTCGCCGAGCCAGGACCAGGCGGGAGCGTCGCACATCGGTACGTCCCAGTCGACCGCCGAGACCTCCGCCCAGGTGGCGTACGAGTGGCTGTGGTGCAGTTCCCCGCACGTCCGCGGAACCGGGTCCGACACGTCGTCGGGTACTCCCCGACGGTCGAACAGCGGGCGGTCCACACCGAGGCCCCCGCCGAAGCCGAAGAGGCACTCCCACACGTAACGCTCGCGCCCGAGCCCGAAGTCCAGCAGATCGGCCGCCATCTCCCAGCGCCCGCCGGCCCCGCGCGCCTCGATCACCCCGTCGATGTCCGCCCCCATGCCCGGAGACTCTAGTGGCTCAACCTTCCTCCGCCCGCAGGGGTCGTCCCGTGCGAACGGACCCGGCAGCACAACGGCAAGGAGACGGGACGACATGACGTCACGGAAGACCGCACGGGCCGACGCGTCGGGCCTCGCGGCGGCCGCCGTCGCCGCCACCGCCCTGGCGGCCCCCGCCCACGCCGCACCGGACCCCGCCCCCGCGAAGGCCCGGCACGCGGCGACCCAGCGCGCGACGGACGCGGACGTGGAGGCCGGCACCCCCGGTCCGGCCCACCACCCCGGCCCCGGCCCGCTGAAAAAAATCCCGGGCGGGGATGTCGAGAAGCCGCAACCGGCTCCGTCTCCTGTATGAACGCGACCGGAAGGGGTCGCACCAGCACCATGGAGGAGAACCATCATGGCCAAGTACCTGCTGCTCAAGCACTACCGCGGAGCCCCGGCAGCGGTCAACGACGTGCCCATGGACCGGTGGACGCCCGAGGAGATCTCGGCCCACATCCAGTACATGAACGACTTCGCGGCCCGCCTGGAGAAGACCGGCGAGTTCGTCGACGGCCAGGCGCTCGCCCCCGAGGGGACCTTCGTCCGCTACGACGGCGAGGGGCGCCCGCCGGTCACCGACGGCCCGTTCGCCGAGACCAAGGACCTCATCGCCGGCTGGATGGTGATCGACGTCGACAGCTACGAACGCGCCGTCGAGCTGGCCGGTGAACTGTCCGCCGCCCCCGGGGCGGGCGGCGAGCCGATCCACGAGTGGCTCGAACTGCGCCCCTTCCTGACCGAGCCGCCCACCATCACGGAGTGACCTCCCGGATGCGCGACGTGCCCGAGGTGCCCGAGGTGCCAGGAATGGACGAGGCCCTGCTCAGGAGCCTCACACCGGGCGTGCTCGCCGTCCTCGTCCGCCGCGGAGCCGACTTCGCGGCGGCCGAGGACGCCGTGCAGGACGCCCTGGTCGAGGCGGTCCGCGTCTGGCCGTCCGAACCCCCGCGCGACCCGAAGGGCTGGCTGGTCACCGTGGCCTGGCGGCGGTTCCTCGACGCGACCCGCGCCGACACCGCCCGCCGCCGGCGCGAGGACCTCGTCGACCGGCAGCCGGCACCCGGCCCGGCCCCCACCTCGGACGACACGCTCCGGCTCTACTTCCTGTGCGCCCATCCGTCGCTGACGCCGTCGTCCGCCGTCGCGCTCACGCTGCGCGCCGTCGGCGGACTCACCACCCGTCAGATCGCCCGGGCCTACCTGGTGCCCGAGGCGACGATGGCGCAGCGCATCAGCCGGGCCAAGCGCACCGTCTCGGGCGTACGGCTGGACCGGCCCGGCGACGTCGCCACCGTGCTGCGCGTCCTGTACCTGGTCTTCAACGAGGGCTACTCCGGGGACGTCGACCTGGCCGCCGAGGCCATCCGGCTCACCCGGCAGCTCGCGGCGGCGATCGACCACCCGGAGGTGGCGGGGCTGCTCGCCCTCATACTGCTCCACCACGCCCGGCGCGCCGCCCGGACCGCGCCCGACGGCAGCCTGGTGCCGCTCGCCGAACAGGACCGCGGACTCTGGGACACGGGGGCGATCGCCGAGGGCGTCGGCATCCTGCAGGCGGCCCTCGCCCGGGACCGCCTCGGCGAGTTCCAGGCGCAGGCCGCCATCGCCGCCCTCCACGCGGACGCGCGCACCGCGCCGGAGACCGACTGGCCGCAGATCGTCGAGTGGTACGACGAGCTGGTACGTCTGACCGGCAGCCCGGTCGTCCGGCTCAACCGCGCGGTGGCCGTCGGCGAGGCCGACGGACCGCGCGCGGGCCTGGCGGCGCTCGCGGCGCTGGACGACACGCTGCCCCGCCACACGGCGGTGGCGGCGTACCTCCACGAACGCGACGGCGACCTCGCGACGGCGGCCCGCCTGTACGCCGAGGCCGCCCGGAAGGCCTCCAACCTCGCCGAACGGGACCACCTGACGCGCCAGGCCGCCCGGCTCAACGCCCGGCTCGGCGCCCGGGGACGCCGCTGACCGGACCCCGGCGTCCCGCGCACGGGTGCTTTCCCGGCCCGGACCGGGAGGGACGGCGCCCGCCGGGGAACCCTCCCCGGACGGCGGCGCACCCCCGAGCGCCCGCCGCCCGGCGTCAGGAGGCTCACCGGAATCCAAGCCGGTCGGCGCCCCGCACACGGCCACGGGCGCCGAGGGCTGACGGGCCCGACCGGGCGACGGCGAAGGAGCGCACAGCTCCGGATGTGTAAGCACCACCGACCGGCTGTCCAGGCGGCCCCGGGGGTGCGAACCTGGCCACGCCGCTCGAACCGAGCGGGAACGCCCACGAGCCCCCGATCGTGTGCGCCGCCTTTCGAGGACCCGTCCCGACGACCCGTCACAGAGGGAGCCCGCCGTATGCAGCCCCGTTCACCCGATGAGCCGCGCAAACGAGTGGTGTGGGGGATAACCCTCGTACTGACCGCGGTCACCGCCCTCCTCGGGGCCGCGCCCGGGGCCGCCACGGCGGCGTCCCCCGCCGCCCCGCCCGTCCCCGTCCTGTCCTGGGGTCCCTGCGACGGCGCCGCCCCCGGGGACGCCTTCGAGTGCGCCACCGCCCGCGTACCGCTGGACTACCGCGACCCGGCCGGGCGTACGATCCCGCTCGCCGTCACCCGGCGGCTCGCGTCCGACCGTGCCCACCGCACCGGCGTCCTGCTGCTCCACCCCGGCGGACCCGGCAACTCCGGTGTGGACTTCGCCCGCAACAGCTACGAGAACCTGCCCGCCTCCCTCCGCGACGCCTTCGACGTCGTCGGCTACGACATGCGCGGCGTGGGGCGCAGCGGCCAGGTGGAGTGCTGGAACGACAAGGAGTACTCCGCCGCCGTCGACGCCGCACGCGGCGTACCCGGCCCCGGAGCCCTGCGGGAAGCGGTCCGGCAGGGCCTCGACTTCGCCACCGCCTGCCGGCAGCGCGCCGCGGACCTCGCCCCGTACATCGGCACCGGTTCCAACGCCAAGGACATCGACCTGCTCCGCCAGGCCCTCGGCGAGGAGCAGCTCACCTTCTACGGCCGCTCCTTCGGCAGCTACGTCGGCACCGTCTACGCCGCGCAGTTCCCCCGCCGCGTCCGCGCCATGGTCCTGGACGGCGCCTACGACCCCCGCACCTACGCCGACCTGCCCTACGCCTACGACGCCGCGCAGTTCACCGCCCTGGACGGGGCCGTGGGCCGGTTCCTCGACTGGTGCGCGCAGGACCCCGCCGCGTGCGGCTTCGGCGACGGCCGGCCCCGCGAGGCCTTCGAGGAGCTCAAGCGGGCACTGGACGCCGACCCGGTCGTCACCGCGAGCGGACGCCCGGCGACCGGCTACACCCTCGCCTACCGCCTGATGTTCAACATCAACTCGGGCAAGGAGATCTGGCCCTACCTGGGACAGGCCCTGCGGGCGGCCCAGGCGCGCCAGAGCTCCTTCCTGCTCAACCCGCCCTCACCCGGGTCCTTCGACTTCCTCAACGTCAACCTGGCCGTGGAGTGCGCCGACCGCGTCTACCCGAAGAGCCCCCTGCTCCTGGGCGCCCTGGTCAGCGCCGAAGCGGCCTCCGCGCCGCTGCTGGGCCCCCCGATCGGCCTCGGTCCGCCCACCTACGACCACAACCACGCGACCACCTGCGCCCAGTGGCAGACGGAGCGCCCGAGCCGTCACCAGGGCTCCTACCGGGCGGCCGGCTCCGCCCCGATCCTGGTCCTCGGCACGACGGGGGACCCCGACACCCCGTACCAGGACGCCGTGGCCCTCGCCCGGACGCTCGACAACGGCCGCCTGCTGACGTTCGACGCCGAAGGGCACACCGCGTACAACCGCAGCGCGTGCGTCAGCGCCCTGGCCACGCAGTACCTCGCCACCCTGGCGCTGCCCGCCCGGGGCACCGTCTGCGCGGACGAGGCACCCCCGGAGGCGCCGGGCCGCCGTACCGCGGGCATCGAGGTCGACGAGACGCGCGATGTGATCCCCGCCCTGCGCTGAGCACCGTCCGCCGCGCGGGCCGCGGCCGGTCACCGGCCACGGTCCCGCGCGGTTAGGCTCACCCCATGACTGTGCTCGTTTACGAAGACTTCGGCACCGGCCGCCACCGCGAGGCCTCGCTGATCAGGCACGCCCTGGGCAGTGTCCACGACGAGGAGCTCGTGGCCGGCCTCGCCGGGGGCATCGGCTTCATGTACTTCGTCTTCGAGTACGAGGGACGCCTGCCCATCCTCACCATCGTGGCCCAGGCCCACCCCGAGCCCTGGGTGCAGGTCGCGCTCGGCCGCCTCGGGGTCCCGTACGAGGCCACCCGCGCGATGAACCCCCGCTGGGGCCGGGTGCGCGCCGCGCTCGACGGGGGGCAGCCCGCGTTCTGCGTGGTCGACCGCTCCTCCCTGCCCTGGCACGCGCCCGACCCGGACGCCGAGATGACCGGCACCGACCCGTACACCGTCGTCATCGCCGGGTACGACGGCGACGACCTGCTGATCGAGGACGGCGCGCAGACCCCGTACCGGATCGGCCGCGAGGAGTTCGGCGCCGCCTGGACCGCCCACCGCAAGGGCCGCCACCAGCTGATCGTCCCCACCGGGCCGGCCGAGGGGGAACCGGACGTGGCCGGGGCGATCGCCTCCACCGTCACGCACCTCACCGGGGCGGTCCTCGGCAACGCCTTCGACGTGAACTTCGGCTTCACCGGCATGGAGAAGCTCGCCGCCGAGCTGCGCGACGCCACCACCAAGACGGGCTGGGAGCGGCGGTTCGGCAGCTCGCCCGAGGCGCTCCGGGCCGGCACCGGGCGGCTCTACGCCTCCCTGGAGGAGGAGTGGACCGCCCCGGGCGCGACCCGGCCGCTGTACGCCGACTTCCTCGACCTCGTCGGCCGCCCGGAGGCCGCCGGACTCTTCCGGGAGTCCGCCGGCCACTGGGCGGAGCTGGCCCTGCTCGCCCGGGACGCCGACCCGGAGGCGGGCGCGCCGGAGCGGCGGGCGCTGTTCGACGCGTGCGCGGAGCGCGTGGACCGCTGCGTGGAACTGGAGCGCGAAGCGGTACGGGCGCTGGAGAAGTAGGGGCCCCGCACACCCTTGACGGACGGATGGTCTGGACCAACCCTACGTGGTGGCGCGCCACTTCCGGCGCGAACGGACGAAGGGAGCACCCCCATGATCCGTCGCACCATCCGCCTGCTCGGCCTCGGCCTCGGACTCGCCGCGTGCCTCACGCAGTTACCCGCGGCGGCCGCGGCCGAGCCCCCCGGGCCGCGCGCGCCCGACACCTGCGCGGTGCGGCCGAAGCCGGCCGGCAAGGTCCTCCAGGGGTACTGGGAGAACTGGGACGGCGCCGCGAACGGCGTCCACCCGCCCCTCGGCTGGATCCCCGTCACCGACGGCCGCATCCGAGCCCACGGCTACAACGTGGTCAACGCGGCCTTCCCCGTCATCCGCTCCGACGGCACCGTCCTGTGGGAGGACGGCATGGACAGCACCGTGAAGGTGCCCACCCCCGCCGAGATGTGCCAGGCCAAACAGGACGGCCTGACCGTCCTGATGTCCATCGGCGGCGCGGCGGCCGGCATCGACCTCAACTCGGCCGCCGTCGCCGACCGCTTCGTGGCGACGATCGTCCCCATCCTCGAGAAGTACAACTTCGACGGGATCGACATCGACATCGAGACCGGCCTCGTCGGTTCAGGCAGCATCACCCGGCTCTCCCCGTCCCAGGCCAATCTGATCCGCATCATCGACGGCGTGCTCGACCGGATGCCGGCCGGATTCGGCCTGACGATGGCCCCCGAGACCGCCTACGTCACCGGCGGCAGCGTGGCGTACGGCTCGATCTGGGGCGCGTACCTGCCCGTCGTCAAGAAGTACGCCGACAACGGCCGGCTGTGGTGGCTGAACATGCAGTACTACAACGGCAGCATGTACGGCTGCTCGGGAGACTCCTACTCCGCCGGGACCGTCGCCGGGTTCACGGCGCAGACCGACTGCCTCGACCGCGGTCTCGTGGTCCAGGGCACCACGGTCAGGGTGCCCTACGACAAGCAGGTCCCCGGGCTTCCGGCCCAGCCGGGCGCCGGCGGCGGATACATGGCGCCCGGGCCGGTCGCCCAGGCCTGGAACCCCTACGGCGGCCGGCTCAAGGGGCTGATGACCTGGTCCCTCAACTGGGACGGATCCCGGAACTGGACCTTCGGAGACAACGTCAGGGCGCTCCAGGGCCGTTGACGGCGCGGCCCCTCAGGCGCCCAGCTGCTTGCGGACCAGCTCGTACGAGCGGACCCGGTCGCGGAAGTCGTAGACGGGCGTGGTCAGCATCAGCTCGTCCGCACCGGTCTCGCCGGCCAGCTCGGCGAGCCGGCGTACGACGGTCTCGGGGGTGCCGACGGCCTGCCGGCCGCGGAAGCCGGCCAGCGCCTGCCGCTCCTGTTCCGTGAAGGGGTGGGCGGCGGCCTCCTCGGGCGTGGGGAAGGGCATGTCGCTGATCCCCTTGAGCAGCCCCGCCTTGACGACGTTCATCGGGCCGCCCAGCCGCTGGGCCTCCTCCTCCGTCTCCGCGCACACCGTTTCCACGCACAGCAGCACCCGGGGCCGCGCGCACCAGCGGGAAGGGGTGAACGCGGCCCGGTAGTGCTCCAGGACCGCGCCGGTGTTCTCCGGCCGGATGTGGTGGGCGACGGCGACCGGCAGTCCCAGTTCCGCGGCGAGCGCGGCCCCGGCGGGGCTGGAGGCGAGCAGCCATGGCTCCGGCAGGGGGCCGAGCGCGACCTCCTCCACGAGGAAGGACAGGACCGCGGCCACGTCCTCCCGGTACTCGGCGTCCGTCGTGGGTCCCGCTCCGCGGCGCAGGGCGCGGGCGATGCCCTCGTCGAAGGTGCCGGGGCCGCGGCCGACGCCCAGGTCGATGCGGTCCTCGTGCAGTGCGGCCAGCGTCCCGAACTGCTCGGCCAGGGTGATGGGCGCGTGGTTGGGGGCCAGCACGCCGCCCGAACCCAGCCGGATCACCGAGGTGGACGCCGCGGCGTGCGCGGTCAGCACGACCGGCGGGAACGCCCCGATCGCGGGGGAGTGGTGGTGCTCGGCGTACCAGACCCGGTGGTAGCCCAGCCGTTCCAGCTCCTGCGCGAAGGCCGCGGTGTCCCGCAGGGTGTCCACGGCCCGGGTGCCGGTCTGGACCATCGCGACTTCGAGTGCGGAGAGGGGTATGTCGATCATGCCGCCAGCATAGGGACCGGCCGCCCCGGCGAGGTCCGCGGCAATCCCTTTTGCGCCACCGGCGGAGGTTGACGGCGGTGGTACTCCCGCAGAGCGAACAGGCCCTGCGCCCGGGTCTGCTGGTACCCGGCGACAAGATGCCGGCCGCTCGGGTGATCGAGACCGCCCTCCTGCTCGTCCTGACCGCCGCCCCTGCGCGGCGTTCCGGGCGCTGCGCGCCCGGCGCGGCTGAGGCCCTACAGCCCGGCCCCACCGGTCGCGTCGACGACGCGGCCGGTGACCCAGCGCCCGGCGTCCGAGGCGAGGAAGGCCACGACGTCCGCGATGTCCCGCGGCTGTCCGACCCGGCCGAGCGCGGCGAGGGAGGCCGCGTGCGCCTCGGCCTCCGGGTTGCCGCGCAGCCAGCCGGCGTTGACGTCGGTGTCGACGATGCCGGGGGCGACCGAGTTCACGGTGACGCCCCGGGAGCCGAGGGCCTTGGCGAGGTTCAGGGTCAGCGTGTCGAGGGCGCCCTTCGTCGCCCCGTAGGCCAGGATCTCGGGCATCGCGAGCCGGGCGGCGCCGCTGGAGACGTTGATGACCCGGCCGCCGTCGCGCAGCCGGCCCAGGGCCTCCTGCACGACGAAGAACGGGGCCCGTACGTTGACCGCGAAGACCCGGTCGAAGCCCTCCTCGGTGACCTCGCCCAGCGGGGAGGGCAGTCCGATGCCCGCGTTGTTCACGATGATGTCGACGCCGTCCAGGCCGAGTCCGTCGTACGCGGCCCAGAGCGCGGCCGCGTCCCCGTGCCGGCCGAGCTCGGCCCGCAGCGCGAAGGCCCGGCCGCCCTCCTCGGCTATCCGCTCGACGGTCTCCCGCGCGGCGGCCTCGTCGTTGGCGTAGGTCAGCACGACGGTGACCCCGTCCGCCGCCAGCCGCTCGGCGATGGCCCGGCCGATTCCCCGACTGCCGCCGGTGACGAGCGCGTTCTTGCCCATGAGGAGCCCCTTTCTGTAGTGGTCGTTACATAAAAAACGTAACACAAGATCCAGAACACCCGCAACGCCCGCGGCGAACGCCGGGATCCGGCCATGCCGATCGCGCCGGTACGCGTCCTGCGGGCGGACGGAGCCACTGTGCGGACACCCCCCAGGGCCGGCCCGGCCCCCCGCGCCGTATTTGACGTGCGCGTCCCCGGCGGAGCTGCGACAGTCAGCGTCGTGACCTTGACGACCGTGCTCCTCGACTTCGCCGTGACCGGCAGGGTCGGCCCGCTCCACTGCGGAATGCCCCTCGCCGGAGCCGAGGAGATCCTCGGCCCGGGCCGCCCGCACCCCCAGATCCGGATGAAGGGCCCGGACTTCGACGGGTACCCGTACATCTGGGGCGGGCTGGAACTCGTCGTCACCCGGCGCCACGTCAGCGGCATCTCGATACGGCTCGACCCCGGTTCGACGGTCAGGCTGCCGCCCCGCGTACTGCCGGACGCGGGCGCGTACGCGGCGACCGTCCTGCGCGAGGACTTCATCGCCGCCCTCGACACCGCCGGCTGCCGGCACCGGACCAACCCGGTCCTGACCTTCGACGAACAGTCGGCCGTCACCACCCGGCCCGCCGGGGTCCACGCGGTCTTCGGCGTCCCGCCCGCGCGCGCGGAGGTTCCGGACCGCAGCCGCTTCTACCTCGAATTCCTCGACAAGCAGACCGCGTGACCCCCGTGGAGCACACGCGGATCCTGTCCTTCGCCGCCTGGCGGGAGGGCCCCCTCCACCCGGACGGCCCGGCCGGCCGGCGCTACGTCACCCTGGCCGAGCTCCTGGTCCGGCTGGGCAGCCGAGGACTCGCCCTGACCTGGAAGGCCCGCTTCCCCGACGGCCCGCCACACCCCTCGCTCGCCGGGATGGAGACGGCCGCGGCGACAGCGGGAATCCCCACCCTCGACCTGCTGGCCATGGACGGCGCCCACCTGCAGTCGGTCGACGCGGACTTCGAAGGCCACTCGGGGGGCCAACCGGTTCTGACCCTGCGCGAGTTCGACGGCACGAGCTGGGACGTGCGCACGGCCGAGGCGTGGGTGCTGCGCGAGATCCGACGGCACTACCCCGACGCCAGGGCGCTCACCCCGGAGGAATGGGCTGCGACGGACTGACCCCACGCTACCGCGAGGGCGCGGCCGCGCCGCACCGTCCGGAGGGGCCCCCGCCGCCGCGGCGTCAGTGGCCGACCTCGACGACGATCTTTCCGATCTGCGCGCCCGACTCCATGTAGCGGTGCGCCTCGGCGATCTCGCCCAGGGGGAAGACGCGGTCCACCGCCGGCCGGAAGGCCCCGGCCTCCAGGCCGGAGGTGACGAACGCCTCCGCCCGGCGCAGCCGACCGGGGTCCCTGGTCGTCTCGTGCATCGTGTACGTGCGCATGTTCAGCGCGGGCATGCCGAGTTCGAAACCGGGATACGGAGTCGGCAGCCCGCTCACCGCCCCGTACAGGAAGAGCGTGCCCCCGGGGGCGACCGCCCTGGCCAGGTCCACCACGCCGGGTCCCGCCACGGCGTCGAAGACGAACTCCGCGCCCCGGCCGGCCGTCAGGGCGAGCACCCGGTCGGCGACGCGCTCCTCGTCGGTGACGATCACCTCCGCCGCCCCCGCCGCGAGCAGGGCCTCCCTCTTCGCACGGCTGCGCGTCGTGGCGACCGGCACCGCGCCCACCCGCCGGGCGACCTGGATCGCGGCGAGGCCGACGCTGCTGGAGGCGGCGGTGAGCACCACCGTGTCACCGGCCCGCATCCCGCCGACCTCGACCAGCGCCCCGTACGCCGTGACGAAGGGCATCCACACCGCCGCCCCCTCGACCGCGCCGAGCCCGGCCGGACGGTGCACGACCGCGGCCGCCGGGACGATGGCGCGCTCCGCGTAGACGGCGTAGTCGTTCATGGAGAACGCCGGCACCACGCTGACCGGCTGACCGGCCTCGAACCCGGTCACCCCGGCACCGGCCGCCTCGACCACCCCCGCCGCCTCGGCACCGAGCCGGGCGGGGAACTCCTTGGCCGGCTCGATGTAGTGGCCGCCGCGGAACAGCACCTCGGCCCGGTTGACGCCGATCGCGTCGACCCGGACCAGCAGCTCGCCGGGGCCGGGTTCACCGACCGGCACGTCCTCGATCCGCAGTACCTCCGGGCCGCCGTACTCGTGGAACCGCACCGTCGCGGTCATGGCACCTCCCCCTCCGATCGACGCCGGCACGCGGGCCGCACCGCCGTGGCCCCACCCAATCTGAAAGTTCGACAGCTGTCAAAGTTCGATGACGGTGGTACTTTTGCGGCGGTCGAAGGCGGGACGAGTACGGGAGGTCGGCGGACGGATGGCGGCAGCACGACGGGGCGGCAGCCGGGGGGACCGCGTCCCGGAACACCCGGACATCCACACCATCGGCCTCCAGCAGGTGCTCGAAGCCCTGGTCGACCCGGTGCGGCGAAGGATCGTCGGCGAGCTGTACCACGCCCGGCAGGACCTGGCCTGCGGCACCATCGACCTGCCGGTCGGCAAGTCCACCGCCACCCACCACTTCCACGTGCTGCGCGACGCGGGCCTGATCCGCCAGTACTACGTGGGCACCTCCCGGATGAACGCCCTGCGCCGCGAAGAGGTGGACGAGGCCTTCCCCGGCCTGCTGCGGGCGCTGATCGGCGGCCCGGAGCGGCCCTGACGGCCGAGCTCCGCTTCGTCCGGTCGGGCGCCTGCGGGGCGCGCGCCCGGCGAGCTTCGCCGGCCCGGGCGCCCGACGGGTCCAGGCTCGGACGACGTCCCGTACGGCTCGGTGGGGAGGCAGCGCATGCCCGGTCCTCGGCCCGGCCCGCCCGGGCGCGCCCCGCAGGGGTATCGGGCCTACCTGATCGCGGTGCCGGCCGGCGCCCTGGTGGGGCTGGTCGGCGGCGCGTTCCGCCGGTGCCTGGAACGCGCCGCCGAGCTGCGCGGCAGTCTGCTGGAGGCAGCCGACGGACTCGACGGCCCGGGCTGGCTGATCCCGGTGGCGCTCGCCGCGGCAGGCGCCGCGGTGGCCTGCGCGATCGCCCGGCGGGTCCCGCACGCCGCGGGCAGCGGCATCCAGCACGTGGAGGCCGTATGGCGGGAGGAGGCCGAACCGGGACCCCGCTCGCTGTGGCTGCTGCCCGCGAAGTTCCTCGGCGGCCTCATCGCCATCGGCTCCGGCCTGGTGCTCGGCCGGGAGGGCCCGATCGTGCACATGGGGGCCTCGATCGGGTCCGGCGCGGGCCGCCTCACCCGGCTGGACGCCGACGACGCCCGGCAGCTGCACACCGCGCTCGGCGGCGCCGGCCTGGCCACCGCCTTCACCGCGCCCCTCGGCGGGCTGCTGTTCGTCTGCGAGGAAGTGACCCGCACGGTCCGGCCCCGCCTGGTGCTGCTCACCCTCATCGGCACCGCTTCGGCGCTCGCCTGTTCCCGGTTCCTGGTGGGCGACGCACCCGTGTTCCCGGTCGCGCCGACGCCGGTCCCACCGGTCTGGACGCTGCCCGTCTTCCTGCTGTTCGGCGCGGTGGCCGGGGTGCTGGGCGCGGCCTACAGCGGACTGGTCGTGGGGACGCTGGCGGTGTGCGACCGGCTCACCCGGGTGCCGCTCGTGGTCCGGGCCGCGGTCATCGGGGCCCTCGTCGGCCTGCTCATGGCGTACGATCCGCTGCTGGCCGGGGGCGGCGACCCGCTGAGCGAGGGCCTGCTGGCGGGCGAGGTGCCCGCCGTGGCGGCACTGGCGGGCTGGTTCGCCGTCCGGTTCGTGGCGGGCCCGCTCAGCTACGCGGCCGCGACCCCGGGCGGGCTGTTCGCCCCGCTGCTGGCCCTGGGAGCCTTGTGGGGGGCCATCGCGCACGCGGCCACCGCGCCGCTGCTGCCGGCCGGGGCGGCCGGCCCGGGGGCGTTCGCGGCGGTCGGGATGGCCGCCCTGTTCGCGGGCGTCGTACGGGCGCCCTTCACGGGCGTCGTGCTGGTCCTGGAGATGACCGGTGCCACCTCGCTCGTCCTGCCGCTGCTGGTCGCCTGTTTCGCCGCGACACTGGCCGCGGACATGCTGGAGAGCGACCCCGTCTACGACAGCCTGCGGCGCCGGATGCTGGAGCGGCCCTGAGCCGGCGGAGGGTGACCGTCGCCGGAAACCCCCTCGGGGAGGCGGCACTGTGCATGCGCGCCGCCCCGCGGGCGGGTGGGCGCCCGCCCGCCGAGCCGTCGGCGCGCGCCTGCTCAGCCGGCCGCGGGGGCTCCGAACCACTTCGTGAGCGCGTCCGGCAGCTCCCGCGGGTCCTCACCGGCCCACACGACATGGCCGTCCGGACGCAACAGGACGGCGGGCACCTCCAGTTCGCCGCTGACGTCCACGACGTGGTCGACCCGGTCCGCCCAGCCCGCGGCCGAGAGCCGGCCGGTCTGGTCGAGCAGCAGCCCGCGGCCGCCGTGCGTCAGCTCGTAGAGGCGGCGGCCCCGCTCCAGCCGGACGTCCCGCAGCCGCCTGCCGAGCAGTTCGTGGCCCTCGCCGAGGTCGTAGCGGACCCCGATCGCCGTGATCTTCTCGATCAGGCGGCGGTTCACCTCCTCGAACTCCATGAGTTCCGCCAGCAGCCGGCGCACCGCCCGGGGACCCGGTTCGGTGGACATCAGCTCCATCTGCGCGCGGGTGTTGTCCAGTACTTCGGCCGCCACCGGGTGCCGCTCGGCGTGATAGGTGTCCAGCAGCCCTTCCGGTGCCCAGCCGGCCACCTCGGCGGCGAGCTTCCAGCCGAGGTTGAACGCGTCCTGGAGGCCCAGGTTGAGCCCCTGCCCGCCGGTCGGCGGATGGACGTGCGCGGCGTCGCCGGCCAGCAGCACCCGGCCGGTCCGGTACCGCTCGGCCAACCGTGTCGCGTCGCCGAAGCGGGAGATCCAGCGCGGCGAGTGCACACCGAAGTCGGTGCCGGCGTACGCCGTCAGCTGCCGCCTGAGCTCATCGAGGGTCGGCGGGACCGTACGGTCCTCGGCCACCCCCTCGGCGGGCACGACGATCCGGTACACCCCGTCCCCCTCGGGGATGGCGCCGAACCGCGTCTGGGTCCTGCGGACTTCGGCGACGACGGCGGCCAGCGTCTGCGGTGACGCGGTCAGCTCCACATCGGCGAGCAGCGTCTCGACCCTGCTGGACTCACCGGGGAAGCCGACGCCCAGCAGCCCGCGTACCGTGCTGCGGCCGCCGTCGCAGCCGACGAGGTAGCGCGAGCGCAGCCGCGTACCGTCCGCCAGTCCGACGGTCACCCCCTCCTCGTCCTGGCTCAGCCCGACGAGCTCGCGGCCGCGCCGGATCTCGACGCCGAGTTCGGTGGCGTACCCGGTGAGCAGGCGCTCCGTGACCGCCTGGGGGATGGAGAGCACGTACGAATGCGTGGTGTCGAGCCCGTCCGGCCACGACGTGCCGATCCCGGCGAAGAAGCCGCCCACCGTGAACTTCTCGCCGTGGGCCAGGAACGGCTCCACCAGACCGCGCTGGTCCATCAGCTCGATGCTGCGCGCGTGGAGGCCGCGTGCACGGGACTGCCGGGGCTGCTCCGCCTCCTTCTCCAGCACGAGCACGCGCACTCCGTGCAACCGCAGTTCGCGGGCCAGCATCAGGCCGGTCGGTCCGCAGCCCGCAATGATCACGTCAATCATGAAAAACACCCGTTCAACGAGATTTCTCCGCAGGTTCTGGATTTCGGCCGCCCATTCTGCGACGGGCCCGGGGCCTTGCCGCAAGCCCCCCGGTGCGCTATAAGTTGAGAGTGGCGAGGAGCGGGTGACTCCTTGCCTTTCTTTTTTTGTCTCCGCCCTGCCGGTGCAGTGGCGTTTCGCCAGGTGAACGCGTTAGCCCACACGGGTGAGTTCCCCCTTCGGGCCCTGTCCCCGTACGGCCGCGGGTCGTTACAACCGGACCGTGATCAAGAACGGCCCCCGCGGGCACGACGGTCACCGCCGCCCGCCGGCGTTCCCCGGGCAGCGACAGAGCGACAGAAAGAAAGACGGCTTTTCCATGAACAACCGCCTGCGGTACCTTGCCGCGACCCTGGCAACCGGAGTCACCCTGGCGCTCACCGCCGGTACTCCCGCCGGCGCGCGTCCCAGCGGGGTCGACAGCCAATGCGGGAAGTACATCTGCGTGATGACCGCCCACCACAACCGCTTCGTCCAGGACATCACCGTCCAGACCAAGGACGGCCTGCCGGGCACGCTGCGCTCCTACTGGGGCGGCTTCCACGGCCCGAGGGTCAACGCTGCCTCGCACCGGTGGGAGGTGGGTTACGAGCAGGCGGGCGCGAAGCTCGTCTGCGGCGGCCTGGAGCGCGACGGCCGCACCATCGAGGACGGCATCTGCGTCACCATCTGACCCCGGCCCAGCCGCCCCCGGAGCCGCCGGCGGGCCCCCAGGCCCCCGGCGGCGCCCCCGCGCCACGCCCCGAGTGGCGAACGGCGGCGAGGAGCGCCCCCTGAGGCGTGCCGCGCCCCACGGCGTTCCTTCCGTCCCGCCGCGGGCGGCTTGTTCGCGCTCTGGCCGCCGGCCGGTGCTGCCGTCACCGTCGACAGTGCAGACGTCGACCGAAGGGACGCCCCTTGGCAGCACCGGCAACACCGCTCCCCACCCCTCGCAAGCAGCTCATCACCGCGTGGCAGGGCCGCCTCCTGACCCGGTTCGCCGGAGTCGTGCAGCACCGGTTCGCCCGCCACCGCTTCCGTCCGGACGTGGCCTTGCGGAACGCGGCCATGCGCGCGGCGAGCCGCCGCGGCGTCGGCCGCGACGAGCTGGTACGGGCCACCAGGCTCAGTACGGCGACCGTCGCCAAGGCCCTGGCCCGGAAACCCACCACCGAATAGCCGCCCCGGCACCGGGGTCCGCGCCGTCACTGCGGGCCCCGGACGACAGCCGGGCCTAGCGGGCGGACTCGGGGGCGTCGTCCGGGAGGCGGCGACGGACCTGGTCCTCCTGGGCGAGGCGGCGCAGCAGTTCGAAGACCGGGGCGCAGATCGCGAAGACGATGACGGCCCGCTCCGCGAGGGCCACCGGCTCGTCGAGGCAGGACGCCCGCTCCAGGTCCAGCCGGGCCACCGACTCGGCCAGCCGCGCATAGGCGGCCAGCTCGCCCGGGGCGTACTGGGCGTCCAGCCGGCGCAACTCCTTGAGCGCCGCCGTCAGCCCCTTCACGTGCGGTGACGTGCCGGGCGCCCGCCAGTCCAGGGAGGCGAGCAGCTCCGCTACCTCCGCCCCGGCGGCCTCGTCGGCGTCGGTCTCCTCCTCGTCGCCCTCAGGGCCCTGGGAGGCCACCGGCACCGGGAGCGCGTAGCTGATCGCACCGAGGGCGCCCTCGGTGCTCTGGGCCTGGTCCACGGCCCCGAGCACGTCGCGGGTGGCGGCGATGGACAGGCCGCCGAGCGTGGTCAGGGCCTTGATCAGCCGCAGCCGCTCCGCGTGTTCCTCCCCGTACTCCGCCAGGGTCGCGGCCGTCGCGCGTCCGGCCGGGAGCAGGCCCTGCCGCCGGAAGTACTTGATGCTGGCGACCGGCACGCCGGTGAGGCGGCTGAGCTCCGAGATCTTCATACGGCTTCCCTGCTGGTCATGCGGTCCGGTCCGGTGTCCGGCAGCGGCGATTGGACACCACAACAAGATACTGCCAGTATCCAGTCACTGGATACCAGAAGTATCCAACTCAGGAATCGCAGCCGCACCGGAGAATCGATGCCTCACCCCACGCCACCCTCCGTGCTCCGCCGACCCACGCTGTGGATCGGTACGGGACTCATCGCCGCAGTGGTCTCGATGTTGTTCGCCCTGCTCTACGTGGGCGGCAACGTCAACCCCAGAGGGAACCTGCGCGACCTGCCGGTGGCCCTGGTCAACGCCGACGCGGGCGCGGACTCGGGCGGCCGCCGCGTCAACCTCGGCGAGCAGGTCGTCTCGGGCATCGAGAAGGCCGCCGAGGGCGACAAGAGCATCGACTGGCAGCTCGTCAGCCGCGAGGAGGCCGACAAGCGGCTGGGCAGCGGCAAGGTCTTCGGCGCCCTCGTCATCCCGCGGGAGTTCTCCGCCACGGTGACCGCGCTCGCCGCCCCGCAGCCCCCGGCCCAGGGCAAGCCCGCCCCGCCGACGATCACGGTGCTGACCAACCAGTCCGCCGGCAGCATCGGCTCCTCCATGTCCTCCCAGGCCGCCCAGAAGGCGGCCCACGCGGCCTCCGCCCAGATGGGCCAGGAGCTCCTCAAGCAGGCCGCGGCCCAGAAGGCCCCGCTGCCGACGGCCGCCCAGCTCAAGCTGGCCGACCCGGTGACGGTGACCGTCGCCGACGGCCACCCCGTCGGCTCCCGCAGCGCCATGGGCCTGAGCGCCTTCTACTACGCCCTGGTCCTGGTCGTCTGCGGCATGCTCGGCGCCAACCTGGTCAACTCCCAGGTCGACACCGCGCTCGGCTACCTGCACACCGACTACGGCCCGGTCCGCAAGCGCGAACCCGTCCAGCACACCAGCCGCGTCCGCACCCTGGCCGTCGGCATGGCGCTCATGCTCGGCATATCGGTGATCATGGGGACCCTGGTCGAGGTCGCCACCGTCGGCATCCTCGACATGGACGCCTCCCACCTGGGCCTGCTGTGGCTGTACTCGGTCGCCACCATCGCGGTCGTCGGCATCGGCGGTCTCGCCCTGTTCGCCGCATTCGGCACCCCCGGCATGCTGCTGGCCACCATCGTCTTCATCGCCATGGCCGTCCCCTCCTCCGGCGCCACCGTGCCCCTCCAGGCGCTGCCCGGCTTCTTCCGCGGCCTCGCCGAGTTCGAGCCGCTGCGCCAGATCACCGAGGGACTGCGCTCCCTGCTCTTCTACGGGGCCCAGGCCGACGCGGGCCTGACCCGGGCATGGACCGCGATGGGGATCGCCCTCGTCGCCGCGCTGCTCTTCGGCTTCGCCGTCACCCGCCTCTACGACCGCCGGGGCCTGCACCGCATCCCCCGGCCCGCCGCCGACGAGACCCCGGAGCCGCCCGCGGCCGCCGAGGCCCCGGCGCCCGCCACGGCCTGAGGCGTCCGGCCGGCCGCCGAAGGGGCCCTTCAGGGCAACGGGCGGCCGGCCACAGCCCGGATCCTTGGAAAGGCGGGTTCCGCGCGGTACCCCTGACAGGGCGTACGCGCGGAACCCGCCTTTCCGCATCCTCCGGGCCAGGCCGGGCCAGGCCGGGCCAGGCCCGGCCGGACCGGTCGGCGGGCACGGCCCGCGCGCCCCGACCGACGGCAGGAGCGCCCCATGACCACAGGCTGGACCCCCCGCCCGCCGGACGCCGGCCACCCGCAGGGCGAACACCTGCCGGAGCTCGACGTTCCGCCGCCCGGCCGGCAGCGGCGCTGGACGGTCCTGCTGCGGCTGCTCCTGCTGCTGCCGCAGCTGATCGTCACGGCCCTCCTCGGCATCGCCGCCTTCTTCGTGACCATCGCCGGCTGGTTCGCCGCCCTGGTCCAGGGCCGCCTGCCCGACGGCATCGCCCGCTTCCTCGGCGGGTTCCTGGCGTACGAGACCCGGGTCACGGCCAGCGCGATGCTGCTGGTGGACCGGTACCCGCCGTTCTCCTTCGAGGCGCCCGGCCATCCGGTCCGGATCGAGCTGCGCCCCGGCCCGCTGAACCGGGCCGCCGTCCTGTTCCGCCTCGTCCTGATGATCCCCGCGATGATCGTGACCGGTCTGCTGCAGTACGGCTGGGGCGCCGTCTGCTGGGTGTTCTGGCTGATCACCCTCGTGCTGGGGCGCATGCCCGCCCCCGTCTTCGGCGCTGTCGCGGCGGTCGCGCGCTACCGGATGCGCTACCAGGCGTACACGATGATGCTGACCTCCGCGTACCCCAAGCGCCTGTTCGGCGACGCGGGGGCCGCCGCCGCCCCGGAATCCGGGCCCCGCCCGGGATCCGGCACCCGCCCGCTGCTCCTCGGCACGCCGGCGAAGGCGCTGATCGTGCTCCTCCTCGTACTCGGGATCCTCGTCGCGTGCGCCTCCCCGACGGTCCAGGTCCAGGTCAGGGACGACGACCGGTTCGAGGGCAGGGGAACCGCAGCGATCCGGACAAGCTGAATGGCCTCCAGGTGAACGCGGGCCGCTCGACACCAGGTCAGCGGCGCGCGTTCCACCGGAGAAGCCTCTCCTCACCCCCCGTTCCCGACCGGACACGGAGCGCCGCACCCCGCCTGAGCTGCCCGAACGACCATTCGTTATCCGATATTCGAACGAGCTGTCCGTAAATCGGCCGCCGACATGCAGTGCACCTTCACATCCGACAGACTCGGCCGCATCGGAGCCCGACAACGAAAGTAATTGTCGTGCTCAACCTTCACATCGAAAGTGAGTCTTGTCGTGCGCTACCGCTTCGCTGCCGTCCCCGCCGCCGCCCTCCTCTGCCTGGCAGGCGCCACCGGCATGGCGGAGGCCAAGCCCACCAGCCTGTACGCCCCGTCCGCGATGGTCTTCTCCGTCTCCCAGGGGGACGACGCCTCCGCCACGGTCCTGCGTGCCGCCACCCTCAGCTGCATGCCGACCGCACAGGGCACCCACCCCGACCCCAAGGCCGCCTGTACGGCCCTGAACTCCACCGGCGGCACCTTCGACCGGCTGCTCGCCGCACCCGACACCAACCGCGCCTGCCCGATGCACTACGCGCCCGTCACCGTCACAGCGGAGGGCGTCTGGCAGGGCAGCCGCGTCGCCTGGAAGCACACCTTCTCCAACACCTGCGCCATGAACGCCACCCTCAACGGCAACGCCGTCTTCGCGTTCTGACGCCCGCTCCGCCAGGAGGCGCCCCGGACGGGACCCCCGTCACGGCCTCGGGCCTCCCTGGAGCACCGCCTCGATCTCACCCGCGACATCGCCCCGGCCGAGCCGCGCGCGGCCGAAGTCGGCCGTGCGCGGCAGGTGCAGGACCAGTTCGTACCCCACGTCCACCCGCACCCGCCCGGAGCGCAGCACGAAGTCGTACGCGTGCCCGCCGCGCGTACGGCAGCGGGAGAGGAAGTGCAGGTGGTATCCGCTGGCGGCCACCCCCAGCATGTGCGCCGGGCTGCGGAATCCGACCACGGTTCCCCGCAGGCCGGTGTGGGTGGCGATGACCTGTCCCGCGACCGCGTCGATCAGCCGGGGGTAGGGCCGGTGCTGCTCGGGCAGCATCCGGGTGACCACGTGGTCGAAGTGCCCGTCGACGCGGACGGCGTAGAAGTGGTTGGGGCTCGGCAGCCGGTCGTCGATCAGCGCGCGCAGCCCGGCGGCGTCGAGCGGCTCCCGCGTCCGCCAGTCGTGCTCGCCGTGGAAGTAGGTCACCGCGGCGAGCGGCGTACGCGTGGACGGGTCGGCCTCACCGGCCGACCCGTCGGCGCGCAGACGGTAGCAGCGGCCGTCGAGGACGATCATCTCGCCGTCGAGCCGGTCGAAGGTGCCGATGCCGAAGTCCCCGTGCCGGCGGAGCTCGGCGATGGTGGTCGTGCCCTCGTAGACGCCCTCCAGCATGGCCGTCATGGTCGAGGTCTGGAAGATCCTCCCCCTCGGCCGGGGCGCGCCCGGCGGGATTCCTTCCGGTTCGGTCATGTGCCCCCCTGGTTCCCGTGCGTACGCCGGACCCGCGTCGAGCACGGTAGGGAACCACCACCCCGGTCACAACGGCGCGCACGCGGTCGCGCGTGGCTCCGCGAGGGCGTGCGCGCCCCTGCGGGGAGGCCCCGCGCCCCCCACGGGTGGTGAACCGCGGCCTGGCGGGGTAGACGCGGCCCATGACCGGACAACCCTTGACAAAAGGAAGTACCTCCCGCGCCTGGTCGCGGCCGCTCCTCACCGGTCTGGACCGGCTGGAGCACTGGTCCGCGCCCGACCGTCTCGCGTCCGCCGTCCGCGGGGCCGTGCGCGCCGTGCCGCTGGGCCGGGCCCGCGACGTACTGCACGGCCTTCCGCTCGGGCACCCGCTGCATCCCCTGCTGGTCCAGCTGCCCATCGGAGCCTGGCTCTCGGCCGCCGTACTGGACTGCCTCCCCGGGCGGCGGCGCGAGCAGCAGGTGCTGATCGGAGTGGGCCTGGCCTCGGCCGCACCGGCGGCGGTCGCCGGGTGGACCGACTGGGCGGAACTGCCGCCCGAACAGGCCCGGGTCGGACTCGTCCACGCCGCGGCGAACCTCACCGCCGTGTCGCTCTACGCCGCCTCCCTCACCGCGCGCCTGCGCGGCCGGAGCACCCCGGGCAGGCTCCTCGGAGCCGCCGGCCTCGCCGCGGTCGGCGTCGGCGGCGCACTGGGCGGACACCTCTCGTACCGCCAGGCGGCCGGGGCCAACCACGCGGAGGCTGTCCCGCACATCGTGCCGGAGGGCTGGAGCCGGCTCGGTGCCGTCGCGGACTTCCCCGTGGGGCGGCCCGTGCGGGCCGAGCTGGCCGGAGTGGACGTACTGGTGGTGCGGCAGTCCGGGGGCGAGATCCACGGGCTGGCCGGCCGGTGCTCCCACATGGCCGGCCCCCTCTTCGACGGTGAGATCGCCGACGGCTGCGTCCGCTGCCCCTGGCACGGCAGCGTCTTCCGCCTGTCGGACGGCTGGAACGTCAGCGGCCCCGCGACCGCGCCCCAGCCGGTCTTCGAATGCCGCACGGTCGACGGCCGCGTCGAGGCCCGCCTGCTCCGTCCGCACGCCGGGAGCTGACCGCCGGCGGACCGAAGCTCTGATGTTGCTCAACCCGGGGTTGGGGCCGCCCCCGCGCAGGGCATCGTGCCGGCACCGAACGAAGCGGGAACGAAGAGGGAACGGAGAGCACGATGGAATCGGTGCTGACCATGGCGGTCGTCATCCTCGTGGTGGGCATCCAGGTGCTGTGGGGGCGCAAGCGGCCGCGGCGGCGCAAGTCCCTGTGGGGCGGCGGTGACTCCTGCGGCGGCGGCTCGTCCTGCGGGGGCGGGGGCGGGGGCGGGGGCGGGGGCGGGGGCGAATGACCCGGGGCGAAGCGGCCGGGGCCCGCGGCTCGCCCGTCCGGCCCGCACCCGCGCACGCGACCGGCCGGCGGGCCGTCAGCCCGCCGGCGGGTGCGAGGCCAGCCAGTGGCGCGCGATGCGTTCGCGGGTGGTGATCCACGCCCCGCCGCGCCGCGCGACGTGCCGCAGGAAGCCGTCGAGCGCGCGGATGCGCCCGGGCCGGCCGATGATCCGGCAGTGCAGGCCGACGCTCATCATCCGCGGCCGTTCGGCGCCCTCCGCGTGGAGGGCGTCGAAGGTGTCGACGAGGTAGCCGAGCATGTCGTCGGCGGTCGTGAAGCCGTGGACGATCAGGAACTTGAAGTCGTTCGCGTCCAGGCTGTACGGCACCACGAGGTGCGGGCGCCCGGCCGCCTCGACGTAGAAGGGCAGGTCGTCGGAGTAGTCGTCGGAGTCGTAGAGGAAACCTCCCTCCTCGGCGACGAGGCGCCGTGTGGCGGGACTCGTCCGCCCGGTGTACCAGCCGACCGGACGACGGCCGACGAGCCGCTCGATCGTCGCGGTACAGCGCGCGATCTCGGCGCGCTCGGTGTCCTCGGGCACGTCGCGGTAGTCGGTCCAGCGCCAGCCGTGGCCCGCCACCTCCCAGCCGGCGCCGCCCATCGCCCGCGCCGCGTCCGGATTGCGTGAGAGCGCCTGCCCCACGGCGTGGACGGTCAGCGGCGCGCCGTGCTGCGCGAGCGTGCGGTGGATGCGCCAGAACCCGGCCCGCGCCCCGTAGGCGAACATCGACTCGGCGTTCAGGTCGCGCCCGCCCACCACCGGCGGCGCGCCGACGATCTCGTGGAGGTACCCCTCCGACGCCGGGTCGCCCTCCAGGACGTTGCGCTCGCCGCCCTCCTCGTAGTTGAGCACGAGGCTGACGGCGACGCGCGCCCCGCCGGGCCAGGCGGCGTGCGGCGGCACGGCGCCGTAGCCCACGAGATCGCGCTGGTGCTCCGACACGCGCCGCACCCTACCGCCCCGCCCGGCGGCAGCGCCGGACCGCTCCGGGCCGTGTCCCCGGATCAGGGCGCGGGGGCGGGCCAGGGGACGTCGGTGGCCACGGCGGCGGTGTAGTCGATGCCAGGGACCGAGAACCCGTACAGGCGCCGGACCTCGTCGCGGAACCAGTCGAGGTCGGCGAGGCCCGCGATGGTGCCGGTCGTGGCGGCCTCCCAGCGCTCGGCGACGGCCGTCTGTACCTCGTCGGTGAGCTCCCAGGTGTCCAGCCGGACCCGGCCCTCGTCGTCCTGGGCGAGCGGGGCCGCGCCGGTCAGCTGGTCCCACAGGGCGGCGAGCTGACGGATCGGCGGGACCAGGTCCGCTCCGAGCACCCCGCGCAGCAGGCCGGTGTACAGGGCGATGCCGGGGATGGCGGTGGAGGACTGGGTGACGGCCGCGCCGTTGACGGAGGTCACGGCCCGCCCGCCCACCGTCTTGCCGAGGCGCTCGTCCAGGGTGCGGGCGGTGGCCTCCAGGTGCGCCTTGGCCGCGCCGATCGTGCCCTGCCGGTAGATCGCCGCCGTCAGCGGCGAACCGATGTAGGACAGCGCGGCGGTGGCGAAGCCCTCGGCGAGCAGGCCCCGTCCGGCGAGGTGGTCGATCCAGCGCTCCCAGTCCGCGCCGCCCATCACGGCGACGGTCTGCTCGACGTCGTCGCCCTCGGCCGGCCCGGTCTCGACCTCCCGGACCTCGGGAGCGCCCTGGTCGTCGAAGACGAGGGTCTTGGTGCGGTTCGCCCCGCCGATCGGCTTGAGGACGGATGCGTACGCGGCACCGGTGTCCGGGTCGGTGCGGCGGGGCGCGGCCACCGAGTACACCAGGTAGTCCAGCCGGCCGCCGAAGCGCCGCTCGAGCAGCTCGGCGACCTGGTCCTTCATCGCGTCCGAGAACGCGTCGCCGTTGAGGAAGACCAGGTCCCGTCCGGCCGCGCGGGCGATGTCGGCGGTGGCGGCGGTGCGGTACCAGCCGGCGGTGGCGGTACGCCGATGCGTGGGGGCCTTCTCGAAGGAGACCGCGATCCCGCGGATCCCTGCCCGCTTGAGCCCGGCCAGGGTGGCGGCGAGGCCGTATCCGGCGGAGGAGCCGATGACCAGCGCCACCGGGCCGTCGCCCTCCGGGGCGCCGGCGGGAGCGGGGCACGCCTGCCACATGTCCTCCACCAGCCGCCGGCAGCCCGCCGGGTGGGAGTCGAGGAAGAGGAAACCCCGGTTGCGGGGGGTCAGAACGCGCTCGGTCACGGTGGCAGTCCTTGGGTCGGCCCGGACAAGGACGCGGCGGCCGACCGGCCACCGCGTCCCGCAAGTCTGCGACAGCAGGGCTACGGAACGGAGTCGTGGAGGGGGACAACGATCACGAGTCGATCTTGGAGTGTTCCCACCACCGCCGCGCTCCTCGTCCGGCTCGTCCGGCCCGGGCGCTCCGCCCGTCGCCCCGCGCGGGCCATCCGGGCGGGGCCGCGCCCCCGTACGGCAGGGCAGCCGGGACCACGGCGCGCCGTCCCGGATGCTGACTGCCCCTGTACGGGCTGGTGGTGGCGGTGCCGGTGGGGGCGGCCGTACGGTTCCGCGACCGGGCCCCGGCCCTCGCCCGCCAGGACACCGTACAGTTCTGCCCGGCAACGCTCTTGGAAACGGGGTGGGTTGGCGGAACCGCTGAGCCCCGGTGATCCGCTCGACATCGGGGGTTACCGCCCGCCAGCGCGGCGCGGCTCGGGGAGGGCGGACCCCCGACGGCCGCACCGCTCCCGCCGCCGGCGTCGCCACCCGCGGCCCCCGCCACCCCCGCCGCCCCATCGGGCCGGGAGATCCCCCTAAGGGGTCCGCGCCGGGGCGAGCTGCGTGAGGATCAGCAGGGTGTCGACGAGGTCCTCGGCCGGGGCGCCGGTGGCGAGGCGGCGCAGCTGCCGGCCGAAGACCAGGGCCACTGCGGCGCCCGCCAGCCGCTCGGGATCCGGCACACCGAGCTGGCTCAGTACCCGCGCGGCCAGCAGGTCGTAGGCGGCGAAGCACTCGGCGGCCGAGGCGCGCAGCCGTTCGTCGCGGCCGGCCTGGACGTACAGCTCGAACGGTGCGATGTGCCGGCTGTCGAACGCGTTGCCGCCCGCGACCCGCGCCACCGCCTCCGCCGCCTGTCCGATGTCGAAGGGCTCGTCGGCGCACGTGTCGGCGCACGCGTCGGCGAGCTCCGTGAAGTGCCGGGTCTCCTCCGCCACGAAGTGCAGCAGGCTCTCGCGCAGCAGCTCGTGCTGGGTGGCGAAGTGGTAGGTGACGGAGCCCAGGGAGACCCCTGCCTCCCTGGCGATCCGGCGGTTGGTGACGGCGGCGGTCCCGTCCTGCCCGATGATCCGCAGCACGGCGTCGATGATGCTCTGGCGGGTTTCGGAAGCAGGGGGCATGTCGGCATTCTGCCCCATCGGCCGCATCCGGCCACTGCCCGTACCGGGCAAGGCGGTTGGGCCCGTCCGAGGTGTGGACAAGGCAGGGGGCGGTCCCTACTGTTCGTTCGAACGAACAGTCCGAGGGAACGCGGTACCGCAGTTCGGGAGTCGTCGTGGAGATGTCCGGATCGAACGTCCTGCTCACCGGAGCCACCGGAGGCATCGGAGCCGCCCTGGCGGCGCGCCTGACCGCCCAGGGGGCCCGCCTCACGGTCACCGGGCGCCGGGAGGGAGCCCTCAAGGACACCGCCGATGCCTGCGGCGCCCGTACCGTGGTCGCCGATCTCGCCGTACGCCCGGACGTGGTCCGGCTCGCGCGGACCTGCGCCGGGACGGACGTCCTCGTCGCGAACGCGGCCCTGCCCGCCAGCGGCGACCTGCTGGACTACACCGAGGAGCAGCTCGACCGCGCCCTCGACGTCAACCTGCGCGCGCCCGTCCTGCTGTCCCGGCTGCTCGCGGCGCGCATGGCGGAGCGCGGCCGCGGCCACATCGTGCTGGTCGGCTCCATCTCCGGGAAGGCGGCGACCAAGTCGGCCTCCCTGTACAACGCGACGAAGTTCGGGCTGCGCGGCTTCGCCCTCGCCCTGCGCCAGGAACTCAGGGGCACGGGGGTGGGGGTGTCGCTCGTACAGCCGGGCTTCGTCCGCGACGCGGGCATGTTCGCCGCGACGGGTGCCGCCCCGCCGAGCGGCATCAGGACCGTGACGCCCGGACAGGTCGCCGAGGGCGTCGTACGGGCCGTCCGCCGCGACCTCTGCGAGGTCAACGTGGCTCCGCTGGAGCTGCGGCTGCTCAGTGCCGTGGCCGGCCAGTTCCCCGGCTTCGCCGAGCGGATCCAGGCCCGGGCCGGTCTCGACCGCTCGGTGCGGCAGATCGTCGAGGCGCAGCGCTCGCACCGGTAGGCCGTCGCCCGCGGTGCTGATCCGTTTCGCCCCGCTGCTCGTTCACTTCGTTCAATTGGCCCGACTGTAGCGGGCGGTGCCGGTCCAGATGCGTTCCAGCCGTACGCGGGTGCCGGGTTTGGGCGCGTGCCAGATCTTGTTGTGGCCGGCGTAGATGCCGACGTGGCCCATGGTTCCCCCTTTGGGGAAGAAGACCAGATCGCCGGGTGCGCGCTGCGCGTGCGGAATGTGGAGGGTGCTCTCGTACTGGGCTTCCGCGGTGCGGGGAAGGGCCCGGCCGGCCTTCCGGAAGGCGTAGAGGGTGAGGCCCGAGCAGTCGAACTCATTGGGCCCGGTGGCGCCGTAGACGTAAGGTGCGCCTTTCTTGGAAGCTGCGACGGCCACGGCCTTTATCCCGTAAAGGGAAGCGGCCTGGGCCGGGCGGGCGGGGACGAACAGGGCGGCGACCACGGAGACGGAGAGGAGCAGGGCGGGGCAGGTGTGCCTCTTCGGGCGTTTTTGTGTTTTCGGCAATCGTGATACCTCCGCATTCAGATACAGGAACAAACCGTGATGGTGACTGTTCTCGGTGACTGCGTAACGGCTCCCGACGACCGCCCATTTTGCACGAAGTGTCCGCTATTGCACGCTCGGACACGGCGCGATTTTTTCCGGGCCCGCCAATTCGGCCCGAGATGATATGCCTGGATGTCCTCCGCCCCGCAACGCAGGTGCCCGGCCGGGAGGTTCCGCCGGCGCCCGGCCCGGAACGGCCGGGGGGCGACCACGAGACGTCCGGCCGGGTGCGGGGCGTCGGCCCGGGCGGATTCGGGGTGGAGGGGGTCGGCGGCGGGCACCGGCCCGTGGATCTCCGGATCGGGAACGTCCCGGAGTACCACCGGGAGAGGCGCCTCGGCGACGCCGTCCACCACTGCGAACCGGCCGACTACCGCCGCTCCGGGGCGTTTTGGGGCCGTCCGCTGTGAACCTCCCTGCCGGGCAACGGAGATGACCGGGAACCGGCCCGCGCCACCGGCACGCGGGCCGGCCGGCCGCGCACGTCCGGTCAGCCGAGGAAGGACAGCCGTACGGTACGCCGGGGGTTGTCCTTGTTGGTGTCCACCAGCACGACCGACTGCCAGGTGCCCAGGGCGAGTTCGCCGCCGACGACCGGCAGCGTGGCGTGCGGCGGCACGAACGCCGGAAGCACGTGGTCGCGGCCGTGGCCGGGGGAGCCGTGGCGGTGGCGCCAGCGGTCGTCGGCGGGCAGCAGCTCGGCCAGCGCGTCGAGCAGGTCGTCGTCGCTGCCCGCACCCGTCTCGATGACCGCGAGCCCGGCCGTCGCGTGCGGCGTGAACACGTTGAGGAGCCCGTCGCGCCCCCGGGCCGCCTCGTGGAGGAAGCCGGTGCAGGCCGCGGTCAGGTCGTGGACGGACTCAGCGGAGCCGGTGGTGACGTCGATGGTCCGTGTCGTGAATGTCATCCCGCCATCCTCGGGCAGAAGCCCCGGCGGCCCGTCGGACGGGCCGTGGTCCGGACGGGCTACTTCCCGGCGGCTGATCAGTGCCCTCGATCAGCCGAGGGACGCCCGGAGCGGGGGGAAGGCTCCGTCGAGCTCGCGCTGTACGGGCGAGGGGTCCTCGCCGAGGACGCCCGAGCCGCCCCAGAGGGCGCCGGGTCCCACCGCCTCACGGCCGGCGCGGCCGCGGCCGCCTTCACCGGCCCGGACGGCTTCCCCGGGGAGAGCACCCGGGTGCGGCGGCCCGCCCGCCGCCCGCCCGCCCCGGCCTGCCGACAGGAACTCGCGGAACACCTGCGCGGAACGCGGGTTCTGCCCGCACTGCCACACACCGTGCGGGCAGTAGTCGGTGATGCTGTGGTACAGCGGCTTGTGGTCGGCGATCCACGCCAGCATGTCCCGCATGTACTCGGCGTTGTCGCCGTTGCGGAACAGCCCCCACTCCGGGTACGAGATCCGCTTGCCGTGCGCCCGCGCGAAGTCGACGTGCTGCTGCAGGCCGTACGGCTGGGTGACCTGCTCCTCGAAGCTCTCCCCGGGCGGCTGGTCGTAGGAGTCCATGCCGACGATGTCGACGACGTCGTCCCCGGGATAGCACTTCGTCCAGCCGATCGCGTCCGGCCCCCGGTTGGGGGCGAAGTCGAAACGGAACCGCTGGCCGTGCACCGAGCGCATCGAGGACACGATGTTCCGCCAGTACCGCTTCCAGCTCTCCGGATCGGGCTTGCACCGGTGGGTGTAGTTGAACCCGTTCATCTCCCAGCCCAGCACGATCACCGTGTCCGGCAGCCCGAGGGAGACCAGACGTCCGGCCAGCCGCCGGAAATGGTGGTCGTACTCGCCCTCCGCGCCGGCGCGCAGCAGCTCGGCGACCCGGCCGTCGGGGACGTCGGCCTCGTTCTGGTTCAGCATGGGCACGTTGAGGACGAACAGCCGGTCCGGGCGCTCCTTGCGCCACCGAGCCCAGGTGTGCAGGGAATCGGGTGCTCCCTCGATGTTCGTCCAGGTGTCGCCGGGCAGGTAGGTGTGCCCGGCGCGCAGGTCGGTCCCGCCGAGCCAGTGCGAGAGCCCCTGCATCCGGTCGACGCCGGGCGAGCCGTAGTGGAGGTAGGCCCCCACCGCGACCCCCTTCCCGGAGCCGCCCCCGAAGGCCCCGTGCGGCGCCGGGGCGGGTGCGCCCCCGGTGGCGAGCAGTACGACGGCGGCCGTACTGGCGCAGGCGCCGGCCATCCAGCGGCCTCTACGGGACATGGCGTCTCCACAAGGTCTGCGAAAGGGTCTGCGAAAAGGTCTGCGAACGGTGTGCCTTGTCAGCGACGTTAGGCATCCCACCCGGACAACGGCCTGTCCGGTGTCCCGATCCTGGACCATTCGCCGTAGCGGACCGCCGCCCCTTGGCCCGACCGGGTGACGGCCGGAGCGCCCGCAGATCCGTTCGCCCGGCCGGTCCGATAATCACTGGGGCCGCAGCCGCCGCATCGGGCACAATGCCCGCGATGACCTCCACTGCCGACGAGCTGCTCGCCGCCCTCGACCCCCTCCCGCACGCCGCCCGGCTCCGGTACACCGCGGTCACCGCCCGCCGGCTCGCCGCCCGGGACGCACTGCGGCCCCTGCTCACCGCCCTGGACGCGCGCGGCCCGTACGAGCGGCGGCTCGCCGCGCTGGCCGCCCTCACCGCCGGGGACCTCGGGCACCTGGAGGCCCGGCTGGCCGACGCCGACCCGGTGGTCCGCCGGTACGCCCTGCGCGGTGCCCGGCGGCTGCCCGTCCGGGACCGGGCCGTGGAGGCCGCGTACGACGACGCCCCCGCCGTGGTCCGCGCCGACCTGGCACGCCTCCTGCGCGACGGCCGCCGGCCCGCACTCGCCGAGCGGCTGGTGCTCCGGGTGCGCACCGAGTACGGGCACCGGGACGCGGCCCGCCTGCTGCCCGGCTGCTCGACGGAGTTCACCGCGCGGCTGCTGCCCGAACTCGCCGGGGCGCTCGCGTTCGAGGACTGGAGCACCCTGGCCCTGCGCCATCCCGTCGCCGTCGTCGAACACGCGGAACGGGAACTCCGGGACCTGCCCGAGCGGTTCCGCGACCGCTGGTGGCAGCAGCACGGCGCCGGGATCGCCGCCGCACTGCCCGCCGCGCCGGGCAGGGTGCTGGACCTGCTGGAGCAGTGCGGCCCGTACACCCTGCCCGGGCCGGTGCACGAGCGGCTGGGCGACCTCGTCGCGGTGGACGCGGAGCGCGTCGTGCGCTGGCTCGCCGCCCCCGCGGCGCACGTGCGGTGGGAGCGCACCCCCGGCCCGGCCGTGATGCGCCGCCTGGTCGCGGCGGACCCGCCGTCCCTGCCCCGGCTGGGGGCCAGGTGGCTGCACCGGAACGCCTTCCAGGTCATGCTGCGGTCCATGCCGCCCGCGCGGCGGACCGGCTTCGTGGACGACGTGGCCGCCGTCGCGGGTGAAGCCCGCCGTAACCCCCTGCCACCGCCCCCGAGTGCGCTGGCCCTACTGCCGGCCGCCGAGCGGCACGCCCGGGCCCGCGCCGCGATCGAGGAGCTCCGCGCCGACAGCGCCACGTACTGGGACCTGTGCGGGCAGCTCTCCCTGCTGCCGCCCGCCGAAGCCATGCCCGAGTTCCTCGGTGCCCTCGGCACCGGTGACCCCGACGGCCGCGGGTCGGTCTGGGAGGATCTGGCAGTCAACGTCGGCCGTACCCGCGACCCCCGGGAGGTCGCAGAGGTCCTCGCGCTGGCCGCCCGCCGACTGGCCGACGAGCGCGACCCCGTGCGCGGTGCTGCCCTGGCCGCGTTCGCCGAACTGCCGGTCACGCTCCTCGTGGCCGCCCTCGCGGCCGTCGCGGGCACCGGGTCCGCCGGGGCGCGCACCGGCGCGGAATCACTGGAACGGCTGTGCCAGGACGCCCTGCGCGCCCGCGACTGCTCGTCCCGGACCCGGGCCACGATCCGGACCCTCGCCGTGACCCTGCTCGCCGCCACCCCGGCTCCGGGCACGGGCCCGTCCGCCCTCCGGACCGCCGTACGCGTCGTCGAGGCGCTGGCCGCCCACACCGGCACGGTGGACCTGGGCCACCCGGCCGGCCCCCTGCCCGGCGTCGCGATACCCGCCGTCCTCGAAGCGCTCGGCCCCTGGCTGGACCGCGCCACCGCCCGCGGGGACGTGGCTCCCCTGCTCGCCCTGACCGCCTCCTGCGGCCGCCACGGACACCGGAACCCCGAACTCCAGGACCGCCTCGGGCAGGCCCTGCGCACCTGCCCGGACGCCGAGTTCGGCGAGGTCGCCGCGGCCTGGCTGGCCGACCCGGCGACCCGCGGCGACCGCGTCGCCGAACTGCTGGCGGGGGAGCCCTCCGCGGCCTTCCTGCCCCCGGTGCTCGCCGTACTCGCCACCGAGCGCACCGACCTGCTGGACCGCGCACTGCCCGAGGCGCCGCCCCCGGGCGGCCGCTTCCCGGCGGCCGGCACGCCCAGGCCGCTGCCCCCCTTCCGGTACGCCGACCGGTGGCTGCCCCGGCAGCAGCTGGCCGCGGCCCGCCTGGCGGCCGCCGCCGTCGCCGACCCCGGCCGGGGCCTCGACGAACGCGCCGCCCTGCTGCGCGCGGTGGCCCCGGTGCCGGAGCACGGCCGGGCCCTGCTCCAGCGGTACGCCGCCGGTCCGGCGGCCGGGGCCGAGCCCGTCCTGACGGCGGCGGCACTGGACGCGGCCGCCCACACGGACGACCCGGCCTCGGCCCTCGCCGCCCTCCTCGGCCACGCCGGAGACGACCGGGCCGCGGCCGCCTGGTCCGCGGCCGGCCGCGCCGCCGCCCACGCCCGCCCCAGCCGGGTCGCGGCCCTGGTCCGCGAGGCCCTGACCCGGGAGAGCGGAGTGAAGGTCACGGTCCGCAAGGAGGCAGCCCGGCTCGCCGTACGCCACCTGCCCCCGGCCGCCGCCGTCGATCTCCTGTCCGCCGTGGGCCGCACCCCGGGCCTCCATCCGGACGTGCGCGCCACCCTCGTCGGCGTCGCCCCGAACCTGCTGCCGGCCGAGGAGATGTGGGCCCTGCTGGAGTCGGCGGCCGCCGACGGGCCGGACACCGTGTGGCGTGCGCTCCTGGACGTGGAACCGGCGGACCTTGCCCCGGCCCACCGGTCCCGGTACGGGGAACTCGTGGCCCGGCTGCCCTTCGTGGCGGCGGAACAGGCGGCGGACCAGGCCCTGTTCGCACTCCGTGACTGGGGCCGGTACACGCCGGCGGCCGGTGCGGCACTGGCGGACGTCTACACCGACCTGGCCTCGCCCCTGAGCGCCTGGCGGGCGAGCGGCGGCCTTTCCGAGCTGGCCCAGTCCGGGCTGCCGCACCCGATCGGCGGCGTGGAGCCCGGCAGCCTGCTGCACGGCGTCGTGGAGCGGCTCCTGGCGCTGATCGCGGCTGGCGAACCGGAGGGCGGCGGGCCCGGCGGCGACCTGCCGGCCCGGCGGCGTCTGGAATCCCTCGCCGAGGCCTCCTTCCGTGACCAGCGGATGTGCGCGGCCCTCGCACGCCGGCTCGCGGACGAACCGGCGGTGACCGTCGCCCGCACGACCCTCCTCGTACGGGCGGTCGACCTGGAGGCGGCCGAGCCCGGACTGCTGCTCGCGCTCCGCGAGCTGACCGCGGCGGTGGAGGGCCGCCCCGTCCTCGCGGCCCGGGTGGCCGAGGACCTGGAGGACGCCCACCGGTACGGCGACCCGCTCGCCGACCTCGCGCCCGCCCTCACGGCGGTGGCCGCCCTGGGCAGCGGCGGCGGCCTCGTCGAGGGCCTCCTCGCCGTCGGCCTCGCCACGGCCCTCGGAGCCCGCCAGGGCTGGTCCGGCCCCTGCCGGGCTGCCGTCCTCGCCCTGCGCCGTCACCCGGAGCCGGAGGTCCGCGAGGCGGCGTACGCCACGGACCTGGGCGGGAACTGAGCCCGGACGGCGGGGGCCGCCCCCGCCGCAGGTGTCCGGCTGATCAGTCCCTGCCCGGCTCCGGCCCCGCCAGGCCGTGGAGCAGCAGGGCCGTGAGGGAGTCGACGAGCCCCTCGTCGGGGGCCACACTGATGCACACGCTCGGCACGGTCCCGGTGCGCCACGACGACCGCACCGTGCTGAACGGTGACCCGGCACACCCCGTCGGCGCGGACCGGGGCGCTTCGATGGCCCTGGAGGACGCGCTGGTCCTGGCCCGGTCACTGGCCGCCGAGCCCTCGGTGGCGGAGGGCCCTCGCGGCGTACGACGCCGCCCGGTCCGCGCGCGTCGCCAAGATGGTCAAGGCGGCCGGCGGCAACCGCGACGCCAAGACGGCGGGCCCGGTCGCGCGGCGGATGCGCGATCCGGTCATGCCGATGGGGATCCGCCTCTTCTACGAGAGGGCCACGGCCTGGCTCTACACCCACGACTGCGGTGAACTGCCGGCCGCCCACGTCCTGCGCTGCCGACGCGGGACGGGGACGGCCGTAGGCACCCGGTCAGGCCCGGCGGGAGCCCCGCAGCACGCGGCTGACGACGGACGCGGCAGCCTCCGGGTCCCGCGCGAGCCAGGCGGCCACCTCCTCCCGCACCGCCTCCGCGACGCCGCCGCGCACAGCGGCATCGCCGAGCGCGCCGTGCGACACGCCTTGGAACTCGGGCCGGTCGAGCTTGACCGAGACGACCGCGACCAGCCCCTCGCGGACGCCGTCGGTGCCGGATCCCGGATCCGGCACCGACGGCGCCCCCCGCTCGCGCGTGAACGCGCCGACGGCGACCGTGAGTCCGTCGAGCAGACCTTCGGCGTGCGTACCGCCGTACGGGGTGGGCCAGCTGTTGGCGAAGCCCAGGACCCGCCCGCCGGGGGAGTCGTGCCACCGCAGGGCCACCTCCACCGTCCCGCCCATCGCCGGGACCTCCCGCTCGAAGCCGAAGACCTCCCGATGGACGGGCGCCCCTGCCCCTGCACCGAGGAAGGCGACGAAGTCCCGGGCCCCGCCCGGGAACCGGAACCGCTCGGAGCGCGGCCCGTCCGCGGGCCGCAGGTCGGTCAGTGAGACGTCGAGGGCGCGGTTCAGGAAAGCCAGCTCCCGGAAGCGGTCCGCCAGTACGTCGAACGAGTACTCGGCCGTGCCGAAGATCTCGGTGTCGGGCCGGAACGTGATCACGGTGCCCGTCCCGGCCGCGGGCCCCGCCGGAGTCGGCGGGGCGACCTCCTCGCCGCGCTCGTACTCCCGCAGCAGGCGCACACCGCCGTGCCGCAGCTCCGTGGTCAGGCGGCTCGACAGCGCGTTGGTGACGCAGAGGCCGGTACCGCCCAGGCCCAGGGCCACCACGTGCCGGCCGGCGTGCCGGCGCCCGGCGGGCAAGCGGGTCAGCAGCGCGTCGGCGTCCTCGGCCGGCAGGCCCGGGCCGTCGTCCGCGACCCGTACCGAGCCGTCGGCGGTCAGGGTGATGTGCACGGCCCCGGCGCGGCCGGCCAGGACCTCGTTCACCGCCCGGTCGGCGACCTCGAAGACCAGCTGGTGCACACCGCGTTCGCCGCTCGACCCGATGTACATGCCGGGTCGCATCCGGATTGCTTCCAGCCCCTCCAGCACCTGGATGTGGGAGGCGTCGTACTCGATGCGGTCCTTGCTCATGAAGTCCCCCTCGATGGTGTCCAGCAGACCTCCACAGCCTAGGCTCGAACTCGTAAAACGCCAGGTCAGGGCCGGTTCCCCGGAACGCTGGACGGCCGGGTGGGCGCCCCGCGCGGACCCGGCCGGCGAACCGGTCCCGGCCCCGTGTGACGGGCGCCCGCGGCCCCCTCCGAAGGCCCCCAGGACCCCTTTCCGCGCGGCCCGCGGGTCCCCGGTTCCGGTCCGTCGCGCGGACCTCAGACCATGAGCAGCAGCCGCGTCTGCGGTACCAGCTTCCGGTTGACGCTGGTGCTCTGGATGAAGATCGTGAAGTCGTCGTTGTGGTCGGGCTTGACGCGGACCTCCGCGTCGGGCAGGCCGAGCAGGGCGCGGGCCTCCGGTCCCGTGTAGACCCGGTCCGTCTTCTTCTCCAGTACCGCTATCTGCTTTCGCGCCTGGACCTTTTCCGACTTGCTCAGCTGGTAGAAAGCGCAACCGGTGCGGTAGGAGTGCCCGCTCTCGATGACCCATTCCCGGATGGCCGCGTCACGGGCCACCGGAATGAGCTGGTACTGCGACGGATCCGCGGGAGTGAGCCCCGCCGCTTCGATGGCTTTCTTGTTGACGGCTTCCCCACCCGTGGAGAAGACCGCCCGGGATCCGCGGATTCCCTTGGTGCGGCCCACCATGAATTTCTCGGTGGCCTCCTGGATGACCTGCCCGGCGTCCTCCAGCCCCTGAGTGCTCGTGGCGTCCCAGATGGCGATGTTGTCCTTCGGGAAACCGCACTGCATGGCCTCGCGCTTGCCCATCTGGTCCGGCACCAGGACGGCCAGCGTCCAGTTGTCGTCCTGCGTCTCGATCATCGTGCCCACGGCCCGCACCAGGTCACCGGGGTTGCGGCCGGGGGCGCCCGGGCACCGGTGGCTGGCGTTCTCCTGACCGTCGGTCAGCACGAACGTCAGGAAGCTGTGGTCGCCGTAGAGCTGGGCGGTCTGCGCCAGCTCCCGCTGCGACTGCAGCGTCGCCGCCAGCAGCGCCGTCATCCCGCCGACCCGGTACAGCTGCTTCAGGGACGGCATGCGCAGCACGTCCTTGTCGTAGATGACGCACTCGACCTTGTTCGAGAAGACGTACACCGTGACCCGGGTTTCCTGGTCCAGTTCCTTGGAACGCCGGGCCAGATATTCGATCTGCTGATCGGCGACGTCCACGACCTTCTGGCTCAGGTGCGACATGGACGAACTCGCGTCCAGCACGAGAGCGACGTGATTGATGTAGTTCTGGATTGCGGACATGGCGGTTCCCCCTGATTCCGTTCCCGACTTGATGCTCCGATCCTCGCACCCGCCACTGACAATCGGCCTCGGAGCAGTGCGCCGGCGGCCCTTGAGGAGCGCGCAGGCGAAGTCCCTTTGGACGTCAGCGGGTGAAGCCGGCGACCGCGGTGTGGGCCGTCACGGTGCCGTCGCCGAGGAGGGCGGCCTTGGCGTGGAGGCGGTCCATGACCGAGGGGCCCGGGTCGCCGTACACGTCGATGGAGCGCATCCGGATCAGCGGGACGAAGGCCCGGAACTTGGGACCGCCGAGTTCCAGGTGGAGCTCCAGCGAGGCCGCGTCGGGGTGGACGGCCACCAGGGTCATGGTGGACCCGGCCCGGTCGACGTAGAAGTGGTAGGCCAGCAGCTGCGGTTCCACCGTCTCGACGAAGGCCGCCAGTTCCCGCATGGCGGCCTTCACGTCGTCGAGGCGGCCCGGGAGGATGTCCGAGTGGTCGACGTAGTAGATCGTGTCCGGCGGCGGCATGCCCAGACGCTAGCGGGACGGGCGGCCCGCGCCCCGTCGCGACGCGCTGAAGGGGCACTCCCTAGAGGACGGCGATGCCCAGGGGGCGGACTCCGGCCGGGAGGCGCCGGGTGGTGCCGTCGGTGAGGTCGACGACGGTCAGCCCGTTCCAGTGGCCGTCCCGCGTATATCCGCCGGTGACGTACGCCGTGCGGCCGTCGCGGGACACCGCTACGTCCTCGTGCGGGCCGTCCAGCGGGTACACGCGCTCGTCCCCGCCGGGCGACCGCACGGTCAGCGACGGGCCCTCGCCCTCCTCCACGGCGCCGGTGCCGACGACGAGGAGGCGGCCGTCCGCGGTGAGCGCGGTCCCGTGCTGGTGCGTGTCGGCCGTCATCGGCTCCACCGCGACCGCGCCGCTGCGCGGGTCCACCACGGCCAGCCGCTCCCCCTCGAACGGCAGCAGCAGCCGGCCGTCGCCGGGGCGTACGACCGCGTAGTGCGGCTTGAGCCAGGAGCCGAGCCCGCCCTCCGTGCCGTACGGGGCGACCTCGATGCGGCGCGCGGCGAGGGTGTCCGCCGCGACCACCGTGACGTCGAAGGAGTCGTGGCCGGTCACGTACACCTCGCCGCCGTCACGGGCGACGTCCACGTCGAACGGCCTGCGCCCCACCGGTACCGTCGCCGTGACCTTGCGCGCGGCGGTGTCGATCACCTCCAGGACGCCCCGGCCGCCGGGGACGTTGACCCCCACGTAGGCGCGCGATCCGTCCGGCGAGAGGGCGATGCCCATGCCGCCGCCCCGGTACTCGCCGGTGCCGACCGGACCCGTACCGGTCGTGTACGGGATCCGGGCCGCACGGGTGCGGGTACGGGTGTCGACCACCGCCACGCCTTCGGCGGTGGCCACCCAGGCGAGCCCGTCCGGGCCGACGGCCAGCCCGTACGGCGCCGTACCCACGGCGACGGACCCGACGGGGCCGCGCCGGGGGTCGACGAAGGTGACGGTGCCGGCCCCGAAGTCGGCGACGAGCAGGGTCCCTTCGGGGGTGGGGCGCCCGGCCGGCAGCGGGGCCCCGCCCGGGGCGGGCGGGGCGGCGGAACGGCCCGCGCCCCCGCCCTCCGCCCCGGCCGTGGTGCAGCCGCCCAGCAGCACGAGGACGGCGGGGACGGCCACGAGCAGCGCCCGGGCCCGGCGGCTCACGGCGTGCTCCGGCCGTCGCCGCCCGACCGGTCCTGCGCCGCGCGCAGGAGCCGGGCCAGGCCGTCGAAGCCGCGCCGCACCGCGTGCTCGTACGCGGTGACGCCCTTGGAATCGGCGAGCCACGGGTCCGCTCCGGCGGCGAGCAGCAGCCGGACGACCTCCTCGTGGCGGAAGTCGCCGTCACCGAGGATCACCGCCTCCAGCAGGGCGGTCCAGCCGAGCCGGTTGACGTGGTCGACGCGGATGTCCGTCTCCGCCAGCACGGCCCGTACGTATCCGACGTGCCCGCGCTCGGCGGCCGGGATGAGGGAGATCCCGCCGAACCGGTTGCGCTGCGTCAGATCGGGCCCGGCCGGGAGCAGGGCCCGCATCATGCGGACGCTGCCGGTGACGCCGGTGACCAGCCAGGGACTGTCCTCGCGGGAGTCGGGGGCGTTCGGGTCGGCGCCGGCGGCCACCAGGGCTTCGGCCACCTGGAGGTGGTCGCCGAGCACCGCGAGCAGCAGAGGTGTGCGGAGGTCCTCGTCGCGGGTCTCCGGGGCGGCGCCGGCGGCGAGCGCGGCGCGCACCGCGTCGGTGTCCCCGGCCTTGGCCGCGTCGAGCAGCAGTCGGTCGTGCGGGTTCATGCCCCCATCGTGGCCCCGCCCGCCACGGCGGGCGGTCCGCCCGCCGTCCCTCCCGTGCCGCCCGCCCGGCCGACCGGTCCGTCAGCCGATCGGCTGATCCGTCCCGCCCGGACATCAGCTAGAGGGGCCCGGCGGGCCGGCCGGACCCGACGTTATGGCCGGACCGCTGCGACGGCAGGAGCGGCGGCGGCCGGACCTCGCCTCAGCCGGTGCAGCCCGGGACCGCGCCGGACGGGGCGCAGTTGTTCGGCTCGTTGTCGCGGACGACGTCGCCGCTCAGGGTGAGCAGCCCGGACGCCTTGAAGATCCCGCCGCCGTCACCCGCCCGGTTGTGGGTGATGGTGTTCCGCTCCAGCGTGGTCGTCCCCTGCCCGGTCCCCCCTCCCGCGTGGTAGAGACCGCCGCCCTGCGCGGTGCCGTTCTTCGCGGTGACCGAGTTCCGGCGGATCTCGTTGCGCTTGGCCGTCAGGGTGCCGCCGTCGGGGTTGTCGATGCCGCCGCCCTGCGCGGTGCCGTCCGGTGCCTCGGCGGTGTTGCCGGTGACGTGGCTGTCCGTCAGGTCGAGCGTGCCGAACGGGCCCATGCGGACGCCGCCCCCGCGCGCGGTGCCGCCCTTGGCGACCGCCCGGTTGCCGCTGATCTTCACGCCGCTCACGGTCATCAGGGCGTTGTTCGCGATGCCGCCGCCCTGGGCCACACCCTGCGGGGCGTCCGAGACGTTGTCGCGGACGGCGCCGCCGGTGACGGTCAGCCTCCCGAATTCCTCCGGGATGCCGTTGGCCACGGCGGCCCGTGCGGTCCCCTTCTCGGCGAAGGCACGGTTCCCGCTGATGACGGTGGACTCGATGGTCGTCCCGAAGAAGCTGATGATGGCGGCGCCGAAGGCGGTGCTCCGGGTGTCAGGGGTGACGGTCGCGGTGTTCCCGGTGAGTCTGGAGCCGGTGACGGTCAGCGGGCCGTCGTTGGAGATGCCGCCGCCCGCGGCGGCCCCCTCGGGCTGCCGGCCGTCGTAGACGACGTGGTTCCCGCTCACCTCGGTCTCGCTGATGCTTCCGGCGCGGCCGGGGCTGTCGATGGCACCGCCCTGGGCGAAGACGGCGGACGCGGACGTGTTGCCGGTGAACTTGCTGCGGGTGATCCGCATCGATCCGTTGTTGGAGATGCCGCCGCCGCAGGCCAAGCCCACGGCTCCGGGGAAGGCGGGGCAGTCCGTGGCGTAGCCGCCGCTGATCGTCGTCCGGTTCAGCGTGAGGGTGCCCGTGTTCTCGACGTAGATGATCCGGAACTTCGGCACCTCCTTCCCGTGACCGTGCCCGTGCCCGTGCCCGTGCCCGTCGCGCTCGATCGTGGCCCCGCGTCCGTCGATGGTGATCTCACTGGTGATCACCGGCAGTCCGTTGCCCGGATGTACGGGGTCCGGTGCCCTCAGCTTGTACGTGCACCCGCGCGCGAGCTGGATCGTGTCCGGCCCCGGTGTGACGTTCGCGGCGTTGATCGCCTCGACGAGATCCGGGACCGAGCAGCGGACCTGCACGGTGGCGGCGTGCGCGGCCTGGGCCGGGACGGCCACCAGCGCGCCGGCGACGAGGCTGAGGACGGCGGGGACGTGCCGACGGACCATCGGGGTTCCTCCTTCTGCGACTGAGGGGTACGGCCGGGCCGCCCGGGAGCGTGACCGGCCGAGCCCAGCCGACCACGTACGGGGGCGGTCGGCTCCCCGGCGTGATCCGTACGGGCGCCCGGACAGCCCGTACGGATCAGCGGTCGCGCGAACGGGTGCGGCCCGCCCGCCCTGCTGACCCCCGGTCAGCGGAACCGGTGCAGGTTCTCGCGGAGGAAGGCCTCCAGGGTGCGCGGGGCGCGTCCGGTGAGCCGGAGGAAGGCGTCGTCCGGGGACTCCTCGCGGACCACCGCGAGCTGCTGGATCTCCACCACGTGGGAGGCCAGCCAGGGCGGCAGCCCGGCCCGGCCGACCAGGTGGGCGTGCAGCTCGGACGGGCTGAGGTCGAGGTAGCGGACCGGCCGTCCGAGCAGTTCGCCGAGCAGCGCGGTGAGTTCCGGGTGGCTGTAGGCCCGCCCGCCGGTGAGCGGGTACGCGCCGCCGGCCGGCTCCGGGCGGGTGAGGACCGTGGCCGCGGCGTCCCCGATGTCCCGGACGTCCACGTAGTTGCACCGCGCCGCGCCCATCGCGCCGTGGACCACTCCGGCGCCGGCGATGCCCGGTGCCAGGAGCAGCAGCTTCTGCATGAAGGCGTACGGCCGCAGGACGGTGGCGGTGATGCCGCAGGACCGCAGCCGCTCCTCGACCAGGTGGTGGCCGCGGGAGACGGCGACGGGGGAGTCGGGCTCGGCCGCGGGCGCGGACACCTTGACGATGTGCCGCACGCCGCAGTCCACGGCCGCCTCGATGGCGTTCAGCTCGTACCTGACCTGGTGCGGGCCGTTGGCCATGGTGAGGAGGAGGCCGTGGGCGCCCCGGAAGGCCGCCCGCAGGGATCCCGGGGCGCCCGCGTCGGCCGCGAGGACCGCGGTACGGGCGAGGGTGCGCCCGTCGAGCCCGGCGGCCAGGCGTGCGGGGTCGCGGCTCAGGGCCCGGCTGGGTACGCCGAGGGCGGCGAGGCTGCGCAGGGTGGCGCCGCCGGTGGCGCCGGAGGCGCCCATGATGACGATCACGGCGTCTTCCTTCCGGGTCGGGGTGCGGCGGGGAGCCCGCGCCAGGCGGTGATGGTGGCCGCGATCGCCGCGGAGACCGGCAGATCGACCGGAAGCCGGCGCGGCCAGGGGCTGTCGGAGAGGGCCGGTACCTGCGGCAGCCAGTGGGCGGCGGCGAGGCCGGCGGCCAGGCCGAGCGCCGCTCCGGCCAGACCCAGGCCGCAGGCCGCGAGCGCGCGCGGGGTCCGGGCGGGCCGGGTGCGAACGGGCCGGGTGCGAACGCGCCGGCGCCGCAGGGCCGCGCCGAGGACGGCGGCGACCAGGGCGGAGGTGCCCCCGATGGTGGTGAGTGCCGCGGCCACCAGCAGCGGCTGCCGGGTGACGGCCCCGCCGAGCCCGGCTGTCAGGGCGGGCATGGCGTAGGCGGCCAGGACCTCGGGCCACAGGGCGGGCGGCGGGGGAACGCCGGGAGCCTTCCTGCGCGTCATGGGTCGTCCTCTCATGGGTCGTCCTCTCAGGAGAGATGATCAGGCGGCTAAGGATGTGGATGTGCATGATTAGGTGGCTAACTATATGGGCGAAGGGGAGGCGGGCCGCCTCCTGGCGGCCCGCCCGGGACGGCGTCAGTCCCCGGTGAGGGAGTCGATGCCCGCGACCACTCGGGCCAGCAGGTCGAGGAAGGTGGCGCGCTCCTCGGGGGAGAGGCCGCCGACCAGGCCCTGCATCCGGCTGAAGTGCTCCGGTGCCAGGTCGCGCAGCTTGTCGGCGCCGCGCGCGGTGAGGATCACCACGTTGCCGCGTCCGTCCTCGGTGGACGGCCGGCGGGCCACCAGCCCCTCCCGTTCCAGGCCGTCCACCAGGCCCGTCACCGTCGCCCGGGAGACGCCGAGGCTCGCCGCGAGCTGGGAGGGCGACTTCTCGCCGCCGTGGTCCTCCAGGTCGGCCAGCAGTCGGTAGCGGCCGGTGGAGAGGCCGAAGCGGCCGAAGTGCACCTCGCCGGCCTGGCCGATCCGGGCGCCCGCCGCCATCAGCCGCGCCGCGACCAGGACCGCCTGCGGATCGGCCGTGAGGCCGTAGCGGGCGATCTGACGGCGGGCCTGGTCGAGGGTGGGTGCGACGGGGTCGCTGCCGGAATGCGGGATCACGGGAAAAGTATGGTGCCTAATCAGATTGCCGGTCAAGTGACGGCGCGTCCCCGGCGAAGTGGACGTCGTAGCCGTGCTGTTCGCCGAGCTGCTGTTCGCCGACCGGGATCTCGAAGGGCTGTCGCGGGCCCCGCCCCGACCGCCCGGCTCGCGGTTCCCGGGGCGCCGCCCTCCCCGGCGCCGCGCCGGCTGACGGCGGCTTTGGCGGCCCTGCCGGAGCAGGAGGGGCCCGAGCGGTCACGGTCCCGCCCCGGAACCGCGCCCGAGGCGCCCGGAATCAGCCCTACCGCTTCGGTCCGCCGCCGCGCCCGCCCCCGCCCCGCGGCCGCACCCGCGGAGCGTGACGGGGGTGCGGCCGCCCGCGCGGCCCCCGCCCGGGCGCCGGTCTTCGGCCACGCGCCCTCCTCCGCCGCGCACGCGGACGTTCCTACCCGGTGGTTGCTGGGCACCCGCTTGGTGCCCGTTGATCAGCACCCGAGGAGAGCCCCGATGACCAAGGTCCTCGTCCTGCACAGTGCCGGCATCGTGAGGTCGGCGCTCGCCGCCCTGCTGAGATCCGAGGGCGGGTTCGACGTCACGTGCGCCGGCTGGCGGTCCGCGGCACGCGAGGCGGAGTCCTTACGGCCGGACGTGACCGTCGTCGACCTCGACTGTCCGGGTGCTTCGGCCACCCTGGAGGCCCGGGCGGGCACTTCCCGCGCGCTCGACGGGCCGCCCGCCCCGCTGCTGGTGCTCGCCACGTCGGGGACGCCGGGCTCCCTGCAGCGCGGAGTGCGCGCCGCGGCGCGCGGCTACGTGGACAAGGACGGAACGCCCGGCCGGCTCGTGCGGGCCATCCGCAAGGTCGCCGCCGGCGAGCGGTTCGTCGACCCCTCGCTCGCCTCGGCCTTCCTGGAGGCCGACCCCATGCCGCTCAGCCCGCGCGAACTGACCGTGCTGGCCCGGGCCGCGGAGGGCGACTCCATCGCGGAGATAGCGCACGCCCTGCACCTGGCCAGCGGCACCGTCCGCAACTACATGGCCGCCGCCACCCGCAAGATCGGCGCCCGCAACCGGATAGACGCCATCCGGATCTCCCGGCGGGCCGGCTGGGTCTGATAACGGCCCGTTCACACCCGGGCGTTCCAGACCCCCACCAGCTCCCGGTACAGCGCCGACCTGGCCGGCAGGTCCGCGTGCGTGCCGCAGACCGCACGGCTCCCGTCGAGTACGAGGACCCGGTCGGCCCGCGCCGCGGAGGAGATGCGGTGGGCCACGACGACCAGGGTGCCGGGGCGGTCGGCGAGCGCCCGCTCGGCCCGCTCCTCGGCCGCCGGATCGAGGTGGCACGTGGCCTCGTCGAGCAGCAGCAGCGGAGCGGGTGAGAGGTGGGCGGCCACCAGGGCCAGCAGCTGCCGCTCGCCCTGCGAGAGCCCGGCGGGGTCCAACGGCGCGTCGGGCCCGCCCAGCCGCTCCACGAGGCCGTCCGCCCCGAGGGCCGCCGCGGCCCGTTCCAGCCGTGCCCCGGACACCGGGCCGGGGCACAGGTGCGTCAGGTTCTCGCGGACGGAGCCCGTGAACACGTACGCCTGCTGCGGCAGCAGGGTCCGCCGGGGATCGGGACCCCGCGCGGGCCCGCGCCGGGCCGGGGCGCCGGCCAGCAGTACGGTGCCCCGGCCGGGCGGGAGGAGCCCGGCCAGCAGGGCGGTGAGCGTGGACTTGCCGATGCCGCTCGGCCCGACGACGGCGAGGTGCTCCCCCTCGCGCAGCTCCAGGTCGAGCCCGTCGATCACCGGCAGGGCGTGGACCCCGTACGCGAAGCGCACCTGACGCAGCTCGGCGGCGAGAGCGCCTGCCGGGCGTCGCGCGGCAGGCAGGACTTCGCCGGCACCCCCCGGCCCCCCGCCGCCGCCCGGCCCCCCGCCGCCGCCCGGCACCGGCGCGGGCGCCGGCTCCGCAGCCGGGTCCCGCGCCCCCGCCACCGCCCCCGGCCGCGGGAGGCAGAAGCGGTCCAGGACCACCACGAGCCTGGTCCCCGCGGAGCCCAGGGCGCCCATGAGCGCGTCCAGCGCCGGCAGCAGGGACTGGACCAGGTACGTGAGCGCGGCGGCCAGGGCCCCCGCGCTCAGCCCGCGCCCGAGCAGCCAGGGCGCCCCCAGCAGCAGCGCGACCACCGGGAGCCGGCCCGCGACGCCGAGCGCCACGGTGCGCAGGGCGGCCCACCGGGCGAGCAGGCGCGTCAGCCGCTCCTGTTCGGCGATCAGCAGCCGCAGCCCGGCTCCCGCCTGCGCGCCGCCCCCGCAGGCGACCACGTCGCGCAGGCCCGCCGCCAGCTCGCCGGTCCGCGCGGCCAGGGCCTCGTCGGTGTCGAGCGCCCGCCGCTGCACCCGAGCCATCGGGCGCAGCGTGAGCAGGAACCCGGCCGTGCCCAGGAGCAGCGGCGGCAGCACGAACAGGAGCAGTACCGGCGCCAGCGCCGCCATCCCGGCCAGCGCGCCCGCCGCCGTGAAGACGAAGGACCGGGCGACGAGCACCAGTCCGGCGAACGAGTCCCGGGCCATCTCGGTCTGCTGGGTCAGCCGGGAGACGGAACCGTCGTGCGCGGCCCGCGCGGGATCGGCGACGGCGCGCTCCAGGGCCTGGCGCACGGCCCGGCGCACCAGGCCGTCGCGCAGCGGCTCGACGAGGTCGGCGAGCCCGCCGAAGACCCCCCGCAGGGCCAGCCCGCCGAGGAGGGCGCCGGCCCCGGCGGCGGCCAGCCAGGCGAGGCCGGTGCCGGTCCGGGCGGCGAGGAAGCCGTCGTCGAGGGCGCGGGCCACCGCGTACCCGCCGAGGAAGGTGTGGGCCGATTCCAGCAGGGACCACAGGGCGAGGCCGCGCAGCGTCCGGGTGCGGCCGCGCAGGAAGCGGCGTCCCTCGCCGCCGACCCGACGCCAGGTGCCGTACTCGCTCACCGTTCCGCCCCGCGGCCGGCCGGGTCCGCGCCGGCCCCGAACAGCGAGCGGTAGGCGGGGTCCCGCCACAGCCCGGCGTGCGTCCCGGTGGCCCGTATCCGGCCGTCCTCCAGCCATACGACGAGGTCGGCGCGGGCGGCCGTGGAGGCGCGGTGGGTCACCACCAGGCGGGTCCGGGCCCGTACGTCGTGGGCCAGGGCGCGCTCCACCTCGCGGGCGGTGACGGTGTCCAGGCCGGAGGTGGCGTCGTCGAGGACGAGCACCCGTCCCGCACCGCAGAACGCCCGCGCCAGGCCGAGGCGTTGCAGTTCGCCGCCGGACATCGGGGCGTCGGCGAGCGGGGTGCCGTAGCCCTCGGGCAGGCGGAGCACGAACGGGTCGGCCCCGGCGGCCCGCGCGGCGGAGCGCACGGCCTCCGCCCCGGGCTCCGGCCGGGCTCCGAAGGCGATGGCCCCGCCGACGGTCGCGCCGAACAGGGCCGGCCGCTCGAAGGCGTGGCCGACCTCACGGCGCAGCGCCCCGGCGGTGAGGTCCTCCAGCGGGGTGCCGTCCAGCAGTACCCGGCCCCCGTCGCAGGGGGTGAGGCGTCCGGCGGCGGCGGCCAGCAGGCTCTTGCCGGACCCCGAGCGGCCCACGACCGCGGTGGTGGTGCCGCCCGGGAGGCGCAGGTCGACCCCGCTCAGCACGGTGCTGCCGGCCCGCACCAGGCGGACCCCGCGCAGCTCCAGCGTGCCGGGGCCGCCGGCGGCGTACTCCAGGGCCCCCTGGGGGAGTTCGGGCAGACAGAGCAGGGCGGCCGTGCGGCGGGCCGCGGCGCGGCCGCGCACCACCGCCGCGAGCCGGCCTGTGACGGCCCCGGCGCCGGCCGCGAGCCCCGCGTAGCGGACGGCGGCGAGCAGCCCGCCGACGCCTAGCGCCCCGGCCGCGAGGCGCATGCCGCCCACGCCGAGGACCACGTAGAGCAGGAGCGGCATCAGGGCGCCGGTGCGGGCGGCGGTCCCCCCGTAGATCCGCCACATCTTCCGTCCCTCGCGGCCCAGTTCGGGCAGCGGGGCGAGGATCCGCGCCGCCTCGCTTTCGGCGGTGCCGGCCGCCGCGATGGTGCGGGCGCCCGCGAGGGCCTCGGCGAGGCGTCCGGCCAGGGCGAGCTGCACCTGCTGGTAGCGGCCCACGCTGGCTCCCGACGCGCGGGCGAAGGTCCTCAGCAGCAGCGCGAGGACGGGCACCCCGGCCAGGAAGGCGAGGCCGGTCCAGACGTCGACGAGGAACAGCGCGACGAGTCCCCCGGCCGGCGGCAGCAGGGCCGTGACGGCCGTCGCGACGGCCGCGGGAACGGTGCCGGCACCCGCGGCGTGCGCGGTGAGCCGGGCCGAGGTCTCGCCGGGGGAGTGCCGGGCGGCGTGGTGCGGTGCGGTACGCAGCAGCGCGGTGAGGCCGCGCCGGCGCAGCCAGGCGGTGGAGCGGGCGTCGACGCTGCCGGTGAGCCGTGCGGTCGCGGCGTCCAGCAGGACCTCGGCGGCGATCACCGCCGCGCAGCACAGGGCCCACGGGGTGCCCGAGGGGTCGCGGCGCAGGAGCAGGTCGAGCGTGTGGCCGAGGACGGCCGGTTCGGCGAGTGCCGCGCACGCGGCGGCCAGCGAGCAGCCGGACACGGCCGCCGTGCGGCCGGCGCTGTGCCGTGCGGCCGCCCTGAGCGCCCGGTCGGCGGCACCGGCGGCCGCCGCCTCACCGGCGGCGTCGGGCGGGGTCATCGGCGGCGGCTCCTCGTGTCGCGGGGCCCGGGACGCGGGCGGCCCCGGGATGAGGTGCGGGCCCGGGCGAGGTGCCGCCCGGGCCCGCAGGGACCTGATCAGTTACAGGTCGTGATGCTCAGGCTGCTGTCGCCGCACAGGAGCAGGCTGGCGCGGCTGCCGCCCCCGCCGCCGAGCTGCGCGGCCTCGGTGTTCTCTTCCTTCGGGGTCTCCATGGACTGCAGGTCGAGAAGGGTCATGGCTGGTTCCTTTCCTTCGCTGGTGTGTTCCGATGGGTCACGGCCCCCCGGTGGGGGACCGGCTCTGGGGCCGCCGCGGTGCGCGGCGGCGGGAGGAACGGCAGGTGCACGCGTCCGCCGGTGGCGGCGCTGCCGAGGGCCAGGAGGGCCCCGGCGGTGCCGGTGGACAGGTCCATGGACAGGCGCATCATCTGCTCGCCGGGGAAGGCGAGTCGTCCCTCGTACGGAAGCGCGTGGCGCGCCAGCGCCTCGATCTGCCGGCCGATGTCCCCGGGGCGGGTGCCGGGGCCGGGGGTGGTGGTCCGGGACAGGTGCAGGATCATGCCCGCGGCGCCGCGGAAGAGGCCGGGCTGGGCGTAGAAGGTGGCCTGGGCCGCCTGGACGATCTCGGGGCGGGCCTTCTCGAAGCGGTCGTCCGCCGCGTGCCGCGACCAGTCGTCCAGGACCACGCCGATGCCGACGCTGCCCGCGCCGAGATAGGGCATGGTGCGCCAGCCCTCGTCCACCTGGAGGGTGCCGAAGGCACTGGTCACGCAGTGGTCCAGGTCCCGGTGCAGGAACTGCCCGGCGCGCCGCAGCAGTTCGGGGTCCCCGGTGCGCTCGTACAGGCGCAGGTGCAGCAGGGCGATCCCGCTGTGCCCGTGGAGCAGCCCCGTCCGTTTGAGCCCGGGGGCGGCGGCGTGGGCCAGGTCCGCGCAGCGCAGGGCGGCGCTGTGCAGGGCGCCGTCGCCGGTGGCCGTGCCGAGGGAGTCGAGGGCGAGGCCGATGCCGGCGAGGCCGCCGTGCAGGTCGGGTCCGGCGGACTGCCACGGCTGGTCGAGCAGGCGCTCCACCAGGGCGAGCGCGCGGTCGTGGTGACCGAGCCGGTGGTGGGTCCAGGCCAGTCCGGCGAGGCCGTCGTAGAAGCCGAGCGGGGTGCCGGACGCGGGGTCCCGGGTCCGGGCGAGCAGCCACTCCTCGGCCTCCGGCCAGGGCGCGTCGCCCGTCTCGGCGAGTGCGTACAGGACCCCGGCGGCCCCGTGGCCGAAGGCCGTACCGCCGCCCGCGGTGGCGAACTGGGCCGGGTCCCCGGGGAAGAGGCGGTCCTCGCGGTCCGGGGTGGCGGTGGCGCGCAGGGCCGCCGTCAGGGAGGCGCGGGCGGCCGGCCAGTCCTCGGGGCGGGCCGGCAGGTACGGCCGGGCGGGGGCGGGTGTCCGCCCGCCGGGAGAGCCGTCCGCCGGACCGGCGAGGATCTCCCGTACCGCCTCGTCGAGGAAGGAGCGGGGTACGGGGAACTGCGCGGCGGCGATGTCCGCCAGGTGCGCGGCCTTGCCCCGGTCCATCACCAGCAGGCTGGTCAGCGGCAGGAACAGGGCCAGGCGCAGGCAGGCCAGGGCGTACCGGTCGACGGCGAAGCCGCGCCGGCCGGGGGGTGCGACGAAGGCCGGGTTCGCCACCGTCTGGCGCAGGCCTTCGCCGACGTGGGCGGCGGCCTCGAAGTCGAGGAGGGCGACGGAGGGTTCGCCGGTGTCCGGGTCCTCCGCGACCATGATGTTGAACAGGTGCAGGTCGTTGAAGACGACGCCGCGGGCGTGGACGGCGTCGACGGCCTCCGTCACCCGTGCGTGGATCTTCAGCGCCCAGTCCGTGTAGGCGGCGAGCTCCGAGGGACCGGGGTCGGCCTCGATCAGCGGATGGCGGCGGGCGAAGTAGGTGTTGAGGGGTTTGCCGTCGAGGTACTGGAGCGCCAGGAAGTGGTGGTCCCCGACGGTGAAGGCGCCGCGGACGGCGGGTACGCAGTCCAGTCCGGCCAGCCGCTCCAGCGCCCTGCGTTCTCGGTGCAGCCGGGCCACGGCGTCCGCCCCGTCGGCGGCGAGCCCGGCGAAGGGGCGGGCTTCCTTGAGGACGACCGGCTCTCCCGTGCGGGTGTCGCGGCCCGCGTACACCCCGCCGCCGTTGGAGAAGTGCAGGGCCCGCTCCACGGCGTAGGGCATGCCCTCCAGGGTGACGGCGGAGCGCCGCTCCAGGTGCGGCCGCAGGAAGCCGGGCAGCTCCACCCAGGCGGGCGGCCGGAACACCGGACCGCGCACCTCCGGCACCAGCCGTCCGCCGGGCTCCTCGATGGCGGGGACCAGCTCGCCCTGTTCGTCGTAGCAGTGCCGCAGCGTGAAGCTGCCGTAACGCAGGTGCACCGGGCCGTCGTTCCAGCGCAGGTCGCTGAGGATGTACGGGCCGGGCTCGCCCGCCAGCAGGGCGTCCAGGTCCTCGGCGACGTCCCGGCAGGCGTCCGCGTCCGCGGGGTAGACGGTGAGGAACTTGCCGCTCGCCGCGCGGTCCGCGTACTTGGCGTTGCGCAGGTGCAGCAGGTACCGGCTGGGCACGAACTTGAAGGCGATCCGCCGTTCCACGCAGTAGCCGTGGACCCGGTCGAGCACGGACTCCGCGTTGTCGAGGCAGGCCGACACGTGGATCTTCCAGCCCTGGGAGGGGAGTCGGAGGCCGACGGGCCGCAGGGCGAGCCAGTCGCTGCTGCGGTGCGAGCGCCAGCCTTCGGGTACGGGGGCGACGGCCGCCGGGAAGCTCTCGCCGGCGCGCCGGTACGGGGCGTCGTAGAACCATCGGTCGGCGTCGCAGAAGGCCGCGTGCCCGTTGTTCACTCCTGCTCCCTCGGTCGGTGACGGGAGCAAAGGTGGCACGCGGCGAGGAGCCCGCGACAGTCGCGTTTGTCACCAGCCCGACGTGCAGTACGCACGGGTCACTTGGCCCTCGCACGGCCCCCGCCCACCCCGGCGTCCACCTCGTCGTCCACCCGCCGCCGTACCGATCCGGTCACCCTGGGCGCCCCCGCGACGCACCGGTGGCCGCCGCCACCAGGGATCCGATATCCGAACGGCTCGTCCGTAAATCGATCCTCCGTATGCGGCGGCCCTTCGCATCTGGCAGTGTCACCCCCAACTGGCCGCTGGACAGAAGAGATAGGGCCAGTTTCAACCTTTGAATCGAAAGCGAGTCCTGTCGTGCGTCACCGCTTAGCAGCAGTCTCCGCCGCCACCCTCCTCTGCCTCGCCGGCGCCACGGGCGTGGCGGAGGCCGCGCCCGCGACCCCGCACGGTCCGTCCGCCATGGCCTTCAGCGTCATCCAGGGCCGCGACGCCGCCACGGGCACCGCCCTGCGGGCCGTCACCCTCAGCTGCGCCTACACCGCCGAGGGCACGCACCCCGACCCCAGGGCCGCGTGCGACGCCCTCAACGCCACCGGCGGCAAGCTCGACCGCCTGCTGGCCGCCCCCGCCCCGGACCGCCCCTGCCCCCGGCAGTACGCCCCCGTCACGGTCACGGCGGACGGGGTCTGGCGCGGCAGCCGCATCGCGTGGCAGCACACCTTCCCCAACCCCTGCGAGATGGCGGCGACCCTGAACGGCAATCCGCTCTACGCCTTCTGACGCCGCGGGATCAACGGCCGCCGCCCTCCGGGGCGAGGGCCGCGGCCGCCGCGAAGAGGCGGGCGCGACGCCGGGTCACGGCGTCCGGGGTCTGCTCCGGGTGCTCGACCCACCGGCGGACCAGGGTCGCGACCAGGTCCCGCCACACGTCCATGAGTACGTCGGCCTCCAGCGGGACGGAACCACCGGCCGGGCTACGACCTCCAGCGCCCCGAACCCTTCGCACTGGCCCTGCGGGCCGCGAAGGACTGCGTGACCGTTCGCCCGATCGGCGGATCTGTTCCCCTACGCGGGGCGTCGTCGCCCGGAATGGATACGGATGTTCCCGGCATCCGGCCCCGTCGTCCCAGGGAGACTTCGATGAGCTGCATCAACCGACGCGACCTCGCGCTGCTCGCCCTCCGGGCCGGGACCGGGGCCGTGCTCATGGCACACGGCACCCAGAAGCTGTTCGGCTGGTTCGGCGGCGGCGGTCTGGAGAAGACCGCCGCCGCGATGGAGCACATGGGCTTCACCCCCGGCCGGCAGAGCGCCCTGGCCGCCGGCCTCGGCGAGACCGGGGGCGGGGCCCTGCTGGTCCTGGGACTCGCGACCCCGGCCGCCGGCGCCGCGGCCGCGGGTGCCATGGCGGGCGCGGTGTCCGTCCACGCCCCGGCCGGCTTCTTCGCGCAGGCCGGCGGATACGAGTACCCGGCGTTCCTCGGGTTCACCGCGGCCGCCATCGGCCTCGCCGGCGCGGGCCGCTACTCCCTGGACCACGCCACCGGCCACACCTTCGACCAGCGGTGGATGCTCGCGCTGGCCTTCACCGCGAGCGCGGTCGCGGCGGCCGCGGTCGTCGCCAAACGGGCGCAGGGCCAGCAGGAAGCCGAGGAGAACACCGGCTGACGTGCCCCCTAGAGGGTCTCGAACGAGTCGCGGGCGGTGAAGTGGTACAGGCCGACCTTCGGGCGGGCGACGGTGCCGGGGGTGGCCAGCGGGAAGTGGACACCGTCGGCGTTCGGCATGTGGTCCGGGTCCGCCAGGATGTTGATCTCGTCGGCGACGGGTCCGCCGCCGCCCGACGGGTTGAGGTCCACCGCCGCGTACGCGGTGGCTCCCGGCCGGACCGGGTGGGCCGGAGCACCGCCGAGGCCGTCGGGAGGCGTCGCCTGGATGCCGAGGGCGGCGCCCTTGGCACTGAAGCCGACGGCGGGGTGGAAGGCGAGCCCGCACGTGGTGGAGCCGTTGTTGGTCACCGTGATGACGCGGACCGTGGCGGGGAAGCCCTCCGGCGAGGCCACCTTGACGGTGATGTTCCGTGCGGAGCACGGGTGGGTGTAGGCGTAGCTGTCTTCGGTGCCCGGCCCGCCGCTGCCGCCCGTGCCCTTGCCGTCCGGGCCCGCCCCGGCAGGGCTCGGCGTGGCCGCCGGCGTCTCGGTGCGGGACGGCGACGGCGTAGGCGTAGGCGTCGGAGCGGCCTCGGAGGCCGCCGTACTCGCGCTCGGGCTCGTCGCGGGGGCCTTGTCCGCCCCGCTCGCGGCGCCGCCGCCCTCACAGCCGGTCAGACCCAGGACGATCCCGGCAAGGGTGGCCAGGGCCGCGGAACGGCTTCGGTGGATGCGCATGATGGAACTCCCCGTGTGGTGCGTATGTTCGGGAACCGTAACGGGCTTCGGTTCCGGACCCGGGTCGCCCCGCGGGGCGACCCGCTCGACAACCACGGTGACGCTTGCCACAGTCGTCACCGTGCCCTCCGCAACACACCCCGCGCTGCGCCCCTACGCCACGGCCGACGCCGATGCGGTCCTGTCCCTGGTGAACGCCGACCGCCTCCCCGGACAGCCGGTGGCGACGCCGGAGATGCTCCACGAGGCGCTCGCGGGCCGGTCGCCCGTCGACGGGGGCTGGTGGGCGGAACTCGACCCGCCCGCCACCCACGTGGCGGCCGGCGCCGACGGCACCGTGGTGGGCGTCGCCTCCTGGGCCCTGCGGCCGAAGGACGGCACGGGCCTGATCCTGTGGCTGCACTGCCGGGAGGACCCGCGGGTCGCCGACGCCCTCGTCGGCGGGGCGCTCACCGCGCTCGGCCCGCGCCCCGTCGAGGCCTTCCAGCTGGCGACCGCGCTCACCCGGGGAGTGGAGGCGCTGCCACGGGCGCACCGGGAGGTCACCCACGCGGCCCTGGAACGGGCCGGGTTCCACGGCGAGGCGCAGTGGTGGTACCTCCTGATCGACCTGCCCGCGCCGGACCTGCCCCGCGCCGCACACGTACGCACCGTCCCGGAGCCCGGCGACAGCCACGCACGGCGTCTCGAAGTCCGGCACGGCCAAGCCGCCGCCGAGGCCGAGGCCGTGATCGGCCTGCCCGTCGAGGGCACCGGAGCGCTGTGGTGGATCGGCGTCCGGCCGCCGTCACGCCGTCGGGGTGTCGGCCGGTCGCTGCTGGGTTCGGCACTGGACGCCCTGAGTGCCCACGGCGCCCGCGAGGCCTTCCTCTACGTCGAGACGAACACCGGCCGGGGCGGCGAGGACGACCGGACCGCGGCCATCGCCCTCTACCGGTCGGCCGGGTTCAGGCAGGTCGACACCCTGTACTCCTACGCCCTCCCCGCGCCGCCCCCGACCGGCCGTCAGTTGCCCTTGCCGAGCCGGGCCGCCGCCTCCGTGGCCACCTCGTAGGCGCCCGCGTGGTTCGCGTCGATGTCGCCGTCGAGCGGTGCGTACCGGACCGCGACCACCACGTTGCCCTGGCGGAAGTAGACCTCGCTCGTCACCCGGCGCCCACCGGGATACCGGATGCGGGAGAACGCCTCGTCGCCGAAGTCCGACAGTTCCGCCGTCATCGGACCCGTCTTGCCCTCCGACTCCTCCTTGACGCGCCGGAAGCTCTCCCGAGCCTGCGGTGTCCCCAGCCGGGTCACCCGCACCTCCAGGACCGGCTGCGGGTCACGGCCGGGGCCCGCCCAGGTGCAGGCCGAACCGGCCTCCACCCCTTCCGCCGGCCCCGCCACCAGCCTGGCCGTCTGCGCCGACACGAGCGAGCAGGGACGCGGGTCCGAGGTGAAGTCGCCCTGACGCGCCCGGTCCTGGTACAGCCACACGCCGGCCACCGTGGCGGCCGCGGCGGCGGCCACCGCCGGCATGACGAGGCGGCGCGTACGGCCGGGGCGGGAGGAGGACACCATGTCCGCAGGGTAGCCGTGCCCTCAGGGTTCAGACAGGCGGACGGCGAGGGCGGCCACGTCGTCGTCGAGCCGGCCCCTGCTGTAGTGGAGGAGGTCGCGGTGGAGCGCCGCGAGCAGTTCGCGGGGCGGGGTCGGGGGCTGCCGGCGCATCCAGGCCGTCAGCGGGAAGAACTCGCCGTCGCGGGCGCGGGCCTCGGCGATCCCGTCGGTGTAGAGGAGCAGCAGGTCGCCGGGGGCGAACTCGAAGCTGTCGACGCTGTAGTGATCGCCGATCAGCTCCGCCAGACTGAGCAGCGGTGAGGGGGTGGCGGGGTCGAGGACACGGAGCTCCCCGCGGTTCAGGAGAAGCGGCGGGGGGTGTCCGCAGTTGAGGATGTCGATGTGCCTGCCCCCGTGCGGGATCTCCACGAGCAGGGCGGTGGCGAAGCGCTCCGTCGCTCCGTCGGCGGGGAAGGCCGCGTTGTAGCGGGTGCTGCTGGCGTCCATCCGGCGTGCGACGGCGACCATGTCGGTCTCGTCGTAGGCCGCCTCCCGGAAGGCGTTGACGATCGCCGCGGCCGCCCCCACCGCGGGCAGCCCCTTGCCCCGCACGTCACCGATGAGCAGCCGTACCCCGTACGGCGTGTCGGCCACCTCGTAGAAGTCCCCGCCGATGCGCGCCTCCGCCGCGGCCGCCAGGTACAGCGACTCGATCGCGACGTCGCCGAAGCGGCGGGGCATGGGGCTCAGCACCACCTGCTGCGCCGCGTCGGCGACGAGCCTCACCTGGAAGAGGGTGCGCTCGCGCTGGAGCCGCAGGTGGCTTCCGTACGCGGCGGCGACGGTGACCGCGATGATCCCCGCGGCCGTCCACCACGTCCCCAGATCGGGGAAGACGAGGCTGAGGCCGATCATCAGGATCAGGCAGACCGTACCGAGCAGGACGGTGGGGAGCACCGGCCACATGGCGGCGGCCAGGGCCGGGGCGGCGGGCAGGAGGCGGCTGAAGGCCATCTCCGGGGGAGTGGTGTACGCCAGGCTGGCGATGACGACGGTCAGGATGACCGGCGACAGCCGCACAAGCCTTCCCGGGCCGGGGCGCCGACGCAGCCGCGGCCGTCCGGACTCGATCACAGTTCACAGGATATCTACGTAATGGGGGCATAGCGCTCCGTGCGGCCCGGGATCGTCAGTCCCCGGGGCTCGTGAGTGCGTCGAGTTCGGCGGCGTACAGCAGGGCGGGGTCGACGCCCATCGGGGCGAAGTGACCGGCGAGCTCCAAGGACAGCACGCCGTGCAGGCGGGTCCAGAAGGCCAGGAAACGGTGGAGGACCTCGGGCGGGGCGGGATGGCCGCCGGCCCGGTCGCGGTGCTCCGCCAGGTGGGCGGTGAACGGGGCCGGGGGTGTGTCCGGGGGTGTGCCCGGGTCTGTGGCCGGAGCGGGTGCCGCGCAGGCGTCGAGCAGGGTGGCCATGATCTCGGCGGAGATGGCGGTGGTGTCCTCGGGCGCGTGGTAGCCGGGGACGGGCGTGCCGTAGAGCAGGAAGTACCGCTGGGGGTCCGCCAGGGCCCACTCGCGCAGGGCGTGTGCCAGTCCGCCCAGGTCGGCACCGGCCGCGGCGGCCGCCCGGAGGGTGTCGGCGAGGCTCCGGTGGGCGTCGCGCACGAGTTCGGTGATCAGATCGTCCCGACCGCCGAAGTAGCGGTAGAGGGCCGGTCCGCTCACGCCCATCCGCTTGGCGATCGCGTTGAGGGAGAGCGCGGAAGCCCCCGCCGTGGCGATCTGCTCCCAGGCGCGCTCCTTGATCTCCGCGCGGACCTGGGCCCGGTAGCGCTCCCGCGGGGTCGTCGTGCTCGTTCCCGCCATGGCCGGCCGCCTTTCCCGTCCCCGCCGTGCCGTCCGCTCGGCTGGTTAGTGGGTATCACGCAGCCTATTCCCCCTCACGTGAGTTATACCCTCTAGCGAACATGGGATCCTCTTCCGCTCGCCGTGCGCATCACCGCACGCCGAAGGAGAACGTCATGTCCGGAACCCGCGCGGCCCTGTCAGCCCTCCCGTTGGCCCTCGCCCTCCTCGGCACCACCGCGTCACCCGCCGCGGCAGCGGCCCCCCACGCCCCCCGGCCCGGCGCGTCTCGCCGCCGGCCGTGACGCCCGCCACCGGGCGCGGCCTCAGAAGGGGCGGGCCTCCACATGTACGCACGGCCGGCGGCAGCCGTTCCCCTAGGGGCCGCCCGCCGGCGGTTCGGGCATCCAGTCGCGCGCCGGGTCGTACTCCAGCCAACGGCTGCGCCCCGCTTCGGCGGCACAGGCCGCGGTCAGGCGGCCGAGCCCCGGGTGCCCGTTGCCCGTCCGCCACAGCAGCGACCAGGCGTACAGCGGCGTGGGGTCGACCAGCGGGACCGAGCACAGGCCGGGGACGTCCGGGAGCGGGACGTCGGCCGGCACGAGCGAGAACCGCCGCGGGTCCCCGGCCACCTCCGCGAGGAAGTGGCCGAGCCCGAGGTTGATGCCCGTGGCCCGGTCCGGAATGCCGAACCGCTCGGCGAACTGGTGGAGGAAATCGAGGCGGTCCAGCGTGCCGGGGGCCCACAGCACGCTGCCGCGCAGCTGCCCGGGCCGCAGCGCCGCCGCGGACGCGAGCGGATGGGCGGTGCTCAGTACGGCGTCCACGGGTTCGAGGCGGATGAGCCGGTGCGCCAGGCCGCCGGGCAGCGGAGGGTGGACCCGGCCGAAGGCCGCGTCGATGTCCCCGTCCAGCAGTGCCGCCGCGACCGAGGGCATATCGCGGCCGTGCCCCGGCACCAGCGCCCCGGCCTCCGGGGCGACCCGGGCCAGCGTCCGCATCGGCGCGTACAGGTGCCCCCAGACGTCCACGCGCAGCGGCCGGCCGGTCCCGGCGGCCGCCGCGACCGCGGCGTCGGCGGCGGCCACGGTGTGCCGGGCCGGTGCGAGGAAACGCAGCCCGGCACCGGTCAGGCGGACACCGGTGCCGCCGCGCTCGAACAGCCGGGTGCCGAGCAGGGATTCCAGCCGCGCGATCCGTTTGGACAGCGCCTGCTGGGAGATGGCGAGCATCCCGGCCGCCCGCCCGAAGTGCAGTTCCTCTGCGGCGCACACGAAGGCACGTACCTGCGCCACATCAAGATCCATGGCCCTCACCATAGGCGACAACCATCGGTTGTCGGCCTCGCGCGCCGGTTGTTGGATCAGCGGGCGGTCACCGGTGTTGCATCCTCGGCATGCAGAGACTGATTCCCACCGGGGACGCGACGCGGCCGGTCGCCTTCGCCGAGGCCCCCCAGCCCGTCCCGGAGCCGGACGAGGCACTCGTCAAGGTCGACGCCTTCGCACCGAACCGCGGCGAGACCTTCCTCCTCGAACACCCCGCGCCCGGCTGGCTGCCCGGCAAGGACATCGCGGGCCTGGTCGTCCAGGCCGCGGCCGACGGCTCCGGCCCCGGCATCGGCACCCGCGTGGTCGGGCATCCGGCCCAGGGCGGCTGGGCCGAGTACGCGGCCGTGCCCACCCACTCCCTCGCGGTGCTCCCGGACACCGTCGACAGCGCACGGGCGGCGGCCCTGCCGCTCGCCGGGATCACCGCCCTGCGCCTGCTGCGCACGACGGGTTCCCTGGCCGGGCGGCGGGTCCTGCTGACCGGCGCCTCGGGCGGCGTGGGCCACTACGTCACCGAGCTGGCCGTGGGGGCCGGAGCGGAGCTGACCGCCGTGACGGCCACGCCGCACCGTGGCGAGCGGCTCACCGCACTGGGTGCACGGGTGGTGCACGACGTCACCGAGGCCGAAGGCCCGTTCGATGTCGTACTGGAGTCCACCGGCGGCACCACCCTGCCGGCCGCACTGGCCAAGGTGCGCCCCGGCGGCACCCTCGTCTGGTTCGGCCAGGCCAGCCGCACTCCGGTCACCCTCGACTTCTTCGACCTGCTGAACGGACCCGAGCGCGTCACGATCCGGCACTTCCACTACGCGGGCGCCCCCTACGGCCCCGATCTCGCGACCCTGGTGCGCCTGGTGGAACGGGGCCGGCTGCACCCCGAGACCGGCCGGACCGCCGACTGGACGCGGACCGCCGACACGCTGGTCGACCTGCGAGAACGCCGCATCCGTGGCAAAGCCGTCCTGCTGACCGGAGGAACCGCACGATGAACGCCCACGAGTTCGCCGCCGCCCAGTGGACCCGCGCCACCGGCGCGGGAGTCGACCCCCACGAGTACCGGCGCGTCACCGACGCGTTCACGTCCCTCGACGACTGGGCCCCGGCCCTCGTCCGCACCGCGCACACCCACCTCACGCGCGCCGACCGGGCCGCCTCGTCCGTCTCCGCGGGCGAGCACCTGCTGATGGCGGCCCGGTGGTTCCACCTGGCCACGCTCGCGCCCCACGCGCAGGCGGGCCGTGCCGCCGCCGAAGCGGACGAAGCCCTCGGCCGGGCCCTGAGCCTGCTGGAGCCGGGCGCGCGACGGGTGAGCGGCGACGGCTTCACCGGCTGGCTGCGCGGCCCGGGCGACGCGCCCGCCACCGTGGTCGTCGTCCCCGGACTGGACTCGGCCAAGGAGGAGTTCCTCGACCTGGCGTCCGCGCTGCTGGCCAGGGGCCTGGCCGTGTTCGCGATGGACGGCCCGGGACAGGGCGTCCTCGCGGACGCGACGACCCTCCGGCCGGAGTACGAACGGGTCGTCAGCCGCGTCATCGACGCGCTCGGCGCCACACGGGTCGGCCTCGTCGGACTCAGCCTGGGCGGCTACTTCGCCGCCCGCGCTGCGGCCCTGGAGCCACGGGTGGCGGCGGTCGCCACCGTCAGCGGGCCCTTCCGCCTCGACTGGGCGGAACTGCCCCCGCCGGTACGGGACATCATGGCCCGCCGTACCGGGGGTGCCGACGCCGCCCGCGCCTTCGTACGCCACGTGGACCTGGCCGCCCTGGCACCGCGGATCACGGCCCCCCTGCTGGTCGTGGACGGAGAGGCGGACGTCATCCCCGGGGTCGTGAACGGCGAGCCCCTGGCCCGCCTCGCACCGCACGGCACCTACCTCTCCGTCCCGCACGGCGACCACCTCCTCGGCAACGCCCGCACCGACTGGCTCCCGCACCTCGCCGACCACGTCGCGCGCACCCTGACCACGCCCGGGACCTGAACCGCCCGGCCGGGCGGGGGCATTGGCCGGTGCGGAGCTCGTCGAACCGTTCCTCGAAGGCCTTCGTCCCCGCGATCAACCGCGCCCGTGCCTTCCGCTGTTCCTCGTCCCCTGTGCCTGTCGCGACGGCCGGCGACGGGCCCCGCGCGGCGCCCCGTCCTCGCCGCCGCACCCGGCGAAGGCGCCCCCGGCGAGGAGCAGCGCGCCTGCCAGGGCGGCGCGCCCCCTGTACGACCGACCGGCGGTGTCCGGCATCCCGGTCGGCTCCCGTCGCGTGTCCCCGCACGCATCCTCCGGCCGGCCGGATGCGCAGGCCCGCCGGTCGGCCCGTGCGGGGGACGGGCCGACGGGCCACGGGCCGTCACAGCGCCCGGCGCATGCAGGCCCGCGGCCAGCGGTCCAGGCCGTGGGCCGCTTCGAGCTCGCGGATCCTGCGCAGACCGGGAGTGAGGCCGTCGTCGTCCACGAGCCGGAATCCGCAGCGTGCGTAGTAGGGGGCGTTCCACGGCACCCGGGTGAACGTGGTGAGCGTCAGGGCGGGCGCCCCCTCACCCGCGGCGTGCTCCGCCAGACGGTCCAGCAGCAGCCGGCCGACACCGCGCCGCGAGCTGCGCGGATGCACCGAGACCTGCTCGACGTGCAGGTTGCCGTCGACGCGGTCGGCGATCAGGTAGGCGGCCGGCACGTCCGCGTCGTCGGCCGCGACCCAGGCCAGCCCGGCGCGCTGGTAGCGGGCGAGCTCACCGAGGGGGAGCGGTTCGTCGTCGGCGATCTCCGGCATGCCGATGTCCCGGAAGCACTGCCCGGCGGCCCTCTCGATGTCCTGGAGGAGCGGCAGCTCGTCCAGGCGCACGGCTCTGATGCGCATGTCCGCATTCTCCCCGGCATGCCGGACGGCGCCACCGATCAAGGACCCGGCAGTCAGCGCACTCGACCTTCGGGTTGGACGGGGTGCGGTCCGACGCGCTGACGTCGTGCTTCCACCGGCGGGTCCGGCCCGGTGCCGAAGGCGGGCCGCCCGCTGGTGGCGTAGGCGACGGTCAGCGCCCACGCGAACACGCCGGCCGGAGTTCCGGCCTGCCGGCGGAGCTGTTCCGGCGCCATGTAGCCCACGGTGCCGACCGCGACACCGGCGGGCCCTGCCCGGACAGCGGGACGTTGCCGGGCTTGAGGTCGCGGTGCACGACGCCGGCCCGGTGGATCGCCACGAGCGCCTCGGCCTCGACCGCCAGCACCCTTGCCGTGCACGCGCCCCGGACGCGCAGCAACGTCGCGGCCTCACGCCGGAAGCGCGCCCGGAACCCGGCGTCCGAGGCGAGTTCCTCGCGCAGCCGCTTGAGGGCGACGAGCCGCCCGCCAGGACCCTGGGCCAGGTAGACGACACCCATGCCGCCCGCGCCCAGCCGCCCGACGACCGTCAACTCGCCGATCCGCTGCGGGTCCCCCGCCCGCAGCCCGCTCAAACCCACCTGGTTCCTCCTGGCGCGCAGGGCCGCTGCGGACCGCGCGTGGGGCTGCGGCGGGCCCCCGATCCGCCTCAGGCCCAGGATGCCGCAGACTCGTCCACCACCTCTTCGGCTTCCCAGCGCAGCAGGTCGCCCGGCTGGCACGCGAGCACCTCGCAGAGCGCGGCGAGGGTCGAGAAGCGCACCGCCTTGGCACGGCCGTTCTTGAGCACGGCGAGGTTGGCGGGGGTGATCCCGACGCGGTCCGCGAGCTCGCCCACGGACATCTTCCGCCTGGCCAGCATCACATCGATGTCGACGACGATCGCCATCAGATCACCTCGTCCAGCTCCGCCTGCATGTGCGCTGCCTGGACGTCGCGCGCCACGGCCTGGGCGAGCAGCATCCGGAGCACCAGCACGATGAGCGCGACACCGATGATCCCGATGCCGGTCCCGCCGAGGAACAGGACCCCGGGCGGCTCCATCTGCCCGTGCGCCACCAGGAAGATGGAGAACACCAGCAGGTCGGCCGCCAGGAACGCGCCGATCACGGCGTCCACGTACCGGAACGCGGCATGGGAGAACACCGTGCCGCGCCGGACCATCGTCACCAGCCGCCAGACGCAGACGAGGACGACCTGGACCGTCACCGCTCCCAGGATCACGATCACGCGGAGCGGGGTCAGCGGGAGCGTCCCCTCCTCCGGGTCCGCGGCCAACGCCCACACCATCAACGCCTGCACGAACACCGTGCCGGCGAGCATCACCACGAGGACCGCGCGCAGAGCCTGCACCGTCAGTTGTCCCATGGCCCCTCCTTCTATCGAATCGCGATGTGAATCTATCGAATTTCAATAGGTGGGGCAAGATGGCCCGGAGGCCGTGCGGGTTGGCGTCGAGCCCGCGCAGGCACGGCGAGGGCGGCGAGGGCGGCGAGGGCGACATGAGTACGGCGCCCCCTGGTGGGGGCGCCGCCGTGTACGTGAGGGCCGGCCCGCGGCCGGGAATGCATGGACACCGCCGCGGCCCGGGCGGGCCGCAGGCCGGCGTCACTCCATGTCGAGGTAGTACAGCCCTGCCTTGGCGTCGGCGAAGAGGGTGAACTCGACCTGGGGCGTGCCCGGATCCTCGCCGTCGCCGGGGTCGACCTCCACGGGTTCGGCGCCCACGAGCACGAACTCGTCGTACTCGTCGAAGTCGCCGGGCGTACCTGCTACGCCGATGCTGATCGGGGCGTCGTCGGGAACATCGGCCAGGGCGGAGCGCAGCTGCCTCGCGGTCCAGACCGCGGGAGCGTGATCGAACGTGTCTGCCATGCGCCGAGGGTAGTGACGGCTCCTCCCACGTGGGAACGTGCCACGCCGGATGCCACGACCCCGGTCCCGCGTCCTGCGTACCGGCCCCGGCCGGACCGGTCAGACCCACTCGTAATTGGTGTCGTCCAAGGGGGGAAGCAGGGCCGGTCCCCTGTCGACGCCTTCGGCGAGCCCGACATCGGCGATGGGTACGGGCGGGAAGAGGACGAGGTCCCGCGTCCGGTCGACGGGCAGCCAGACGACTTCCCCGCGGCCGACCGCGTCGTCGTCCTCGAACGCCCGCAAGTGCGGACGGACTCCTGGATTCAGGCGGACGCGGTAGACGAGGTGGAGCTTGCGCGGCGGTGTGGAGCCGGGCCGGCTCACCATGGCGTCCAGCAGCCACATGAAGCACGGCGCCTCCGCGAGGTCCTCCGGAGCCAGGCCGAGCTCCTCCCGGAGCTCACGCCGCAGGGCGTCGGGCAGGGGCTCGGCCGGCTCCACGTTGCCGCCCGGCAGGGAGTAGTGGGTCAACCCCCGGCTGTTCGTCCGCCGGATCAGCGCCACGTCCCGGCCGTCCAGGACCAGTCCTGCGACGCGGATCTTGATCTGGTGGAACGCGGCCGGATCACCGTTCGTCATCTGTCATCCCCTCGTGGGTGCCGGCGTGCCCGGCGTCGGCCCATCCTGCAACGCGACGGGGCCGGGGGCGGCGGGGAGGGCGACGGCGGCCTCAGGGGCGGGCACGGCGACAGGGGCGGCGATCGCGGCGGCGGTGGCCGGGGCCGGGCTGACCGCCGGGCCGCCGGCGCTGTGGCTGCACGGCTGCTGGACGGGCTCGCTGCTGTCCCGCCGCGTCGCGCCGCCGGTGGTGGCCCACGGGGGAGCGGCGGGGCGAACGGAGCGGACCGCCTCGGCCAGTGGCTCTCCCGCTCGTCAGCGGCGCCCTGCCGCTGGCGCGGCTGGTCCACAAGACGCTCGCCGAGCGCCGGGTCGCCCCCGTCACCCTCTTCAGCCTGAGCATCATGGCCGGCGGCCCCCCGCCTCGGCACACCCCGACGCCGAGCCGCCGCAACGGCGTGCGGCAGAATGCGGACGCATGACCCTCTCAGCGCGCGTCGGCATGCCGGGCCAGGTCTGGGCCGTGGCCGCTTCCCGCCCGGTCCGAGGAGACCGAGGCCGGCGCACCTCTCCACCGGAGCCCCGCGTGGCCCGTTACGCCGTCGACGGCGAGTGCCTTCGGTCCACGCCGGTCACCCTCGGCGCGGTGTCGTTTCCGGGCGTGCGGGAGACGGGGGACCACACCAGGCGGGAGGTCCGGCCCCGCAGGCCTCGGCACCGAACCGACCCGGGGGCCGGTGCCGGGGTGGACGGCCTGGAGGAACCGGGGAGCAGGGGTCGGTGACCAGCCGGCCGTACGCGATCCGTCTGTCCCCGCATGCCGCGAAGGTGCTCACCACCCTGCCCGGGCACGCCGAGGAGACGGCCTGGGACATCCTGGACGCCGCGTCCGCCGGACCGTGGGGCTTCCACCAGTGGGACACCGGCGACCCCGAGGGCGAGGACGTACGCATCGCCTCCGCGGGCGCGCTGGCCGTCGTCTACTGGATCAACCGGCCACTGCGCCGCCTGTCGGTCCTGGACATCGTCTGGCTCGGATAGCGGCCGCCGATCGGCGCCCGGCGATCCGCCCGCCGCGGCGGCTCCGCTACGGCCGCTCCGACGGAACCGGCCGGAGCCCGGGCCAGCGAGCCAGCATGCTTCGGCGCATGGCCGTGCTGAGGTCGCCCAGGCCGCTGAGCGAGCTGTGGCCGGCGGCCATCCCGCCGACGACACCGAGCCGGTGAACGAGCCGCTGCCGGGCCGTCGCGGTGCCCCACTTCCAGTCCCGGTACGGAATCCGGGCCAGGTGATCGGTGCTGTCGCGGCGTGCCCGCTCGACCAGCCCGTCGCCCCGCAGCAGCCAGCCGGCGCACGCGTCGGTGAGGTCACCCGGGGCCTCGGAGCCGGTCGCGGCGCGCCATGCGCCGCGGTACGCGCTCTCGGCCCGTTGCAGCAGCGGCTCCGCGGCCGAAGTGACACACCAGCAGGTCGGGAAGCCGATGCGCAGGTAGGCGAGTTCCGTCAGGCCGTTGCCCAGTGACGCCTGCTCGAAGTCGATGAACCTGACCCCCGTGGCGGTGTGGAGGTCGTTGCCGGGACAGGGGTCCCCATGGAGCAGGGCATGCCCGCCCGCCCCGTCGAGCCGTTCCACGAGGTCGTGGAGCCCGCCGGCCACGCGAGGCGTGACGGGAACGTCCAGGGCCGCGGCCAGCCGCAGGAAGGCGTCGGCATCGGCCCGGCTCGGTCCTCTCCACCGGGGGAGCGCCCCGGCGTCCTCGGGGCGCGCGGTCGCGTGCAGCCGCGCCAACGCGCCCGCGTAGCCGACGATCCAGTCCCCGGCCGGACGCCGGTGTTCCAGGTGCTCCAGCACCAGCACCCGCTCGCCGGGATCGGTCGCCAGCAGCGCGGGCACCACGGGATCCTCACCTCGGGCGGCGAGCCGCAGGGCCGTCACCTCGCGGGTGTAGCGCTCATCGGCGTCAGGACCGTCGACGACCTGCTTCACCACCACCGTCGCGTCCGGCAGCACGACGCGCCACACGCGCGAGCGAGGGCTGCTGCCCAGCCTGCGGGAGCGTCCAGGAGCCCCCAGCTCGGCCCGTAGCCGGTTCCCGAACGGCAGTCGGGGCCACATCAGCTCATCCTTCCACCCGTCGGCGGACCGTCGGCCGGGCTCTCCGGCCTGCCCCCGCGAGGCACCGTCGGAGCCCGCGGCGGTGACCACGGCTGCTCCGTGACGGTCCGCCACGAGGGCGCACGATCTCCTCGTGGCGGACCGGCCCCGGAAACGGCGTCGCACCCGGCCGGGCGGGGTTACCGCTGCACCGGGTGCTGTGCGCCGCAGCGCGGGAGGATCATCCCCAGTCGGAGTCCGGCGGCTGGATCAGTGAACCCGCGGACACGACGTCGGCGTCGGCCTGCTGTTCCACCTCTCCCATGGCTGCGATTCCCCAATTGGTGCCGGCCGGCCCACTGGCCGCCGCGACACCACTGAGTCCTGTGACCGCGAGGATCGCGAGCAGCACGGCGGTGATGGTTGACCGGATGTTGATCGATATCAAGGCGTTCCTCCCTTGGCCGGCCCTGCCCCCGCGGACGATGCGGGCAGCGGGGCCTTCTCCGCGCCACGGGCCCTGTGGCACGGGATCAAGCCTCTACCGGGTCAGGGGCGCGATCAACCTTCGCGATACTGCGTCCACCCGCAGTTCAGGAAGAGGAAGAAAGATCTGATGACGGAACGGGAAATATCCGCCGCCCCCGACACCTCCCGGTTGACCGCGGTGGAACTGCGCACCTACCGCAGGGCCTTGCAGGGCGAGGTACTGCCCGACGAGGAGCCGGGACTCGCCTCGCTCCTCGCGCGGGACATCCTCTTCCCCAATACCCACGAACCCGGTACGTACGTCCCCGCCCCGTCCCGCTACCTGGAGACGCAGCTCAACGACGCCGTCCTCAAGGCGCTCACCGACGTCACCGCCGCCCTGGCCGCCGTCCCCGCCCACGTGCGCGAGCTCGAGGCCGAGCAGCAGCGCTACCACTACAGCCCCGGCCCGGTCGGGACCCTCCTGCTCCGCACCGTTCCGGAGGTCAACGCGGAGACGATACGCACCATCCAGTCCGCCGAGTCCGAGATCCTCACCGCACAGCCCGGCCACCGGAAACCGCAGGTCCTCAAGGGCGCGCTGCCACGGGACCTGCAGGCGGCCCGGCGCGGCGTGACCGTACGGACGATCTACCGGACCAACGGGCGGACCAACCCGACGCAGCGGGACTGGGTCGCCACCATGACGCGGGCCGGCGCCCAGGTCCGCACCCTCGGCGAAGACTTCCTGCGGTTAATCATCGTGGACCGCAAGCACGCGTTCTTCGAGGTCTACGGCGATGACGGCACCGTCCAGCCGGCGGCCGCCTGGTACACCCAGGACCGCGGCGTGTGCGCCGTGCTGGCCGCGCACTTCTGGCAGCAGTGGGAGCGGGCCGACCCGTGGCTGCCCGGCGAAGCGGACGCGAGCGCGGGGAAGGGCGACGACGACACCAAGACCTCGAAGATCCAGCGGACGATCGTACGCGGCATCGTGGCCGGCCGGAGCCACCGCCAGATCGGGGAGAACCTCGGGCTCAGCGAGCGCACCGTGACGGCCCAGGTCTCGAAGCTGCGCGAGGCACTGGGCCTGGAGACGGTGCCCCAGCTGACGTTCTGGTGGGCGACGTCCCCGGAGCGACTGCTCCCGTAAGGGGCCCGCCGGCCCGGCGGTGCCGGCGGCGGCGGCGTCAGGGGCGCCGGAACCCCGCGATAGGGCGAGTTCAAGCCAAAACCCTCCGGCGGGCCGGTACGGTCGGACGCGCGGCCCCGGCCCGTCAGCCGCGTACGTGCAGCCCGAAACCCGTGCGGCCCGCGGGCTCCAGACCCTCCTTCAGCTGTAGCGAGGGGATCTCGTAGTCACCGAAGTTCTGCCGCCGGAACGCGATCGGCTCGGTCGACTCCAGGGTCAGCAGGCGCTGCTCCCAGGCCTTGGCGACCTCCGCGTACTCCTCGTCGCCCATCCGGTCGGTGCCGTACAGCACGAACGGCGGCAGGACCTCGATGCCCGGGTAGTAGAGGATGCCGTGGTGGATCGGGAACAGCAGGTCCTCGACGGGGCCGTTGATGCCCCGGGCCGAGTAGTGCGACTCCGGGCCGCCGACGGTGACCGACAGCAGCGCCCTGCGGCCCGCCAGGGTGCCTTCACCGAAACGCTCCCCGTACTTGGTGTCGCTGTGCTCGCCGACCCCGTACGCGAAGCGGTACGTGAACACCCGGTCCACCCAGCCCTTGAGGATCGCGGGCATCGAGTACCACCACAGCGGGAACTGGAAGATGACCGTGTCCGCCCACAGCAGCTTCTCCTGCTCGGCGAGGACGTCCGGGGTGAGCGTCCCGGCCTCGAAGGCCCGGCCCGAGTCCAGGGCCACCCTCAATCGGCCGGAGGCACCGGGGCCGTAGTCGGAGGCGTCCACGACCGCCTTCCAGCCCATCGCGTACAGATCACTCACCCGCACCTCGTGCCCGGCGCCCTCCAACGTGGACACCGCGAGGTCCTTCAACGAGCTGTTGAGCGACTGCGGTTCGGGGTGGGCGTGGACGATCAGCGTCTTCACGGGAACTCCTTCGGATCGGATGCCCCCATCCTGGGCGCCGCGGCGCCCGGTGTTCAGGGACGCCCGTTCCGTCGGACCGGCCATCCTGGGAACGGCAGTACCACCCTCGCGCCCACGACCCGGGCCATACTGGAGGGCATGGACGATCTTGCGGGGTTCCTGCGGACCCGGCGTTCCCGCGTCGCCCCGGCCGCCGTCGGCATACCCACCGACAGCCGCCGCCGGGTCGAAGGGCTGCGCCGCGAAGAGGTGGCGCACCTGTCGGGGGTGAGCGTCGACTACTACGTACGCCTGGAGCAGGGCCGCGCGACCCAGCCCTCCGAGCAGGTCCTCGACGCGCTCGCCCGCGTCCTCGGCCTCGACGAGACCGAACGCGAGCACCTCCACCGGCTCGCCCGGCAGCGCCGGCGCCGCGCCCAGGCGCCGGGCGGGCGGGTCCGGCCGGAACTGCTGCGCGTCCTCGGCCTGGTCGCCGACGCACCCGCGCTGATCATGGACCACCGCCTGGACGCCCTCGCCGGGAACCGCCTCGCCGGGCTCCTCTTCGGCCGGCCCATGCCGGGCCTGAACATCGCCCGGCACCTCTTCCTGGAGGAGGCCGAGCACGGCCTCTACGCGGACTGGGAGCAGTGCACCCTCGACGTGGTCGGGCACCTGCGCCTGGCCGCCGGCCAACACCCCGAGGACCCCCGCCTGGCCTCCCTCATCGGCGAACTGGCCATGGGCAGCGACCGCTTCCGCCGCCTCTGGGCCCGCGCGGACGTACGCGCCCGCACCCACGGGCGCAAGGCCTACCGGCACCCGCTGGTCGGCCTGCTGGAACTGCACCAGGAGAACTTCGCACTGCCGCACGAACCGGGACTGGAGCTGCTGGTGCTCTCCGCGGCCCCGGGCACCCCGGCCGAAGACGGCCTGCGCCTGCTCGCCGGCCTGGACACGGCCGGCTAGCAGGAGCCGGACGCCCGGGAGCGGTACGCCGGGCCGCGTCGCTCGATGCCCTGGAAATGCGCGTGCGGCCGTGACGCGGCCCGGTTATCTTGCCTCGTCCTGATCAGACCCCCAGGAGGTCCCACACCATGAGCAGCACCACGTCGTCGTCCTTGCCCGAGCGGATCGAGCTGTCGGGGGAGGGGCTCGTGCTGCGCGACTGGACGGAGACGGACCTGGCCGCGATGCCGGAGCTGTTCGACCACCCCGACATCGCGTACTGGACGCCGATCGTGTCGCCCTTCGACGAGGCGGCCGCCCACGCACGGCTGGCCCGGGACCGGCAACTGCGGAAGGACGGCACGACCATCCTGCTCGCCATCACCGTCGACGGCGGCGCACCGCTCGGCGAGATCATGCTGCGGCGCGCCCCCGAGGGCATGGAGATCGGCTACGCGGTCGGCCCGGCGCACCGCGGCCGGGGACTGGCGGCACGGGCGGTGCGGGTGATGGCCGCGTACGCGTTCGAACACATGGGTGCGGAGCAGGTGATCCTGGAACTGGAGGCCGAGAACGCCGCCAGTGTCGCGGTGGCGCAGAAGGCGGGCTTCGCACTGCTTGACGTGCCGCTGATCACGGGCGAGGAGAAGGGCCGGCCGTTCGTCCTGCAGACCTGGGGCCTGAACCGCCCCTCGTGACGGGCGCCTCCGCCCCGTGAGCGCGGGCGGCGGGGCCCGGCAGGCCCTCCGCCCGCCCGAGGTGTGCCCCGGCGGGAAGCGCGCCACCATGGCTGAGAGCGGCGGAGCCGGGAGGTGGCGGACGTGGACGAATCGCGCAGGGCCTGGGCCATGATCGGCGGCGTGATCACCGTCGTGCTCCTGAACCTCGTCGCCATCATCCTGATGAACGCCCTCGGCCGCTGACCGGGGGAACGGCGACGGGCGGTACGGACGCGCGGCGTGACCTACTGAACGGCGATCAGACCGGAGCGCCTTCGGCGGGCGTGGGCACGGCGAACGGGCGGAGGACCATGTACGAGTCCTCCGACGCCGCCACCATGGCGAAGGGGAACCGGTCGAGTTCCAGGCAGAGCGCGACGTCATCGGGATGGGACCCCTGGCGTACGCCCTCCGCCAGCTCGGAGGCGGCGCGCGACCCGGCGGCGCGGCGGAGGTAGCCGGCCGCGTCCGCCCCGGACCCGGTGGCCCGCCGGGCGATGTACTGAGCGCACGCCAGATCCTCATCGGCGCGCCCGTCCTCGCCGGTGACCACGAAGGTGACGCTGCCGCACCCGCGCGCCCGCAGGAGCCGCGCCGTCGCCTCCGCCACCACGAAGCCGGCGCACAGCACCAGCGACGCGTCCTTGACCGCGAGGGCGCCGACCGTACCCGCCGTGGTCTTCTGCACGACGGTCCGCCCGCCCAGGTCGGCGGACCGCAGCAGCCCCGGCGAGTTGACGGCGTCGAACCCGGCCGCCGGCGGACCGTCCTTGAGCGCCACCCAGTCCGGGTGGCGGGCCTTGAGCGCCAGGGCCCCGTCCAGCGACTCGGCGAGGACGATCTTCTCCGCGCCCCGGGCGAATGCCCAGGCCGCCACGGTGAAGGCACGCATGACGTCGACCACGACCGCCGCGGACGGGGTTTCGGTCAGGTCGGGGATACCAAGGAAACGAGCTTCCATCCGACCATGATCACGCATGGCCGACCCGAACCCCCGGAACAGTGACGTGCCTCACACGGCGGGATGTCCGAAGGCGCGGCCCCACCGGGAACGGACCGCCGTCGTGGTGAACCTGTACGTCGGATGGCGGCGGAGGCGGGGGCAGGAGTGGCAGTCGGCCCGGGCGCACCGGAGGCTCGTCGCGGGAGACGGGTACGACGGAAGGAGAGCAGCCGATGCCGCGAGCCGAAGAGGAGGAGGAAGGCCTCACCGCGCGTCCCATCGGTACGCCGGATCGGAGCCGGAGCAGCCGGAGCATGGCCGGGCACCTGAAGGCCGCGATCACGCGGACCAACCTGCTTCCCGCGTTCCTGGTTCTCACGGTGATGATGGTGGCCCTGTGGCTCACGGGCATGCCGTTTCTGCAGGCCCTGACGATCGCCACCGGGGTGAAGATCGCGATGGCCCTCCTCGAACTCCGTCGGCTGCCCGATCCTTCCGGGAGCTGAGCACGGCCGCCACCGCCCGCCCGCCGGCAACCCCCTCCGCGTTGGCCGGCAACCGGAACGGCCTTAGATTGGCCCGGAGTTCTAGTGCGCGGGTCGCCGGACGGGAAGGCCGGCCGGCGGAAGAGGGGGAACGAGCACGTGCGACACGTAGTAGTCCTGGGCGGAAGCATCGCGGGGCTCGCAGCGACACGAGCCCTGCGCGGCCAGGGCGTGAGGGTCACCGTCGTCGAGCCCGACGGACTCGCCACGACGGGCGCACGGGGCGGTGTGCCGCAGGGCGGGCAGCTCCACGCGCTGCTCGACATGGGCCGGACACAGGCGGAACGCTGGTTTCCCGGTCTGTCCGAGGACCTGGTGGCAGACGGAGCGGTCCTCGGATCGGGCCATGAGATCCAGCTGTTCGAGAACGGAACCCGCAAGATCAGCGTTCCCGGCAACGAGCTGATCGGTGTGAGCCGCACCCTCCTCGAAGACCACATCCGCCGGCGGACCGTCCTGGACGACGGAGTCTCCGTCATGGCGGGCCGGGCGTGCGGCCTGGACATCCGGAACGGACGGGTGGCCGGCGTCCGCGTACGCCTCCGCGCCGCCGGCCCGGCCGACGTGACCGTGGTGCCCGCCGACGCGGTCGTCGACGCCACGGGCCGGTCGAGCAGACTGACGTCCTGGCTCGGCACGGAGGGGTGGCCGGAGCCCCCGGTCGACCGCATGCGGATCGATCTGGGCTACGCCACAGCCCGTTTCCGCCGGCGTGGGGAACTGCCCGGAGTGAGCGTGGCGCACCAGCTGCCCACCGCCGCCGCCAGCGCCGTGGAACAGCCGGATACGGGAGCCATGGCAGCGGTGGAGGGCGATCAGTGGATGGCGGTCATCGTCGCCTACGCCGAGAAGCGCCCCTCCCGTGAGCCCGCCGAGTTCCTGCGGCGGATGCGGGAGATGGAAGCCGGTCCGTTCGGGGTCGTGGCCGATCGCTGCGCGATGATCGGCGAGGTCGAGACGTACACCATGTCGCACTCGCTGCGCCGCAACTGGTGGGCGCTGGACCGCCTGCCGGGCGGCCTGTTCGTGGCGGGTGACGCCGTGGCCTCCTTCAACCCCGTGTACGGGCAGGGGATGACCAGCGCCTTCCTGCACGCGTCCTGCCTGGCGGCGTACCTGCGCAAGGGAGCTGACCTCCACGCGCCGGCCCATGCCTACTTCCACCACGTCAGGGTCGTCGTGGACGCTGCATGGGAGGTCTCGACCCTCTCCGACCTGGCGCAGCCGCACGTCACGGGCCCCTATCCGCGTGGATACCGGGTGGCCAGGAGGATGGCGGACTGGATGGCCCGGGCCTCCACCACGGACGCGTGGGTGAACGAGAGGTTCCTCGACGTCGTCAACATGCGGCGGCGGCCGGCGGAACTGCGGACCCCGGAGTTCTGGTGGCGCGTCGCGATGGCGCTGCGGGCACGGCGCGCAGCTCCGGGACGGTGAGGGGGGCGGCACCGCCGGGCGCCCCGTCGGGAACCCGACCCCTCTACTCGGGGATCAGCCGCCCGTCCGCGTCCACCCCCGCCGCGGTCAGGACGTCGGGGTGTTCGAGGTGACGGGCCATGCGGACCAGGTGGGCGCGCTGGGCGGCCGGCTCCAGGCCGGAGCCCGGCAGCGGGCGGCCCCTCTCGCTCACCGTGCCGGCTCCGCTCTCGGCGAGCGCCACCGCGCGCAGGAGGACCGCGGCGGCCGCGGCGGCGTGCTCTTCGTCCTGCGACCATCCGGCGCCCGGGGCGGCCTGGCGGATCCGGTCGACGGGGGTGTCGCTGAAGTACGGATACAGGCTGCGGATCCCGCTGAGGATGTCGGCCATGCGCGTCACCAGGTGCCAGTCCCGCACGTACACGAGGCCGAGCTGCGTGACCTGGTTGGGCTCGGTCAGCGCGATCCGGGGGTCGGGGCGGCGGGTCAGCTGCCACAGCGGGGCCAGGGCCAGGTAGTCGCGACGGTCGGTGCGCCAGGTGGCTATCGCGGCGCCCGAGAAGCCCCAGTTGATGATGATTGCTCCGATGGTGCCGGAGACCGGCCCCAGGCTGTGCAGGGGGTCCAGACCGCTCCAGCCGAAGGCGCCGGCCAGGGTGGCCGGTCCGACGCACGCCACGTACCCGGCGATGAACCAGGTGGCGACGGCGATGTGCTGCAGAGCCCGGCGCAGCCGCGGATCGTCCTGGGCGGAGAGGGCGTTGCGGCGGAACCGCAGGGCGGTGGAGACCGACGCGTAGCCGAGGCCCAGCTGGAACGCGGCCAGCATGACCAGGGCGCCGGGATCCCGGCCGTAGGCGATGTTGAAGTCCAGCGGGTGCGGCGCGTCGTCGAGTCCGCCGGCGAGGAACCCGGCGGTCATGGCCACGCCGACGAGGGCGTAGACGCCGAGCGGGAACGCCAGCACGTTCCGCTCGGAGGCGGGCTCGGCGAGGGGCCGCCATACCAGTGACATGACGTGCGTGTGGGCGAAGAAGCCGAGGATGCAGAAGAAGACCAGCAGCTCGGCGAGGTTCTGCGCACCGGTGAGCCCGGCGATGCCGCGGTAGACCACGGGTGTGGCGAACACGAACGCGCCCACCCCGACCGCGGAGCACACGGCGATCAGCCGCAGGGCGGGGGAGCGTTCCCGCTGCCACGCGACGAACTTCGCCAGGGTGGTGCACGAGGCGATCGCGGCGACGACGAGGTAGACGACGTCCGCAGTGTCTTCAGACACCGGTCCCCCTGTGGCGCAGGGCAGAGCTCGCCGATGTCGCCGAGTTGCCGCCGGTATTGGTGATCATGCTGACGATGAGCCGCCCCAGGGTCTCGGCCTCCCGCTCGGGCGGACTCTGGCCGTGGGAATGCGCGGGTCCGCCCTCGTCGAAGTACGTACGGGCCAGCATCATGCGGGCCACCTTGGGGTTGAGCGCGGGTGCCAGACTGGCGAGCAGCTCGTCGTGGAGGTCGTGCCCCGCCGTCTCCGGATCGTGCCCGAGGAAGGCGTGCGCCAGCTCGTGGGCGACCACGAAGTTCTGCAGGATGCTCGGCGAGTCCTTGTCGACCACGACGATCAGTTCGCCGGGGCCCTGCAAGAGGCCTCCCGTGAGGGGGTACTTCAGCGGCAGGTGGAGGATCCGGATCGGCATACCGCGGTGGTCGGACACGGCCGAGACGACTTCGTCGATGGTCGGATGCGCGGGCAGCCCCAGCTGCGAGCAGAAGGTGTTGCGCAACCTGCGAAGGGCGCGGATCTCCCGGACCGTCTCCGCGACGATCCCGACGGTTGCCCTGATTCCCGCCACGGCCGGCCTCTCCTCCTACAAGACCCGCGACAGGACGCGCACTTCGTCCGGTCCACAGGTCTGCCGCATCGCCCGTGGCCGGTCCCGCATCCACGGACCGCCCACTGTGACCTCATGGCAGCGTAAAGGAGCGAGCCCCGGATGGCTGCCGCCGCATCCGGCGTCGGGGGCACCCGGGTCCGGCCGGGCCGGCCGGACCGCCGGGTCAGGCCCCGGAGCGGGGCGTATCCGAGGGCAGGGTGCCGAGGTAGCGGCTGAGTACCGCCGGCGCGCCGACTTCCCGTAGCAGCGCGACCAGTTCCACCTGGCTCTTCGTCTCCTGCACCAGGTCGTCGTCATCGGGGAGTACGAAGAACCGCGCTCCCGCCTCGATGCCGAAATGCCGCGCCAGGGCCTCCAGGGGGCCGTCCGTGAAGAAGGACGGGTCCACCCCGAATATCTTGCAGAGCAGCTTGGTGGACTCCAGGCTCGGCTTGCTCTTGTCGTCCAGCAGGTTGTACAGCCAGGTCCGCGACTTTCCGCACGCCCTCGCCACGTCCGTGATCGTGTGCGGCTTGCCCTCGGAGGTCCTCCGGGTCTTCAGCAGGTGTTCGAGCCTGGCGATGAACGGGTCGTCGTCCACGCCCTCCGTGCAGGGACCGCCCGCCCGAAGACGCCGCAGGAGGGCGAGCGGCACACCTGTGGCGAGGCTGACGGCTTCCTCCGACTGGGGACCGCCGTCCCTGGGGAAGATGTGTGCGAACAGGAAGTCGAGACGTGCCGAGATCAGCGACGCCCGTTCGTCCCCCGTGCCGCTCATCGGTCTCTTTCCTGCTGGCTCGATCGGCTGCCGGCGCCGGCGCGCTGAGCGGCCGGGGCGGCGAGTGCCACGATCATCGCCGCTTTCGCCGTGACAGGGAAGGGTCCAAAGCCCTCCGCGTCGACAGCGGCTCCCCGGCAGTCGATTCCAGCGCGAGGCGATGGGCAAGAGCGCTGAACCGGCCCCGAGTTGAGGTATGTGCAAACTATTGTTGACAGTCGAGGGATGGTGGAGCAGGATCTTGCCCATGCCGCCAATGGGGCGGGCCCCTCGCACTCGCGACGGGCCTTCCGTATGGCTGTATGCGCCGCCCAAAGGCAGCGATCCCCACGGGGGAGGGTCGCAACTTTGGTCATGGGCAGCACGACTGCGGCCCGGCCAACGCCCGCGGGCGGCGCACGGCATGCCTCCCGCAGGACTACGCCCGACGGCCCGCGGTGGAGGCGAAGCCGAGCCAGGTGTGGCGATTGTTCCACCAACACCACCCGACCTTGGGTGCGTTGCGCCGCTCGAGGCCGTCCCGCCCGGTCCCGTTGCTGATCCAGATCGCCGGAGTGCGGGCGTCCGGCGTGCCGTTGGCCTTGAGCAGGCGCGACCCGATGGTCATGAAGCAGTGGTTGCGGTCGAGCGCGGCGGGCTGCTGGAGGACCCAGTGGATGCCTTCGGTGAGCAGGAGCGGGGTGCGGCCCTCCTCGCTGAGGGCGGGAAGCGCCTCGTCCGGGCTCCAGTTGGCCATGCGGTCGCCGCGGTCGAGGCCGCCGACGAGGTAGAGGGGCGAGTCGGGCAGCTCGATCTGGTGGGGCGCGAACCGGTCGACGTCGTGCATGTCGGCGACGACGAAACCGGACTTCCCCTCCCGCCGCAGCAGCGGTGCGAGGGCGGAGGCGGGGGCCCGGTCGGGGTGGACGGCGAGCAGGACTCCGTCGCCGCCCGCGCCCGCGAAGGCCCGCAGCTCGGCGGCGGAGGTCCCGGCGATCTCGGGCACCCCGAGCTCGATCAGGCGCTCGGCCTGGACGGAGAGCGGCGGAAGCGCGGTCGCGGCATCACCGGAAACGGTTTCGGGCAGGGGCACGGTTACTCCCTCGGTGTGTGATCGAAGCAGTGGGCGGTCGTGGCCGGAGGCCGGGCGGCTGGTGGCGCCTCCCCTGAATTGCTCAAACTTGACTACCGCAGAACCGTACGGCGCCCGGTGCAATTAGTCAAACTTGATTACGTGCCTCGCGCGACCGTCGGCCGCCTCGCGGAGCCATAAGCTAGTCAAAGTTGTCTTGAAGGGAGACGCCCATGTCAGCGATCCGCCTGCTGGTCCTCGGTGCGGTCCGCCAGCACGGACGGGCGCACGGCTACCAGGTACGCAACGACCTGGAATTCTGGGGCGCCCACGAATGGTCCAACGCCAAGCCGGGCTCGATCTACCACGCGCTCAAGCAGATGGCGAAGGAAGGCCTCCTGCTGGCCCACGAGGTCGCCCCGAGCACCGCCGGCGGCCCGCCCCGCGTCGAGTACGAGATGACGGACCGGGGCACCGAGGAATACCTCACCCTGCTGCGCCGGGCGCTGACCTCCTACGACCAGAAGACGGACGTACTGTCGGCGGGCATCGGATTCATCGTCGACCTGCCGCGGGACGAGGCCGTCGCGCTCCTCAAGGAGCGGACCGAGAGGCTCCGGCAGTGGCGTGCCTCGGTCACGGAGTACTACACGCCGGAGGGCGGCCCCGAACAGCTCGGGCACATCGGCGAGATCATGAACATGTGGGTGCACTCGGCCGACAGCGAAGAGGCATGGACCCGCGGCCTGATCGAGCGGATCGAGAGCGGCGCCTACACCTTCGCGGGGGAGGGCGAGCCCTTCGTGGGCGTACTCGCGGAAGGCCGGCCCAACCCGTACACCACGGGCCCGCACCCCGAGGACGCCCACTAGGGGGTCTTTCGGATCAGGCCGGTCCGACGCGTCCGGCTCACCGGCGCCCGGCTACAGCCCGGCGAACGCCAGCGCGGTGGCGGTGACGGAGCCGGCGATCGTGGCCGCGAATCCGGAGTCGTGGTCCTGGTCGAGGAGCGTGTCCCCCGGGGTGTGGTACTGCCGGGTGCCGGTGCCCGGCGCGCCCTCGGGAGTGGAGAAGAGGTCCTCGGACACCGCGACGGCCGCCCATCCCCGCTCATGGAAGCTCGCGTGGTCGCTACGGCCCACCGCCGGATCGCCGGGGCCCGTGAGGTGCTGGACCGTCACCGCCGGGTCGAAGGCCGCGATGGTGCGGGCGACGAGGTCGCCGAGCGCGTCGGAAGCCCCCACGACCGGACCCGGTACGGCGGACCCCGCGTGGATCTCGGCCTTCGGCACGCTGCCCCGCTGCAATCCCGCGATCATGTCCATCTGGAAGACCCCGGCGATGCGGTCGCCCTCCGCGGCGGCCGCCCGTGCGTAGAACTTGCTGCCCACGAGGCCCTGCTCCTCGGCGTTGAAGAGCACGAACCGCACACTGCGGGTCGGCCGCCCGCCGTCCGCGAGCAGGGAGGCCAGACATTCGGCCGCCGCCATGACCCCCGCCGTCCCGCTACCGTCGTCATCGGCCCCCGGCGCGGGGTCCACCGCCGGGTCGTAGGGCCGGGGTGCGCCGTCGTCGTCCACGAACTCACCGCCGGCCGCCGTCGAATCCAGGTGGGCCGTGATGAGCACGGCGGCATCCGCCCCGGCGACCCGGTGCTCCGCCTCCAGGTTGAACAGTTGCCGCCCCCGCCACCGGAACGGGTGCTTTCGGACCTGCAGCCCGAGCTCCCGGAACCGCCCGGCCAGTGCCTCGACCACCAGCGCGTTGTCCTCGGCGGCCGCGTCCCTGCTGCGGACCGTCAGCGACTCGCCCTCGACCAGCGGGTCGGCGCCGGAGATGCGCGCCACATGGCCGCGCAGGGCCTCGGAGGTCACCGCCGCCCGCACCGCGGCCATCACCTCGGGGGACGGGAGGCCGTCGCCGGACGACGCGGCCGCCAGGCCCGGGTGCGGGCCCACGGCCGCCTCGCCGGGCCGCGAGAGGAGCGCCGGGTCCGGCAGCAGGCATTCGGTGTCTCCCGGCCTGGCACCCGGCCGGTGCACCTCCTCGACCCGTGCACCGGCGGGCACGGCGAGGTACACACCACCCGGTGCGGGCCCGAGCGGGACGGCCGGCTCGGCGCCGCTCCCGGCCAGGGCGTCGGCGATGAAGCCGTACAGGGCCTCGGCGCGCCGTGCCGCCCCGGTCGCCGACCCCGCCGAGTCGCCGGAGCCCTCGTCGCGGACCAGGAAGGCCGACCTGTCGTCCACCGGTTCCCGCAGTTCCACCGTGAACCCGGCACCTTCGAGCACTTCCGCACCGAGTGCGCTCGCCATGCCGAGCACGAGCCGCTCCGAGGCCACGTGCACGGGGACGACCTCGGTCGTCTCCGCCACCGCGGCCAGCTCCGGCAGGCCCCGGCCCGGAGGCAGGCCGATCCGCGCGAAGAGCACCGGACGATTCTCCATCGCGGCGAGGGCGAACACCGGATGCGGAGCCGTCCGCATCCCCGCCTCCCGCGCGAACGCCCGCTCCTGGGCGTCCTCGCCGACGAACACGCAGTCGTCGGCCGGTACGCCGCCGGCGCCCGCGACCGCCAGATCGAAGATCCCGCGGCTGTCCTTCACGCCCCAGCGCACGAGACCCGCGTCCGTGAAGCGTCCGGGAAACGCCCCTTCGAGGGCCGCCGCCGCCCGTTCGGCCGCGCCGTCGCCCGGTCCGGGGTTGGAAATGATGCCCTTGCGCACGCCGGGGAGGGCATCGAGGACGGCGACCACCCGGGGCCGGGGCCTCAGTGTCAGCGAGCCGTCGGGCTCCATCCGGGCATCCGCCAGCGTGGCCCCGATGTCGAAGAAGAGCACGGACATGTGAAGCGCCTCCCAAGTGTGTGGGTTCCCTCACCGTCCTCTGCCCGCCACCCGCCCGCCCGCTGCGCGCGCCGCGCCGCCCCTACCCGATCGGCGTAAGGAACCGCCGCGGACGCCGGCGCCGGCTCGTTCCCCACGCTGTGGTCCCGCGGGGACGGCGCGGCCGATACCGTTGGGGGAGAACTCAGTTCCACGCGAGGGAGGCCACGATGAGCGACCAGCCGGTTCCCGGCGGCCCGGCGGCCCGGCAGCAGCTGGAGCCCGCGGCCGCCGACGCGGTACGCGCCTACGCGCAGAAGACCCGCGCCCAGGCCGACCAGTTCGCCGCCGCCCTGGAGGACATCGCCGCGAACGGCCTGCCCGACCCGGCGCAATGCCGTCCCTGGGAGGAGCTGCGCGAAGCCCAGCTGGCCCGTCTCGTCGCCCAGCGCCCGGCCGTCGCCTGATGGCGCCGCAGTACGACCGCCGCCGCGCGCGGATCGCCTTCTCCGACGCCGCCGCCAAGCAACTGGAGAACCTCACCAGCGAGGCCGGGCTCCACGCCCTGGACCGTGCCCTGGTCGTCGTCTCCGTCGACCCCGACGTCGGCGAGCCGATTCCCGGAGACACCCTCGGCCCCCGGCTGCGCCAGTACGCCGACGAGGTCGAAGCCGTGCGCGTCCTGTACTTCGTCACCGCCCTGCGCACCGTGGTGGTCGTGGCGTACTTCGAAGTCTGATCGGGACGGGAGGGCCGCCCGCGCTGTGGCGGACGGCCCTCCCCGAGCTCCTGGCGGTGCGTCAGTCGACCTTGTGCCAGTGGGTGACCTGCACGGCGCCGTCCTCCGCGCCGATGTTCGCGTACATGGCGAGGTGTTCGGGAGCGAGGAAGGTGTCCTTCTTCTCCTGGAAGAACTCCTCGTTGTACCAGGCCACATCGAAGATGACCTTGCCGCCGCCCTGGCCGTTGCGCTCAACCCAGGTCCGCTGCCAGTCGTACGGGCCGTCGGACTGCTCGGCGAGGCGCTCGTCGGAGGCCCGTAATGCCTGGACGCACCGCTCCAGCGACTCATCGGAGCCGAGGTCGATCTCGCAGTGGGACTGGGCGACGATGGTGCGCTCACCCCGGCGTCCGGGCGCGGAGTCGCCCAGGAGCACCAGTTCTCGGATGACGGGATTGCCGGGAAGTACCGTGATGGACATGGGTTTCCCCCTCTGGAGGGTGGCAGGGTCTGCCTGGCACCCTCTGAGATCAGAGACACGACGTACTCGACCGTTCCTGGTCGATTTTCGACGCTAGGGACGCCTCGGCGACCCGTCAACGCGCAGGAGCGTAAACCGGCCACCTGCTCCCGCGCCTACTCCTGCACGGGACCGGCCGGCTGATCGGGGATCCGGGACTCCTTCGGAACGTCCGCGTGGGCGCGGTTGCGCAGGAGCACCGGGCTGCCCGCCAGGGTGACGAGCAGCGTTCCCACCCCCGCCAGCTCCAGGGCCCCGGCCCCGCCGAGCAGTGTCGTGGCGGGCCCGCCGAGGGCGGTCCCCACCAGGTTGGCGCCGTTCAGCGTCGCCCCCGAGGTGGCGAAGGCCCGGCCCCGCACCTGCTCGGGGACCCGGGCGTGGATGAGGTTGCGGATCGCCAGCCCCTGGAGGGAGTTGGCGACGCCGGTCAGGACGAACGACACCAGCGAGAGGGCGAAGACCGGCACCGCGGCCCCGACGGCGAGCGAGGTCCCCATCAGCACCCCGGCCCCGACCAGGACCCGCGGCTGCCACTCCAACGGGACCCGCGGGGCGATCAGCGTGGAGGAGGCGAGCATCCCGACGGTGTGCGCGCTGACCAGAAAGCCGTACCCGGTGCCGGACACGTTCAGATCGTCCCGGATGAAGAAGACCCGGGCCACGCTCAGCACGGCGGTGAACACGATCGCCGACGCCAGCGCGAGGATCGCGGTACGCAGCAACCGGTCCCCGCCCAGTACCCGCACCCCCTCCCGGACCTGCGCCGGCCAGCTCCCTCGCGCCCCCTCCACGGGCTCGCGCCGCACCTTCAGGCAGGACAGCACCACGGCCATGCCGACGAAGGTGGCCGTGTTCGCCAGCAGGGCGACCCGTACGTCGAACACGGCGATCAGGACACCGGCCAGCGCCGGCCCGGCCACGTTGCCGGCGGACCGGAAAGCATCGAGCCGGGCGTAGCCGCGGGCGGTGTCGTCGGCACCGACGATCCGCGGGACCAGCAGCAGCAGCGCCGGGGACGCCAGGGCCAGTCCCGCCCCGAGCAGGACGAGCAGGACGAGCGTGACGACCAGGTCGGTCACGAACACGAGCCCCGCGCTGACCAGAGCCTGCAGAACCGTCACCGCGACGACCAGCCGGCTGCTCTCGACCCGGTCGACCAGCGGGGCGGCCAGCGGCCCGACCACGACCAGCGGCAGCACACCGGCGATGACCAGGGCCGAGATGGCGACGCCCGAGTGCCCCTGGTCGTGCAGGCGGAGGGTCAGGGAGAGGATCGCCATCTGGTCCCCCATGGAGGACATGCCGTACGCGGCCGCCACCACCGTCAGGACAACACCACGTTTTCCGAGCATCAGCAGATGCTGCCAGCCCCGCACCGCCCCCGGCAGCCGCAGGCACCGGATCCAGCCAGCCCCGGCCGCCGCGTTCGGGGCGTCCGAGCCGAACAGCGTCCGGTCCGGGATCTCGAGGTCCCGCGCCCGCTCGGGGTGCGTCCACTCGATTCCCGTTCCAGGAGTTCTCCTTTCCGCTCTGACAGCGTCAGGGCTCCACCGGGGACGAAAGGACAAGAGGAATGACCAAGTCAAGGCGCAGGTTCGGCATTGGCGCCGTGGTGGCCGCGGTCGTGGCCACGACGATCACCTTCACGGGACCGCAGGGAGCCAGCGCGCAGGACCAGGCACGCCGCGGCTGGGACCACTTCACCTTCGGCGTTCCGTGGGAGGAGTCCTACGGGTACTCGCAGGGCATCCGAGCCGGGGACGAGATCTACATCTCGGGGCAGGTGTCCCACGACGCGGCCGGGAACTTCGTGGGCGCCGGCGACTTCGAGAAGCAGGTGCGCACGTCGTTCGAGAACCTGGACAAGGTCCTCGCGCACTACAAGGTGCCGCGCAGCCAGATCATCAGCATCAAGATCTTCACCAAGGACCTGCGCCAGAACTTCGACGCGGCCGCCCGGCTGCACAAGGAGTACGTCGGCAAGCACCGCACGACCGACACCATCGTCGGCGTCTCCGAGCTGTCGGTCCCCGAGCAGCTCGTGGAGATCGAGGCCATCGTGAAGGTCTCGCCGCGCTCCTGACCGAGCGGGCCGCGCGGAACCCCCGCGCGGCCCGCCCGGCACCCCTTCGGCTCCTCCGCGGAGCGAGCCGGGAGACCGTCACCACTGACGCTTCACGGCGGCCTTCGTGCCGGTCACCAGGCTTGCCGGTGGAACGTCATCGGCCACGACCGCGCCGGCGGCGATCACGGCGTCACGGCCGATGCTGACGCCGGGCAGGATCGTTGCACCGGCGCCGATCCACACGTTCTCCGCGACGTCGATGGGCGCGCCGGTGAGGTACAGCCGCCGCTCCTCGGGATCGACCGGGTGCCCGCTGGTGATGAACGTGACCTTCGGACCGACCATCACGCGCTCGCCGAGCCGGATGCCGGCGTAGTCCAGGAACGTGCAGTTCTGGTTGATGAACACGCGCTCGGCGAGGTCGAGACGCAGACCGTGGTCCGTGTAGAAGGGCGGATAGATCGTGACCCTCGGCGGCAGCGGCTTGCCGAGGATCTGTTCCAGCAGTCCGGCCTTGCCCTCCTCGTCCTCGAAGGGCAGGACGTTCAGTCGGGAGGTCAGTTCGGTGACCCGCAGGACCCTCTCGGACATGGCCTGGAACTCGGCGCTGTGGATGCGCATGAGTCGGTTGGTGGGCATGCCGCGATTCTTCCGTGCGCGCGGGTGACCGGACAAGATCCGGTCGGTCCGGTCAGGAGAAGCGGCGGACGAAGACGTCCGACTTGCCGTTGGTGTCGCCGGCCACGATGTCGTCGGCCGTGGACTGGAAGACCACGTCGAGCCCTCCGGCGCTGACCGCGTCGGTCCCGGCCGAGGCGGGCTGGTCCGAGACGATCCGGTCGGTGCCGGTCTCCAGGTCGCGCAGGACCAGCGACGGTCCGCCCGTGTCGTGAGGTGCGTACAGCAGATGCCGGCCGGTGGGATCGATGGCCACGCCCCGCACGTTCGGTACCGGTCGGCTGGTGCCCGCTCGCAGGTCGTGGACGTAGGTGTCCGGGCCCGAGAGGTAGACGACCGTGCTGCCGTCGTCGCTGAGCTGGAGGAGCGACGCCGCTGCGGACGGGCCCTCGACCGGGCCGGAGCTGGTGCCGGTGGTCCGGTCCCACACGAAGACGTTCTGCGCCTTGCCGTCCTGGTAGGCGACGTAGCGCCCGTCGCCGCTGATGGACGGCCGGGACGCGTAGGTGTGGTCGAACGCGGCGACGGTCACCCTGGCGCCGGTGTTCCAGTCGTGGACCTCGACGCGCTGGCGGTTGGTGGGCGCCGGCTTCCTGATGAGGAGGGCGAGGGCGGTGTAGCGGCCGTCCGCACCCAGTGACGGCTGGTCGCAGCTGTAGGCCGAGCAGTTCGGGGAGGCCGTGCCTCCCGTGCTCACCTGGTACTGGCGGATGCGTACGTCGTTGAACCACTGCAGGGGATAGGCGACGTACCCCCCGTCGCCGCTGATCACCGGGGGCTGGAGCGGGGTGTAGTCCCCGAACCGCCTGGTCTGGCCCGTCTGCTGGTCGCGGACGAACACCCTGTCGCCGCCCGTCGTGCTGTCGGACGTGAGGTTCCTCGCCGACGACGAGAAGACGACGTGGCGGCCGTCGGGCGTGATCGAGGCGCTGCCGGAGCTGTCGTCGCCCTGGCTGCCGTCGGCCGCGACGCTGATCCGCTCGACGCCCGCCGTGGCCCCGCCCGCCCCGCCCGCGGGCTCGGCCCAGGCGGCTCCGGGCAGCACCGCCGTGACCGCGCAGACCGCGACCGCCGCGCTCAGGGCGGCCCGTACGCGTCTGGCGGTGACCGTGTTCGTGTTTCCCCTCATTTTCCCCCCAGTCAGGACAAACCCTGTCCTCCGATTCCCCGCCGGAGGACCAGAGCATGCAACCGCGACGGTGCTGTGGGGTCAATGAGGCACATGCCCGAGAGGTGCGGTTCCGGCCATGGGGGAGCGGGCCGGGGCCGGCCGGAGCGCGAACGCCCGCGAGGCCGGCGGACCGACGTCGCGGAGCGTTGCCGCGGCTACCGGCTACCGGCTACCGGCTACCGGCTGAGCGACCGGAGCGCCGCCACGTCGTACGCCTTCAGCTCGTCGAACCGGTTGCCGAGGACCTTCGCCGCCCACTGCGGGTCCTGGAGCAGTGCCCGGCCGACGGCGACCATGTCGAACTCGTCGCGCTCCATGCGCTCCAGCAGGTTGTCGATGTCGCCGAGCGCCGCGCCCTCGCCGGCGAAGGAGCGGATGAAGTCCCCGTCGAGGCCCACCGAGCCGACGGTGATGGCGGGCCGGCCGGTGAGCTTCTTGGTCCAGCCCGCGAGGTTCAGGTCCGAACCCTCGAACTCCGGGACCCAGTAGCGCCGGGTGGAGGCGTGGAAGACGTCGACGCCCGCCGCCGCCAGCGGGGCCAGGATCGCCTCCAGCTCCTCCGGGGTCTGCGCGAGCCGGCCGTCGTAGGCCTCCTGCTTCCACTGCGAGTAGCGGAAGATCACCGGGAACTCGGCCGAGACGCGCTCGCGGACGGCGGCCACGACCTCCGCGGCGAACTTCGTACGGGCCACCGCGTCGCCGCCGTAGGCATCGGTGCGGCGGTTGGTGCGCTCCCACAGGAACTGGTCGAGCAGGTAGCCGTGGGCGCCGTGCAGTTCGACGCCGTCGAAGCCGATCCGCTCGGCCTCCGCGGCGGCGTCGGCGAACGCGCCGATGACGTCGTCGAGGTCGGTGCGGGTCATCGCCCTGCCGGTCCCCTCGGTGCCGTCGACGCGGATGCCGGAGGGGCCGACGGCGGGCGCGTCGGGGTACGGAGCCTCGCCCTGCTTGCGCACCATGCCTATGTGCCACAGCTGGGGCACGATCGTGCCGCCCGCCTCGTGCACGGCCGCGGCGACCTTCGCCCACCCCGCCAGCTGCTCCTCGCCGTGGAACCGCGGCACCCGGTCGCTCTGCCCGGCGGACTCGTGGCCGACGTAGGTGCCCTCGGTGATGATCAGGCCCACCCCCGCGGCGGCCCGGCTGGCGTAGTACGCCTGCACGTCCTCGCCGGGCACGCCGCCGGGGGAGAACATCCGCGTCATCGGAGCCATCGCGATGCGGTTGGGGACGGTCAGGCCGTTCAGCGTGACGGGCCGGGAGAGGATCTCGGCCGCGCGGGAGGCGGTGGACGTGGTGACGGTCATGCGGGTCCTCCGGATTGAGGCTGTGGCTCGTCGGACGCCGACGAGAAGTGCATAGTACACACGCTATGTATCATGCATATTGCGGGGTCGGCCCGCCGGCCCGCGCGGGTCGGCGATAATGGAGCGCCGGAGGGAGCGGGAGGCGCAGTGCTGGAGAAACTGGAGCGGGAGCTGATGCTGCTCTCGCGGCACCAGGTGCTCGCCCGGCGCGAGCGCGACCCCGAGCGCCTGGAGCGTTCGGCGTACCTGCTCCTCAGCCGGATCGACACCCAGGGCCCCATGTCCATCGGCCAGCTGGCAGAGGCCTTCGGGCTCGACACCTCGACCGTGAACCGCCAGACGGCCGCGCTGCTGCGGTGCGGACTCGCCGAACGCGTGGCCGACCCGGACGGCGGCATGGCCCGCAAGCTGCGCATCACCGCCGAGGGCGGGCGCCGGCTCAGCGGAGACCGCGAGGTCAACCGGTCCTGCCTGGCCCGGGTCGTCGCGGACTGGTCCCCGGAGGAGGTGCGGGCGCTGGAGGACGTCCTGGTCCGGCTCAACCGCAGCGCGGAGGCCCTCGAAGGACGCTACTGGCCGCGCGCGGAGGACGACGACGCCCGCGCCGCCCGCCGCCCGCCGGCCCCTCGGGAACCGACGCCGCGAACCACGTAGGACCTCACGGGTACAGGCCGTCCTCGTGTACCCGCCGGGCCAGCTCGATCTTCGTGTGGGCGGGGCGGCCGGCCTGCCGGTACTTCTCCTTGACCTGGTCCAGGTAGTACTTCGCGGTGTGGTAGCTGATGCCCGCCCGCCGGGCGGCCGCCTTCAGCGTCAGCCCCGAGGCGTAGTCCCGCAGCACCTGCCGTTCCCGCGGCGCCAGGTGCGGCCGGGCCGGACCGGTGTCGTGCGCCCAGGCGAACGCGAGTTCGGGTGAGTGTGCCGTGCCGCCCGCGGCCACGGTTTCGACGGCGTCGACGAGGGTGTCCAGCGCGTGGTCCTTCGTCAGGTAGCCGTCCGCTCCGGCCGCGACGGCCGCCACGATCCGGGCGCGGTCGGTCACGGTACTGATCAGCAGGACCTTGCTCCCCGCCGCCCGCACCCGCCGTACGTTGGCCTCCGGATCCGACCCGTCGCGCAGGACGAGGTCCAGCAGTACGACCTCGGCCGCCACCGCCGGCCGTGCGAGCAGCTCATCCACCGTGGCCGCGGTACCGACGAGACGCAGCCGCTGCTGACGGGCGAGCCAGGAGCCCAGCCCGTCGAGGAGCATGCGGTCGTCGTCGACCACGGCGATGTCGATCACGCAGGCCACCGCAGTTCGACGACGGTGCCCTCACCGGGCCGGCTGTCCACCTCCGCCACCCCGCCGACGGCGGCCAGCCTGCCGCGTACGGAGCGGCGCAGCCCGGTACCGCCACCGGCACCGCGGCGGCCGGGCCCGGCGACGTCGAAACCGGTGCCGCGGTCGGCCACGGTCACCTCCACACCGCCACGGGCGCCTCCGACGACGGTGACGTAGGCGGTGTCGGTGCCCGAGTGCCTGCTCACGTTGTTCAGGGCCTCGGAAACCGCGGCAGCGAGGGCTGCGGCCACCTCCCGGGGCAGGTCCGGCACGGCATGGAACTGCGCCCTCAAGGTGAGCCCCAGACCCTCCGCCCGCCGCACGGCCTCCTCCAGCGCGGCCCGTGCGTCCGCCGCTCCGCCCGCGGACGGGCCGTCCGGCCGGTCATGCCCGTCCTCGGACTCGACGAGCCGCCGCACGTACGCGGCCTCGCGGGCACAGCGTTCGCGGACGGCCGGGGCATTGGCGTCCACCCGGCCCGCCCCGATCGTGGTGAGGGTGGCGAGCACGGTGTCGTGCAGGGCCGCGTGGTGCGCCGTCCGCTCGGCCTGCCGCGCGCGAGCCGCCTCGGTGGCCACCGCCCGGTCGTGTGCGGCGTCCAGCAGGACTCCCTGGCGCCGGGTGTACCACCAGGCGCCGCTGGTCAGGGCGACACACGTGGCGATCGCGCTGAAATGATCGAAGACATCCGCCGGGTCCGGTTCCGGCACCGCCCCGTGCACGGCCGGCGAGGTGGCCAGCAGCAGCACCACCGCGAGGGCCGCGCCACGCCACCCGAACGCCACCACCGCGGCCGCCGCGGCCGACAGGCTCTGCACCATCAGCCAGCCGTGCGGTGCCACGGCCGGCCCCTCGCCGATGACGGCGACGGCGATCCACGGAAGACCGCACCCGGTCACCAGCACGTCGGCCCAGACCCCCGGGCCCGAGAACCAGCCGCGAACGAGGGCGGGCACGTAGAGGACCACCGAGAGGGCGCAGACACAGGCCAGCAGGGCGATGCTCCGGCCGTCCACCCGGCCCTCGAGCACGACGCCCGCAGCGGCTACCAGGTGCGCCAGACGGAACAGCGCCGTGGCCTTCACCGCGAACCCCCGCGCACGCCGAAGCCCCACCCCTCGCCCCCCCATGCGACGAAACCCCACCGGTACCCGCCCATATCGGCGGGTGTCGTGCCTTCAGTGGATCTCGCTGGTTTCTCGGCGTCAAGACACTCCTCGGACACGCTGCGCCGGTCGCGATCCCGCCCCTGCGGCCGTCATCCCTTGAGCCGGCGGTTGACCTCCTCGCCGATCCGACGGTTGAGCTCGGCCAACTGCTCGGGGGTGTAGGCGGTGAGCCTGCTCGCTGCCGATCGTGGCGGTCCAGGTGGTGCCGCCCGTGGGGCACCTCGAACACCCGGTCGTCGTTGTAGCAACAGACGTCCCGGTACTCGGCCTTGATCAGCGCGATGACCGCCTTCGGGGAGGTCCCTGTCATGGCTGAACGGACGTTCCTCCGCATCACCGAGGTTCCCTGAAGAAAGCTGAGGTCCACATGCCCATGCCTCCCGCCCGTCGTACCGTGCTGGCCGCCCTCGGGGCCGGTACCGGCGCCGCACTCACCACGGGCTTCGCCCCCACCGCGGCGGCCTCGTCCGGCGCCGGTCCCCGGGTTGCCCAGGCCCTCGCCGAGCTCGAACGCGAGCACGGCGCACGGCTCGGCGTGTACGCCCTGGAGACGGATACCGGACGGGTTGTCACCCACCGGGCGGACGAGCTCTTCCCCATGTGTTCGGTGTTCAAGACCCTCGCCGCCGCGGCGGTACTGCGCGATCTCGATCACGACGGCTCGGTCCTCGCCCGCCGTGTCCACTACACCGAGGCGGACATCGCCCGGTCCGGCTACTCCGAGTGGACCAAGCGGCCGGCGAACCTCGCAGGCGGCCTGACGATCGGCGAGCTGTGCGAGGTGAGCATCACCTACAGCGACAACACCGCGGCCAACCTGCTGCTGCGCGAACTCGGCGGCCCCTCCGCCGTCACCCGCTTCGCCCGCTCCCTCGGTGACCCGGTGACGCGCCTGGACCGGTGGGAGCCCGAGCTGAACAGTGCCGAACCGGACCGTGTCACCGACGTCACCACCCCGCGGGCGATCGGTCGCACGTACGCCCGGCTGGTCCTCGGCAACGCGCTCGGCAGTGCGGACCGCGGGCTGCTGACCGACTGGCTGTGCGCGAACACGACGAGCGGCGCGCGCTTCCGGGAGGGGCTGCCCGCCGAGTGGCGGCTGGGCGACAAGACGGGCAGCGGCTCCTACGGCACGAACAACGACGTCGGCATCGCGTGGCGGCCGCACGGGGCGCCGCTGGTCCTGGCGGTTCTGACGACCAAACCCGCGCGGGACGCGGAGCCGGACAACGCGCTGGTGTCCCGTACGGCCAGGATCCTGGCGGCCCGTACGGGACGTTGACGTCGGCCTCCCCGACGCGCGCCGGCCGGAATCCGGTTACACCGGGCGGGCGGCGGCCGGCTCGGGGGCGAGGGCCAGGAAGTCGTCATGGGTGCGGACCCGGACCCCGGGCCGGTCCTCGGCCAGCGCGGCGATCATGGCCGCGGCGAGCCGGCCCGCGGGCACCGGCCGGTAGCGGCGGGCGGGCCCGGCCAGCAGTGGGGCCAGGACGGTCGCGGCGGAGCTGCCGAGCCCCTCGCCCCCGCGGTGAGAGGGGCGGCGGCCGAGGATGAAGGAGGGCCGGAAGAACTCGGTCTGGGCGTAGCCCAGGGCCGCGACCCCCGCCTCCATGTCCCCCTTGACCCGCAGGTAGAACGCCCGGCTACCGGATCCGGCGCCGACCGAGGAGACCACGGCGATCCGCTCGGCGCCCGCGCCCCGGGCCAGCTCGGCCACCCGCACGGTGTGGTGCTGGTCCACCTCGCGGAAGGCCTCCTGCGAGCCGGCATGCCCGATGGTGGTGCCCAGCGCACCGTACACGTCCGTCTCGCCCGCCCCGGGCGGCAGGTCGTCGGCCCCGAGCTTGGCGAAGTCCACCACCCGGGCGTCCAGCCGCGGGTGTTCGAGACCGAGCGGGCGGCGGGCCAGCACGGTGACGCGGTCGTAGCGCGGGTCGCGCAGCAGCCGCGCCAGCAGTTGTCCGCCGACCAGTCCGGTGGCTCCGGTCAGGAGCGCGCTGCGGGTCATCGGGGTCCTCTCCGCCGCCGGCGGCCGGCCCGCCGGAGTCCCCGCAGGATGTCACATCCGGGCGGCTGCCCGGGCGACCGCCAGGACCTCCGGGTCAGGGCCAGGCGCCTGCGAAGTCGATCCGCTCCGCCCACTCCGGGTGGTCTATCAGCGGATTCCGGTTGCCTTGCATCTCGGCTATCGCCGCGTTGCGGTGCTTCTCGTAGAGGCCCGCCGGATTGTCCCTGTGCCAGTTCAGCAGCAGCTCGAGGCCGGCCCGCTGGAGTTCGCGTGCCTCGTCGCCGATCTTCCCGGGGTAGCGGAGCAAGAAGTAGAGGGTCGCCCTGGCGACCGGCCCCTTGCCCTCCGAGGGCTCGAACCTACCCGCCTCCCGGCGTCCGCAGCTGTGCTGAACGGCCTCCTCGAAGTCCGGGAAGTCGAAGTAGGGGATGTTCCCGCGGAAGCTGTTGCACGTCGACTCACAGGCGAAGAGATGGTGCAGGTCACCGCGCATCGGCTCCTTCTTGGCGAACCAGGACTGGGGCACGACGTGTTCGCAGTTGAAGGGCAGCGACGCCTCCAGGAGGTCGAGTTCGGCTTCGAGGGCTTCCGGGCCGGGTGCGCTCTCGTGGAGCAGGAACTCCTGCCAGCGCCCGATCCGAGCCGCCTCCACCGCCGCGTCGGCCTTCATGAGCTCCTCCGGGGCGAAGCCGTTGTCCGAGTAGATTCCGTGGAGCGTCTTGTCGGGGTGCAGGTCCACCCACGGGTAGAGCAGACGTATCGGCTTGTACGCGGGCCGGCGCTCGTGCGTCGACTCCAGACGCTCCGTCAGCGCGAGGCGCAGAGCGACGGGGTCGTCGGCGCTGATGCCCGCGTAGTAGGCGTTGCGCGCCGTCAGGTCCGCGGCCTCGTCGTAGTAGGGGAGCGTGCTGGAGGCCGCGAGGTTGACCAGGGCGGCTGCCAGGTCCCGCTCGGCGGGCGACTGGCCGTCGATGTTTCCGATTCCGGCCGGCGAGCCGACGTACGACGAGGCGGCCGCGGGGGGCGCCGGCGCCGCACCAGGTGACACTGCCGCCTGCTGCAGGGCATCGGAGCCGAGGCCGACACTGATGTGCAGGGGGACGCTCCAGCGGACGGACCCCGTGGCCTGCTGCGTGTTCTGGGGCGCGCCGCCGTTCACCCGGTCGGACAGGACCGGGGGCGGCGGGACTTCCACGGCGTGCAGGGACGAGCCGGCCGCCAACAGTTCCGCCCGGAGCGTCGCGGCGGCGCCGGACAGGGCGAACTGTTGGACCACGGCGAGGATGCGGCTGATCCGCACGCCCTCATTGGCCTTCCAGTCCACCCGGTGCTCTCCCATGCTCGGATGCCAGCGGGTTCCGTCGACGGCCAGCACGTTGCCGTCGCGGTCCTTGCGGGGCACACCTGAGTGGTGCAGCGCCACGACCTCCCATTGGTCGTTGAACACCGGGGCGCCGGAGGAGCCGTGCGCCGTGTCGGCCGAGTAGTGCACGTAGTCGTCCAGCACGTCCACGATCTGGTTGTCCCGGAGGGCGAGCTGCTTCGGCTCGCCGTTCGGGTGCTGGATGATGTTGACGAGTTCACCGATGACGGCCTTGCCCTGAGCTTCCTTGAGTGGAAGTCTTCCGAAGGACGCGAGCGGCCGGCCGTCCCGGGAGCGTGGGGAAACCGCCACCACGGTGAAATCGAGGTCACGGTGGGTGACGAAGAAACTCTGCGGCTCGAGCTGGAACACGACCGGAAGCAGCGGTCGCCCGTCCGCGCTCGCCTGGAAGTTGAACTCGACGACCCCGGCGGCCGCCTCCTCGGCGGAGCCCAGCACGTGATTGTTCGTCATCAGCAGAGAGGGTGACACCAGGAAACCGGTTCCGTGGAGGGACGACCCGGGGCTCCGGACGGTTATTCGACCGACCGAGCGTGAGGCGAGGAAACCGCCTTCGAGGTAGTCGATTCCGATGAGGTCGTTGCGGCCCATGAACCGCTCGAGCGTCAGCAGGTCGGTACTGACGAGCTCGCGGTCCAGATCAAGGCTGGTACCGGTCGTGGCGGTCCCCGGCGTGCGCTCGACCGTTGTGGCCAGGGCCCAGTCGACACCCAGGCGGTTGAGTCTGCTGTTCACCCGCTCCCGGGTGTCGGCATAGAGGATGCCGTGCCGTTCGAGCGCCTCCCTATGGCTGTCGCGTTCAGCGGCACGGGCTGCGTAGCGCCGGCTGGCATCCTCCATTTGCTCCATGAAACCCTTGTCGACCTGTGACAACCGCTCCACTGTCATCTCGGCTCGCCTCCTCGGCCGCAGCCTTCCGCGCTCAGATGCCGGAGTTCCCCTATTTCAGTATGGGCACAGAGCCTGGGTACCCGCTCAGCCGAACACGGGGACGTCCCGCAGTGGTTGTAGCGTCAATCTTTGAACATTCTCTGAACCGGGGAGGCGATGGTGCTGAGCAGGGGCCTGCGGTGGGCCGCGGGCGTGGTGGCCGCGGTGTGCACGGTGCTGATCCTGGGCCCCAGCGCACCGAGCGGTGGTGCCACCCCCGCCGGGCCGCTGCCGCCCGACGCCGCCGCCGAGGTCGTACCGGACCGGGTCGGCACGTGGAACATCTGCAATCCGTGCGGCGGGAGCAGCCAGAACTTCGGCCGGGCGACGGAGATCGCCACGCACGCGCCGCAGGTCATCGGCTTGCAGGAGGCGTGCGTCCGTGACGTCGAGCAGATCCGCACATACCTGCGGGAGGTCTACGGGCTGGTCTACCGGGTCGAGTACGGGACGGTCCTGCGCAACTGGAACCGCTGCGGGGGGCTGCCGTGGCGGCCGGGCGGCTTCGGCCAGGCGATCCTCTCGGCGGCGCCGATGACGGACCGGGTGAGCGTCGAGTACCCCGACGGCGGCTCCGAGGACCGTGGGTACCTGGCCGTCACCACGCTGGTGGGCGGCCGGCCCGTACGCGTCTTCAACACCCACCTCGCCCAGCGCCGGCAGGGTGAGGTACGAGCGGGCCAGGTGGCGGTGCTCGCCGCGGAAGTCGCCCGCCACGACCGTGCGATCGTCCTCGGCGACTTCAACGCCGTGCCCGACGGGCCCGAACTCGGCCCGATGTGGGCGCTGGCCACGGACACGGACCCCGGCTGCCGCCCCTCGACCACCGGCGCCTGCACAGCGACCACCGATTGGAACAGCAAGTTCGACTACGTGTTCCTGCGCGGCATCACCCCGCGCACGCACCGCGTCCACCCCAGCCCCTACTCGGACCACCACGTGCTGCACACCGACCTGAACCTCGGCTAGGCCGCTTCTCGGTCCAGCGGTCCGCGTGGAGGAATCACATGCGAACAGCGGTGAGGTGGTAGGTCGTGTCGACCCAGAACCCGCCGGTCGTGCCGCCCTTGATCTCCAGGACGTACTGGCCCGGCATCAGCGGTGCCGTACCCGTCCAGATGCCCCATGCGAGATGCATGCGGAGACCCACGCGGAAGGGCGGGGCGGTGAACTCGCGCAGGTCGAGGGGGACGCCGTTGAGGAAGGCCTTCGCCTCCGCCACGTCGAGCTTCAGCGGCTTGCGGGAGTGGAGCTTGGTGTGCTGGATGTTGAGCACGGGGAAGAACAGGGGCCGGCCGGAGGGCACTTCGCAACGGCGGACCACGCGACCGCCGTAGGTGCCGGCGAGGAACCACAGGTCGTCGGGCTGTTGCCAGCCGGCGTGCTCGCCGGTCATGTCGGAAACCGGGCTCCGATCGTCGGGGGCGGAGAGGGCCCACTGCCACCACCGTGCGGCCAGGACACCGCCCTCCTGGTCACTGACCTGCCAGGACCCACCGTTCGCTGCCATGCGGTCCACGGCCCTCACCCTCCCCGGGAAAACTGCCTCGCTGTCCGACTGATCGGTCCGGTAAACCCTACGGGGTCATGTCCGGCGCGTAGCAGGCAGGGACGGTAGCGGTGGTCGGGGGCTGGTACCGATGAGGATTCCGGCCGCCATGCGCACCTCGACGCCGGCCGTCGCTCCAGACCGCCGGCCTTCATGCCCAGGAAGCCTTCGCCCCCTGGAACGCGCGGAGTTCGACACCGGGGGGCCGGGCTCGGACACCCATCAGACATCCCACGGGCCGCCTCAGATCGCTGGCATCGCCCGAAGAGCGTGTACACGGTCTCCCATGGCCCATATCTCTCGGGCACGTCCCGCCAGGGCGAACCTGTCCGGGCCCGCCACCAGATCCCGTCGAAAACCTGCCGCCGATCCCGCGGCTTGCGTCCCATCCGCGGCAGTGGCGGCAACACCGCTTCCAGCCGCTTCCACTGTGCATCCGTCAGATCACCACGAGACATTCGAAGATCGTTTCACAATCTTGATCACCCCTCGAACGTGCCTCAGCTCGGAACCTGGGACTCGACTTCTTGTTTTCGCGCCGACGACCTCCGGAAGATCACCTGCTTGCCCTCAACCGCACTTGAGGTCGTACGTTCTCTGCACGACCTGCACGGCGCGCAGGCTTCGCACCGAAACGCCAGGAGGGGACATCCCATGACGACCCAGCAGATCTCCGACGCCGAACTCGCCGGACAGCCCGCCGCGTACTGGACCGGCGTCGCCTACGAGGCGCTCGTCGCGTACACCCGGGCCCAGCAGGCCGAAAAGGGCTACACCCAGCCCCAGTTCTGGCTGCTGCGCCACCTGTCGGCGAACGACATCTCCCCCGACGGCGAGGGGATGACCCTGCCCGAGCTGCGGGAGGCCATGACCTCCTACATCCGCCCCGACGACGATCTCGCAGCGGAGGCCGAGGTGCTCCTGGAGCGCGGCTGGCTGACCCGGGACGCCGACCACCGGCTGTGGCTCACCGAGGAGGGCGAACAGGCCCGCGTCGACCTCGCGCGCAACGCCCCCGCGATCCGCGCCGCCCTGCACGAGGGCATCGACGACACGGACTACGTCACCACACTGAAAGTGCTCCAGCAGCTGATCCGCAACGCTGGCGGGACGGTCGCCTGATAGGCCACCGGTCCCCAACTTCCCCCATGCGGCAAACACTGTGACCACATCTCAAACACGCCCCAGCCGGCTGGATCCGGGCCTGAGAAAACCCGTTGGCCGCCCGCCGTAACGGCTGCGACGATGCTCCCTGATTCTTCCGCGGGGGACATTTGTTCTTTTTCGTGTGCGTTGGGTGCGGCGCAAGGCTGACCAACCCGCTTTCCCAAGTCGAGCTGCCGGTCCATGCCCACCAGAAGTACGGGAACGGGATTCAGCTCCCGGTGCTGATGGAGCCGGGCACATTCGCCGTGGAGCCGGAGCCCTGGGGGCCGCCCTGGCGGCGGTGGGAGGACCTCGATCCTGACGAGGCTGCGGCACGCGGCATTCACGCTCCGGTCTACGCCCTGTCCGACGGCGCACCCGGCAGCATCGCCATCGCACCCGGGGATACCCGCGGCACCGTGCTCGTCCCCGAGAAGGCCGGCGGCTACTGCTGCGGCCTCGACGGGGGCGAAGGCCCCAACATGGCCTGCGAGGCGTGCGGCCTGCCCGTGGCGAGCCGGATCGACGACTGCTCACTCTGGCAGGCGGTCTGGCTCGCGCCGGACGCCGTGCACCGACTCCCCGTCCACAACGCCGACACGGCGATTCTCTCCTGGGCGGAACTACTGGAGGAGGGGAAAGCCACTCCCCCGATCGAGCCGATCGCCAGCTGGGGATCACTGCTCGGGCTGAACCACTGGTGGTCATGGAGCCCGCAGTGGGAGGCGGCAGCCGGCCGGGCCCTGGCCCATCTGCTGGCAGCCTCGGACGGCCGACCGGTGACTGTCCCGCCCGGCCTGATCGCGGAGGTGTTCCAACGCGCCCTCGACGCCCTGCTACCCGCGGTCCGGCCCGCTCGGCGCGCCGTCCTGGCCGGACCGGGACTGTCCGCCCCCGAACCGGACGCCGACATGATCTTCGTGCCGACCCACCCGCAGACGGGGGAGCCCTGGAGCCCGGCCGGCCCGGCCGCATCGGCACACCCGGTACCGCTGCCGTTCGGGATATGGATGTGGATGGCCTTCCCCGAACCACACCTGCACCTCCCCGTGTCAGGGACCATGCCCGAGGGAGTTCTGCGCGACGACCCACCCGCACCGCGCCCCCATTGCCTGTTCCGGGCCGACCCGCGAACGTTCCAGCACATGCTGGTCCGGCTGCCGGCCGTCCGCAGCCCGTGGCTCCGCGAGATCCTCGAGAACCTCATGCAGCACACGCGCGCGGGCCTCTTCTAGCCGACGGAGAAGGGGAGCCGGTAGTCACCAGCACCGGCACCAGCGGCCGTTGGACCACGGAAGGTGAGCCAGAACCAACTCGGGCTCCGGCTCAACTCATGGCGGAGCGGCCGCAGTACACAGGTTCGGCCAGAACCCGTTCTCGTGGTCAACGCCACTACGGATCCTTGCTGCGGCCCGGTACGCCCGGCCCGGTGTCCAGGTGCCCGTGGGCGGAGTCGTCGGTGGGGAGTGGTCGGCGGGGTGGTCGGGTCCTGGGGCACGTCGAGGACGAAGTCGAAGGTGCCCGCCTTACCCGGCCCGGCCTGGCGCAGGTGAATGGACCACCCCACCGGGGCCCGGATGGGAGCGGCCGATCGCGGCCCGGCCGCCATCGGTGGCCGCGTGCGCCAGTGGCGCCGGGCCCGCTCGTATCCCTCGACGAACGCGTCCACCGCCTGCTCGACGGCAGCCAGCAGCACGGACGGCGAAGAAGGCGGCGGCGCGACCTGCTGGGCCGCGGCGGGCACAGGGGGTCAGGCGGGCATGGGCAGGAGCAGCAGCGGGGTGCTGGTGGGCCGGGGGGAGCCTCCGGCGGGTTCGACGGTCAGTCCGACGGCGCTCGCCCGTGCGGGATCACCGGTGAGGACGACGATTCCATCGCGTTGGATGAGTCCGGCGGGCCGCATGGCGCCGTCCTGGGCCAGCCATAGCTGGTAGGTCCTGCCCGCTCCCGGGTCGGGCAGGTCGGCGGCGCTGAAGACGGCCTTGTTGAGCCGGTCGGAGGCGACCACCGTGGCCAGGGCTCCGTGGGCGGTGCGGCCGTGCGCGGTGCGGGCGTCGGGTGCGGCGAGCACCGCGGTCACCTGGTTCAGGCGTTGATCGCTCTGTACGGCGCGGCGGTCCGCCTCCTGACTCTGCTGGTGCTGCCAGGCGGCGATGCCCGCGCTGGACACGGCGGCGAGCAGGCTCGCCGCGATCGCGAGGGGCCCGGCCTTCGTGCGCAGCGCTGTCCACCGCGTCCTGCGGGTCGGGGAGGCGGGGAGGCGCGGGGGGAGTTGCCGGGTGCGGTCGATGCCGGAGAGCACGGCCGGCTTCACCGACTCCGGGGGTGCCTGTGCCGTGGCGGCGGCCATCCGTGCGGCGGTGGCCTGGAACTCGGCGACCTCGGTGCGGCAGGCCGCGCAGTCGGCCAAGTGGGCGGTGAACGCCTGCTGCTCAGTGTCGTCGAGGGCGTTCAGGGCGTAGGCGGCGCTGAGGGCGTGCGGGTCGTCGCGGTGCTTGTTCATGCGGTCACCCCCATGCAGTCGCGAAGCCGGATCAGCCCGTCGCGCATGCGTGTCTTGACCGTCGGAAGGGGTGTTCTCAGCGCGGCGGCGACTTCACGGTAGGTCAGGCCCCCGTAGTAGGCCAGGGTCACCGCCTGCCGCTGCGGTTCGGTCAGCCCGCGCAGGCACCGGCGGACCTGCTCGCTCTCCAGGCGGGTCTCGACCTGCTCGGCCACCTCGTCGAACGGGCGCTGCTGCTCGCGTGCGGCGGTGGTGTGCTCGCGGTCGGCGGCTGCCTGCGCGGAACGTACCCGGTCCACCGCACGACGGTGGGCGATGGTCGCGGCCCAGGTGGTGACGCTTGCGGCGTCGGGGCGGTAGCGGGCGGCCTGCCGCCACAAGTCGATCATCACCTCTTGGGTGACCTCCTCGGACTGGGCCCTGTCCCGTACGACCTTCAGCACGATCCCGAACACCACGGGTGCCAGGGCGTCGTAGAGGGTGGAGAACGCCTGCTTGTCACCGCGGGCCACCTTCTCCATCACCACTGCGAGATCTGCGCCGGGTGTGGCGTGGCGCCCGAAGCGCACGGGCTGGCTCACCGCCCGGCCCGCCGGGCCGACCGACTGCAGCGGCCGGTGGCGTCCGGCCGGGGACGGGATGTCCATCGCATGGAAGTCCTTCGCTGTCGAAAGCGGCCGGACCGCCGTACGGGCCGGCCACGGGTTCGGTCTGCTGGTTCTTCGTAGCGGATGCCCGTATCGGATGGGTTCCTTCTCCGGCGTCTGGGGCCGCACGCCACCGTGGTGGCGGGGGACGCGGCCGGCAGGGCGGGGGTGCGGGTAGCGGCCGTCGGCGCCGCCACCCGCACCGGGTCAACACATCGAAGGGTGTTCATCTGATCGGATGAGGCGCCCATCCTTGCCGCCGGCGGTGCCGAATGGCGGGTGTGACCACACTCCGCGAACGCCTCACCCACCCGGCCGCCGGCATGCTCTGCGGGCTGCTGGCGGCTGTCACCGCGCTGGCGGTCGCGGAACTCGCGGCCGCGCTGACCAGGCCGCGGGCCGGGCCGGTCAACGCGGTCGGTGCGGCAGCGATCGACCTGAGCCCCGCCACGGTGAAGGACTTCGCGATCCGTGCCTTCGGCGAGAAGGACAAGCTGGTTCTGCAGCTCGGCATCCTTACCGTCCTCGTCCTGTTCGCGGCCCTGCTGGGCATGGCCGCCACGCGCCACCGGCACACCGCGGCCGCCGGGGTCGGGCTGTTCGGTGTGGTGGGCTCGCTCGCGGCGCTGAGCCGCCCCGATGCCGGCGGCCCGGTCGACGCGCTGCCGTCCCTGGCCGGCGCCGCGGCAGGCGCGGGAGTGCTCCACTGGCTGGCCGGGAAGGCCGCCCGGCTCGTGCCCGCCGCCGTCAGCGGTGACGGAGCCGGGTCGGGGCTGAGCCGGCGCGGGTTCCTCACCGCCGCGACGGCCACCGCGGCCGCCTCCGTCGCCGCGGGGGTACTCGGCCGGTACCTGACCGGGCGTCGCGGCCGGGGCGCCGCCGCCTCCCGGCAGTCGGTCCGCCTGCCCGCACCCGCGTCACCGGCCCCCGCCCTGCCCGGGGGGACACAGCTGCCGGTCGCGGGAATCAGCCCCTTCACCACCCCCACGGCGGACTTCTACCGTGTCGACACCGCTCTGGTCGTGCCCGAGGTCGACGCCTCCACCTGGCGGCTGAGCGTCCACGGCAAAGGCGTCCGCACCCGCCTCCACACCTTCGACGAGCTGCTCACCCGCCCTCTGATCGAACGCGACATCACTTTGACCTGCGTGTCCAACGAGGTCGGCGGCCCCTACCTCGGCACCGCCCGCTGGCTCGGCGTCCGACTCACCGACCTCCTCGACGAGGCAGGCGTGCGGCCGCCGTCGAGGGGCGGCAGGGCCGACCAGCTGGTCGCACGCTCCGTCGACGGCATGACCCTCGGCTCACCCCTGGAAGACGTCATGGACGGCCGCGACGCGATGCTCGCCCTCGGCATGAACGGCCGGCCGCTGTCGTTCGAACACGGCTTCCCCGTCCGCATGCTCGTCCCCGGCCTCTACGGCTACGTCTCCGCCTGCAAGTGGATCACCGACATCGAGCTGACCACCTTCGACTCCTACGACCCCTACTGGGTCAAACGCAAGTGGGCCCGGAAAGCCCCGGTCAAGACCCAGTCCCGCATCGACACCCCCAAGCCGTTCGCCCGCCCCACCCCCGGCGCCGTTCCCGTCGCCGGAGTCGCCTGGGCCCAGCACCGCGGCATCACCCGCGTCGAGGTCCGCATCGACGACGGCCCCTGGCAGGACGCGGACCTCGCCCCGCAGGCCTCCCTCGACACCTGGCGCCAGTGGTCCTACCCCTGGCAAGCCACCCCCGGCGGACACACGATCACCGTCCGCGCCACCGACGGCACCGGAACCGTACAGACCGAACAGCGCACCCGGACCGTCCCCGACGGCGCGAGCGGCTGGCACAGCGTGTTCACCTCAGTCACCTGACCCCGTCCCCCAAGCCCCCACCCCCCGATCCCCGAAACGCCGGCCCACCGGGGCAAGGCACACCACCAAGGAGAGAAACCCGTCATGAGCACCACCCTGAAGCTCCGCCGCACCGCGATCGCCCTGGCCACCGCGGCCGTCCTGCCGTTCTCCCTGGCCGCCTGCTCCTCCGACGACGGAAAGGACAGCGCGGCGCCGTCCGCCTCCGCGGACAGCGGCAACGGCTCGATGAACCAGGCACCCGCCCAGGGCGCCGACGCCACGCTGACAGGCACCCCGTTCGGCCCGGCCTGCGCCGGCGTTCCGAGGGAAGGCGCGGGTTCCTTCGACGGCATGGCCAAGGCCCCGGTCGCCACCGCGGCCTCCAACAACCCGGCCCTCTCCACCCTGGTCGCCGCCGTCAAGCGGGCCGGCCTGGTCGACACCCTGAACAACGCCAAGGACATCACCGTCTTCGCGCCCACCAACGACGCCTTCGCCAAGATCCCGAAGGCCGACCTCGACAAGGTCCTCGCCGACAAGGAACAGCTGACCAAGATCCTCACGTACCACGTGGTGGGCCAGAAGCTCACCCCCGAGCAGCTGCAGAACGGCAGCTTCGAGACCCTCCAGAAGGGCATGGTCACCACCAAGGGCTCCGGCGAGTCCTACAAGGTCAACGGCACCGCGTCGGTGGTCTGCGGCAACGTCGGCACCGCCAACGCCAACGTCCACATCATCGACACCGTCCTCATGCCGAAGTAACCCCGGCCGGCCAACGCGGGGCCGGACCAACCCCCGGCCCCGCCGCCGCACGTCCCGGCCGGATCGGCCAGTCGTCCTACGGCCCTCACGACAGCGGCCGCCGCCCGGCGAGGTTCTCGACGGTCAGGGAACGGAACGGAACGGGACCGGGGACGGCGCCGCGCCGACGGCGGTCGGTCGGGCCGCCCGGAACGGCTGGTCCGCGGTGACCGGTACGGCGACGGAGGGAACACCGGCGCGCAGTGCCGCGGCGGAGGTTCCCGCTCCGGAGTGGTGCACGACGGCGGCCGGACGCGGGAACAGCGGGGCGTGGGGCACGCCACCGATGGTCAGGACGTCGTCCCCGTCGGCGGCGAGTGCGGCGCTGCCGGACTGGAGCACCACACGCAGCCCGGCCTGACGCGCGGCCCGCACCGCGATGTCGCCGAGCCGTGAACGGCTCCAGCTATCGGCAGGGCTCCGACCCGGCGCTAGGGCCTGTTGCGAAAGAGAACGCTGAGGTAGCGCTAGCTGCGGAGCTGGATGAGCTGTCAGTTGCGCCCCTGCTGCCCGGAGGATCTCAGCAGCTTCGGGGTGAGGTCCGTTGTTCGCCCAGTCCAGCGGGGACTTGCCTGTGCCGTGATCTTCGCGAAGGTTGGGATCGGCGCCATGTGCCAACAACTGCCGGATCGTTTCCGTGTGCCCCCAGCAGGCGGCTGCGCACAGCGGTGTGCCTTCCGCGCCGAGGCCGCGGCTTTCGGCGTCGGGAGAAGCTCCGGCTTCCATGAGCAAACGAGCTATCTCCGCCTCGCCCTGCACCGAAGCCAGGTAGAGCGGAGTGGTGCCGTCACTGTTCCTTCTCTCTGGGCTTGCTCCGTTGCACAACAGGGCCTTCGTGTGCCTGGCGTCGCCTGCCAGGACTGCTTCGAAGAGGTGGCGGGAGAGCTTCTTCTGCTTGTGCTGCTTCATAGCTGGTGAAGCTAGCGATCATGAGTACGCCGGAGCTACTCATATCCACTCGTTGATCGCCGCGACCAGCACAGTGGCTTCGTAGCGGACGGCGAGCTTGTCGTATCGCGTGGCGACAGCGCGATGTCTCTTGAGGCGGTTGATCCCGCACTCGACCGCGTGGCGCTCGCGGTAATCGACCGGGTCGAAATGCGGCGGCCGGCCGCCGCGGGAACCGAGCTTCTGGCGGTTGCGCACCTGGTCGGCCTTGTCCGGGATGGTGCAGCGGATCCCGCGGCGGCGCAGGTAGGCGCGGTTCCTGCGGGAGGCGTACGCCTTGTCAGCCCGCACGCGATCAGGACGGACACGTGGCCGTCCCGGTCCGAGGCGGGGCACGCGTACCTTTTTCAGTACGGGTTCGAACTGCGGCGAGTCCCCGCGCTGTCCTGCCGTCACTACGATCGACAGAGGCTTTTGGCCTTGCTCGACGGCCAGGTGGAGCTTGGTGGTGAACCCGCCGCGCGACCGTCCCAGCCCGTGATCATCAGGCTCGGTGAAGATGCCGCCCGGTGGTTCCTTCTGCAGGTCGCCCTGCTTACGGGCCCCGGCCGCGTGCTGATGGGCGCGGCACACCGTGGAGTCGACGCTCAAGTCCCAAATGATCGCGCTTTTCGCGTCGGCCAGGGACTGAAGCCGGGTGAGGATCCGGTGCCAGGTGCCGTTCCGCTGCCATCGGCGGAACAGGTCGTAGACCCGGTTCCACGGTCCGTATTCAACCGGGATGTCTCGCCACGGAACTCCGGTTCGGACCCGGAACCGTATGCCGTCGATCAGCTGGCGTCGAGACCAGACAGGTGGCCGCCCCACCCTGGCGCCATTCGGCAACAGCGACCCCAGTACTGCCCACTGCTCGTCTGTGAGATCTCCCCGCCCCATGACCAGTGATCATTCACAACCTTAAGATCCACTTTCGATACACGCCCTAGCTGACATTGATGGTGAAGGTGGATACGCTGCCGTCCGCCTTCGTCAGGGTGACCGGCCCGAAGGTGATGATCACATATGAGGAGTTGGCTCCGGGGCCCTTGTAATACCCGGTCGCCCCGGTGACTCGGAATGCCAAGGCTGCGAGCGTCGAAGCCGTCTGCTCGTCGGCGTCGATCTTGGGCTGGGCCAACCCGGGGTGCCCGTTGGCCTCCGCCCAATCGCAGAAGCTGCGGGAGTCGCGGCTCATGTCGGGGAGGAGGCTCTGGTTGGCCCAGGCCCACATCCACGAGCCGGCCCGCGGAGCGAAGCTGCCCAGGACCTGCGCGGACGCAGTCGCGGTCTTGTCGGGGAAGGTCCAGGTGATGACGCCGGTCGTCTGGTCCAGGTCCCAGCGGTCCGCCGAGCCCAAGCCCCAGGACATGTGAGCCCGGCCCGCCTGCTCGATCATGTCTTCGCCCTGCAGCAGCAGCGCGCTCAGGTCGGTTCGCTCCGCAGTCTGACCTGCGCTGTCCGCCTTGTTGGCCCGCTTGAACATTTCCATGCCGCGGAGTCTGCCAGACCCCTCCGACCAGACAACGATGCCCCCGCACGGCTGCCGTCACAGAAGCGACATGGTGCGGGATTCTGCGACCAACCAGGCCGGGGAATCACGTGACCGTCCACAGCCGCATCGTGTGGCTCACATCACAGGACCTTCGGTGGCTGGCGCGCCACTGCTGCTGCCCGGAAGACGCATCACCCGAGGAGCAGGACCGGTGCGGCTGCCTTCGATTCCGAGCGAGCGCCGCCCTGCACAAGCACGGCCAGCCCGACTGATGCTGCGACGGCTTCTCGAACAGCCGCGACGGGACAAAAGACTCTTCAAGCCCTGTCACGAAAAGGGATTCGGCGCGAGGGGATGGCGAAGTGGGAATGAATCAGGAGCCGAAGGCCTGGTACAGCGCCAGAACCTTCTACAGGTGGCCGACCTCGGAAAGCAGGCCCTACGAGGAGCGTGTCGTGCTGTTCCGGGCACGGTCCCTCGACGAGGCCATCGAACTGGCCGAGCGGGAGTCGGCCGAGTACGCCGGGGAGAGCGGCTTCGAAGTCCTCGACATGGTGCAGGCACACCGGATCTCCGACGGAGACGAGGAGGTGGGCGCGGGTACGGAGGTGTTCTCCAAACTGCATGCGCTGGACCTTCCGGCGAACGAGTTCCTCGACCGCTACGACTCGGGACCGGCACACACTCAGATCAGTGAGCGTTTTCAGCTTCGCCACTCCAGGGTGACGCCGCGGCCCTCGCTTGAGCCTGGAAGCCCCTCGGCTGGGCCCGCCGGGCGCGGTGGGTTGTCTGTGAAAAGCCGCGGGCGGTCACTTCGCTGAGGGGCCGGTCCTGCGCTTCGGGGCGGAAGGTGATTGTGGGGGAGGGATGGAACGCATGCTCGAAGTACCATCCCTGCAAGGTTCTCCGGCCGGTACTTCCCAACCTCCGCAGTGGCGTAGTCGGACGGGGACATCCCTGTAGAGAGGACAGAGGGCAGAGGGCGATGAGTGTGACTGAGAGTTGGTCGCGTGTGATGAGCCTTCTTCGAGAGCACGCGCCGGCCGATCACGCGGATCTGCCGGGGCCCGCTACGGAGCAGATGCTCGCGGCAGCCGAGGAACGGATGGGGATCTCCCTTCATGGGGACCTGCGGACGTGGCTGTTGCAGAACAATCTGGATCTGCCGGAGGAAGACGTCGACGACGACGTGATGTGCTGCGGCTTCGACGGGTTCCCCGACGAGGGAAGCTTCTTTCTGGGCATCCGGGCGATGGAGAGGCTCTACGCGAATCACCCCTTGTCCGGTGGGAGCGAATGGCGCGAGGAGTGGATCCCGTTCCAGTCGGACCGGGACGGCTGGATGGGACAGTTCATCGACGCGAGGGACGGACGTATCGGCAGATGGTTCGTGGGTGCGCCCACGGTCACCGGCGAGTACGCGTCACTGGCTCACTACTTCGACTCCGTGGCGGAGATGCTGACGAGGATCGGCGCGGGGGACTATCCGGTCTGTTCCGTTGCCGAAGGGCGACTTGTCTGGTCGTGAGACGGTTCCCAACTGGATGACGGCCATTGCCAATCCGTCCTCACCCTGGAACGGCAATGAGATGCATCAGCGTTGACGTTCCAGGGTGAGGACGGCTGCGGCGATGACGGTCATCCGGTTGGGGCTGCAGCGGGCCCGGCGCAGGGTCTGCCAGGACTTGAGTCGCGCGATGCTTCGTTCGACCGGTGCTCGTGCCGCTGACAGGGCTCGGTTGATCGTCTGCTGGATTGTGGTGAGGTCCTGGCCGGGAAGCCGTCTGATGGGCGTGGTCACCCAGGGGCCGGCCCCGATGTAGGCGCGGTCGGCGAGGACGGGAACGCCCTGGCGTTCGCAGATCCGGATGATGCGGTGGGTGCGGGCGGCGGTCAGGTCGTGGGTGCGGCCGGGCAGCGCGGGCGAGATCCATAGCAGGTTGTCCGCGGGATCGGCCACGACCTGCACGTTCACGCCGTGGCGGCGGTGCTTCTGGGAGAAGTCGGCCCGGCTGTCGCCGACCCGGTCGCACTCGGCGAGCGTCCCGTCGAGCAGGACGTGATCAGGATCCGTCTCGCGCAGGACCCGCAGCAGACCGGGTGCCCGGCGGGACAGGTGGTTGACGACGGCCGTGACGTAGGCGTGGGCGGTCCCGACGGATATGCCGAAGCCGGCGGCGATCTGCGCGAGCGTCTCGTGCCGGCGCAGGTAGACCAGGCCGACGAGGGCGCGCTGGTGGGGCGGGAGCTTGCAGCGTCGGTCACCCTCACGGGTGACGATGAGCATCGATACCCACTCGACCAGAGCGTGCGGCAGGTCGAGTGCGGCAGGACGGGGGACCAACGAGGTTCCTGTGTTGATGAGTTGAGACGTCAAGCACTTATCTCAACGGCACGGGAGCCTCGTGCGTGCGGGACGCTGGCCCGTCACCCGATCAGTGGCCACTCTGAAAGAGCTCAGTGAGTGATGTCGTTCACGGCGCTCGGCCCGGCACCCCGTCGATGGGCCTGCCCGAGCAATTCGGCTCCTGGAGAGGCCCACGCGGCGGGCTACAGGACCCGAGCGGTGATCGCGCAGCCCGCCAGCCGGGCTGCCAACCCAACCGCAAGGCTCTAGTCGCCGGGCGCCATTTCCGCCCTCCAGGCCTCGGGGCTGCGGTAGTGATGGCGATGTCCCGCGGCGAGCACCCGCCGCAGCGGGGCCAGGTGCTCGGTTCCGGCGGGGAGGTCCAGCCGGTCCAGCAGGGCGAGCGCCGGCTCCGGTTCGAGCTGCCCGTACACGTCGTGGTAGCTCGCCAGCAGGGCCCGGAAGACGGCCGGGTGCAGCACGGGTACCCGGCCCGCCGCCTCGTAGGTGGCGGCCTTGGCCTTCCACGGCACTGGGCCGGAAGCCTCCAGGACGCGGCGCGCCCGGCGCAGCAGCGGCTCCGGGGCGCCGGGCAGCAGCCGGTCGCGGTCGTTGCCGAGCACCTCTGCGAAGGCCTCCTCGGCGGTCTGCCAGACCTCGAACCAGTCGAACCAGAGCGAGTCGGTGATCGCCGGGTACTCCCGGACGGCTTCGAGCCTACGGCGGTAGCCTCCCCAGAGCAGCTCCGCAGGCAGCGGTCCCTCGGGCCCGAGGTGCGCCGAATGGACCTGTCCGGTCACCAGGAAGTGACCGCCGAGCAGGTCCATCAGCCCGAGTGCCACCCGCAACCTGCCCGCCAGGCCGAGCCCTTCGTCGGTGAAGGCCATCGAACCGAGCCCGTTGCACAGGTCCTCGCCGGTGAGGTTCTCGGCGGGGGGCTCCGCGTCGTACCAGGCGTCCTGCCCGGTCTGCGTGATGCCGTCCTCGGCGAGCCAGCGCCGGGCGACCTCGCCGTCCGGTACGTCGGCGAGGAACGCGGTGACGGCACCGGTGAACTCCTCCGGGGCGGCGGCGTGCACCAGATGGCCGACCGGGATCGTGGTGAGCCGGGCGTCCGGGACCCGGCGGACGAGCTCGGCGAGGGCCTCCTGCGGGATGTGGCTGTCCGGGCCGCCCGCCACCACCAGGGTCGGGGCCGTGATCAGGGACAGGCCCTCCAGCCAGGACGGGTCGGGGCGGTCCAGCTGAGGCCGGACCGCGAGCACCATCGCCCAGTCGAAGGCCAACTCCCCCTCGGGCCGCACCGGAGCGACCGGCTCGCGGGGGAGTGGCGGCGGGGCGTCCTCCAGGATCAGCCGGACCACCCGCCACGGGCTGTGCTGCGCGACCAGATACGCGACCACGCCGCCCATCGAGTGGCCGACCAGGTCCACGCGGTCCAGGCCGACGGCGTCCAGGAAACCCAGCACGTCGTCGCGCATCAGCTCCAGCGAGTACGCGTCGGTCCGCTCGCTCCGGCCGTGCCCCCGCAGGTCCAGGGCGTACACCCGGCGGTCCTGGGCGAGTGCGTCCCGTACGAGGGCCCACTCGTCCGATGTCTCGCCCAGCGCCGGCAGCAGGAGCAGCGGGTCGCCGCCGGCCGGGCCGGCCACCTGGTACGCCAGTCGGACGCCGTTCACCGTGAGGGTGTGGTGCTCTGTCATCCGGCCGACAGTACGCGCAGCCGCCGCGCAACGGCGTGGACGGGTGGCCGCACGGGCGCCGCACGTTCCTGGAGCCCCCTGATGCGGCGTCCAGGCCCGGGCCGTGCCTCAGCCCGTGCTTCGCCTTGCGGCGGGAGGCTGTCGGTGGCGGTTCGTAGGCTGTCCGGGTGAACGTCGATGATCTTTCCTGGCAGGCGCGCACCCTGGGTGGCGTTCCCCCGCGTCTGGTCCGCAGTCGCTGATCCGGACGGCCCGCGAGCGCGGGGACTGGCACTGCGCGCAGGCCGCCGCGCGGGCGTTGTGCACGGCAGGCGAGTTCGAGCAGGCCCTGGAGCTCATGGACCCGTTCACGGACGTCGGCTGGAGGGCCGCCCGGTGGCTGACCGCCGAGATCATGATCCGGCAAGGCCGGGATGCCGAGGGGCTCGCGATGATGCGGCCACACGGAGCCGAACTGGGCGACGGTCACGTGTGCGCCCGCTACGCCGAGCTGACGGTGAAGGCCGGCCGGGTCGACGAGGCCATCGCTGTGCTCACGCCCCATCTCGGTGAGCCCTGGCTGCTGCAGCTCCTGGTCGATGTGACCGAGGGCCAGGACAAGGACGACCAGGTCCTGACCCTGCTCGCCCAGTCGGAGCAGAGGGCAGGCTACGAGTGGCTGAGCCGGCCGGACCGAGGGATGGTGCTGCTCTCGACCGCCCGGGTGCTGGAACGCGCTGGGCGTGCCGACGAGGCGGTCGAGGTCCTGCGCGCCGAGATGGCGTCAGGCCGCCGCCACTCCGTCGACTTCCCGCAGGAGTACGCGCAGCTCCTGGCCCGGCAAGGCCTGATCGAAGAGCTGGCGGCACTCGTCGCCGACCAGCCCCACCACACCGTCGCGGTGTACGCGAAGGCATGGGAGGACCTGGGACGGGCGGCCGAGGCCGAGACACTGCTCCGCGGACTGATCGAGGCCCACGGCCGGCCTGGCGACCGTGCGGTGCTGATGCATCTGCTGGTCCGCCAGGGACGGATCGACGAAGCCGTCACGACCGGCCGTCCGGCCTATGACTCCTACGACTGCCGGAACTCCATCCACTGGGCGCTGGAACTGCTCGTCGCTGACGGCCGGCCCGAGCGGGCACTGGAACTCCTGAACGGGCTCACCGGTGCGTGGGCCGAGGGCCACCCGGACGACGTCCGCCACCTGCGGCTGTGGCTGCTGGGCGAGGTGCGGCGGGCCCTTGGATCAAGGTTCCGACCAGCGGGCCCGTGCGCCGACTCCCATGCCTGCGCCGGCATGGTTCCCCCCAGGACCCTCAACACCACCTCTGCGCTTCCTTGACCCAACAGTGCTGGTTCAGCAGAAATGGCGGCACTCCGTCGAGGACAGTGCCGCCTCTGTCACGTCAGAACGACACAGCCCCGCCGCTCCAACTCGCTGACGAGCGGTAGTGCGGGATCGACCTCGTTCCAACGCAGATCCAGCTTTTCCAGCGATGGCATCAGGGCGAGCCAGTCGGGCAGCCGGCAGAGGCGGTTGCTCCGCAGGTCGATCTGGCGCAAGCGCGGGAGGCCGGCCAGTGACTCCGGTACTGCGTCCAGACAGTTCTCGCGCAGGTCCACGTGGCGTAGTTCGAGCAGGTCGGCTGCCGACGTCGGCAAGTGCTCGATGGCGTTCCCCCGGAGCCACAGCTCACGCAGGCTGCGGAGCTTGCCGACGGCCTCGGGCAGGGTGGTGAGCCGGTTGTGCTGTGCCCTGAACTCGATGAGGCCGCTCATCCCGCCGATGGTCTCCGGCAACGCGGTGAGGGAGTTCTCGCCGACGTTGAGGTATCGCAACCGGGTCAGGTTTCCCAGAGAGTCCGGAAGCTGCGTCAGCTGGTTGTCGTGCAGGTAGAGACATGCGCAGAGCCCGGTCAGCCTGCCGAGTTCCTCGGGCACTGCCGTGAGCGCGTTGTGACCGAGGTCCAGGGTGCTGAGCTGCTGGAGCTGCCCGATTTCTGGCGGGATGGCCGTAAGCCCATTGTCGGCGAGGATCAGCACGTGGAGATCGGTCTGCTGCCAGACCGAACCGGGCGCTTCTCCGAGCTGTTGACGCCACAAGTTCAGCGTGTTCCTCACGGTCATCCTCCCTCATCAACCCGCCGGGGCTCCAAGACGATCACACATCCACAGCTGAAGAGGCCACGATCCCGCTTCTCGATACGGTGCCGGTACCCCATCCCGTCGCATCGCCGGCTGGGCACTGGCCGCGGCGGACTCCGACAGCGGGGGCGTGAGGGCGATCACGATGAGGAGCCCGAAGGCAAGGGCGGCGGTGACCGTGCGGGCGGCCAGGCGGCGGGACGGCAGGCCCGTGGAGAGGGGTGCGAGACCCAGGAGTGGGCGGGAGCGCACGGCCGTCACCCTCTGGTGAAGCGGCCGGCAGCTTCGCCGCCGAGGCGGCCCGCAGGCAGACGGCGGCCGAAGGCGAGCAGGAGGAGGTCCTGGGCGGCTCCGTACACGGGCGCCGCCCCGGCCCCGTACGACCAGTCGATGTCCTGCGCGCACAGCCGCACACCGGTGAGGTCGACGCCGAAGAACTTCAGGCCGCGCGGCTTGAGGTCGTCGAGCAGGACGCGCAGCCGGTCCTCCGGGACGCGCCGGTCGAGCCCGAGGGCGGCCGTGACGTCCAGGCCGTGGACCACGTCGTGGCCGAGGGCGCCTCGGAGCCCGCCGACCGGCGGGGTCCACGGATGGTGGGCGTTGTCGCGGAGGAAGGCGCTGAGCGTGGTGGTGGAGTGGGCGGCGGCGTCCCGGCGGGCGACACGGTCGGTCATGCGGTGGAGGCCCCCGCGGGCTTTGAGCAGTTCGCTCAGGGTGCTGGGGAGGGAGAGCCGGAAGCCCATCGACATGTGGGCGACGACCTCCCGGACGGTCCAGCCCGCGCACAGGCTGGCGGCGTTCCAGTCCTCGGCCGGGAGGGCGTCGAACAGGTCGGCCAGCTCGCGGCGTTCGTCGGCTATGGCGGCCTTGATGTTCATGTGACCAAGCCTGCGGGTGGCAGATCCATATGGCCAATAGATGGTTCTGCTCTCACCTAGCATCATCGGTTATGGAACTCCGCCAGCTGCGCTACTTCGTCACCATCGTCGAGCAGGGCGGCTTCACGCGTGCGGCCGCGCGGCTGCATCTGGCCCAGCCCGGTCTGAGCGCTCAGATACGGCAGTTGGAGAAGGAACTGGGGCAGCCGCTGTTCGACCGTTCGCACCGGTCGGTGACCCTGACCGAGACCGGCCGGGCGGTCCTGCCGTACGCGCGGGCGGCACTGGCCGCCGCGGACGCGGTGCGGGAGACGGCGGACGCGTACACGGGGCTGCTGCGCGGCCGCGTGTCGCTGGGGCTGGTCTCGGGGGCCACGGGGCGTGCGTTCGACATCGCTTCCTTCCTTGCGGACTTCCACGACGCGCACCCGGCGCTGGAAATCGCCCTCACCGAGGACGCCTCGGAGCGGATGCAGGCCGCGCTGCTGGCCGGCGAGCTCGACATCGCGCTCCTCGGACCGACCGAGGAGGCGGCGCCGCCCGGGCTGACCTTCGAGACGGTGATCGACGTCCCGCTGACGGTCGTCGCGGTGGCGGGGGACCCGCTCTTCGAGCGGGCCGGTGGTGCGGACCGTACGGGGGTGCCTCTGGCGGACCTGCGCGACCGGGCGCTGATCTGCCTGCCGCGCGGCACGGGGGTGCGGGCGGCGCTGGAACGGGCCTGCGGGCGGGCGGGGTTCCGGCCGCGGGTCGCCTTCGAGGCGGCGGCGCCGCACGTGCTGGCCCAGTTGGCGGCCCGGGGACTGGGGGCGGCGGTGCTGCCGGCCGGTGAGGGTGGGGGCGGAAGCGGCCCGACCCTCACCGGGCCCCTGCGGGCCCTGCCCATCGTCCAGCCCGGCATCCGTGCCCGCATCGCCCTCGCCTGGCGCTCCACCGGCCCGGCGAGCCCAGCGGCCCGGGCCCTGCTGGACAGCCTGCGCGGGCGGCTGCGGGCCATGTCGGAGGGGGCCGAGGCGCCAACACCCTAAAGGCACACTAAAGGCAACCAACGCCTCCGCCCACTGCCCGCACTGGAGCGGACCCCGCGGCCGCTCGCAGACACGGACCGGCTGCGGACCGTGGACGGCACCCTCATCCCGGTCCGCGACCGCACCACCGCAACCGCTTCGCGGCGAACGTGCACCTCACCGACGCCGACCCCCGCCGGGAGACGGCCGGATGGGACGCCGTCCGTCAGCGCCACTCCTTCGGCGAGGACCTGTGGTCCCCGCGGGCCATCGGCAGTGAGCCCGGAAAGAGCCCGGCCCCCGGCACTCACCCACCCGCACGGTCCGGTGTGCGGACGTGCGGCGGCCAGGGCAGCACGCCGCCCCGGGTCGGGCACCACCGGTAATGCGCCAGCCGCATGCGCGTCCCGTAGGCCCGCCGTGACTGAAAGACCGTCAGCCGGTGGCCGCCGGCCGCGCGGATCTCGACACAGCGGACCGGCTTTTGGTCAGTGTCCGCCGTCTCCCCTTGCCCGCCGTCCGGGAACCTCAGACTCCGCCGGGCTGTTCAGGACGGCTCGAAGGCCGATTCCGCAGCCGCCACAACGGTACCTAGCATCCGGCACATGACACCGAATCGAGCACTCAAGGCAAAGATCGCCGGCGTGGCCGTCGGGTTCGCCGCGGCCTTCATGGCGATCGCCACCCCGGCTTCCGCAAGCGCGCTCGGCTACGCGGAGGTCTGGCACGGCGACGACTTCGCCGTGGCCAGCGGCAACTACGTCAAGGTGTACGACGGCGAGAGTGACGGCAACGGGGTCTATGCCGACTTCCGGCTGTCGAACGGCAAGCACCTGTCCCAGTGGGACGGCACCGGCCACGACACCTCGTACTCCGAGAACTGGTACGACGCGAACGTGACCTCGATCCGAGTGTGCGAAGACCACAAGGGCTGCTCCGACTGGAAGAACACCTGACCTCCCCGACTGCCTGACCCCGGCCCCGCCCGCCCTCCCGGGGCGGGGCCACCTGCCGGCGGGCCGGTCATTCCATGGGCCTGCCGGTGACGTAGACGGTGCGCGGGAGGATGGCGGCGAAGAGCCGTACGTTGACTCCGAGCCGCCCCCTCCAGCGCCCCGCCGACCCGGTCGAGGCGGCGCGGCAGCCGCCGCAGGACGGGCAGCACCGCGACCAGTTCGTCACGGGCCGTCTCCCGGGCACCCGCGGAAGTCCAGCTCCTCGCGCAGCGCGACGGCGAAACCCTGCGCCGGCTCGTTCGGCCCGAGGCCGCGGCCCCAGGCGGTGCGGTCGCTCAGAGCGGCGGCCAGGCGCCCGACGATGTCCAGCTCGCGCTCCACGAGCCCCGGTGTCCCGGGCCGCAGCACCTCGACGATGACCTCGGTGCCGTCGTGCAGGACGGCCCCGTGCACCTGCGCGATCGAGGCAGCCGCCAGCGGGATCCGTTCGAACGCGGCGAACAGGCACCGCACCGGCGCTCCCAGGCTCTCCTGGAGCTGTGCCTCGACCTCGCTCCAGGGCGCGGGCGGCACCTGGTCCTGCAGCAGACTGAGCTCCTCGACGTACACCTCGGGCAGCAGGTCCCGCCGGGTCGACATCAGCTGCCCCATCTTCACGAAGGTGGTCCCGCCGGCCTGCAAGGGCTGCCGCAGCTCCCGCGCCAGCAATTCGTGCCGCACCCCGGGCGCGCTGCGCCGCCCTCGCAGATACGGCCCGAGCCCGTGCCGGGTCGCGATGCGCACCACCGCGGAGTACAGCCGCCCGCGCGCGACCCGCCCCGGACACCGCGAGCCACGGGCCACCGGGTCAGGTGTGGAGGTGGCTGTTGGTGCCGTCGTGGCCGTCGGCGTGTTCGTCGTTGAACCAGTAGTCGCCGGCGGCGAGGTAGCGGAAGGCGTGGTGGGTGTGCTTCTGGAGGGTGACGGTGACGGCCCGGGTGCCGTCGCCTCGCGTCTGGAGGGGGTGCGCGACGGGGTTCCAGTGATTGAAGTCGCCGACCACGCTGACCGGCCCCTCGGGGGTCGCTTCGGGGAGGATGAAGGTGACCTGGGTACGGCCCTTGAGCTGCTTGCGTTCGAGCACGGCAGGAACTCCAGACACGAGAGGATGGGGCAGACGCCCCGGGCATCCTCGCGCCGGTGGCCCGCGTCGGGTGCTGTACACGCCTGTCGGCCGGGCCCGGTCACTCGGCCGGTGGCAGGACTCCGGCCCCGCCCTCACGGTGTCATGCCGTCCGCACCGTGCGGGGGCCTCTACGGTTGGGGCCGACCAGCGAGAGGAAGACGGGCATGGGCGGGGACCGCCGCGAGGGTGTGGAGATTGAGCACGGCGACGGGGTGACCGTGGTCCGGCCGTACGGCGAGATGGACATCACGCGCGCCGTGGCCTTCCGCCAGGCCCTGCACACTGCCCTGGCCACCGGGGAACGCCCGCACCGCGTGGTGGTCGATCTGCGGCACCTGGCCTTCTGCGACTCCTCCGGACTGAACGCGCTGCTGAGCGCCCGGATGGCCGCAGCCGAGACCGGCCAGGAGCTGTGCCTGGCGGGCCCCACCAGCCAGTTCGTGCGCCTGCTTCAGATGGTTGAGTGCGCGGGACTGTTCACGATCGAACCTGAGCCTCCGGCGCCGGGCTGAGCGGGAGCGCCGCGACGAGGAGCACCGGCCCGCCGTCCGGGTCCTGGACGGCGAACTGCTGGTCCGGGGCCCCGAGGCCGGTGCGCTGTCGTTCGAGACCGGCGATCCTGGCGTCGGCCGAACAGGTCGTTAGCGGAGCGCGTGCAGATCGTTAGCAGGGTTCGTGATCATGGGTCCGCTGCGATCGTCGGCCCATATCGGTGGCCATCGCGGCGGTGGCGTGGTCGCGAGGACGTCGTACGGCATACCCCCTGCGACTCCCCCAGATCCGCGCCGCAGAATGCCATATTCAGAGAGAGAACGATGCGAGCAAGAATCGCCAAAACCGCGGTGGCCGCGCTGCTGGCCGCCGCCCCTGCTGCCGTGATCACCGCCGCCTCTGCCTCTGCCTCGGAGGACACCGGCACGACCATCGCGGCGGCGAGCGCTTCAGACCAGCAGGGAGAGCTCGCCTCCACCGAGACCGAGCTGCCCCTGTCCGTTCGCGCTCCGGAGCCGGGCAGGACGACGGCAGCACCGCCGAAGCCGGAGCCGGGCAGGACGACGGCAGCACCGCCGAAGCCGAAGCCGGGGAAGACGACGGCAGCACCGCCGAAGCCGGAGCCGGGCAGGACGACGGCAGCACCGCCGAAGCCGAAGCCGGGGAAGACCACGGCAGCACCGCCGAAGCCGGAGCCGGGCAAGACCACGGCAGCACCGCCGAAGCCGAAGCCGGGGAAGACCACGGCAGCACCCCCGAAGCCGAAGCCCGGCAAGAGCTACGAGGGAACGGCGGACTTCTTCTCCAGCAATGGTGTGGACGGGGCGTGCGGCCGGAGCATCAACGAGAGCGACTTCGTTGCCGCGCTCGACCCGACCATGTTCGGAACCGGAAACCCGGCCCCTCACTGCGGCAAGAAGGTGATAGTCACGTACAAGGGAAAGTCCATCGTCGCGACGGTCCTTGACGCCAGCCCGACCGCGCAACGGCACGGCCTGGACCTGACGCCCGCCGCATTCAAGGCACTCGCCCCCCTCGACCAGGGGACGATCAACGTCACCTGGCGATTTGCAGAGTAACCGGATCGCCCGTCACAAGGGCGTCGCAGCCGGCCTGCGAATGCTGGGACAGTGAGACCTGCGCAGCGCGAAGTTGATGTCGGTGCGCTCGACGATGACCTCAGCGAGACCAGGCGGCCGCGCCGGCTGATGCCGACCGGAGCAGGGATCCGGGGGCGGCATACGTCGCGCAGTGCAACGCGCGCAACAACCTCGGCATGGCCCCCCGCCGGGCCTCTCACAGCGGGCGCGGCCGCCGGTCCCGGGCCGCGGCCGGTGAGACGCCCAGGGCGAGCGAGGCCATCGCCGCGAGCAGCTGTAAGACGTGTTTCAAAGTGGGGTCCCCTGTTCGGTGGCGTACGGGTCCGTGAGGGATGGAACCGGTCCGGTGCCCGTACGCGCCAGGGGCGGAATGGGCCCCTCTGTGATCATTTTTGGCCCGTTGCGGGCTCACACCCCCACCCCCGTGGCCGCTACGTTCACCCCCTGACCGAACACACACCAGGGGGAAAAAGCAGCGATGCGCCCTATAAAGCCCGTCAGTCACTTAGGCGCCACACTCATGGCCTGCGCCGCCTCGGCCGCGGTAGCTGCCGTCGGCCTTGCGGCCTCACCGGCCTCGGCCGCACCCGCGAAGTCCGCCACGGCCACGCAGGTCAAGCCCGGTGACGCCTGCACGGCGGCCGACCTCGGCACACGCCACCCGTATATCAAGACGACCGAAGTCACCCCGGAGGTCACCCACTTCAAGGGCTGGTCCGTCACCGAGGGCTCGACCGGCTCCCAGACCGTCACCACCAGCACCCAGACCACCATCTCGGTTTCCGTCGGCCTCAACGGCAATGTCCAGGGCAGCTTCGCCGTCGAGACCCTCGGCACCGTCGGCGCGAGCCTGGGCCTGAACGTTCAGGTCAACTACTCCTCCACCAGCAGCGAGCCGAACTCGGTCACCTGGAATTTCAGCCGGCCCGGCTACTACGGCGTCTACAAGGGAACCAAGAAGGTCACCGGTACGTACGCGAGCCTCAACTGCAACCGCTCCCAACAGAGCGACGGCAAATGGGTGTTGAAGTGGAACGAGGGGCCCGGCAGCGGCAGCTTCACCACCTACACCGCACTTGAAGAAGGCGCGGTGCGCTGCCAGGACGAGGTGCCCGCCAACAGCATCATGGCCAAGGCGCAAGTCCTCCTCGACTGCGGCTCGGCCGCCGCGAAGGCCGAACACCCGGCGGGTTCGGTGGCCCCGACCGCGAAGCAGACGCGGGACCGCCTCGTGCAGCGCCCGGCTCCCACCGGCGGCACGTCCGCCGAACAGCCCAAGGTCACCGGGCGTAGCGCGCAGGCCGCGCTCAACTGCGAGCCCGGCGCCTACAAGATCGACGTCCCCGGCAAGCCCCTGAACTGGAGCGCACCGCTCCTGGCCAACGACGGCATCCGCCTGCGTGAATCCACATTCTTCAGCGCCCACCTGGACAACTGGCGCCTGTGCAACGTGACGGAGAACAACGGAGTCCTCGAGGCGTCCCTGTGGAACTGGGGCAACGGCGGATGCGCGGCCATCCCGGCGAGCATCGCCAACCAGGAGCAGGCCTACCTTACGACGGCCACCTGCGGGGAGGACGACCTCCAGCGGTTCTACATCTACCGCGACGTACCCGGCAGCTCGAAGATCGGTGTGCAGAACAAGTACACCGGCTCCATGATGGGCCACGACCGGTACGCTGACGGGGAGTTGATCCGCCAGTACTCCAGCGGCAGGCAGGACGGTACGGGTACGTACACCCTGACCGGAGTCTGACGGCCCACGCCCCGTGATCGCCCCCGCACGTGACCCCCGGACCTCCCGGTTCCGTGCGGGGCCCCGCGTCCCTACTCCGGCCCGGTCGGCTCCTGTTCGCGGAGCCGGGCGAAGCCGACGTTCGGCTGCGGGCAGTGCGACAGCACCACCTGGGTCCGCGACAGCGGTCCTGGCCTGGCCAAGCCACCAGGAATCCTCGCCCTGTACGCCGTACGGTGCTCACGCCGCGTCCGCGCCGAACTCCACGACGAGCAGCCCCCGCACACGAACCCCAAGAACGCAGCAGGTCTGCTGATGGTGCCGGCCCCGACGACATTGGGACGGCGCCGGGCGGCCTTCGCGCTGGAAGCGGTACAGGGCGAGCTGTCCTCCATGGTGGGCCCGCCGATCGTGATCCTCCGCGCGGCACAACTGCCCTCCGGCGTGGTGGCCTGGGCCGCCGTCGCGGTGGCTGTGTACGGCGCGGCCTCCATCGCCGGCGGGCTTCTGTACGGCGCGCTCCCGCGACCGCTGCCCAGCCGGCTACTGCTCGGCCTGCGCGGGCTGGTCACCGTTCCGGCCGGACTGGCCCACGACTGGCGCTGGTTGCGTGTGGCAGGCTGCGGCGCGGGGCTGCTGGCCCATGGGCCGGGTGAGGGGGTTGGGGCCCGGGAGTCGGGGGGCGGCTGCCCGGGCCCCGTTGGGGTGCCGCGTACCGCGGGGGAGCGGTGTGCATGTCGCTGCGACATGTGAGTAAACGATTCGTCTGCCCTCCGGTAACGGCCGGCCTCCATCGGAACGGACGGGCTGCTCATCACGACCACCCTGCACCGTCAGGCGGCCCGGTACCGGCCCGAGGCCGCCGCCGACCTCGTCGGTTCGCCGGCGGACATGCTCGCCATCCTCGGCGAGGACGTCCGCCACCGTGACGTCCTCGACCGGACCGCGGCGATACCCACCGCCGGCTGACCGGCGGCCGCGCCCGGACGCAAGGGGAGCGGTCCTCGTCGGGGGCGGTTTCGAGACCGGGGCCGCGTCGCCTGCGGCGACTCGGTGCTGTTCCTGGACTGGCACGGTGACGGCCGCGGCTACGGACGCAGGCAGCCAGCCCGGGGGCGGCGGCGCGGGGCGCCGCTCGCTCTGGGCGGCGAGCAGCTGCTCCTCGGTGGCTACCCAGCCCCGGGTCCGCCGGAGGTCCCGGACCCGGACGCGTTCGAGGAAGCGCAGCATGTCCAGGCGGGACTGCCGGGAGGTTGTGGCGGGACCATGATCAGTTTCCGGCCCGCCGGTGTCGATCTGTCACGGGCCCCGAGGCGGCAGGCTGGCTCACCGGGCCGCTACTCGCCAGGAGCCCGATATCGGACTTGCCCAGCTCTGCGCAGGGCATCGAGCGTTTCGTCGATGCTCAGGAGAACGGTCGTCTCGAAGGAACTGAGCGCGCCACCGCCACTGATCGCCAACGCGACCGAGGCCATGGACACGTTGTCCGGAGCTTCCCAGAGGTTATAGCCGTCGTGCGTGCCGAAGGCGTACCAGAAGCCGTGGAGCTTCCCGCCGACGGACTCGATGTACGACTGAGCGGCCTTTGCGCGGTCCTCGGGGTGGCCGATCAGCCTCGCCCACGTCTCCGGCGTGTAGCTGAACCTTGATAGATAGAGCGGCATCGTGTCTCTCTTTCTTTTCAGCAATGGATGCCCGCGCTGGACGGGAGGAGGGCCGGGTGGCCCGCAGTTCCCCCGAACAGCCGGGGACGGTGACCGCTACGGCCGCAGTCAACGGGTGAGCGGGCGCCCGGTAGAAAGGTCGTTCACCTGGACCTGTCATACCGGGGCGGCAACCACACGGGGGTGCCTGGGCCTGTTGATCGTCCGCTCAGCGAATGCGCCTGCGCCGCCCCCGCCACCCGGCGCAGTCATCACGGAAGCGCGGTCAGAACCAGGTATCGCCCAGTCACAGGCAGGGGGCCCGTGTCATCGAGCGGGGACTCAGACTGTGCGGCGCCGCCGGGCCAGAGGGTCGGCGCGGCCGAGCACGTCGCGCAACCGCACCTCCCGGACCCGCGACAGGGGCGGCACGGGCGTGAAGGGGTCCTCGACCGGGGCCGGGGTGGCGTACGAGCAGAAGTTCGACGGGCATTGGGAGCTGCTGTTCCCTCCGGCTGGCCCGCGTGGGCGGGTGCTGATCCGGACCCTGCGCGGGGCCCTGGTGCAGGACCGGTGGCCGGACCTGGTGGCGGCCGCCGAGCGGCTGCCCGCCCGTCTGGTCCTGGACGGCGAGCTGCTGGTCTGGGACACGGAGGCGCGGCACCCGTCCCGATCAGTCGTGACGGGCGAGCTTGGCGGCTGAGACGAGCAGGATCACGGCAAGCGTGGGGATGAGCACCAGGTCGGGGAAGGCTCTCAGGAGCAGTCCGCCCAGCACGGCCCCGGCGACCGAGCCGGCGGCCATGACGGCCGTGAAGCGGAGGTTCGCGCCGAGGACGGCGAAGCTGCCGTCACGGCTGTAGCGGGCGAACGCGACCAGCATGGTCGGCAGGGAGACCGCCAGGGAGAGACTTCCGGCGGTCTTGATGTCCTCACCGAAGACCAGCACGATCGTCGGGATCAGCAGCTCGCCGCCGGCCACGCCCATGAGCGCGGCGACGACACCGATGCCGAACCCGGCTACGACTCCGGCGGGGATCCGGGCCCAGAGCGGCAGCCCGAGCGTGTCCAGGCTGGTGGTGTGGGTGACCACGAGCGCGGCGGCCATGAGGACCATCAGGGCCGCCAGCACCTTGTAGAGGGTGGTGCTGCGCATGCGGACCGCCCAGGACGCGCCCGCCCAGGCGCCGAGGAGACTGCCGGCCAGCAGGTTGACCGCCACGGGCCAGCGGGCGGCGACCTCGGCGGCCGGGACCGCGGCCAGCCGGGCGGGCAGCGCGACCAGAACCACGACCAGGCTCATCGCCTTGTTCAGGATGACGGCCGAGAGGGCGGCGAACCCGAAGAGCCCGATCAGCAGCGGCAGACGGAACTCGGCACCGCCCAGCCCGATCATCCCGCCCAGAACGCCGATGGCCGCTCCCGCACCGAACACCGCGGGTGCCGAGTGCATCGGCCGGAGAGGATGAAGGGTCTGGTCCGTGCTCATGACCGGCATCCTCGCTGGTGGCGCGCCTCCGCTGCTACGGCGAGCCCCCACCTTCGGGGCAAGGCACTGGGCGTCCGCTCCCGATTCGCTGGGACCTCCGAGAACCGGCTGCCGCCCCCCTGTTTCCGCGGCGCTCGGCGACACCCGGTGCTGTCGAAAGTCGTAGAGCGGATGTCGGTGATTCCTGGCGTCGCTCCGACTCCAGAGGCTCAGGAATGCTGATGAGAAGTAGCAGCGCCCTTCCCCCGTCCGGGGGAGGGAGTCGGTACGAGCGGAGGAGGTGACCCGGCCGCCGCTCACTGCAGGATGAGCCCATGACCCGATCCCACAAGAAGCCCCTTGCCGCAGCCCTGACGGCATGTCTCGGGGCCCTCGCCTACACCGTCAGCAAGGTGGACCTGGCGAGGAAGGGCGAGCTGGGCATGCCGGGCTTCCCCGCGCCGACCGGGGCCTACGCTGCCGTCGCCGACGTCGAGACCGCCCAGCTGGCCAACGCGGCCCTCGGCCTGCTGATGGCCATCGTGGCGCTGCTCCTCCTCCGCCTGCCCCGGACCCCGTTCGTCCGCTGGCCGGCGCTCGTCGTCTCCTGGGCGGGCATCGCGATGGTGGGAGCGGGCGTCCTCGGTTTCGGCGCCCGCGCGGCGGGTCTGGCACCGAGCCTGGGTGAAACCCCTCCCCACATGCTCACCGCGCTCGCGGCATTGCTCGTCGGCGGCGTGTGGGTGACAGCCTGGACCATCGCCACGGTCTCCGCCACGCGCAGCAGCCGCAGGCGGTGCGCTACCAGCGCGAACCAGTGAAGTCCGGTGTTCACCAGGGCTGACGGCATCCCGAGACAGTCCCCGGCAGATCTCCTGCTCATGCGCCGCTCCGGCCCTGCGCAGCTGGGCGAACAGCTCAAGCCCCTCGTCGGTCAGGTGCAGGGCGTACAGGCAGCCCGCGCCGACCCGCGCCCGGTGCGGCTGACCAGCGCTGCGAGCTCATCTTCCATGGCCGACCTCGCGCATCGCGGACCGGCAGCCCATACGGCGCCAGGGTCAGCGGTCGCGGCGCGCTCCTGACGCCAGCCGGGGCGGGGCCTGGCCCCGGGTCTCCTGGGGGTGGACGTCCGCGCCGGTGACGGTGAACGCGATGTCCAGACTGCGGCACATCCGCTGTGTGCGCGCCATGGCGCTGAGCGTTGCGGGGCCCGGTTCGCCGACGGGCAGTTCGAGGAGGACCTGGTCCGGGCGGTGGGTCGCGACGAGCGCTTCGATCTGCAAGGCCACCGCCGCCCGGTTGCTGATGTCCAGGCCGTGGTGGACCTTCACTGTGAGTGTGCCGCGGTCGAGAGTATGGGTGATCAACATCCGCAAGCCTCCAAAGAGCCCGGGCGGGGCGCCACGCGGAACCGCCACGCCTGCTCCAGCATGCAGGCCTGCGGGCCGGCGCGGGACAGGACCCGGCCGGGTGACGGTGACTACGATTGCGGCCGGGTCCTGCGTATGTGGAAGGAAAGCGTGCGGGGTGGTCAGAGCTCCTCGTCGCGCAGCTCGTCCTCGTCGCGCTCGCGCCGCATGTCGCCCTGACCGCGCCGCTTGATTTCTTCGGGCGTCTTGCCGCGGCCGCTTTCCTGGCCGCCGCCGGGGTGGGCGGGGTCCTGGTTGGGTCGGCTCACGCGCTCCTGCTCCTCGCGGCCCTTGCCCGGCTTCTGACGCTTGTCCTGCATTCCGCCCATGACGGCGACTCCCTCTTGTGACGCGTGGCTGGGGAATTCCCCGTGCCACGATGCCACCCAAAGTTACATATCGCATCATTTGTGTCACGGTCCAAGGTCCACCGGTCCACCGGTCCACGGTCCCGCATCGCCGGCCGGAGTGAGGCCGCCACCGGACCGGCGCACCCTCGCGGCTGGTGGCGGCCCAGGCGTGGCGCCGTAGAGCCGACGCAGCAGCACGGCGTTGTCCTGCGTCGGTGTCCCTCGGAGCCGGCGTACGCCGTCGGCGGCCGCCAAGCAAGCGCGCGGGGGCCGGTTGCGGCGACACGCCCGCCGTCCGTGTTCCACAGGGTGGTGTGCGCTGGCTCGGCAGGGGCAGGCGCGCCGGCGGGGAAGGCATCACAAGCCTTCTCCGCCGTCTGCCCGGCCCGGGCGGACGAGCACCGTCAACTCACGGAGGTTCGGTCATGTCGCAGGTCAGGGAATCCATCGAGGTCAACGTCCCCGTCGCCACCGCCTACAACCAGTGGACTCAGTTCGAGTCGTTCCCGCAGTTCATGGATGGTGTCGAGCGGATCGAGCAGCGCACGGACACGCTCACCCACTGGGTGACGAAGATCGGCGGGGTGCAGCGCGAGTTCGATGCGGAGATCACCGAGCAGGTTCCCGACGACAAGGTCGCCTGGGTCACCGTCGGAGGGGAGACGGAGCAGTCGGGTCTGGTCACCTTCCGCCCGATCGACCCCTCCCATACCGAGGTCACCTTGATGATGGACTTCGACCCCGAAGGGATGGCCGAGAACATCGGCGACAAGTTCGGCTTCGTCGACCGTCAGGTCAAGGGTGACCTGAAGCGTTTCAAGCACTTCATCGAGGACCACGGCCACGCCACCGGCGCCTGGCGCGGCAGCGTCTGACCCCACCGCTCCATCCCCCTTCCCGCATCCGGGCTGGACTGCGTTGCCGCGGGCGGGGTTTGGGGACCTGGATCGGGGACACATGCGCCAGTGACGGCGGCACGTCACACCGGCCCGGCGAACCCCTTCGCGGCTGGTGACCGCAGGCGGCCCCTTCCCCCTGGGGCCGCCTGCGGGCCGTCGGCACGGCACCGCTCCGTCATCCCGTCGCAGGCACAACCCAGGCCGCGTCCCTGCCTCCCGCACCGTCGGCCGGGCCGAGCCCCCCCGGGGCTCGCTGACCAGACAGCCGCTCCCGGGCCGACGGCGGGACGAAGACCGCCGTCCCACCTCCACAGGAGGTTGTCCTCCAGCAGGAGGCGGCTTTGCAGTTCCACCTCCTCAGCGGTCCGTACGGTCTTCTCACTTGCTGGCTGCGCTCGGCACCGCGAGCGGGTCACGCGGGGCGTTGTCCTTCTCGGCTTCGAGCCGGGTGCCGAGTTCGGTGAGCCGGTTGCGGCCCATGGCCTTGCGCACGTCGGGGAACCAGTCCTGCTCTTCTTCCTCGACGTGGTGGCGGACCTGTTCCATCAGGACGGTCATCTTGGCCTTGAAGCGCTCGTCGGCCGGGTCCATGTCCTTGAGCTCGGAGAGCATCCACACCACCGCGTGGTGTTCCTCGATGCTCTCCAGGATGTGGTCGGTGGTGTCCGGGGCGGCCTCGCGGGCGGCGGGGTAGAAGATCCGCTCCTCGATCCAGGCGTGGACGGTGAGCTCTTCGATCACTTGGTCGGCGATCCGGCGGCGTTCCGAGGCGGCGTCGTCGCCGGTCTTCTCGAACTGCTTGAAGAGCTTCTCCACCGTCTTGTGGTCCTCACGCAGCAGCACGATCGCGTCCATATGTTTTGCCCATCTCGCCGTAGGGACCGGTCGGCAACTCCCTTCCCGACGCTGCCGGCTGATCGACGCTCCCGGAGGGGAAACCACCCGTCCGCCGAACACGGTCACGGTGTGGCCGTCAGCCCTGTTCCCGTGAGCGGGCCCGGCCTGGAGGTGCCCCCGGGACGGAGGCTGGCGGCGGCCGGTCGGGATCCGGGTCCAGGTACGGCTGCTACCGGGGCCGCCCTGTCGAGGAGGCCCGTACCCGGGGTGGCCCCGAAGGCGGGGACGCGGCAGCGCGGGGAAGGTTTGAGACCCCGTGACCTGCGACATTCGTTCCACCCCGGGCTCCGGTCTCTACCTGCCCGGGCCCGGGAAGTACCCCGGGGGCGGCACCGGCGTCGCCGGCCCGCATCGGTGAACTGCGCAGCGTGATGCCGCAGCCCCGCTGTTCGCCGGTTGCGTTGCTGCCGGCGTGGTGCGCGGTTCAGGTGTGGAGGTGGCTGTTGGTGCCGTCGTGGTGGTCGGCGTGTTCGTCGTTGAACCAGTGGTCGCCGGCGGCGAGGTAGCGGAAGGCGTGGTGGGTGTGCTTGGGGAGGGTGACCGTGGCGGCGCGGGTGCCGTCTCCTCGGGACTGGAGGGGATGGGCGGCGGGGTTCCAGTGGTTGAAGTCGCCGACGACGCTGACCGGCCCGGCGGGGCTCTCCTCGGGGAGGATGAAGGTGACCTGGGTACGGCCCTTGAGCTGCTTGCGTTCGAGCACGACGAGAAACTCCAGACGCGTCGGGGAGGGGCGGACGCCCCCGGTATCCTCGCTCCGGCGCCGCGGGGCGGGCGTCGTACACGCCCGCCGACAGGATCCGGTCACCCACCCGGTGGCAGTGGTTCCACCACCGGGAGCCAACAAGGTTCGTCGGTCACCCGTGGAAACGGTCCGTCAGCTTCAAGCGAATGGCCACCTCCTGCGCTTGTCGGCTTGGAACGGTGATCATGGCCCCGGACTCCTGTCCCGGCCCCAGCCGTCCCGCGGCCGGGGCCGGGGCACTCCACCGGGGGTCGTCCTCGCCGAACCAGCGGCGGGCGGCCGATCGCCAGGGGAGGTGCGGGGGTTCCGCGCGCAGAACCCCCGCCGCGCGAACCTCCTCGCTGTCCGCGATCTTCACCATCGAAACCGACCACCCGAAAGGAACCAACACCTGATGTCCATATGGCCTTCGATCGTGGCCGTACTCGGTACCCTCGCCGGTGCCCTGACCGCCGGGCTCCTCCAGCACCGTTCGGCACGCACCGCACGCATCGAGCAGCGCGCTGACGGCCACCGCCAGGACCAGCTCAGTGCCGTCACCGAGTTCGCGGCGGCCCTGGACGCGCACCGCTCGGCGATGTTCCACCGGGAACGTCTGGCCCTGGCGGAGGTGGGCACCGAGCACCAGCTGGAGGCCCAGACGAGGTCCCACGACACTCGGGCGGCGATCACCGTGCCCCACATCCGCCTTCAGGTCCTCGTACCCGAGCTGGCCGGCCCCGCCCAGCGGGCCGCAGATGCCACGTACGCGCTGCGCAAGGCGACCAGTCGCACCGAGCTGGATGCCGGGCGGCACGCGGCCAAGGAAGCAACCGTCGCCTTCGTCACCGCAGCTGCCGCGCTGCTGAGCCCCAGCAGCCGCTGACTGACGGTGACTACTGCCGGTGTCCCGGCCGTCCGGTCGTGCCGGTCCCGTCCGCCCTGCAGCACTCGTACGCTCCCGTGACGGGTGCTCCATCTCTCGCCGATATTCCGGACGTCGTGGATCGTGAAACGTTTTGGGAAGCCGCAGACGAACGTTCGTGGAGATGACCTACGCAGCCAGTGGCAGGGGCCGGTCGCGAGGGCAGGCGGGCGGCATGGAAGCCAACGACACCACTCCGCTGCGCGCTGTCGCTCTTGTGTGCACCCTGTCCCCGTCCCCGAAGCCGTCCAGCTCCCAGCTGGTGGCCGAGCAGACCATGGAAGCCCTCGCCGGCCACGGCGTGAGCGGCAAGGTCATCCGTATCGCCGACCATGACGTCCGGCAGGGCGTGGCGGTCGACATGGGGGAGGGGGACTTCTGGCCGGAGATCCGCGAGACGATCCTCGGCACCGACATCCTGATCCTCGCCACCCCGATCTGGCTCGGGCACCCCTCCAGCGCCGCCCAGCGCGTCATGGAGCGCCTCAACGCGGAGATCGGCGAGAGCGACGAGGAAGGCAGGATGCTCACCTACGGGAAGGTCGCCGGAGTCTGCGTGGTCGGCAACGAGGACGGTGCCCACCACGTGAGCGCCGAGCTGTTCCAGGGATAGTGGGGTGCGTCGTAAGTCCTTCGGGGGTTGACTTCGAGGCTGGGCGTCGGCGGGCTGGCCAGGTGACGGGGTGGATCTGGCATGCGATGCCGAGGGCATTCTCGGGGTGCCGATGGGAGTGCCGGCGTACAGGAGGCGTCTGATCGGGGCAGGCCGGCTCGCCCGGGCCCGTCTTGTCCCGGTCGCGCCTGGGGCGAGGCGGCGGAGGGATGTGGCGTCAGGGGTCAGGCCTCGGGCTGTGCTTCGAGGAATGCGAGGGCTCTGGCCACGAACTCGTTGTGGAACTGGAAGATCCCGCCGTGTCCGGCGTCCGGGTAGAGGGGGACGAGTTCGCTCCGGGGCAGGCGTGCGGCGAGGTCGAGGGTGTTCTCGCTCGGCACCATCCGGTCGCTCTCGCCGTTGGCCACCAGGACTGGCTGGTGGATGCGCGACAGGTCCGCGGGCGACTGCAGGCCCCATCGGTGGATGGCCTTGAGCTGGGCGCGGAACGACGTCAGCGAGATGGCCCTGTCGCGGTCGCTGGTGCGTTCCTGCAGCCGTTCGATGAAGGCGCGTGCTTCGCGTCGGCCGTGTTCGGTGTCGGTGAAGAAGAGGAACTGCTTGGGGTCCTTGCGGGTCAGGAAGCCCTTCAGGATGTCCCGGAGGGTGAGTGCGGTGACCTTGTCGATGCCGGGGCCTCCGGCGGGGCCGGTGCCCGCGAGGATGACCCTGCGCACCAGCTGCGGTTCCTCGGCTGCGATGACCTGGGCGATGAAGCCGCCCATCGACAGGCCGAGCAGGTCGACCTGCTCGAAGCCCAGGGCTCGGATGAACAGCACCGCGTCGCGGGCCATCGCTTCGATGGTGTCGGGGGTGGAGCCGCCCGACGCGCCGACTCCGCGGTTGTCGAAGGCGATCACCTGGCGCCGGGCGGCGAGTCCGTCGACGACGCGGGGGTCCCAGTTGTCCAGGACAGCGGTCAGGTGGTGGAGCAGGATCAGTGGTACGCCGCCTCTTTCCGGGCCGAGCTGGCGGTAGACGAAGTCGACGCCGCGCACGGACACCGAACGGGTCGGTGCATCTTTGTACGACGACGGCGACGGGGCGGGCGTGGGGGTGGGGGAACTGCGCGGTGCGCTCATGATCGGTTCCTGGGGGTGTGGAGAGTAGGGGTGGTGGGGGGCGGGATCCTCTCGCTGCCCGGGGCCTGGCGGTGGTGCGGCGGGGGCTGGTGCTCACACCCTTGCGATGACGACCTTGCCGGCCTTGGCGCGTCCCTTCTCGGCGTACTCCATGGCTTCGCGGGTCTGCTCGAAGGGGAAGACACGGTCGACGACGGGGCGGATCTTCCCGGCGTCGACGAGCCGGGTGACCTCGCGCAGCTGCTCGCCGTCGGCCTTCATGAACAGGAAGGAGTACGTCACGCCCCGGCGCTTGGCGTGGCGCCGGGTCGTGAAGCTCAGCGCGTTCATCGCCTGGCGCAGGACCGGGTTCGCGCCCAGCTCGCGGGCGAAGTCCGCGTCGGGGGGCCCGGCGATGCTGATGACCTTCCCGCCGGGCTTGAGGATGCGCAGGGACTTCTCCAGGGTCTTGCCGCCGAGGGTGTCCAGGACGACGTCGTAGCCGTCCAGGACCTCCTCGAAGTCCTGTGCCCGGTAGTCGATGACGACGTCCGCGCCGAGTTCCTTGACCAGGGCGGTATTGGCCGCGCTCGCGGTGGTGGCCACGTGTGCGCCCAGGTGCCTGGCCAGTTGGAGCGCGATGGTGCCCACTCCGCCGGAGCCCGCGTGGATCAGGACCTTCTGGCCCGGCCGGACCCGTGCCTTCTCGACCAGCGCCTGCCATGAGGTGAGGGCGACCAGGGGAAGGGAGGCGGCCTCCGCCATGGTGAGGGTGGCCGGCTTGTGGGCCAGGTCGTCCTGGTGGACGGCGATGAGTTCGGCAAAGGTGCCGATGCGGTCCTTGTCGGGCCGCGCGTAGACCTCGTCGCCCACCGCGAAGCGGGTGACGGCCGAGCCGACCTTGACCACCACTCCGGCCAGATCGTTGCCCAGGGTGAGAGGCAGGCGGTACGGGAGGATCCGCTTGAAGGCACCGTCGCGGATCTTGAAGTCCAGCGGGTTGACGCTCGCCGCGTGGATCTCGACCAGCACGTCGTCGGCGCCCGGCTCCGGATCGGGCAGCTCGGCGGCGCGCACCGCGGACCGGTCACCGTACTTCTCGATCAGATACGCCTTCATCGTCATCTCCGTTTTCCGCCCCCAGGGGGACGGGGTCTCCGCTCGCTCCAGGCTTGCCCCGGTACGAGATACTTTCTCCTCTGCACTGCTGTTCAGAGGGCTCCGAGCCGATGCGGCGGGGGCCTCACCCCGCTTTCGGCGCGGCGGCCAGGTTCTGCTTCACGTGCCGGGTGACGTCGTCGGCGAGGATCTCGGGCAGGCCCGTCTCGATGCCCGACAGGGCCTGGGCGGCGACCTCGGCCGGGTCGGCCTTCTGCTCGGCGGGAACGCCGGCGGCCATGTCGGTGTCCATGTATCCGACGTGCAGCGCCGTCACGGCGATGCCGCGGGGCGCCAGCTCCTCCCGGACCGCACCGGTCAGCGCCCAGGCGGCGGCCTTCGCAGCGGCGTAGGAGCCGAGGCCGGCCGGGTGCAGCCAGGACAGGACGGACAGCACGTTGAGCACGGCGCCGCCGTCGTTGGACTCGATGACCGGGGCGAAGGCCCGGGTCACGGCGAGCGGGCCGAAGAAGTTCACCTCCATCTCCAGGCGCACCGCGTCCGAGCCGCCCGCGATCAGCGGCGTGCCGGTGGAGATGCCGGCGTTGTTCACCAGCAGCGTCGCGTCGGAGGCGGTGCGGGCCGCCTCCCGGATCGACTCCGCGTCTGTCAGGTCGAGCCGCAGCGGGACGGCCCCGGGCAGGTCCACCGTCTCGGGGCGGCGGGCCGCCGCGTACACCTTGGCCCCGCGCTCCATGAGCTGGGCGGCCAGATGCCGCCCGAGCCCCCGATTGGCGCCGGTGACCACCGCGACCGCGTCCTTCAGTTCCATGAGCACTCCCAGCGTTGAGGGCGGCGAGCGCACAATAGATTACGCTCGTCATCTAAATCTCAGTCTAGAATAGATTTCACTCGACATCCAACTGGGAGGGGTGACCGATGGGCCGCGTATCGCAGGCACAGGCACAGGAGAACCGCCGACGGGTCGTGGAGACCGCCTCCCGACTGCTCCGGGAACAGGGCACCCACCTGAGCGTCGCCGACCTCATGAAGTCGGCCGGCCTGACCCACGGCGGCTTCTACAAGCAGTTCGCCTCCAAGGAGGCCCTCATCGACGAAGCCACCGCCCACGCGTTCGCCGAACTCGCCCAGCACCACAAGGACGGGCTCGATCAGTACGCCGGGCAGCACGACGCCGCCCAGCGGGCGCTGATCGACGCCTACCTCTCCGTCGAGCACCGCGACAGCCCGGCTGACGGCTGCCCCGCCGCCGCACTCGCCACCGACATGGCCCGCGACGGAGGAGAGACCGAGGCCCGCCGCGTCTATACCCAGGGGGTGGGCGACTTCGCCGACTTCCTCGCCACCAAGGACCAGGACGGCATCACCCGGCTGTGCACCATGCTCGGCGCACTCGTCCTGTCCCGAGCCACCAACGGCACCCCGCTCTCCGACGAGATCCTCACCGCCGCACGCACGGCCCTGATCGGCACCAACTGACCTCAGAGACGGTGCAGGGCGGCACGCCGCAGGAAGGGCGCGCTTCTTTGCGCCCTGTCGCCAACCACTTCTCGTGAACGGCTCTCCCGCGTTGCATCGCACCGCCGCACGCCCGATCTTCCTGACGGCCTCCGAGCGTGAGCGGCTGAAGAAGATGGCCTACGGCCACAAGGCAGAGCACCGGCTGCGCCAGCGCGCCCAGGTCGTCTTGTACGCGGCTCGGGGCCGCTCCAACGCGCGCATCGCCCGCGACACCGGGCTGCACCTGGACACCGTCCGCACCTGGCGCGACCGTTTCGCCGGGAACCGGCTGCCCGCCCTGTCCGACTAGTTGTTCTGGGGGTGCGGGGTGGCGCGGCCGAAGCCGTGGGAAGTGGATGACGAGTTGTGGGCGGTGGTCGAGCCGCTGGCCCGAGGGTCGAGCGTCGGTACCGACATCCGGGACGCAAACGGCATCCGGACCGATTGGTGTTCCAGGGCATCCTGTTCGTGCTGCACACCGGGATCGCCTGGGAGTACCTGCCGCAGGAACTCGGCTTCGGGTCGGGCATGACCTGCTGGCGTCGTCTGGCGGAGTGGACCGAGGCCGGGGTATGGCATCGTCTGCATGAAGTACTGCTCGCCAAGCTGCGCAGCGCGAACGCCCTGGACTTCTCCCGAGCGGTGGTCGACGGCTCCCGCAGCAGGGCGTTGAAGGGGGAGCCAAGACCGGACGAAGCCCTGTTGACCGGGGCAGAACCGGCAGCAAACACCACCCGATCACCGATGCCACCGGCATCCCGCTCGCCGCTACCCTCACCGGTGGTAACCGCAACGACGTTACCCAGCTGGTCCCACTGCTCCAAGCGGTGCCTCCCGTGCGCGGGAGGCACGGCCGGCCCCGGCGCCGTCCGGACGCGGTGCTAGGCGACCGCGGTTACGACCACGACAAGTACCGTCGGCTGGTCTGGGGCCTCGGAGTGAAGCCACTGATCGCCCGCCGCGGCACTGAGCACGGCTCCGGCCTGGGCACCCAGCGCTGGGTCGTAGAGCGCGCGTTCGCCCACCTGCACTGGTTCCGCCGCCTGCGGATCCGTTGGGAGATCCGCGACGACATCCACGAAGCCTTCCTCGCCCTCGGATGCGCACTCATCTGCTGGCGGCGCCTGAACTCCTCCCGTTGGGAGTCCTTACTACGTCACGACGGGGGGCAGCGGTTCACACGCCGCGTGCCATGTGGGAGGGAGGGCGGCAACGCCGGTGCGGGCGGCGATGACCCCGCCCGCGATGGCGCAGGTGGTATCGATGTCGCCACGCCCGGCGACCGTGACCCACAGGCCCTCGTGAAGGTCGTCGAGATGCCCCGCCGCACACCACAGCGCGTACGGGACGGTGTCGGGCCCTGACATCCGGTAGCCGGAGCCCAGGACCTCCGCGGCATGCCGAACAGAGGTGTGTTCCGGCATCCGGGCCGCGATCCGCACTCCCGACCGGACGTCGCTGTCGGTGAGTCGTTCGGCGACTGCCTGAAGGAAGTCCGATCTGGCCGGGGCGGCCCCGCCCCGGCTTCGGGTCGCCAGCGCCGTGGCCAGGGCAACTGCCACCGCTCCGGCGACCGCCTCCGGGTGGTGGTGCGAGACCGCACTCTGACGGGCGGCCTGCTCAGCGGCCACATCGAGATCGGCGCTGTGCCAGGCGCCGAGTGGGGCGGCTCGCATGGCCGCGCCGTTGCCCCAGGAGCCCTGGCCGCCGAACTGTCCGGCGACCACTTCCCGCCAGGGCTCGCCCGCGTCGATCCGGCGCAGCACGTCATGCATCGAGGCTCCATAGCCGCGGTGAGTGTCCTCGGTGTAGGCCGCCGCGAGACGCAGGGCCAAGCGGTCCTGGTCGACGATGCCCCCGCCCTCGACGAGCTCCCGGACGAGAACCAGCGCTTGAGCGGTGTCGTCACTCCACTGCCACAGCGGTTCCGGGGGCAGCGTCCGCGCCTCCAGGGCTGCCGGACCATGCCTGCGCAGGATGCCGAACCAGCGGTCGCCGAAGGCGTCGCCGAACGCGAGGCCGTGCAACGAGTCCAGTACAGCGGTAGGCATGTTGATCATCGGCGCAGTATCGCAGCGCGGTGGCTCTCCCGCACTCCGATTCCGGAGCCGCCAGGCTTCTGCCTGCGGATCTGTCTGAGATCCACGAATTCTTCCTCGCCCTCCGCGGCGCACTCATCTGCTGGTCTTTCCGTTAGGAGTTCTTAATGACTGCGGCTTCACCCTGCCGGCCAGCGCGGTCACCTACTGGGTGGGCGAGGCCATGCAGGGGACCGACTACCAGGACCTCGACAAGACCCCGGCGAAAACGGCCGCCACCACCGCCACCCTCGCCGCACCGATCAGCGCGGTACACGCGTCAACCACCTTTCGGCCATCCTCGCGGAGCGCATCACGGAAGTGTCGGCGGACCAGACGCAATAGCGCTGCCTGCTGCCTGCTGCCTGCTGCCTGCTGCCTGCTGCCTGCTGCCTGCTGCCTGCTGCCTGCTGCCTGCTGCCTGCCAGCGGCCCGGCCAGAGCTCTTGGGGCCTTCACGGACCGCATGTGCCCCTCTCGGCGTGACCTGCGGCCGCAGGCGGTGCTGCCGGGGCTATGGGCGGGCTGTGAGGTGGGTGTGGATGGTTTTGCCGCCGTCCGGGGCGGGCCGGATGCCCACCTCCGTGGCCAGCCGCTGGACGGCCGGCCACCCGTATCCGCCGCCGCCGGCCAGGTCGGCGGGGCGCGGCATGGGCGGGTCGGGGCTGGTGTCGCTGACGTCGATGTCGATGCCGTCGTCGACCCAGGCGAGGTGGAGGGTGCAGGGGCCGGGGGTGTGGCGCAGGGCGTTGGACACGAGCTCGGTGGCGACCAGCAGCGCCGCGTCCTGCACCGGCTGCGGTACCGGGTGTCCGCAGGCCGTGGCTTCGTCCATGAAGCCGCGGAGTTCGTCACGGGCGCGGGCGGCCGCCCCGGTGTCCTGATACCGGTGGTGACGCGGCTGGGGGTCGGTCATCGTCCCTCCGGGGCCTGTGCGCGCTTGTGGCTGGACACCGCGCCTTCCCGGCACGGGGCCCGTCATGCCCGGCCTGCCCTGGAGAAGCCGCCAGGGGACCCGATCCATCGCCCTGCGTGTGCGTCTGGTGGCGATCTGCTACTGGCCTGGTCGGGGTGGGGGTGGCGGTGCCAGTCTTAAGGCAGCGACGACTCTGGTTCGGTTCGGTGGTCCCCTGGCCCGCCCGCCGACCGGGCCCCGCCGTACTCCAGCCGAAGGGCTCGCCTGCCATGGTGGACCGTCACGAGATTGCGGACGGCGTTCCGGCCGACCAGCCGGGGACCGTGTCCTGCCGGACCGCGTCCGGCGGGACCGCGGTGGTCACCCTGACAGGGGAGTTCGACGCCGACGGCGCCAAGGAGCTCTGGCGGGTCTTCGAGGAGGCCGCGCTCCTTGCGCCCCGGACAGTGGTGGACTGCACCGGTGTCACCTTCGCCGACGTGGCCATGGTGCACGTGATGGTCGAGGCCGCGGCCGGCCGGGAGCTGGTGCTGGCCGGCCCGCTGCCCTCCTGCCTGACCGTCCTCCTGGACGCCACCGAAACGAGGGACACCTTCGCCGCCGCTCCCACCCTCCAGGCCGCCATCGGCGTCTGACCCTGCTGTGGCGGGACGAGCGGCGGTGTACGTCCCGGCGACCGACCACCACGGGGGCACCCGCACGATGATGGGGCAAGGCCGCGTCAGCGTCGCCGAGCGCACGGTACGCCGGTCCGTGTGGCGGGGCGACGTCCCGGGGGGCGACCTTCGGCATCGTCCCGCTGTCGGAGGGGGTCATCGGTAGAGCTGTGGGCGGAGTCGGTCTGGTGTGCGGGGTGATGGGGGGCGTAGGCGAAGTTGAGAACGGTGCGGCGCACTCCCGGGCGGGTCAGGGGGTAACGCGGTGGGCGGTGGTGTCGCTGCGGAGCAGGCAGGCGTTGCCGGCGTGGTGGTGGGTGGTCACGGCCGCGGGGGTTCCGAGGGTGTCCAGGCGCGGGCTGCCTGGGGTGTACTCGAGCAGACCGCCGTCTTCGGGCCTGCTGGGTGCCTCCAGGAAGAGGACGAGGGCGTAGGGGTAGTCGTCGGTGTGGCCGCCGTGGGTGTCACCCTCCTGGTGGAGGATGCTGAGGACGTGGCGTTCCACCGGTTCCGGCACGGGAGCCACGGCCTGGCCGGTGAGTCGTCCCAACAGCGAGACCAGCCGGCGAGCCGGTGCGAGGCAATGACCCCTGCCACAGGGAACACACGCTCTGCGCCCATGTCGACTCCGCTGCTACGAGCGCCCCCTGCGGCCACGCCTTGACCCCGCGCACCGCCTGATAGCGACCGTCGGGGCCTGCTGACGGTCGTGCGGTCCCGTTCACCGTTCCCGTGTGCGCGGAGTGCGAGGCCGTACCGGAACATGAGGGTCGTCGTCCGTCCGCCGCCGCGAACACGCCACGCCGGACGCTCCGTTCACGCCCGCTGCCCGGTCTCGTCTGCCCGGGCGTCGCCGGTCTCCTCGGCGGGCGGGATCACGCTGCCGGGTCGTGGCGGGATGTCGCCTGGCGGGCGCACGAGATGAGTCGGCCGGCCGACGGTGGGGAATCGAGGGACCATGACCGATGATGCCGCGGCCGGCGGAACCACGCTGAACCCCGACGATTCCACGCGCCGCTACTACGAGACCGGTGACGTCGACGTCTTCTACGACAGGGTGTGGGGCGGAGAGGACATCCACATCGGCATCTACGAACAGACGCAGGAGGCCATCGCGAAGGCCTCCCACCGCACGGTGCAGCACGCCGCCGACCGGGTCCAGGACCTGCTCGGCCCCCACGCGAGTGTCCTCGACCTCGGCGCCGGGTACGGCGGCTCCTCCCGCGCGCTCGCCGAGCGTTTCGGCTGCCACGTGTCCGCCATCGACCTCAGCGAGGAACACAACCGCCGCCACCGCGCCACCAACACCCGACGGAAACTGGACCACCTCATCGAGGTGGAAACCGGCACGCTCACCCACCTGCCCCGCAAGGCGGAGCGCTACGACGTGATCTGGTCGCTGGAGGTCCTGTGCCACGTGAGTGACCGGGAAGGCGCCCTGCGCGAGGCGGTGCGCGTCCTCAAGCCGGGCGGAGCCCTCGTCTTCTCCGACATCATGGCGGCCGAAACGACCCCGGCCGAGGCCGTGCGCCCCGCACTGTCCCGCCTTGGCGTCCAGCAGCTCGCCACCCCCTCCTTCTACCTGAGGCGCCTTACCGAACTCGGCCTCGAAGCCGACTTCGAGGACCTCACCGAACACTTGGTCACCCACTACGCACGCCTCCACCAGGAGCTGCGCCTGCGCACCGCGGAGCTGAGCGGGGTGATCAGCCAGGCGTACCTGGATGACCTGCAGGCCAATCTGCCCATGTGGGTGGACGTCACCCGCCGCCGGCTGCTGCGGTGGGGCATCTTCCACGCCCGCCGTCCTGCGGATCGTTGACGCCGGCGCAGCGCCATGGTTCACCACCTACCCCGACCTCTCCTGGAGCGTCCTGCGCCGTGTCCTGGCCAACACCGAACTGCACTGACACCTCGCGGCCGCCACCCCCAGGCCCTTACGCCCCGCCATGAGCGGGGCGGCCGCGCGAAGCGGAGTGCCCTTGCACGCCGATGCCGGGGCCCGCGCCCCGGGCGGGCTGGGGGTCGGCCGAATGGCTCGCAGCGCCGGCTCTCTGTGCCGGGAATGGATCAAGGTCCTGGATGATCACGGTCCGTGGGACGTGGTGATCTGACGCACGGCCAGTGGGAGCGGCTGAAGCCGTTGTTGCCGGCGGGTAAGAAGCCGGGCCGCCCGCGGACCTGGACCCGTCGGCAGGTCACCAAGACCTCCACCATCACCGGCGTCCTCCAGCTCGTCGACGACGGGAAGGTACGGCTCGAAGCGCCGATCTCGACGTACCTCGACGGGTGCCCGGCGGCGACCACATCACCGTCCGGCAGCTCGCCGAGATGCGCAGCGGCCTCTACGACTACACCGAGGAGCCGCGCTGGCTGGCCGCCTTCAAGGCGGACCGCACCGCGCCTGGGCCCCGCAGCAGCTGCTGGACATCGCCTTCCGGCGCCCGGCGAAAATCCCGCCCGGGGCACGCTGGGAGTACTCCAACACCAACACCGCCCTGCTCGGCCTGCTCGTCGAGAAGATCAGCGGGCAACCCCTGCACACCTACCTGCAGCAGCACGTCTTCGCACCGGCCGACAGCGACGCGACCCCGCTGCCGACCGGCGCCGAGATCACCAGCCCGTACGTGCACGGCTACCCGAACTTCACCCCGGACGACGCGACCGTCGACGCCTCCGCCTGGAACCCGTCCTGGGGCTGGGCGGCCGGCGCGATGATCTCCACCATCGACGACCTGCACACCTGGATTGGGGCCATGGTCAGCGGGCGGCTGCCGGACGCCCGGCTGCTGGAACCGGCCACCCAGGCCCAGCGGCTGCGCATGCTGCCCACCGCGCACCCAGGCTCAGCCCAATGCGCTCGCGGAGCCGTCCGCACCGCCCGCGTCGCCGCAGCTGTAGGACCTTCAGTGACCTTCGGGCCGTAGGGCCAGTTGGCCGCTGCCCTTCGGCCACAGCCGCCCTCACGTGCCGTCGAGGGCTCGCAGTGCTTCATTGACGGTCCTGCTCCGGTGTCATGGAAGGCCGAGGAAGTCACGACCAGTAGGTGTGAAGTCGCACCTGGCCCAGGGACCGCGAAGAGTGCTGGCAGAGCTGCGCCCGTCGCACGGCGGCCCCCCTCACGTCCCGGACGGCCGCGGCTGCTCCGGCGGAACCGAGCTCTCGGCGACCGCCATCCACTGGTCCAGGTCGGCCTGGGTGAACTCTGTCCACGGTGGGATCCCGGGGAGCTGTCGGAGCAGGTCGTAGGCCTCGGGGATCTGGACACCACGGAGGACGGGGCAGTGGCAGCCGGCGATGACCTCGGCGTTCAGGTGTTGGAAGTCGGAGACGACCGTCCCGAACTTTTGGGCGTCCAGCAAGGCGACCCAGGGGGAGACCAGCCTACCGCCGAAGAACTGGCCGTCGCGGAATTCGTCCGGCGACAGCGCTGCCGTCTCGGGCATGGGGGTCGGCACGTTCGTGGCGAAGGTGTCGACGGCCCACAGGACGCTGGTCTTCCGGTCGAAGAGAGCGCGGGTTGTGGGGTTGTCGTACAGGGGCGGTCGTTTGGCAACCAACGTGCGATCGCCCACGTCTATGGTGTCGCCGTCCGTCATGAAGCGGCACCGGTTGACGGGAGTCTCCCACTCCTCGGCCATGCGGCCGATGGAGAACCACGTCGTCAGCAGGGTCGCGTTCGGGCACTCGGCGAGGACCGCCAGGAGGTTGCCGGCGTGGTCGCGGTCGTCGTGGGTGAGGAAGATCCACCGTACGTCCAGAGGATCTACGACGGACCAGGCTGCCTCCAGCCATTGGGCGCGCACTGCGGGCGCCCCGGTGTCCACGAGGATCGGTTCGGCTCCTCGGATCACCATCGAGTTCATCGGAAAGTGGCCGACCGGCGGGGCCTCAAGGGCCCACGGGATGACGAACGTCTCCTCGGCGATCTTGTACGGCTGCAAAAGGTTGAACGTATCCATGGTTGTCATTGCTGCTCTCCCTAGGGCGGAGTCGCCGCAGCATCCATAAACCAGTGCAGCCCCATGGGGGGCTGTCGTCAACCGCAGAACTCGTGTGGTCGGCTCCGGTGAGGAACCATGCCCCGAGCACTCTGGGCATCCGGGCCTCGCCAGGGCACGCAATATCGGCGGGCCCGCCCCGCCCCACCATGCCGACGACCGACGCCTACGCGCAGTCGTCGACGAGTCGGGCGCGACGCAGGAGCTGAGGGACCATCCAGGTCCCGGCCCGGAGGGCGCGCAGTTCGTCGTGTCCGTCTCCGGGACAGGCCTCTCCCCGCAGCCGGGCAGTACCTGCCTGAGCAGCCGACGGGCAGCTCCCGCACCGTCGCGGACGACGGCTTCGTCGAGGTCGAGCCGACGGGCCTCGTTCGGCCGGGTCGCGGCCTCGCCGACGGTGGTGCGGCCGGCGAGCTCGTCGGCCATGCCGGTCATCAGCGCGGCCATGCGGGCGGCGAGGTCGTCGATGGCCCGGCCGGCGGGCTCGACCCAGACGGGCGGGGCGAACAGCCGGTTGAAGGCGAGGCCGACCACCGCGCCGATCAGGCTCTCCAGCACCCGAGTCTGAAGTCGTCCCCCAGATAACACCCCGATATCTGAGGTGGCTTGATCCGTCACCTGCGGTGACGGACCTCGAGCCGTTACGTGAAGCGGCCCTGCTATCTGCGGCAAAGGGAAGCGGTGTCCACCGTCGTGCAGCGTTGACCGTCGAACTACGAGGCGCTCACCCGCGCCCGCCTCGTCCACGTCGACCAGTACTGTCTGCGGGCCGACACCATCGCCGCGGCGAACGCCGCCCTGATCGCCGCCCAGGCCGGGGTGCCGATCGTGCAGCAATGGGGCAAGGGCCTGCTCGCCTCCGTAGACGGCCTGCGCGTCGTCGTCCCCGTCCGCACCATCAACGCCGCACCCAGGCTTCACAGCCTCCCAGCCTGCGGGCGGCACACTGCGGCGTTGCGCGACCCGGGTGCGGCCGACCTCGACGATGAGACGACGGCCAAGAGGGGTACGCCGGGCCTGGACGGCCATCGGCCCCAGCGCGCCCACAGGGAGGGCGGTGCCGGGGCCGAGTGCGGACACCCTGACGCGGAGCCGGTCAGTCGGCCGCCGGGGGTTGTCCAATCGACGGCGCGGACGCGCGGGGTCACGGCCGTCATGCAGAGGTGGCGGAGGGCCTCTGCGGTGGCTACTGCACGGTGAGGGTGAACGCCGTGTCCGCGTAGGCGTTGGCCGTGTTGATGCTGAGTACGGAGACGGTGTTCGGGTCGTTGCCGCAGCGGGTGGTCGGCGGGGCCTGGACGATGAACGTGGCCCAGTTGCTGTTGCTTGTGACGTGGACCGCCGCGTCCTTCAGATCGTCGATGTCGGGATCCGACACCTTGACGCAGTACTGCCCGGTGGCGACCTTCCGGGACTCGGCGATGTTCTTCTGCGCCAGGAGCGTTCCGTTCGCCGCCACCTTGGCGGCGGCGCGGGCGTAGGGGGCGTACATGTCGATGGGTGCCGCCACTGACGTACCGGCCAGGACGGGGACCGACACCAGGGCGGCGACGGTCAGGGCGATGGCGCGAGCGCGCCCGGCGATGCTGTGAGACATGGGGGGTATTCCTTCTTCTCGGCCGCGTCACCCGTGTACGGGGCGGCCGGGTCATGCCGGCGAGCGGGTGGTCCCGCCTCCCGGCTTCGAGGCGGGAAGGTCAGGGGACGAGCAGCATGAAGGGCGCGTCGGCCATCTTGAGGCGTTCGCCGGTGTAGACGGTCAACGTGTCTGCCGCGTTCCCGCATTCTGCCGACGGGGCGGTGTTCAGGTTGATCGCGTACTCCGGGCCGCCGGTCGTGATGAGGGTGGCGACCGGGGTGCTGCGGCTCACGTCGATCCTGGTGGCGTCGTCGAAGGTCACGCAGTAGATGCCCGTGGAGGGCCTGGTGGACGACTTGATTCCCTTGGACTGTGCGCGGGTTCCGTCCGCGTTGATCTGGGCGGACGCCATCGCGTACGGGGCCTTGGCCGCCACGGCCGAGTCATCCGCGATGGCGGCACCCGCGACCGCTCCTGCGGCCAGGAGGCTCAGCGCGGTAGCCGTCCCGATGATTCCCCGGCGCGCCTTGATCGTCTTGAACATGGTTTCCTTCCCTGTGCATGACCGCCGAACTGGCTTGATCACTATGGGTATGCAATCGGATGCGTAAAGTGCTGAGCAGCCGCAAGTGGATCACTCACTCGAACGCGCCAGAAACGACCCTTTCCGGGAGCAAGATCGGAAACGGCTGCGGGAGTCGGCCCGGGTGCCCGATCGGTTCTCGGAACCCGTTCTCACGCAAGTGCCGCACGACCCTGTTCTGGGAATGGTTTGTGAGAGAATTTCGGGCGTGACGGACCCTCAGGACACGAGCGAGAGCGACGCCGACGACATCGAGCGACACCCCTGCCCCCGATGCCAGGTCCAGCCCGGCTCACCCTGCCGCTCGCGCTCGGGCACGGTCGCCCGGATCTACCACACCGGCCGCTTCAAGAAGGTGGCCCGGCTCGCCAAGCTGCTGCGGGTGCCGACCCCGGCCGACCGCGGCCCCGGGCAGCCCTGGCGCCCCGGCACCTCGCCGCCGGCCGCGCCCGAGACGGACGCCCCGGGTGCGGACATCCGCATCGGGTACGCGAGGTGCAGCCACCTCACCCAGGAGCTGCAGTCGCAGCTGGACGCCCTCAGCGCGCACGGCATCCCGCGCGACAAGGTCTTCTCGGAGAAGATCAGCACCCGCATCCGGGTCCGCCCGCAGTTCGAGGCCGCCCTTGCCCTCGCGCGCGAGATCAAGGCTCACGCCCCGCACTGCCGCGTGCTGTTCACCGTCTACGAGATGAAGCGGCTCGGCCGCGACGCCGCCGAGCTCAACGCGCTGGCCGACCACCTGACCGCCCACGGCCTGGTCCTGGAGATGCTGGCCGGCCCGCTCCCCGGCATCTACGACCCCTCCGGCCCCGGCCGCATGCTCTTCGGGTTCTTCGCCGCGATGGCCGAGACCGAACGCGAGAGCATCCGCGAAGCCACCCTCGAAGGGCTCGACGCCGCCGCCCGAAAGGGCAAACACGGCGGCCGACCACCCGTCATCACCGACGACATGCTGCACACCGTGCTGCGGCGCCGGGCGGCGGGCGAGTCCGTCGAGAAGATCCGCCCGGACCTGATCATCCCCACCGGCAAGCGCAAAGGCCAGAACCCCGGCCTGGCCAGCATTTACCGGGCACTGGCCGAGCACGAGAAGGCCCAGGCGTACCCCGAAGCCGTCGCCCAGGCCCACAGCGACTTCGCCGACCTCCAGCTACCGGGGGACCTCAGTACCCACCCATGATCCATCTCACCGATAACCACGGTCCCGTTGCTCCCCGAAGCCGTGCTGGGCAACCAAGACCAAGCGCTTAGCGCTACGGCTGTACCGATGGTCCTCAGACCCCACGTACGAGAGGACCACGGCGCCGGTGGACCGTACGCTCTGCACCACCACGGGGTCCCGCCGTCCGGCGGCCAGGCGGCGCGGGACGTGGCGGAGGGGACGGAAGGGCCGTGCGAGGTCGGGCATACCCTCGCCTTCCCCGGGATCCCGAGACCCTCAAGCAGCTCATCACCCGCGAGGTGGTCCTGCTGCACTCGAAGCCTGCCTGCTCGGCCCGGGCGAACCAGTCCCGGCCGAGGACGACTTCCCGGGGTGCCGGAGTGGGAGACGCACGGCATCGATGACGCCTGCGAGCACGAACCCGCCGCCACACCCGTGACGACGGCAGCCTGAGACTCCGGGCCGGGCGGTGGTCGCAGCCGTGGCACCGCCCAGTCCGGCCCTTCCCGAAATGGCCGCTTTCCGTGGTGTACGGGCAGCGCCGTCACCCTGGTCCCCAACGGCCGGCCATCGGGCGCGGGCCAGCTCTTCCCCTCGGCTGCGTGTCGCTCGACGGGATCGATGCCGGACCCAGGCGGGTCAGCCGTCCGTGGGCGGCGCGTCGTGGTAGGGGTTGCGCGGTTGGCCGACGGGCTTCAGGGCAACGACGTCCATGGTCGGGACGGGGTTCTCGACCGGGACGTGCCCAGACCGCAGGACGCCCGTGACCTCGACCCAGGTGTCGTTGCCGGGCGCCTCCGCGCCGTGCATCTCCACGTGCAGGGTCCGCGCGTCGGCCGCGCAGCAGCTGAGCTTCAGACGGTTGAGGTACCAGGTGTCCGGGCCCTTGCCGGCGGAGACGAACCCCAGCAGCCGGACCTCCCGGCCGCGCAGGGTCTCCGGCGCGTGCACCGAGCGTCCGATGAACTCCTCCAGCGCCATGGGCGTGGTCTGCACGTCCGCCAGTTGTCCATAGGCGCTCTGCTCGACACCCGACGCGGCCCCGTCCCGCGAGGCCGTGTACGCGCCGAGCGCCGGCGGGGCGGCGAACAACAGGGTGAGGGCGGGTACGGCGAGGAGCCAGGCGACGTGCGTGCCACCGCCGTGGCCGTGACCGTCGTGCCCATGACCGCCGTGTCCGTGACCGCCGTGTCCGTGACCGCCGTGCCCGTGGCCGTCGTGCCCCTCCTCGGGGTCGCTCACGGGCTCCCGCACGCGGCGTACCAGCTCGACTCCGAGCCCCGCGAAGCCCAGGACGGCCAGCACGACTCCGGACGCGACGAGGTACGGCTGCAGTCCTTCCTTCACGTACCGGAGGTACACGTCGCTGCCCACGGTGACCTGGAGCAAGGCCTTGCCGATCAGCACCAGCAGGAGGGGCGAACCCAGTCCGCTCAGCAGCCGGGCGCGTTCCGCACGGGCGGGGGGCCGTCCGGTCACAGGAGTACGCCTCCGACGAGCACGGAGCACAGGATCGCCACGACGAACGTACCGGCACAGAAGCGCACCGCGAACGCCCGCCCGAAGGCCCCCGACTGCAAGGCGATCAGCTTCATGTCGACCATCGGGCCCACCACCATGAAAGCGAGGCGGGCGGTGGGCGAGAAGCCGGTGAACGAGGACGCGACGAACGCGTCCGCCTCCGAGCACACCGACAGGAGCACCGCGAGCGCCGCCGCCACGAGGACGCCCAGCCACGGAGAGCCGGAGAAGGTCTCCAGGACGGACGGTGGCACGAAGACGTTGAAGGTCGCCGCCGCCATCGCGCCGACCACCAGGAAGCCGCCCGCTTGCAGGAAGTCGTGCTGCAGCCCGCGCCTGAAGGCCTCCGCCCCGCTCGTTCCGTGTGGCTGCTCCGCACGCCCCGTCGGGAGCCGCAGCCACTCCTCGCGTCCCCACCGGATCCACAGCCAGCCCATGACGACCGCGGTGAGGAGCGAGGCGCCGAACCGCGCGGCCACCATCTCCGGCCGGCCGGGGAACGCGATCGCCGTCGAGACCAGCACCACCGGGTTGACGGCGGGCGCGGCGAGCAGGAACGTCAGGGCCGCCGCGGGAGCCACGCCCCGGCGCATCAGACTCCCCGCGACCGGCACTGAGGCGCACTCGCATCCCGGCAGCACCACCCCGGCCGCACCGGCCACCGGAACAGCCAGGACGGGGTTGCGGGGCAGGGCCCTGGAGAAGACCCGGGCGGGGACGAACGCACCGATGGCGGCCGAGACGACGGTGCCGAGAAGCAGGAACGGAACGCCCTGCAGGACGATGGCCACCAGGAGCGTGCGCCACGCCTCGAACGCCGCCAGCCCGAACGTGCGCTCCAGCCACGGTCCGGCGAGCACCGCGGCCCCCACGGCCCCGACCAGGGCCGAGCCGACCGTACGGGTCGCCGCCCGGCGCCTTCGCCCCGAGCCGTCCTCGACGCCGCGCGGGGCGCCAGGACGGGGTGGCGCCGTCGCCACGCTCGCCGAGTCCTCAACCACGCCGGCCCCTCGCTCCTCGTCCGCCTGGGCACGGCGGACCGCGCCCAGCCCAGCCGGAGGCGGCCCGGCACGGGCTGGCACACACTAGCCGACGACAATCATATTCATCTACCCGGGCAGGAGGGGGGTGCGTCGAGTGTCCCGGCCCCGCCGGGGGTGGGCCGGGACAGCGACGGGTGGGTCGCGGGGGCACGACTCCCGGGGCGATGATCATCTGCTGCCGGTGGGGAGCGGCATTCCGGACCCCCACGGCGATGCCTCGGGCACGCACGATGCGGAAGCCGCGCAGTTTGACCTGGCTGTCGATCCTGCCCAGGTGCTCCAGGCGGCCGTCGGGCAGGAGCCGGCCCTTGTCGCCGCTGCGGTAGTTCCGTTCCCGACCCCTGCGCCCCCGACCCGGATCTCGCCGGCGGCACCCACCGGCAGTAGCTGCCCCCGGTCGTCGCGCACGGTCACCGACCAGCCCGGCAGTGGCTGGCCGACGCGGCGAGAGCCGCGCAGGGCCGACTCCGGAGTGATCGTCTCGGCGGTCACGTGCACGGTGGTCTCGGTGATTCCGAACATGTTGACCAGATGGCAGAAGGCGGGCGGGTACCGGGTGAACCAGGGCAGGAGTATGCGGGTGTCGAGTGGTTCGCCGCCGAAGACGATCAGCCGCACGGCGAGCCGGAGATCCGAGTTCCGGTCGGCGGCCACGACCTGCCCGAACGCCGACGGCGTCTGACTGAGCACGGTCACCTGCTGTTCGGCAAGGAGTTCGTGGAAGCGCTCGGTGTCACGCGTGATCCAGTACGGGACCGCGACGAGCCGTCCGCCCGTGAGGAGACGACCCCAGATTTCCCAGACCGAGAAGTCGAAGGCACTGGAGTGGAACATCGTCCCCACGTCCCCGTCCTCCGCTTCGAGGGCGTCGCAGAACGCGGTCACGTCCGGCATCCCCACGAGGCGGGGGAAGGCGGTCACGCCGCCGAGAGGGGTCGGCAGGTCGATCCGACCGGGATGCCGTGCGGCCCAGTCGAGGAGCAATGCGCGGTTCTCGAAGGCGAGTTCTCGGTGCGGGGTCAGCACCTTGTCGGCCTGCTCCAGGGTCACCGCCGCCAGGTGCTCGGCCACCGGTGACGTGCTGATGGTGAGGTAGTCGCGAAGCCGCACCATCTCGGGTATCAGCTGGCGCGGGGGCGATGGCGCGGGTGCGCGGCGTGATTGCCGCCCGCAGTAGCCCTAGATCCGGAACGATTCGTCCTGGGCGCGCAGTTCCCACGTCCGCCAGCGGGCGCCGAGTGCTTCGGCGATGGAGGAGAGGGACTGGTAGACCGGGCGCAGGCTGACGATCTCGTCCCCGGGCTTCACCAGGGCGGCGATGGCGAGGAAGAGGCTCTCAGTCGCTCACTGCCCGTCGAGGGGCTGTCCCGGAACGGAATGGCGTTCAGCTCCGCACTGCCGATGCCCGGGCTCCGACGCAACTCGCCGAGCGTGCAGGGGGTCAGACCCGAACTGGAGATGTCGTAGCGGGCGGAGAGGGCGGGCCGCTACGAGGCTGCCCCGGAGCCGCCCTGTCCGCCTCCTTCCTCGCGGACGCGTCGGCGTCGCGCAGCCTCCTGCAACGCGCTCTCGTGGATCTGGACGGTCTCCGCCGGGCTGCCAGGGCGTGCCCTCATGTCTGCGGCGAGGAGCTGGCTGAACGGGTTGCGGCTGCTCTCGCTGTACTCCAGAAGGTGCAGGAGGGCATCGAGCTCACCTTGGCGGAGGGGCATATGGACGGGGAACATGGATCCAGACTGGGTCAGGGCCGTGAGTACACGTTCGTGGCAGGCGTCTTCACGCGCCCTGCCGATTCGGCCCGATGGGTTGGCGGAGAACGCGGCAGGGAGGTAGATACGCAGTCGCTCGAGGAGATCAGAGAACGCCTCCCCGCCCTTCCGGTCGTAGGGCCGCTCCACGCCGCCCGCCTCGTCGGGGTCGAGGCGGACGGTGTCCAGGAACCGGCGACGCGCCGTGGCTCGGGCAAGAGGCCGGCCCCAAGCCACCTGGCCCCCTTCAGATACTCACGCGCGTCGGTCACCCGGTAGAAGCACCAGCCGGGTGATCCGGCCCAGTGCAGTCCGCAGTCACCGCCGCACTGGGCCTGAAGCGACTGCGTGAAGTCGACTCCAGCCTGGACGTCGAGGTACGGGCGGACAGCTGAGGGGCGATCTCGAACCCAACGAGGGATCCTTCCTGAGCTTGTTCTCCATGGTCTTGCGTGGCCGCGTTCGGCGATGGCCTCGGGACGCCCGCGAGACCAGGGTTCCTGTTCGTCGCTTGGACACCCCGAACAGCGGCGTCAGTTGGAGCAGGAGCCGACAGGGGGTTTGGTCAACTCTCGACCAGCCGTGGACGAGTCGCCTCGCCCGTGGATTTCGCGTCGGCGTCGTCGGCGGCGTCGATGCCGACCGGACCTCGGGGGAGCAGCCGGTCCAGCCACGTGGGCAGCCACCAGTTGGCCCGGCCGAGGAGTGTCATGGTCGCCGGTACCAGCACCATACGTACGACCGTGGCGTCGATGAAGATCGCGCTGGCCAGGCCGAGCCCGAACATTTTGGCGGAGGGGTCCTCGGCGACGGCGAAGGACAGGAAGACCGCCACCATGATGAGGGCGGCCGACGTGATGATCCGGGCGGTGCCGGAGACGCCCTCCACGATCGCCGTGCTGTTGTCGCCGGTGCGCACGTACTCCTCACGGACGCGCGCGAGGAGGAACACCTCGTAGTCCATCGACAGGCCGAACAGGATGGCGAAGAGGAACGTCGGGATGAACGACACGACCGGAACCGTCGCTTCCAGTCCGATGAGCGCGCCTCCCCAGCCCCACTGGAAGACCACGACCATGATCCCGTAGGCCGCGCCGATGCTCAGCAGGTTCAGCAGCACCGCCTTGAGCGGTACGACGACCGAGCGGAAGACCGGCATCAGGAGAAGGAACGAGAGCGCCAGCACGGCGGCGATGAACACCGGCAAGCGCTGGCTGGTGCGTTGGCCCACGTCGGACAGGCTCGCGGCGGCGCCGCCGACGTGGGCCCTGGCCGGGCCCTCCCCGATCGCCGTGGGCAGCACCTCGGTGCGCAGCCGGGCGATGGTGTCGGCCGTGGCCTTGTCCTGAGGGCTGGTGGTCGGGAACACCACGAGGGTCGCGATGCCGGTGGCCGGATCGATGTGTGTCGGCGCGACGGATGCGATGCCCGGATCCGCCGCGACCGTGGTGACGAGACGGTCCACCACTCCCCGATCGCCGGAGGGGTCCGCGGCGATGACGAGGGGACCGTTGGTGCCCGGGCCGAACCCCTCGGCGACGAGGTCGTAGGCGCGGCGTTCAGTACGGCTCTGCGGCAGTGAGCCGTCGTCGGGCAGGCCGACGCGCAGGCCGAGTACGGGCAGCGCCGCCGTCAGCAGCAGCCCCGCCGCGCCGACCGCGTACAGCACCGGGTGCCGGCTGACATGGCCGATCCAGCGACCCCACCCGGCGGCGGAGGCGGCGCGCGCCGCCGTGTCCCGCCGTCGGTCGATTCGGCCCGACCGCCTGGCCCGAAGAGCCCGGACGATCCGGCCGGCCTGGCCCAGCCGCGGGCCGGCCGCGCCGAGGAAGGCCGGCAGTAGCGTCACCGACGCGAACACCATGGTCAGGACGACGATCGAGACGGCCAGGCCGCCCACCGTCATGAACGGCACGTTGGCGACTGCCATGCCGAGGATCGATACGACGACGGTGCCTCCGGCGAAGACCACGGGCCGCCCCGCCGTGGCCACCGCCCGTCCGGCTGCCTCGTGTGGATCGAGCCCGCGCGTGAGGTACTCCCGGTGTCTGGCGAGCACGAACAGCGCGTAGTCGATGCCCACTCCGAGCCCGACCATGCTGCCCAGGATCGGTGCGAAGGTGGGGACGTCCGTCACCCCCGCCAGTACCGTCATCGTGGCAACGCCGACGGTCAGCCCGAAGACCGCCATGCCGATCGGGAGCGCGGCGGCGACGAGCGAGCCGAACGCCAGGAACAGGATCGCGCCGGCGGCAAGGAGCCCGATCAACTCGCTTGCGCCGCCGTCGGGGTCGGAGAAGGCGTAGAAGAGGCTCCCGCCCATCTCGATCCGCAGGGGCAGCTCGGCGCGCAGCCGGTCGCCGAGGTCGACGAGGGCGTCGAGGTCCTCGCCCGACAGCCGGCTCTGGTCGGGGTACTGCACCCGGACGACCGCGATCCGTCCGTCGGCCGAGACAAGTCCGCCGCGCACGGCGGTGTCCCGGCCTGCGTCGAGTGCCCGCGCCGGGTCGCTCGTGCCGAGCACGTGCGGCAGCCGTTTCACCTCGGTCTGCAGCCGCGCGAGAGCGATGCGCGCGCTGCCGCTGCCGCTGCCGCTGTCGCTGTCGAAGAAGGTCGCACCGCCGTCGCGGGGGGTGACGACGATCTGGGCGGTCATCCCCTCCTGACCCGTGCCGGCCCGCTCGATCAGTTCAGCGGCCCGTTGGGAGTCCAGTCCCGGAGCGGTCATCGAGTCCGCGGTCCGCCCGCCGAAGGCAAGGGCGGCGAGGACGGCAAGCACGGCGGCGAGCAGCCATGCCGCGATCACCCGCCAGGGATGGCGGGCGGCGCTTGTGCCCAGGCGCAACAGGGCTTTCGAGAGCATCGGGTCCTCCAACCACCTCGGCGGCCGTCCTTGTACGGCCGCCGATGCCGAGGCTCCTCGCCACGGCGCTCTGCGGCATCGGCTCGCGGGCCGCGGATCCGTCGGCCTCAAGTCGGAGTGATGTCCCGTCCTTTCGGCCGATGCGCGGCCCTGCGCGGTCCCTAGGCTGGGAAGCGTGCTGCGAGACGACCTGCGAACCCTGTGGACCGAGCCCCGGCCGCCCGACACACCCGCCCGGGTGCGGAGGGACTGGGTGCTGCTCGCCGCGGGCCTGGGCGCCGTGGTGCTGGAGGCCACCTTGCGCGAGGACGTCGTGTGGCGGCCGGTGGCGGTGGTGTTGGCCGTATGGCTGTGCCTGCTGTCCCTGTGGCGCCGGACCCGCCCGCTGGCGATGGTCACGCTGGGGTTCGGCTCGGTGATCCTGCTTCCGGTGGCTTCGCTCGTCGCCACGCCGCGCGAGCCCGTCGGCCTGTACACCGGCGCCGTCGTGCTCGTGCTGGTGTACGCGCTGCCCCGGTGGGGATCGGGACGGGAGATCGTACTGGGCAGCGCGGTGATCCTCGCGGCCTTCGCGCTGTGCGCCGTCACGGACGAGACCCCGGCCGTAGAACAGTTCGCGGGCCTTGTCTTCCTGCTGCTGCCCGGCTTGATCGGGGCTGCCGTGCGGTTCCGGGTGGCCGCTCGCGAGCGGGAGTGGGAGCAGGTACGCTCCCGCGAGCGTGAGCAGCTCGCCCGGGAACTGCACGACACGGTGGCCCACCACGTCTCGGCCATAGTGATCCGCGCCCAGGCGGGCCGGGTACTCGCGGGCACCGACCCGTCCGCCGCCGTCGAGGCGCTGGAGGGGGTCGAGGAGGAAGGGGCGCGCACGCTCGAGGAAATGCGGGCCATGGTCGCCGCGCTGCGCGACCGCGGGGTCGGCGCCGAGCTGGCGCCACCTGCCGGCGTGGCGGACCTGGAGCGCCTGGTGCGCGCGCCGGACGGCCGTCTCAGGGTCGACCTGGGGCTCGACGGCGAGCTGGACGCGCTGCCCCCGGCCGTGGACGCGGCCGTCTACCGCATCGTGCAGGAGTCGGTGACCAACGCGATGCGCCATGCGGTCAGCGCGACCGAGGTCGTCGTCCGGGTGACCGCGGAACGGCGTACGGTACGGGTGAGTGTGCGCGACAACGGCCAACGCACCGGCCGAGGTCGCGACGGATACGGACTTGCCGGACTGCGCGAGCGCGCGGCTCTGCTCGGCGGCACACTACGAGCCGGCCCAGCCGCCGACGAGGGCTGGCATGTCGAAGCCGAGCTGCCGAGAGCGAGGAGGGAGAGCGATGGCCATTCGCGTCCTCGTCGCTGACGACCAGACCATCATCCGCACCGGGCTGCGCATCATTCTGAACGCCCAGCCCGGCATCGAGGTGGTCGGCGAGGCCGCCGACGGACAGCAGGCGGTACGCCTGGCCCGCGAACTCCGCCCCGACGTCTGCCTGTTCGACATCCGCATGCCCGTACTCGACGGGCTCGAGGCCACCCGGCTGATCGCCGGCCCGGGCGTCGCCGACCCGCTGGCCGTGGTCGTCATCACCACGTTCGACCTCGACGAGTACGTCTACGGCTCACTGCGTGCCGGCGCCCGAGGATTCCTCCTCAAGGACACGGGACCGGACCTTCTGGCGCAGGCCGTACGGTCGGCATCCGACGGTGAGGCGCTCATCGCGCCCAGCGTCACCGTCCGTCTGCTCCAGGCTTTCTCGGACCTGCCCGCCGGCAGGCCCGCGGCCCAGCCGGTCTCCCCCGTCACCGCCCGCGAGGAGCAGGTGCTCCTCGCCGTCGCTCGCGGGCTGACGAACACCGAGATCGCCGATGCGCTGCACATCAGCCTCAGCACGGTGAAGACGCATCTGGCCAGCCTGATGGCGAAACTCGGCGCCCGCAATCGGGTCGAGATCGCGATGTGGGCCTACGAGACGCGCCGCATCCTCCCCGGAACCTGAGCCGGGGCGCCGGGCCATGAGCCCCCGCCCGGTGCCCGGTGCCCGGTGCCCGGTGCCCGGCGCCCGGCGCCCGACGGTCACGCGGCTGTCACCGGCCTCCGCTGCACCGAGATCGCGGGTCCAGCCGACCGCCGATGCCGAGGGTGAGCATGCCGGCGTCGACGAGTTCCACGAGCGCCCGCAGGTCCGCGACGTCGTTGCGGGCGACCATGTGCGTCGCGCTCACCCCGGCGTCGCGGGGCGGCTCGATCGGGGTGGCGATCGACACGATCCGCCCGCCCGGCCGCACCAGGGGCACCAGGGTGCGATCTCTCGGGTTTGGGATGGTGGTGTGAGAGACAGCGGGGTGTGGTGTGCTGGTGCTGGTCGGGCCCTGTTTCGAGATCGCGGGGGGTTCGGACGGGCCGTTGCCCGTGGCGTCGGTGCGGGCGTTGCGGGGGCCGGCGGTGCGCCGGTTGTTGGCTTTGCGCCGGGAGGGGAAGCTGACCACCCGGCATGTGCGGACGGTGGGTGAGGCGTTCGAGGTGCGGGAGCGGGCAGTGTGGCGGTGGTTGGCTGCCGCGGAGGGTGGGGCCGCGGTGCCGGGGGAGAGCGGCCGGTACTACGGGCGATTCATGGTCACCCCGGAGGTCCGGGCTCTGCTCGGCCTGTGGAGGGGCAATGTTGCCGCTCTCCATCGTGAGCTGACGGCTCGCGCGGCCCGTGGCGAGGGGGGATCCGCCGCCGTCGGTTCAGACTCTGCATCGTGCGATCTGGCGGGATCTGAGTGTTGGGGGAGCGGGCGGGGCTTGCTGGTGGTGAGCGTGAGGCCTTTCCCGCACGGCCGCCCGCCGCTGTGGGAGGCGGCCTCGGCGTGGACGACGGCCCTGGCTATGACCCGCCTGACCGTCCTGCGCGCCCACTTGCTTGACGACCGCCGCCTCCAGCGCATCCTGGCCCTGTGGCGGCAGACCGGCATCCATATCACCCTCTCGTCCACCGCCCCCGCCTGACCGCCGCCCTTCCCGCGCTCTCGCCGCTGTCCCCCACACCCCCACCGCCACCCTGGCCGCAGCCCGCGCCCTCTACTTCGACGGGAGCCCCTCTGGGGCCGGCGCGTCGGCACCGGCGGCGGCATCTGCTGCCTGCGGGGCGGGCCGGTGGCTTACCCTGCCGTCCCTGGACCGGCTCGTCTCCTACGACAGCCCGGGCCCGTGTACTGACCCTTGCCTGCCTGGCCTGATCGATTTGAGGCAACGATCCGCCCCCGAGCCTCTCCCCGCTGCCCAAGCCGCCCAGGCCGTCCGCCGGATCCACGCCGCGACCGCCCACCCGCGACTGGCCGCGGCCCTGTTCACCGGCGCCTCCTTCGAACAGCTGGCCACTGACTTCCACGAGGCCCCGCCCTCCTCGGCCTCCACGACCGGATCCGCTTCACCGACGGCTGCGCCACCCACCCCGTCCCCGCATGGGCAGCCGTCTTCCTGCGCGCGGCCACCTGCTGCGCCTGGCCGAGACCGCCAGGCTCCGGCCACCCCAGCCGCCCGGCACCCAAAGTGGCGGCAGGCCCGGCACGGTGGTGTGGGACTGGCGGGAGGTAGTGAAAGCACGCGGGTAGCGGCCAGCGCCTGCCGCCTGCTGAGCGGCCACGGACCGCGCCCTCGGCCTACTGGAGGGCGAACTCGATGAAGTCGATGTCCCGGAGGGTGACGTGGAGACCGTGGGCGCGCATGCCGGCGTCGCGGAAGTAGAGGTGCCCCAGAGCCCGGCCGATCACCAGCTCGTGCTGCTCCTCACTCGCGCCCGCGTCCAGGGCGGCGAAGATCTGCCGCGTCACCGGGGGGTCCAGGCACCCCGTGACGCGCCGCATGCGCGGGTCGTCGGAGCCGCTGGGACCGGCCTTGAACCCGAACCGGGCGCGGGTGTGGACGACCACACCGCCTACCTCGGCCCCGGCACGCCGGCGGGCACGGAATCAGCGGCCAGCGGGCCCGTACGAGTTCCACGATCTTCTGCTCGTGGCGGGGGCTCGGACGCCCATGGCTGCCCGGTTTACGGGTCACCCACCGCTGGACGGTCCGCTGGGACACACCCAGGACGACGGCGACCCGCCGGGTGGACCCCCGCTCCCACCGCAGCAGAGCCTTCAGCTGATCAGCCGTCGCCGCAGGCACCGGCCGGGTGTACAGGAGCCGCTCCAGCCCCTCACCTACCGCCCGCACCATCCCACCAGCCCCCTCGACACCGAACCCCACACCCCAGCAGGTCCACCAGACCACCACACGGTGACGGCGGGCGGCATCGGGCATACGCCAGCTCGGCGGGTGCGGGGCGGGCTCATGATCGAGACAATGTGTTGACTATCTGCAATCTCTCTGGCCGTGATTCTTGCACATGGCCCGTGTTGTACGGGGCGTAAGGGTCAGGTGTGCAATTGAGCCATACTCGAATGCCTGCCGCGGAATGAGGTGTTCTGCGGATATGTTTCAAGGCGCCTTGGGGGGAGGCGCTTGTGCGAATGTTTCCTCCCTCTGCCATTCCCTCACACAGGGGCAACGAGAAGGGAAGGAAATCCGATGAGTGCTCGGCGAAAGAAGGCAGCCGGTCTGATGGCTGGTGTTGCGTTCCTGGGGATCGGCGGTATCACGCCGGCGAACGCGGGCGTCACCGAGGGCCAGTTCGAGTCCTACATCTCATGGTGGACGCCCCCGACGGAATCGCCGCTGGTATGACAGCAACAGCAGCTCGGACTACACCGGCATCTAATTCCAGGGGTGTCAGTCGGACGACTTCAGGGGCTACGACTACGCGTCGCTGCGCCTGTGGAAGGACGTTCCCGGCGCCCCGGACCGCAGCAAGGGCACCAGGAGCAACTACTGCGGGTGGGTCGACTACGGCGATCCCGACGATGCGGGCAACTACTACTTCGCGCTGACGGACGTGTCCAGCGGCACGTACCTCTCCGTCCGCTACGTGAAGGTCGGCTGGTAGTGCCGGCGTTGAGCACGTAGTACGAGGGTCCCGGGTGGATTCAGCACCGGGAACCCTCTGGTCTCCACTCTCCCATGAGCAAGGCCTTCCCGCTGGCAGCGGGAAGGCGGATTGCGCGTTCCTCCATGTCTCTGATTTTTGATCACGTTTCCTTCCGTTACAGCCGAAATGCGCCCGTTTTCAGTGAATTCAGTCTCCGGATTGACACACGGGCAACGGTCCTCCTTGGCCCGAACGGCGTCGGCAAGTCCACGCTGCTGGCCATAGCCGCGTCCCACCTGTCGCCCTCGACCGGGTCGGTCACCTTCGAGGGAAGCGCCGCAAAGGGCCGCCATCTGGCCGCCTACCGTGAACGCGTGGCGTGGATCCCCCAACAGATCACCCCCATGCCCGGGCTGACCGTACGCGAACAGGTCGCCTATGCGGGATGGCTCAAAGGCATGCCGAAGGACTTGGCTTGGAAAGCGTCAGAGGACGCGCTGCGCCGGGTCGACCTCACCCGCCTCGCGGGGCGCAAGAGCCACCAGGTGTCCGGTGGTCAGCTCCGCCGCATGGGAATCGCCGGGGCGCTGACCCACCGCAGTAGGCTGATCCTGATGGACGAGCCGACCGCCGGCCTCGACCCCACGCAGCGCCTGGTGTTCCGTGAACTCGTCGAGGACTTGGCCGACAGTGTGCAGGTGGTCGTCTCCACGCACCAGACCGAAGACCTTGCCGACCTGTATACACAGGTGGCAGTCCTCGCCCACGGAAAGATCTGCTTCCAGGGGGGCCCCGCCGACTTTCACGCCCTGGCGCCGACTGCCGCACGCGGACGCGACCAGGCGGAAGCTGCCTACATGATGCTCGTCGGACGGGAGATCTGACCGATGCGCATCACCACTCTCCTGCGGTCCTCCTCCGCCGGACCCATGCTGGTCCTCCTTGCCGGCTACATCCTGCTGCTCCTGTCGGCCCCGATCACCGCAGGCACTGTCCCCGGGTACGGGCCGTCGGTGCTCGGCAACGCCTCGTATGCCATCCCGTTCGCCACTGCCGCGTGCGCGGCGAGCGGAGCGTGGGAAGGCGCACGCCTACGGCGGGGCAACGTCTTCGGGCAAGCCCCTTCCCGCAGCCGGCTCGCCATCGTGCTGCCGTTGCTGGCCCCGGTTTGGGTGATGGGCGTTGCCGGAATGCTCATCGCGGTCGGTGTCGCGGTCTCGGCCGCAGCAACCCTTCCGTCTCTCTCCCACCTGGGCATGTTCGCGGTGTACGTGCTGCTGATGGCCGCCGCCACCCTAGCCGGACACCTCTTGGGCGGCCGCCTTCCGCACCTTGCGGCCGCACCCTTGGCGATGGTCGCCGGCTTCTGCCTGACCGCGTTCCCCGGATCCTGGGACACCCCATGGCCCCGGCACCTGGTGGCGGGCGCCTATGACAGCTGCTGCTCGGTCGGATCGGTGATCGACCCTGTGGCCGTGTGGGCGCCGCTCCTGTTCAGCGGCGGGATCATCACCGCATGCCTCCTTGTGATCGCCCAGACCGATAGGTGGAAGCCTCTGGCCGCCCTCGTCGCCGGGTCTGCGGCCTCGGTGCTCATGGTCGTGAGTATGGGCTACAACCCGGTCGCAGACCGGAACCCCCACGCGCTGGTCTGCGATACCGCCGGCATTCCGGAAGTGTGCCTGTGGCCCGAGACCCCGGGGCGCACGCGGATAGTGGCGACCACTCGCGCCTACAGCAGCCGGCTGAAAGGCGCCGGGCTTCCCGTGGTCTCCTCCCTCACCCAAAGCCGTGATCTCAGGCCCGGACAGGCCGGTTTCGGAGTCAAGGGCCAGGCTCGCGAGCAGGACATCACCGCCAGCCTCGCCAACTCTCTGCTGCCCGCCATACCCGAATGCGCCCGAACCAGCCACACTTACCCTGCGTTCCCTGCCCGGGGACCGCTCACCGCATGGCTGACGGCCATCGCCACTCAAGCACCCCCGGCGCCTGTCCAAGGGCGTGTCTCCCCCGATGACGCGAAACTCGCCCAGCAGGTCCTCACGCTGTCCTCCGACCGTCAGCGCGCCTGGTACGAAGCGAACCGGGCCGCGCTCACCGGATGCGACAAGAAGCCGGCCCTGAACCCTGAAGGAGCGGGCCGGTGAACTGGTGGGCAGCATCCCGCAACGTGACCGCCCTCGCCGCCGTCACCACTGTGACGGCCGGCGCCGGCCTGGCGTTCGGACAGAGCCGCATCCCCATCCCTGCGATGGTCGGCGGGGCCGGAAACTTCCTTCTCGCCGCGCTGATCACCGTCATCCCCGCCGTGATCTGGCTCGCCTTCACCGGCCGCGCCCGGAACGCCACGGAAACCGTGGCTGTGCGGGCAGTCCACCGCTGGGATACCTTCCTTGCCGGCGGATGTGCAGTCCTTACCCTGGCCATGGCCGTCCTCGGTCATTTCGCGGGAGCCGCCCCCGTGGCCCTGGCCATCGGCCGGAACACCGCCTTTTACCTCGGACTTGCGCTGCTCCTCGTCCCCCTTGCCGGCGCCCGGATTACATCACCAGTCCTGACCGCTATCCCCCTGGTTCTTGCCGTGGGGGGATGGAAGAGCGGCGGTCGTGGAGCGCAGCCGTGGGCCGTCGTCCTGCACCCTGCGGCCAGTATGCCCGCCTTCCTGGCGGGCGTGGCCGTCCTCATCGCCGGGGCGACATTCAGCAGCCTCAAGCCCCCGCGCGTCACCCTGTGACCGATCGTTTCAGAACGACGTCCGGAGTCGCCGCAAGCAGATGATGCTGCAGGCGAAGCGGAGCAGTCCGAGGTGGAGGTCGGCTCGGATCTCGTAGCAGACCTGGAGGACTGACTGTGAATTGGTTGAGCCCAACGAAGGTTCGCTCGAGGACCATCTGGTCTTGCCGAGGCCTGAGCAGTGGGCGGTGCCCTTGCGGACGATCTTCGGCATGATGCCGCAGGTGCGAAACACTGCGTGAGGGCCGCGAGGCCCCGCTGAAACGCCTGCTGCGCCTTGCTCGGCCCCGTCGCCGTACGACCGACTGCCGGGGCGGGAGACGGTGCCTGGGCGGGTTCTACGCCGATCGCGGTGAGCCGGTTCTGCTGTTCGGGCAGGAGCCGGGCCCAGGTGGCCGGCTGCTTCTGTTGTTGAAGCCACCGGCCGATGTCGTCGCCGTCCATGAGTACGCCGGGTGCGATGTCGGGTAGCTGGCCGTCGGCGTCGACCAGGTCCGCGAGGACCCGCTGGTGGCGTTGCCAGTCGAGTGGCCAGGGGCAGTTCCAGTCCTTGTCGATCGTGGCGAGCTGCGTGGCCCGGGTGGTCGCGGTGTCTTCGTTCTTGCCGAGGCCGTTCTTGGCGCCTGTGCGGCGGAGGTTGGCTCTGTACTGCCCGGTGGGCATCATCTCGTCGTCCTCGCCCCACATCGCGTCCTGCCGGGGCGCGAAGTGGCCGGTGGCCTTCCGGTAGGACCGGAGCACTGCGAGCTTGGCCTCCCACGCCTCCTCGCCCGGCGCCCACACCATCCCGGCCTCTGGGGCGTCCAGCAGGGTCTTGCGCCGCTCCTCGAGCTCCCCGGCCCGCAGCGCCTTGCGCTGCTGGTGCACCCACCGCCCCAGCGGGAACGCCTTCGTGACGCCGACCTCGACCTCGACGTCGTACGGGACGGCGTGCAGGCCGGTGAGCCCGTTCTCGGCCCGCCACCGCTGCAGGGCCTGGTAGCCGTCCAGCCACACCAGGGGTTCGGGCCGGTAGACGCGGGTGCGCAGGAACGCGGCGATGGTGGCGGCGTCGCGGGGGCTGGAGAAGTGCAGCAGCGCGGACTCCGCGGCGGCATTTGTGTCGTCCTCCTGCCTCTCGCCTTCGCCGCCGGCCCCGACGATTCGTCCGTCCTCGTCGCGCTGGACATGAACCTTGCGCTTGCCGCTCGTCAGGGCCCCAGATGCGAGCTGCTCGACCAGGCGCTCATCGTCACTGCGGAGGCCCTGGAGGACTGCCGGCCAAACCCCGCGCCACCAGCCCAGGCACACGAATGAAGGCCCCGGGGGTCATGACGCCCCGGGGCCCTCCACTTCGCTGACCTCCCGGCTCAACGACGGGCGAGGTGGCCTGTCACGCCCAGTCACCGTTTGCGGCCTCGGAGATGTGATGACGGGTATCTGTCCGTGGGCCGGCTCTCGCGCGGCTCACCCCGGGGCGCCCGGGGGTGAGCCCCTCCTTGTCCAGGTTGTAGCGCAGCTGGGCGAAGCCGCCGACGTTGGCGGTGGAGTCCAGGCGGACCGGGATGTCCTTGGTCAGCTCGCCGAAGAGCCGGTGGCCGGCTCCGATCAGGACCGGGGCGACGCTGATGATGAGCGCATCGACGCGACCTGCGCGGATGAAGCTCTGGATGAGGCGTCCGCCGTCGGGGTAGACGTGCTTGATCCCGCGCTGGTCGAGGTCGGCGAGGAGGCTGTCGATGTCCCGGTAGACGGTGGTGCGGGGGTCGGCGTCCTCGGGCAGCATGGTGCTCAGGACGCCCACGTGGCGGTTGCCGTAGTGCCAGTTCTCCTTGCCGAAGCCCATGACCTTGTCGTAGGTGTTTGCGGCCCATGATCACGGCGTTGACCGAGTCGAGGAACTCGAAGAAACCGAGGTCGCCGGCCTTCTCGCCGCGCGAGGTCAGCCATTCGATGTCATCGTCGGGGCGGGCGATGTGGCCGTCGGGGCTGGCGCCGATGAAGACGGTGGCGCTGAGGGGTCATGAGGTCCTCCCGAACAGGTGGTCAAGGTCGGCGCGGAGCAGGGCGGCGGGATTGCCGTCGCTGGTGAGGGGCCACCGCAGCAGGGAGCCGTCAGTGGTGATCTTGATGGCGCGGCGAGGCGCGGTACGTCGGTGCCGGGCGGGAGCCCGACCTTCGCCAGGGCATCGGTGAGCAGCTCTTGCAGTGCGGCGTCCACCGCGCGGGTGTGCACGGCGGATGGACGCGGAACTCGGGTTCGGTCAGGTCGAGTTGGAGCATGCTGCGGTGATTGGCCATCTCCTCGGAGGTGGACGTGTGGCCGGCGAATTCCTCGGCGACAGCGTGCAGCGCCGCCAGGGGCGAGCCGTACTCGGCCCGCGCACTCCGGTAGGGCGCGGCAGCGTCCGCTGCGAACGCCAGCAGCAGGCCCCGCTTAGACCCGAAACACTGGGACAGGGGCGCCGACGAGACTTCCGCCTCGGCGCCAACATGCGCCAGCGTGAGCCTGCCGGGACCATGCGCAGCAATGGCGCTGGAGCTGCCGTTCGCCTTCGTGCTGAGCTCCGCCGCCTGACTTTGGTCCGATCGGCTGGATGTGCCGGTGGTTCGTGCGGGGGTGCTCCGCGGCGCGGCGGAGTGGAGGTTATGAAGGGAGTCAAACGAAATCGGATGGAAGTTCGCCATCCGGTGATTCCCGAACATCAACCTCAGGAGTCGCATGATGCGCCCCATCAGAGCGGCCGGCCTCGGCACGGCCACGCTGGTCACCCTCCTCGCCTGCACCCCCGTCGCGGCCGCCGCGACGGACACCGGTTCCGCCCAGGCCAGGGATAAGGCCCGGATCATCACACTCCTGGCCGAGGTGCAGCAGCTGAACCGCTTCCCCGTCACCCCTGGCAGCGTCTCGCAGGGCGATCAAGTCGTCGTCCGCTCGGACCTCTTCGACGAGGAGCACAACAAGGTCGGCGAGACCCACGGCACCTGCACCACCACCCGGGGCGGCGCCGATGAAGCGGAGCAGTGCGTCGTGACCTACACCCTCCCTGGCGGCCAGCTCACCGTGCAGGGAATGTACTTCAACTACCTCGACCAGGGTCCCTTCGACAACGCGATCACTGGCGGCACCGGGGAGTACAAGAAGGCTCGCGGCTGGGTCCACTCCGACACGATCGCCACGAACCCCAAGGTCGTGCGGCGCTTCACGATCCACCTCGTCTGACGGACCCGGACGTCACATAACCCCGGAATCCGGTCTTCTCCCCTGGCGTCGCACCATGGGAGACGGTCGTACGAAGGGAAGTGCGGGTCAAGGGGACGTCCAGGGCGGCTCACCCTTCAGATCGTCAAACGCACCGACGACATGAGCGGGTTCGTGGTGCTTCCACGCAGGTGGGTGGTGGAGAGGACGCTGAGCTGGCTGATGCGCTCGCGGCGCCTTGCCCGGGACTACGAGACCCGGCCCGAAAGCAGCGAAGCCGCCGTCCTGTGGTCGATGACCATGCTCATGGGACGCCGCCTCGCCCGCCACCGGAGCCGAAACGTCACCCGGCAGCCCGCCTCGGCGTGAACACCCCGGGCCGCTCCTCGGCCAGCCAGCCCCGCTCCACCAGCCGCTTCCCCTTCGACCGCACCCCCTCGACCTTCGCCGGCACCGCTTCCAGGCCCAGCCGCCCGGCCAACTCCCGCGCCCGCAGCCCGGACCCCGCCCGCCTCCGCCTCCAGCACGCCCCCCAGCCGCTGGTAGTCCGGCGCGAGCACCTCCAACGTCAGGCCCACCCGCCAGTGCGGAACCACCGCCCCGCCACCGGGGCCTCGGCAACGGCCGTTGCCGACTCCGGCGGGTGGTCGGCCTCCGGCTCAGGCCCGGACAGGGCCTCGGCCAGCTCCACGCGGGCGATGGCCCGCCGCTCCAGCACCGCCTCCGCCTTCGCAAGCTCGGCCAGCACCCGCTCCGCCTCCTCGCGGAGCTCTTCGACCCGAACTTGCGCGCCGTCTCGCGCGCTTCCAATAACGACTTGGTCCGCGATTGAGGTTTGGACGTGCTGGCCTGGGGGGTCGGCTGGTGGTTGATCAGCAGGCGGCCTGCCGGGCGAGCACGAGCTCGGTGCTCGGCCTGCGGCGGGTCGGTCGGCGAGCCGAACGGTCCGAAACCAATGAAGCGATCGCCTGGTGGTCGCGGCGTACTCCTCGCGTGGGCCGACGTAGCGCCGGAGCGGGCACCACTGCCGCAACTCGGCGTTGGCGTGCTCGACGCAATCCGCTGCGAGGACTGCCGTCGGCGCATCTCCCGCCAGGCATACTGCTCGCCGAGCGGCGCGTCGCCCTTCGGCTTCTTCGGGATGGGTCAAGGCCGCACGGGCCCACTGCTTGGCCACACTGGAAGAACCCGTGCAGCCACTGCCACGTCACGGCTGCCCGCCGGTGATCAATGGGTGTGGCTCTTCAGCTGGAATCGTCCGAGCTGGGAACTTCCCTGCAGAAGGGCAAACGCAGCCAGCGAAGCATCGGCCCGAGCATCAGGGCCTCAGCAGTCCGCCCACCCACCAGTCGTGTGGCTTGCCATCGTTGGCGATGCTGCGATTGCGCAGTGTCCCTTCGACGGTGAAGCCGAGTTTCTCGGCGACGGCACGCGAGCGGGTGTTCCCGGCCATGGCCCACCACTCGATGCGGTGCACGTCGAGCGTGGCCCATCCCCAGTCGCACAGGGCCCGAGCGGCCTCAACCGAGTACCCGCGTCCGCGCTGATCTCTGACCGCCCAGTAACCGAGCTCCCAGACGCCGCGGCTGATGAGGGTCAGGCAGTACGAGCCGACCAGGGCGCCGGTGTCCTTGCGGAACGCGCCGAGGGTGTAGTCCTTGTCCTCGGACCACTGGGCGGGCAGCTCCTCGCCGACGAGCTTCTCCGCGTCCGCACGACGGTACGGCACCGGCACCGGGGTGTAGAACTGGATGTCTTCGTCCTGGCAGGCTTCGTACACCGCATCCACGTCGGCAGGTGTGAAGGCCCGCAGCAGCAGACGGTCGGTCTCGAGAGTCACTGGATCCATCGCGGCAGTATGACCACCATCAACAAGCGGCGACCAGCGAATATCCCGACCGAGCACCGCCACCACAACACCCCGGGCTGGTCAACGCTCGTCGCAACACCCCAGATCAGCTGCCCCCGAGACGGAGCTACACCCACCATCAATCGCGGACCGAGCCGTTAGGAGTCCCGGCTGTCGGCGGAACCGTGCTGGGCCTGGGCCCAGACATCGCCGGCGCTGGCCGCCGCGTCCAGGTCGCCGCCTTCCTTCCCGAGAACGGCCAGCTCGACCTGCGCCCGACTCGCCCGCCTACGGCACCCAGCTTCGTCTGATCAGCAGGCGTCGGCCGAACGGCCACCAGATGCGGCGCGTGCGAGCTGGCGGCGGGCTCGTGGGTTGGGACGGAACCGTGGCTCTCGAACGCGCGGGTCGCATCCGTGGGCGACCAGAGCGTCGGCGTAGCCGTGGCTCTGGTTTTGCTCTGAGGTGACGGGGAGAGGGTTGGGCGCTGTGCTGTCAGGTGACACTGCTGGCAGATGCAGCGAGTCGAACGGGGGGCTGATATGCGGTGGGTGTTCCGGCGGTTCGCAAGGGGCTCGGACGAGATGCGGGATCTGGATGTGTACGACATCGCGTTCCTGGCGGGCGGGGCGATGCGGGTGGCGGACAGCGCGATCGTCGCGCTGAACAGGCGCGGCCTGCTCGTGGTGCATGCCCTGCAGGTGCGCACGGTGGAGGGAGAGTTACCCGGGCATCCGGTCGAGCGTCGTGTGCTCGCGTTCTGCGGGCGCACCAGGAGCGTCGACCAGGTACGCGCCGACCTGCACCGCTCCATAGAGATCTACGAGATCGGCCGTCGGCTGGCCGCGTGGGGCCTGGTGGAGGGCGCGAACCGCCGGGTGACAAGAAGCGGCAGACGCCACCTGGAGGCAGCCGGGCGCGACGCGAGCATCCCGGAGTACGTCCTGCGCGGGGCCGCCAGCCTCCTGGACGCGCCCCCGCAACGCCCGGCCGGCCACACACCAGCGGCTGCGCCTCGTCCTCGCCCGACGCCGCCAAGGCGCAGGGGTCAGAGCTCGACGACGGGGCGCAAGTTCCCGCGTCTGGATGTCGACTCCGGCGATTGAGGTCGCACGGGCCAGGCGTCTGCGCGCAGACCACCACCGTGCCCGAAATCCTGGAAGCCGCCCGCTACAGGTGGGTCAGGTCCTTCATGCGCAGCTCGTACCTCACGGTCGTAAGCGCATTCGAGCTGGTGCCGCCCGGAGAGGTGGCCCGGCGGCGCCGACGCCCGCGCAGTCCTCGCGGGGAGCGCTCCGGTCACAGCTGGCATTCCGGCGCGTGGTCATCGAGGGCGGAGGCTGAATGCATCCGTGTGGCCGTTGTCCAGGTACGCGGGGTGCCGTTCTCGTGGGCCTGGACTGGCGGCGGCGAGCCGGGTCTCTATCCGGCTGGGCAGGAGCGTGGGGCCCTGTCGATGGGTACAAAGGCAATGCTGTCGAGCTCGTTGTCGTGCGGGCGGAGCGCGGCGGCGTGCGTGTCGTCGAGGGTGCCGGCGTCGAAGACGAAGGCGATCTGGTCGTCCCAGGGGCCGTGGGGCGGTACCCAGTCGACGACGAGGAGCCCGTGAGGGTTGCGTCCAGGCCAGTTCCTCGCGTAGTTCGCGGGTAAGGGCGGCCTCGGGAGCCTCATTGGCCTCGGCCATTCCGCCGGGCAGGTCCCAGCCGGGTTTGTAGGTGGGCTTGACCAGGAGGACGTGGCCGGCCCGGCTGCGGATCAGTGCGTCCGCCGTCGCCGTTCAGCCGCACGGGCAGGGGCGATGCCGAGCGGACCAGGAGTGACCATCAGGAACTGCCTCGGCCGGCCGGCCAGCCTGCACATAGTCCTGGTACGCGTCGCCGGCCATGCCCTGGTTCGCCCATCGCTCGCGTGTGGCTCGGCTGCCTGACCTCACGTCCCTCACACCGCCACACCTCCATGACCTGGGCAGACACGAAGCAGGTGTGGCTCCAGACGAGCCCGCGCTGCCCGCTGGTTTGCTCGACTACCGGGTCAGTCCAGCTTTCGCAAGGACTTCATCGAGAGTCAGCGTCCTGGCCAGGTCGTGGATCCAGGCCTCAGGCGGTGCTGCGAAGACGTCGCCCAAAGCGGCCATGAGCGCCTCGAATTCATTCCGGAAGTGCCTGTATACGGCGTCGAGGCTGGCCCACTGCTCGATGATCACGAAGGTATTCGGCGCTTCGAGATCTTCGGCGACCTGATAGCCCTCGCAGCCCTCCTCAGCACGGGTCCGAGCCGCGTTGCCGCGAATCACCTCGAGCCAGTGCTCACGCTGCTCCGGCTTGATCGATGCTCTGACAACTTGGAGAACCACGCACTGCTCCTTACCTCGCCCGGCGCCGCGTCTTCCGGGGTCGCTCAGTTTTGGTGGCCTGCCCAGTAGACCGCCCCGGGTAACCGACCACCTCTCGTTGTACGCCGCTCGTGTCAGGCGCTGTGGCAGTCGGCCCCTTTCGACTACGGCCCGGCCCCCAACCAACCTCACAGGGCAGTACACCTAGACATCGCGAAGACAGGACACAGACCGCTCCATGCAGACCAGCGCTGCGAAGTGCCAACTATCGCGAGCAGCCAGAGAGCAGCCTCGGGCCGACGCTCGGACAGCCGGGAGGGTTGTACCGCAGGGTGGCTGGACAGTTGTCTGGACGGTTGCATTAGGCGGGGGACCGGAGGTGGGACCCCCCGAATCCGGTGATCTTCTGTTCGTGCAGGTCAGTGGCCGTGGGCAAGACCCTTTCGGAAAACGACACCTCTAATTCGTTAGTCATCAGAGGTTGTGGATCTCTGAGGGGCTCGGGGTGGGGTTGTCCAGCCCAGGGCAGGACGTGTGTGGCCCGGTCGGTGCCGTGGTGACCCCTACGACACCTCCGACCGTGCGAGGTCTTTGTAAAGACTGGTGGCGCTGGGCGTCGGCCGGTCCTCGCACGTTCTGTCCCCGCGGGCCCGTCTGGTTCGGGATCCTCGATGGATGAGCTGCCGCACGGTGACGCGTTTCTCCTCACGAGCTCCGAGCTCTGGACACGTCGCTGCGGTGCAGCGTGAGCTGGCCGAGCGCGCTGCCCGGCAGTCTCCTTCGGGAACCGCCCCGTCGTTGACGACGTTGCATCGTGCGATCCGGCGTGATCTGAGTGTGGGGGAGCGTGCGGGGCTTGCTGGTGGTGAGCGTCGGGCCTGTGCGTCTGGTGTTTGCGGACGTGTGCTGGTTGCGGGGGTACCAGACGCTCGGCGCAGGAGGTGTGCGCGGCTTGTCGGCGCCGGGCTGCGGGCAGGTCTGCGGTGGGCCCGTGTGAGCGATGCGGGCGCCGGCGCACCCTCGATGCTTCGACCCGGCGGTGCCGTCCGTGTTCCGATCCGGCGAGGACGGAGCCGCCTGTGGCCTGTGCGGGATGCGGTGTGCTGTCGCAGTGGGCGCGGGGTATGTGTAAGCGCTGTTATGAGCGCTCGCCTCACACAGTGGCTCTGTTCACGAAAAGGGGCTCTGGTCCACTTCCTGTGGTCGCGTACGTAGCGTGACCGTTGATCGTCGTGTGACGGCGCTGAAGGTCGCCCGAAATCGCCCCGACTGAGTTTGGGTGCGTCGACAGTGCTGCCTCGTGAACGAGGTACTGCCGCAGCTGGAAGAGCTGCTGTTCTGGTCTGTGGAGAACGTATCGGTGGAGTCGGTCGAGGTGGCTGACACGGTTGTCCGGGTGGCGGCCCGGACCACGGCCAGGCGGGCGGCCTGTCCGGGCTGCGGGTGCTGGTCCGGGCGAATACACGGCTCTTACCTGCGTTTTCCCCGTGACCTGCCGACAGCAGGCAAGATCGTCGTGGTGTCATTACGGGTGGCCGGTTCGTCTGCGGGGAGGACTCCTGCCCACGCAAGACGTTTGCCGAGCAGGTGGCTGGCCTCACGCGTCGGTTCGGTCGGCGGACGGAGCGGCTCCGATCGACGCTGGTCTCGGTCGGTCTCGCGCTCGCAGGACGGGTCGGCGCCCGAATGGCAGATGTCTTCGGTGCTCCGGTCAGCCGGAACGCATTGCTGAGGCTGATCACCTCGCTGCCCGATCCGCCCACCCCCACCCCCACGCCCCGCTCGTCGTCGGCGTGGACGAATACGCTCAGCGCAAGGGCCGGATCTACGGAACGGTGTTGGTCGACGTCGAGACACGGCCGGTGGACCTGCTGCCGAACCGTGAGGCGGACACCCCCGCGGCCTGGCTGCCCGAGCGGCCCGGGATCGAGATCATCTGCCGGGACCGTGCCGTCTTCTACGCCGAAGGCGCCACCCGCGGCGCCCCGCAAGCTCTTCAGGTCGCCGACAGGTGGCACCTCTGGCACAACCTCGGCGAAGCGGCCGCGAAGTGCGTCTACCGGCACCGCGCCTGCCTGCGACCGGCACTGGCGTCGCTGGCGGAACCACAGCCAGCGCCGGAGCCACCCACCTCGTCGCCGTGGCCGACAGGGCACCGATTCGCTGAGCGGACCCGCGCCAAGCACGCCGCCGTCCACGCGCTCCTGGCCGCCGGCCACAGCAAGCGGTGCATCGCCCGGCAGCTCGGCATGGGCCTCAACACCGTCCTCCGCTTCTCCCGCGCCACCGAGCCGGAGCAGCTGTTCACCGGCCAGTGGCAAAGCCGCCCCACCAAGCTCGATGCCTTCAAGCCCTACCTCGACCAGCGATGGCAGGAAGGCTGCACCAACGCCTGGAAACTGTGGGAGGAGATCAAGGCACAGGGCTACGCGGACGGCTACGGCAACGTGCGCGCCAACGCCAGCCGGAACCTACGCGGCAAACCCCAGCCGGTCGGCCCCCGGACGCCATCCGCCCGCGCCGTCACCCGCTGGATCCTCACGCACCCCGACGCCCTGGCCGAGAGCGACCGGCTCCAGCTCAAGAACGTACTGTCGGGCTGCCCCGAACTGGACGCGCTCGCCGAGCACGTCCGCTCCTTCGCCCACATGCTCACCCAGCTGCAAGGCCACCAACTGCCGGCATGGATCGAAGCCGCGACCACCGCCGACCTGCCCAGCCTCCAGCGATTCGCCCGGCACCTGGAACGTGACCTCGACGCCGTCACCGCCGGACTCACACAGCCGTGGAACTCCGGAGTCGTCGAAGGCCACGTCAACCGCATCAAGATGCTCAAGCGCCAGATGTTCGGCCGCGCAGGCTTCGAACTACTCCGCAAGCGCGTCCTGCTCTACACGTGACACCCCGGCACAAATCTGGCTCGTCAACGCAATAGCCTCAGCCTGTGACCCGCACCTGCAGACAGACTGAGCAGCCTCGCCCCGCCGAGCTCCCTCCCTTTCAGACACTGCTGGACAGCACAGACTGGGCGTCGCTCGCCACAGCCTGCGGCACGGGTGAATCCCTGCCGGCGGCGCTGACACTCCTGACCAGCTCGGACCCAGCCATCAGGGAGTCCGCTCTCCAGGATGCGCTGGGACCCGTAACTCACCAGAACAGCATCTACGAGGCCACCGTGCCCGTGGCGCTCTTCGTCGCGGCAATCCTCAACCACCCGGCCATCACGGCAGGCGACTACAGCCACGACGCCACGACACCCCCGACCCGCCCGACCCTCGTGCAGCTCCTCGACTGGCTCGGCGACACCGCCTACGACGCCGACGACGAGTGCGTTGCCATAGACGAACGTCTCTACGGTGAGGGATGTCTCGATGAGTACGCGGAGATGCAGGCGTTTAGGGACGCACGGCCGGCGATCTTCTCCGCTGTTCAAGCCCTCCTCGGCCATGACAACGCGGACGTGCGCCACGCCGCTCTGATCGCTGCCATTCCGCTCATAGAGCACCCCCTCCTCACCCAGCACCAGGCAGATCTGGCCGGCCACGCCCGACGTCTACTGGCCACCAGCACTGACCGGCACCATCGCGACCGCGTCCTGGACGCGCTGAAGGCATGGGGTCACGACACCAGCGGATTGGAGAACGCGTCCGACATCGCAGCCCGCGAGCACTATGCCCGCCTCAGAGCTGCACGCGCTTCTTGGGACGGCAACTGGTTGGGCGGCGGCTACAGCGAAGACCCGCCGTTCTGACGCAAGGCCAAAACGCTCCGAATCATCCACTGCTCACCCCGAGTGGCCGCACCACAAGAAGTGGACCAGAGCCGAGATCGGACAGTAGTTGTTCAGCACTTCCGACAGCATCCTGGCGGGCCACTGATTCGAACGTCCGGCTTCGCGCTATCGGGGAATGATCGTGGTGAGAGGCCCGCGCGCACGATGTAGTTGGTGTCGAGGGAGCGGGACGCCGCCGGGTTCGGGTCAGCCCAACGGCTGGGCCGTGAGCGCCGTGCCTGTCCGGGTGCGCAGGTGAACAGCCGTACGGCCCGTGCGGGAGGTCGTCACCAGCCCGGCGCCGCGCAGCGCGCCGAGGTGCTGGGAGACTGCGCCGGGCGTGACGCCCAGGCGGGCGGCGAGGTCGGGGGTGCTCAGCGGTTCACCGAGTTCGGCGAGCAGGGCGGCGCGGGTGCGGCCGAGGACGGCGGCGAGGCCGGCGGAGCTCGGCCGGGGCTGCTCCCAGAGCAGCCCGACACCGGAGGCCGGGTAGCGGATGGAGGCGGCAGCGCGGGGAGAGAAGTCGACGATGACGTCGGGCCAGCCGAAGACGGACGGCATCAGCACCAGCCCGTGCCCGCCTGCCTCGACCGTCCACACCGCGCCCGGGCGGCGACGCCCGTGCACGACCAACTCGCCCTCCCGCCACACCACATCGGCGTGCAGCTGCGCGAAGAGCCCCTCCACCCCAGCGTCCACCAGCGCCACCGCCCGCCGAGCCAGGTCCGCCTCCAGCACCGCCCGCATCCGCCCCCAGTGAGGGGCCACCAGCCGGACGTGGCAGCGCGTCAGCGCATCGGCAACTCGTTCCAACAGCACTGCCGGCCCCGGCAGTTTCCCGGCCCGGGCACCCAGCGCGGCAGCGCACTCCGCCGTGACGTACGCCGGGTTCGCCGCCCGCAGGTCCGCCAGCTCGGTGTCGAACGCCGGCAGGCGCTCCTGCGGCACCGGGAACAGGAACGACGGCAGGCAGCCTTCGAGTAGCGTCCGCAGCAACGGCAACTCCGACTCCGCTGCCAGCACCGGCTGCGCCTCGCGTACCCACGGCCGGTGCACCTCGTGCCCGCCGACGCCGAGCGCTGCCCGTACCCCGAGCACCGTCTCGGCCAGCGGCGACACCGCGAGCCGCACCCGCGCCACCTCGGCCGCCGAGAGCCGGATCTCCACCGCCACGCCCGCCCACCCTCTGATCGTTTAGCTGTGGCTGAACGATAGCCGGACCCGGCCACCACCCCACAGGCTGTCCGCCATGGAGTTCATGACCTCGTACGACGGAACCACACTCGCCTTCCGCACCCTCGGCGACGGCCCGCCGCTGCTCTGCCTCCCCGGCGGCCCCGGCCGCGCCGCCGAATACCTCGGCGACCTCGGCGGCCTGTCCGCCCACCGCACCCTGATCCTGCCCGACACCCGCGGCACCGGCGCCTCCGCGACGCCCGCCGACCTGGCCACCTACCGGGTCGACCGTCTGGTGGCCGACGTCGAGGCGCTGCGCCGCCACCTCGGCATGGACCGCGTCGACCTGCTCGGCCACTCCGCCGGCGGCAGCCTGGCCATGCTCTACGCCGCCGCCCACCCCGACCGAATGGCCAGCCTGACTCTGATCGCCCCCTCCTACGCCGCCGTCGGGCTGCCCTCCGACACGGGCGTGGAGAAGGTGATCGCCTCCCGCGCGGCGGAGCCCTGGCACACCGAGGCCGTGACGGCGCACCGGCACATGATGACCGCGAACACCTTTGCCGAGGCCGCGCCGTACCGCTTCGCCTTCGAGCCGCTGATGTACGGACGCTGGGACGACGCCGCCCGCGCCCACGCCGCCGCCGACCCCGCCCAGCGGGCGCTCCCCGTCAGCGAGCACTACTACAAGGACTACACGCCCGACACCGAGGAACTCCGGCGTCGCCTCGGCGCCCTGCCCTGCCCGGTGCTGCTCCTCGTGGGCGAGGTGGACCTGTGGCCCACCGCCGAGTCCGCCGCCGACGCCGCGTCACTCTTCCCCGAGGTGAGGCTCGCCGTCCAACCGGGCGCCGGCCACTACCCGTGGCTGGACGACCCACAGGCGTTCACGGCAGCGGTAGAGGGTTTCCTCTCCAGGGTCAGCTGACAGCACGCTCCGAGCAGCGTGCCGCCACCCGCCACCACCGCCCTTCGAACAGCGACAGTCTGGGGTGCTGTCGGAAGTGCTGAACAACTGCTGTCCGATCTCGGCTCTGGCACACATTCCGTAAGGGCAGTGGTCAGGAGAGCGAGGGATCGGTGTCGTCCCATTTCCATCCGGTTTGAGGGAACTGATCCAGCAGTGCGGAGAGGGACGCTGACTGGTGGATGGCCGATGACCAGTCTTCAGCGGAGACGTCGAGTGTCACCAGAGGCGGGGTGTCCTGGCGGAAGTCGTAGGCGAGCAGCTCGCGGCTTCCGTCTCCGCCGATGACGACGGCGCCGGGGAAGCGCTTCTGGAATTCACCGGCCTCGTTGATGCCGATGAGTTCGTCCAGTGCGTCGATCACCAGCAAGTCGTCAGCGGGAGGAACGAACTGAGCTCTTTCAGCGTTGCCGCTCCAGGGTGAGGACGGCCGCGGAGATTGACGACATTCGATGCCGCTCTCGACCGGTGCCCGTGCTGTGGACAGTGCTCGGTTGACGGTCTGCTGGGTCGGCGTGAGGTCACGGTTCGGCGGGCGTCTGAGGGGTGTCGTCACCCACGGGCCGGCTCCCATTTGGGCGCGGTCGGCGAGGATGGGAACGCCCTGGCGTTCGCAGATCCGGTGATCCGCTGGGCGCGGCCGGCGGTCAGGTCGTGCGCGCGGCCCGGCAGTACTGGCGAGATCCACAACAATCGTCCGGCTGGGTCGGCCCCGACGGCGCCGAGTGGAGCAAGAACACGCTCGGCCCCGGCAAGATCACCGTCATCGCGGGCGGAACCAACCCCGCGGACATCACCGAGTTCCAGTGGTCCCTCAACCACCCGGTCTACGACAAGAAGGCCGTCCCCGCCGCCGGGTCGGACACGGTGACCGTCGACGTCAATCCGGACAACGCCGGACCCAACCTCTTCTACGTCCGCGTCGTCAACAAAGCCGGCAACCCCTCCAACCCCGTCACCTACACCTTCTACGTCCGCCCCCCGCCCCGGCCTCGACGGCCCCGGCGACACCACCGGCGACGGCAAGGCCGACCTCCTCGCCATCGACGGGGCCGGTGACCTCCGCGTCTACCCAGCCGACGCGATCGGCGACGTGGACGCCTGGATGCCGGCGGCCACCGACAACGGCAAGCCCGTACCGGCTGGCTACTGGAAGGACGCCAGCGGCAAGTCCGCCCTGATCGCGCACTCCCACGACTGGTACCCCGGCGACGGCGTCACCGACCTGATCGCCCGCATGCCCGACGGCAAGCTCTACGTCTACCAGGGCGACGGCAACGGCCGCTTCGACATCAGCCGCCGCACCGAGGTCCTGCTTCCGGCGGGCGCGCGCCTGACCCGGCCACGTTCTCCCAGATCGTCGTCGTCCCCGACATGAACGGGGACAGGATGGAGGACATCTTCGCCACCGCCGGGGACACCTTCTGGATCCTCACCGGCTACAGCGGCGCCACCATCACCGAGGCCCGCCAGCTCTCCGCCACCAGCTGGACCAAGCGCGACATCATCGACGTCCGCGACATCACCGGCGACGGAGTACCCGACCTCCTCTTCCGCGACGACACCACCCCCGACCGCGGCCTCGCCCTGCGCCGAGGCAAGCCCGGCACAGGCGGCGGCGCCGACTTCAACTCCCTCGCCCTCGCCGTCAACTCCGCCGACGGCAAGGACCTCACCTACGCCACCACCGGCTGGGACAGCGCCACCTGGCCCCTCCTGCGCGGCACACCCGACGTCAACAACGACCAGATCCCCGACTTCTACGCCACCCGCAACGACGGCACCCTCCACCTCATCAACGGAGGCAGGACCACCGCCACCACCAGCTGGCGCGTCGAGGAAGACGACTGGGGCACAGCCCGCGCCATCGGCTGATCCAGCCCCCGCTCCACCAACGAGTGCCCGGCCGGAACGTCCGGCCGGGCACTTATCGCCCGTCCAAAACTCCGTACGATCACCCACATCGCCCAAGAGGTGCAGCATGAGTTTGGCCTTCTTCCTCCTGACCCTCGGTACTGTCAGCCTCGTCGCGGGCACCGCACTTGCTCTCAACATCCGCGATATCGCCGCCGCGGCGGCACGCTACGCGGAGGCCAACGCCGAGCGGGCCATGCACGCCCGGGGAGACCTCGGCCCGCCCAAGCGAGTCATATCGAAGCAGGTCTACCGGTACCTGGGAGCCGTGATGGCCCTCGCAGGGCTGGTCCTCACACTCGGCGGCCTGCTGGAACTCGCCTTCTGATGCCCCACTCGGTACCTCCGCCGGACCCGGCCCGCTCCGGGGCAGGCTTGCCCTGGGGCAGGCCGGATCGGCGGAGGAGGGCTTCGAGATGGTGCTGCGGCCGCCGGTGGAGCCGATGCTGGCGCAGGCAGGTGGAGTTCACCCTGCTCCCGAGGCGGGGGGAGTCGGGCCTGACTGCGAGGTCACCGCACCCTGCTGCTGTCCACCGGCCCGTTCGCGAGCGCTTTGACTTCCGGTCCACGGCCGCGGGCAGGCCGGCCCTGTTGCCGCCGGCCGCGGCGCGCCTGGGCCGCCTGAACGCCTGCGGACTGCGCTGGCTGGTCGCCGATACCGAACGCCTCGCGCGCTGCCGGCCGCTGCCCGTGGCGGCCGAACTTTTGGCGGCCAAGCGTTGCGGCGTGTTCGGGATCGGTTGGGGCCGGTAGTCGCGGGTAAGCCCAAGGGGAACCTGGGCAGGCCGTGCTCGGACGGCGGCTTGCCGCCACCTGCGACGCGCGCTGGGGTGGGTATGCCGGGCTGGACGTTGCGGCCGGGACCTGTGAGGGAGGCGTGATGCGCAGTTTCGAGACGGGCCGGACGGTCGTGCGGCGCGATGTGCACCGGACGGGCCGGGTGTGGAGTGAGCACGCGCTGCGGGTCATTGCCGACACGAGCGAGGCCCTGGTGGCCGCGTGCGTGCCGGGAGCGGAGACCCGCTGGCCGGCCCTGTACGTCAAGGCCCGTACCGAGGGCGACCGGTCGGTGCGGACGGAGGCGTTCGAGGCGATGGGGACCGGCGTGTGGGGGCTCGCGGCCGCGGTGAACGCAGACGCCGGGCGGGCTGGGGATCATCGGTAGCGCGGGCTGCAAGGATGCGGCGCAGTGCCGCGCACGCCGTGCTCGTCGAGGCGAGTGCTGGGGAGTCCGCGCGGTTCCTCGGGGCGACGGGGCACCGGCAGCTGTTCCATGTCTGTCTGCCGCTGGCCCGGCTGGTGCTGCTGCTGGTCCGCCTTGATGCTGGTGGTGTGGACGGCCTCGGGTGCGGAGGCGGCTGCTGGACCGTCGTGGTGGTCCGCGTGGTCGTCGTTGAACGAGTAGTCACCGGCGGCTAGGTAGCGGAAGGCGTGGTAACCGTGCTTGGCCAGGGTCCCGCCCGGACCGGCATCAGCCCGGCCGTCGCCCGCTAGGACACCGGCGCCGCCTACTCCCGGCCACCGACTCGCCGGCGTGTGTGTACGGGCGGGCGGGCACGGACCGGTCGGGTCAGTCGAACCCCTCGGCGACCAGCTCGGTCGACCGGACGGTGATGCGGTGACGTCGGCCCGAGCCGCCGACGACGCGGCTGGAACTCTCGGTGACGAGGCTGTCGCCGTCCAGCCGGTAGCGGAAGCCGCCGTACATGCCGGGAACGGGGAAGTACATCTGAGGATCGGCGAGTTCGGTCAGGACGGCCAGCGTCGGCAGCCTCAGGCGGTGCTGGTCCGCGAGGCCGTGACTGTCCGCACGGATCAGCGCGTGCAGCCGGCCTTCCAGCGCGTTCAGCGTCGGGGACGGCACGGGGTGGTGCACCACGGGCTGGAGCAGGCCCGACACCTCCTTGTGACCGCGGGCCTGGGCGATGTCCAGGGCTCGCTCCCCCGCCGCGGTCGGCAGGGTACGCCAGGCCCCGCAGCCGACGAGCACGGCGGCAGCGGCCTCTGCCCCGTGCCAGGCCGCCTGGTGCAGCGGGGTGAACCTGCTGGGGCCGCCCACCCTGGTCGCGTTGACCCAGTCGGGGTTCTGCGCCAGCTGCTCGAACACCTGCGGCCAGTCGCCGCCGCGGGCCGCGTCGGCCAGCAGGTCCCGCCGGGCCAGGACGTCCTCGGGGTACAAGTCGCGGCTGGTGACGCCGTCCCACCGCATGCGCTCTGTATTCGACATACCCCGATCCTAAGGAGGGCTGCACAACTGCGCGATGTCCACCTACGCCGCCCCTGCGGGCTCCCCATGCCGGACCGGCAAGGGCGCGGGTGACGGCGGCAGGGTGGTTGGCTGTCTGCAGGTGACCTACATCCCGGGGCTGGGCAAGGGCGGGGCCGAGCGAGCCCTGATCGAGGCGGTGCGGGTCCGTGCGGACCGTCGAGGCGACGGGCTCGGACGGATCTTGATGGAGCGCACGATCGAGCGGGCCCGCACGCCTGGCTGCGCGCTTGTCCAGCTGACGAGCAACAAGCGGCGCGAGGATGCGCACCGCTTTTATGGCGGGCTGGGCTTCGCGCGCAGTCACGATGGGTTCAAGCTCGCTCTTTAGCGCCCGGCGCCTCTTCGGCTACCTCCACCTCAGCGGGAACCCGAGTTCCCCGACGTCCACCCGGACCGGGTGGCTGCCCTTGCGCGCCGCCGGGATCTGCCGGTCCTCCTCGACCGGCACGTGCCCCTCGGCCCGGACCAGGCCGCGCGCCGGCTCGGTGTCCGCCACGTCGACTTCGACCAGGTCGTGCGCCTGGGCTGGGTCGCCCCGGTGGGTTCGGTGGAGATCGGCTACAAGCGGCAGGGCGGCGTCACCATGGTCCCGCTGTACTCCGCCGAGTCCGTCGCGCTGCTCCCGTTGGTGCGGCCCTTGGTGGATTGGCGGGCGGTGTACGCCGCCCCTGCGGGCGCCCGCTCTCCGCTTGCCGCGCTGGATGCGAGTCCGGTGTGGGAGCGGGTGCTGTTGGCCGAGGTCGCATGTGGCTTTGTTCATGAGAACGGGGTTCTGGCACAGATCTTGGGGAGCGATCGCGGAGAGTCATCGCGGTGTTCGAGGATGCGGGTGTCCTGTCTCATCCAATCGAGGCGTCTACTCAGCGAACCCAGTCGCTTGGCTGGCGCGGCCCATCATCTAGCCGTCCGGATGTTCGCGGCGCAGGTGCTCAGAGCGCGACAGGAAGATGTCCAGAGCCTCGTGGATCGAGCAGCCGAGGTGGTCTCGGAACAGCTTGATGCCCTTGATGGTCATGCCACTGAGGATCTCCTCGTCCGCGAAGGAGAGCGTGCCGGCCGTCCAGGGGGCGGACGCGGGATCTCCACCGGGCCGGTCGACGTCGGTCAGGGTGATGAGCAGGCGGCCGTCCGCGAGCGCCACCGCCACGTCCATGCCGCGGGCCGCCTTCTCCGCGAAGGCGACGGGTGCAGTGTGGTCCAGGAGGAAGACGAAGTGCTGGGCTATACGCTGCCGCCACTCATCGAGCTCGCCGTCGCCGTCCAGGCGCAGGTTGGAGTTCCAGGCTGCCTGGGCGAGAACCGATACGAACAGGCCTAGGAAGTCCGACTTCAGCAGGTCGTCCGCGTGCTCGATCAGAATCGCGAGGTTCTGGTTCCCGTGGCCGGGACCGTGCCAGTCGTGGAGGCGGTCCACGAGGGCGTCCCAGTTGTGGCCGAAGTAGCCGAGGAACGACAGCTCCCGGGCAAAGGTGCGGAAGACGGACGCCGGATCCCGCATTTCCCGGCCGTCCAGCCGCAGGACCAGACCGTTTCGCTGCACGAGCGCGGCCGTTTCCGACGCCAGCCATGGGTCGGCCGGGGAGGTGAACACGACCCATGGGGAGCGGTGTTCCGTCAGGGTGGGCTTGGCCATCATGGGTGAGATCCTTGCACGGCATTTGTTCGGAGCCCGAGCGATTAATGGAGGGGAGATCGTGCTCAACGAGCGCCGTCCGCCCAGGTCAGGAGGCAGTCGATGACCATCTTCAATGAAAACGGCCAGCGGGAGGGTTGAGCTTCGGCGCCGTCCTTGTAATGCGGGGTTACTGCAGCAGGATCATCTTGCGGAGCAGGTGGAAGCCGGCTCGGCCGTAGAGCTGCCTTTTGATCTTCTTGATGCGGTTGACGGCGCCCTCGATGCTGCCGGAGTTCCAGTGGAGGGTGAGTCCGGCTGTCACGGCGTCGAGGTCCCGGAGCAGGTGAAGTGCGAAGCTGGTGAGCCCGGGCAACTGGCTGCCATCGACTGCGTCGATCCAGGCAGGGAGCGTGCTACCGAGACGGCCGCTGACTATCTCGCCGAAATCCCGGCCGTGTCCGGCGGCCGTGTCCCGTTTAGGGCAGCGGGCCAGGACATGCTTCAGGTCGGCCCGGTCTTCCTCGGTCAGGGCGGTGGGGTGGCGGGTGAGCCAGCCGGTCACCTGCCGCACCGTCGGCGGCCGCGGCGGCGCGCCAGCCGGAGCCCCGCGGAGGGTGGCGATGTAGGGGCGGACCATCTGGTAGGTGACGGGCGCGTTGCCGGCAACGAGTTCACTGTGGAGGTGGGTGACGCTGGTGCATCCCTCGGCGAAGCGGCGCTCCAGGTAGGGCTTGTAGGGGTCCAGTCTGCTGGGCCGGGTTCGGTTCTCGCGGAAGGTGTCCTGCCAGCGTGCGGTGGTTCGCATACCTGAGCACGGTATTGAAGCCCCAGCCAGGTGGCGGGCAGTCGCCCGGCGTGAGTGACCCTGGGCAAGAAGCTCGTGGACCAGGGCATGTGCTGCCTTCTTCCGATCGGCCCGCCGGCCGACGGGCTCCACATCATCCTGCGGCCGACCGGAACCCAGGACGGCCTCCGGCAGCATGCTGCTGGTCGAAGGATTGCGCAGGCAGTCGCGATGGGCGGCGACGCAGGTCTCCACGGCCCGGCCGAGGCCCTGCCACAGATGGAACCGGTCAGCAACCTGCAGAGCGTCGAGGGCACCGCGGCGTGCACCCTCGGCGTAAGCGCCCGCCCGGTCCCGGCAGATGACCTCCACGCCGGGGTGGCGGATCAGCCAGGCGGCCAGCGGCCCGGCTTCACGCGTGGGAAGCACGTCGACCACGCGATGGTCTTCGACGCTGGTCAAAACAGTGGAGTAGGTCTGGCCGCGACGGATCGCGAAGTCGTCCACGCCAAGCACCCGCGGAGTACTGAACCGTGGATCGGGCAATGCCATGACCCTGCGAAACAAGGTCATCCGTCCCGCTCCGAACCCCAGCTGGGCAGCCAGCCGAGCGCCGGCCCGCCCGGCCAGCGCAAGCCCCACTCGCTCCAGGGCGTGGTTGAGTCGAGCTGTGAACCGTGCGTGTGGAGCGGCCAGTTGGGAGAACGGCTCGGCGAACGTCCGGCGCGGGCAATCCACCGACCCGCAGATGAAGCGCCGGACAGTCAGCCGGATGACAAAGCCCTGCTCAGCGAGCGGAAGGTCCTTCAGCCTGCGCAGGTACCGGTCGTGGACTCGGTCCGAGAAGCGGCCGCAGTCCGGACATGCAGAGCCAGCCGCGCGGCCTCTCGCCACCACCTCGACTGTGCCGAACGCAGCCGTAACCGCCTCAACACCCACATCGTCGATCCCGGCGAACACCAGTGAGCCCCAGAACGGTGCATCGGTCTGCACGACCAGCACCATCACTGTCCACGGCCGACCACGGCATCGACCCGTGGGGACCTGAGGGAACGTTACTTGCGACGGTCAGACGACAAGTCGTACGCGGTCTCACGCGAACCGTCCCCTCGCAATCGAACATCGAGGTGACTCTCCGCGACGACTCCGCAAGATCTGTGCCAGAACCGAGAACGGACGGCAGATGTTCACGGCTTCGGGAGGCACCTCTGTCCGGTGCTGTTCGATTACGGCAGCAGCAATCGAGCTTCAACCTCCACGGGGCGCCGCGCCGGCCGCTGCCCTCCCTCCGTGCCCTCGAACGCGGTTGCGGAAGCCAGGTGAGATCCTGCACGTGTGAACCATCTCGGCGACGAACGCCTGCGCAGCTGGACAATGCGCTTTATGACCCTCCTGGCAGCCGACACCCAGGATCAACTTGCCTGGCTGGGCAAGCGTGAGGAGGACACGGAGGGCTTCGTTGAAGAGGTAGAGCTACTCTGCCGCGTCTCAGAAGGACTCGCGGAGCGCGGAGTCTTCGGGCCCGAGGATCTGCACAACCTTCGGGCCATCGGCCGTCGCCTCGGCGAGATCGATGCCGGCGGCCGCGTCGGCCTCTGGGACAACGCCCTGGCCACAGATCCCGTGTGGGACGACATACGTTCTCTCGCCCGCCAGTTTCTCCTCACGAGACTGGGCGACTGGCGCCAGCCACTGCCACCTCCCGTCCGCCCGCACACGGGTGACCGCTGAGCCGCCCAGGCCGCCTGCGCGACTCTGAAGCAGTCGGCGCCGCACACACGGGATCGCGGGACGTCGCGGCTACGCTCGGATGGGTGTCGGCAGGTAGGCCGCCGCACACTGCCTGCCATGCCTAGGCAGTCGACTCTCGGGTCGAAACTCAAGCATCATTCGAATCCTCAGTGTGCTTCGGTGCCTCCCGAAGTCGTGAACATCCGTCGTCCGTTCTCGGCTCTGGCCCAACTTCTGTGGACCTGGCGTGATGCAGCAGGTCCTGCGCTGGACGACGTGCAGGTCGGCTGCGGTGCCGACGGGATTTGAACCCGCGGACAGATGGGAGCAGGTCCGCCCCGTCTCCGTCAGTCGCCGTGGGAGGGACCTCGCCCACGTCGATCGCAATGGGCCGCTCTGCCACGGCACCGCAACCTGCGGAAATGCGCGCACTCCCGCTCCGACTGAGGGTAGAGACATCGTTCTCTGAGGACGAATCCTTATCTGGGACGCCGAAAACCGCCGCCACGGGTCCACAGAAGTTGTGCCAGAGCCCCGTTCTCATGAACAAAGCCACGCATGCATGGCCCGGGTGGGCCGGGCCGCGGTGCAGAACTGGCGCTGCAGGTACGCCGACTTCCCCGCCCCGGCCGGGGGCGCGGAGGTGCACCCGCTGTTCGAGCGGGCGGCGGTGGTGGTGGCGTGGCTGCTTGCCCACGACAAGATCGGGGTGCCCATCGGGATGCCGTCGGCGTCGCTGACCGTGGTCGGTGCCGGGCGCCGTACGGCCCGGCTCCGGCTCGACGGCCCGCACCTGGTTCTGTCCGAGGACGCCGAGGGAGAGGACGAGCTGTCCGGCTGGTCCACTGACGAGGACGCCGACGAGCCGGCCGCCCTGACGGCGGGCGAGTTCGGGGCGACGGTGCGCCGGCTGACCGTGCCGGGGACGGTGCCGTTGGTGCTGGGACGGGTGCGGGTGGTTGAGCGGTTCCGGTCGGGGTCGGGTGGCCTGCGGGGCACGGCCGCGCGGCAGGGTGGAGTGGCCCACCACGCGGTCCTGCTCGCGGGTGCGGGGGAGGGCTGCGAGTGCGTACGCCATGCCTGTGGGGGCGTCACCGCCGGTGCCCGGACCATGGCCCGGCCGACGGTCGGGCGAGCGAGGACCACATTGAGGGCGGGATCCACTGCACGGGCCGCGCCCGCCGCATGCGCGCCCCTGCACGTTTCTGAGCTCAGGCTCGGGGTCCCTGAAGCGTGCTGGGTTCCGGGCCGCTACTGGGCCCGCCTTCGGGGCGTTGTGCGGGGTATGGGACGGATGAAGCCGGGTACGCGTCGGGCGAGGCTGGGGTGCGGGCGGTGCGGTGCGCGGGCGCCGAGGGATTGGACGTCGGCGGAGGCTGTGGACTGGAGCGGGCGTTACGAGGGCGGTCGCCTGGTGCTCATCGTGTGTCCGCCGTGCCACCCCGTGGTGGAGACCGGCGAGGCGGAACTCAGTGCGGCCGAGGTGACGGTCGGGAAGGCGGCCGGCGGGCGGTTCGCCGCCGACCCTGTCGTCTGCCTGACCGGTACGCGGGCCGCACCCGGCATGGTGCTGTACGGGCGTGACCACCTTCACCGCGTCCTGCTCGGCGGGCCGGTCGACGGCCTCGGCGTCGTGGAGCAGCTGCCTGTGGGCACGCGATGCGTGCCCACGGTCGGCGACGTGATGATCTACCCGCCCAAGGCCTGCGCCTAGTCCGCAACCGGCCTCCGACGGGCCGGGCAGATCTTGACGCTCGCATTGCGCGAGCGCAGCGAGAGTTTCCGGTAAGCGCGGACAGACGTGATCTCAAACTCCTGCGAGGGATAGCGCCCGACCTCTTGGCTCGACTTTCCACGGCTGCGCGGACCTGTGAGGGGCGCGGTACTCCCGTTTTGATCCCGTCAGGCCCGCACGGCCGACGGGGACGGCGTTGGCGCGACGCCGTCCCCGGAGCCCCGTGGTGCGGAAGGTTTCGTTCGGGCCGCCGGCCGGGGCCGGGTTCGCTTCGTGCACGCAGATTGCCCGCAACCGGGACCGTACACAGCATCTGGGCTCTCGCCTCGTCCCCGGCGGTCGGTTCGGTGTCGAGGACCTGGTAGGCCCGATCAGTTCTTTTTGGGTCCAGTCTCACTTACGGGGGTGCCTCTGAAGATGATGAACTGGCCGTTATTCCGGATCGTCGCGACGCACGTGTCGTTTCCTGACGGTGCCGCTGTGTTTGTGTGTCATGCGGCGGTGCCATCCTTGGTATACAGCACACAGTTTCCGTCACCCTGCATGATCAGGCCCTTGACGTCGTACCGCTGCTCTTTCGTGTTCTGCCACCGGCATTCTCCGCCCCAGTAGATGGCAACTTTCCCGTCAGTTTGGCACTTGAACTCGACGCTCTCCTTCGGAGAAGAGGGAGTTGCCGACCATCAGCCATTCCCTATTTCCGAGCGTATTGCTGGTGGTGTTTGTCATGATCGGTCCTCATTTCTTCGGTGGGTGGGTCGTCCGTCTAGGAGTCCCGCCGACTGTGGGAGTCGGCTGGCTCAGGTTCCTCGCTCGCACAGAGGTTCCGTTTGCATGAGTCGTAGCTGCCTGGGGGGATCCCTGGTTCGCCGCCGCTCAGGCGTTCACCCAGGAGGGTGTGGAAGTTCACCGCAAAAACGATCACTCGTCCCTGGGATTGACGGTTACAGCTCGTATCCGGGAGGTGAAGGGCGCGCGCCAGGGGTGCGATCTCTCGGTTTGGTGACAGCGGTGTGAGAGACAGTGGGCTCTGGTGTGTTGACGCTGGTCGGGGGCTATTTCGGGGTGTGTGGTTGCTGTCATGGACGCGAGAGATCGGGGTCTATCCACTGTCGTTGAGTGAGAGACGCCCAGGCCGCGTACTGACGTGAAAGCGAGAGATCGCACCGGGGTCGGGGGCGGGCAGGGGGAGGTGGAGGGGGTCGCGCATGCCGGTGACGTGCAGGGCGAGGCCGCCTGGGTCGGGCTCCACGGCCACGAGCCGGTCGGCTCGGATCCGCGCCGCCGGCGCATCGCTGCCCTGCTCAAGGTGACCGTCGTACCGGCCGCAGGTCGGCCGAGGCGGGGACAGTCAGATCCGGCATTCCGCCCGGATGCGGGACCTCACCCCGCCCGGCTGGCTCTCCGCTTCCGGATCACGGCCCCGACCTGCCCGGACACGGAACCGGCGCGGCCGCCCTTTCGGCCTGTAGGAGGCGGTGGCGCGGGTCGGCCGTGCCGCGGAGGAAACCGCTCGCCACCGGCCGGCGTCCCCCAGTGGCCGGCCTTCCTCGGGCGGGTACGCCGCCCTCGCCAAACGGCGCCGCACATCCAGCCGATGCCGCCGTCCTCGTCCAGGGGGCGACCGCCCGGCCCGCCCGGTCCATCGGCCGGATCTGCGGTGGCGGAGCCGAGCCGCCCGCCGTCACACCGCCGGGGCCCCGTACACGCCCGCCCGCCCCGCCGCCGCGGCACCGGCGGCGGCCCGGCGGGGGAGGGCCGGGTCCGGGGCCCCCCGCAGGAGCAGCAGCTCGTGGTAGAGCGGGGCGGTCGCCGCGACGAGCAGCGCGCGGGCGTCGGCCGGGCCCGGCAGTTCGCCCCGCCCGGTGGCGCGCGTGACGACCACCGCGCAGCGTGCGTAGCGGTCCTCCCAGAAACGGGCGAGGGCGCCGGCCGCCTCGCCCGAACGGAAGCCCGCGGCGATCAGCGCCGTCGTCAGGCTGGGCCCGCCGCCTGCCAGGGCCTCGTAGACCTCCTGGTTGAGCGCGGTGAGGTCGCCTTCCAGTGATCCGGTGTCGGGCGGGCTCCACGTGTCGTCGGCCGCGGCGTCGAGTACGTCGGCCAGCAGTCCGCCGACGTCGCGCCAGCGCCGGTAGATGGTGGTGCGGTGTACGCCGGCCCGCTCGGCGACCGCGTCGATCGTCAGCCCGTCGTACCCGGCAGCCATCAGCAACTCGCCCACGGCCGCCAGTACCTGGGCCCGGACCCGGGCGCTGCGGCCTCCCGTCCGGCGCCGCGGTGTGGCCGAATCTGGATGGTCTTCATGGCCGGAACTCTCGCTTGTGTGCTCAGCAGGATCCATGGAACGATCTTAAAGCAACATTCGTCGCTATAAGGAGTCTCCGATGATCCTCACCCGCCCCTCCCGCCACCACGCCGTCCTCCTTCCCGCCCCCGAACCCCTGGAGCCGCTCCATGACCGCCCAGCTCACCGCGACTGACCTCGGCAAGTCCTACGCCGGCCGCACCGTGCTCGCCTCCGTCGACTGCTCCGTCACCGACGGAACCCGCCTCGGTATCGTCGGCGAGAACGGATCCGGCAAGTCGACGCTCCTCCGGCTGCTCGCCGGCGCCGAACGCCCCGACTCCGGCACGGTCACCGTCCGCGCCGACGGCGGCATCGGATACCTCGCCCAGGAGGAACACCTCCCCGCCCACCTCACCGTGCAGCAGGTCCTCGACCGCTCCCTCGCAGGACTCCGCGCCACCGAGGACGGCATGCGGCGCCTGGAGGCACGCATGGCCGACGGCGACACCACCGACGAGACCCTCACCGCCTACGCCGACCTCCTCACCGCCTTCGAACTGCGCGGCGGCTACGACGCCGACGCCCGCACCGAACGCGCCCTGCACGGCCTCGGACTGCTCGGACTGCCCCGCGACCGCACCGTCGGCGACCTCTCCGGCGGCGAACAGGTCCGCCTGCGCCTGGCCGCACTGCTGGCCTGCGCCCCCGAGGTCCTCCTCCTCGACGAACCCACGAACCACCTCGACCACACGGCCCTGACCTGGCTGGAGGACCACCTCCGCGCCCGCCACGGCATCACCGTCGCTGTCTCCCACGACCGGCAGTTCCTCGAACGCGTCACCACCGCCCTCCTGGAGGTAGACGGCGACCTGCACCGCACGGTCCGCTACGGCAACGGCTACGCCGGCTACCTTGCAGGCCACGCCGCTGAACGCCGGCGCCGCTCCCAGGCCCACACCGCATGGCGCGAGGAGACGGAGCGGCTGCGGGCGTCCGTGGCCGTCACCGCCCGCAAGGTCGCCCCCGGCCGGGCCATCAAGGACGGCAACAAGATGGCCTACGACCGCGCGGCCGGCCGGGTCCAGCAGTCCCTGGCGAGCAGGGTCCGCAACGCCGAGGAACGCCTCGCCCGTCTGCTGGCCAACCCGGTCCCCGCCGCACCCGACCCGCTCCGTTTCACCGCCGTGCCCCGCACGCCGTCCACCGTCACTGCGCCCGGACCGTCCCTCACGGCGCACGACGTGTCCCTGACGGGCCGCCTCGCGCCGGTGGACCTCACCCTGCCGCCCGGCGGCCGGCTCCTGATCACCGGCCCGAACGGCGCGGGCAAGAGCACGCTGCTCGGCGTCCTCGCCGGCACCGTGACCCCCGACCGGGGCCACGTCGTCCGCCCCGGCCGGACCGGGCTGCTGACTCAGCACACCCACCCCAGACCGGCCCACCGCCCACTCCTCGCGGCCTTCGCCGCGGGCCGCCCCGGCGCACCCGAGGAGCACACCGAACAGCTGCTGTCGCTCGGCCTGTTCGCCCCCGGACAGCTCACCACCCCCGTCGGCGCACTTTCCGTGGGCCAGCGCCGGCGGCTCGCCCTGGCCCGGCTGGTCACTGAACCGGCCGACGTCCTGCTCCTGGACGAGCCCACCAACCACCTCTCACCCGCCCTGGCTGAGGAACTCGACGAGGCCCTCGCCTCCTTCCCGGGCGCCGTGGTCGTCGTCAGCCACGACCGTCGCCTGTGCACCGGCTGGCAGGGCGACCGCCTCTCCCTCCGAGCCGCAGCCTGACCCCCTCACCCCCTCACCCCCTCTCTGAAAGGCCCCCTCTTGACCCTGACCCGCCTGATCCACACGTACGCCCTCCCCACACCGGGCGCCGGCCCCTACGCCCTCACCGCCGGTCCCGACGGCAACGTCTGGTGCACCCTGGTCCACGCGGGCCGCATCGCCCGCCTCACACCCGACGGCCGGATCGACGAGTTCCCCCTCGACTCTCCCGACTGCGGCCCGACCCTGATCACCGCGGGCCCCGACGGCGCCCTGTGGTTCACCCGCAACCGCGACCACCGCATCGGCCGCATCACCCCCGACGGCGAAGCCCGTTCCTACGCCGTCCCCGGCTCCGAGCCGGGCCCGTACGGCATCACCGCCGGCCCGGACGGCGCCGTCTGGTTCACCACCGTGCACACCACGACCGTCACCCGCGTCACCCCGGCCGGCGAGTTCACTGAGCACGCCCTTCCCGACGGCTCCTTTCCGTCCTTCCTCACCACCGCCCCCGACGGCGCCCTGTGGTGCACCCTCAACCAGGGCAACGCCCTCGCCCGGATCATGATCACCGGCGAGACCACCCTCCACCCCCTGCCCACCCCCGGCGCCGCCCCCGTCGGCCTCACCGCGGCCCCGGACGGCACCCTCTGGTTCGCCCAGATCGGCAGCGGCCACATCGGCCGCCTGACCCCCGGGGGCATCACCGAACACCCGTTGCCGGATCCTCGGTGCCGCCCGCACGCCGTGGCGGTGGCCCCGGACGGCTCCTGCTGGTACACGGCATGGGCCACGGGCCGCATCGGCCGCGTCACCCCGTCCGGCACCGTCACCGAGTTCGCCCTCCCCACCCCGGCGTGTGAACCCCACGGCCTCGCCTTCGCCCCCGACGGCACCCTCTACGTCGCCCAGGAGAGCGGCGAGGTCACCCGCTGGAACCTCACCTGACACCCCTGGCGGTGACGAGATCTCAATTCACCCTCGAAACTGCCTGGCGGACTCCCCGGCCCGGTTTTCCGACCACGCAAGCGCGTTCCGGGAGCTCCCCGGCATGCAGATGTGCACTGTGTGCAACCCGTGGGGGAGCCTCGGCGTCCCGAAGACGGTCCCAGGCCGCCGGGTCGTGGTGCGGACTGCGATGTGCCGGTTTGGTGTCAGTGTGGGTTGGCAGTGACGGGTCGTCAGTGAGGTGTATTCGTGCTGGTCGTATGACTAATAGGACTCCGTTAGGTTGTTCTTGATCTTGGGGTGGTGTGTGCCGTGTCGGGGAGGGGCCGCTGGCAGGTGATGCAGACCCCCGTCCAGCACCTCAGGATGTCTTGGAGGGCATCGAGGGTCTGGTGGAGGGTGAGGCCGGTCCTGGGACTTTTGGGATCAGTCGCTGTTCGGTGAGGAAGGCCTGGGCCGCAGTCACGAGGGTGACGTGGTGGTGCCAGCCGGGCCAGGACCGTCCCTCGAAGTGGTCCAGGCCCAGACCGTGCTTGAGCTCTCGGTAGTCATGCTCGATGCGCCAGCGGACCTTGGCCAGACGGACCAGCTCGGTGATCGGGGTGCCGGCAGGGAGGCTGGAGAGCCAGTAGTCGGTGGGGGCTTCAGCACCGTCCGGCCACTCGACCAGCAGCCAGCAGTCAGGCAGGACCCCGTCCCACCAGCCCTGCTCGGACGAGGCAGCAGCTTTGATCGGCCGCTCAACGGCCTTGCCGGCCGGCCGGACGCGCACGGCGGCGAAGCGCGACTTCAGCCTGCCTCGAGTGCCCTGCCGCCAGGTGACGGTGGTGAATGCCCTGGTCCCGAGGCTGGCGGCCAGGGTTGCCACCGACGGTGCGGGGTGTCGGTAGCGGGGCTGAGGCCAGCAGCCGACCGGCCCGTTGCGGGGCGGGGCTTCGGGCTCAGCGTCAAGCGGATGGGCGCTTACGTCCGCTCGGACGGCCAGGACGTGGTGGATTCCGCGGTCGGTGAGCGCGGCCCGGAAGTGTGCGTTAGTGCCGTAGGCGGCGTCCGCCACCACGACCGGAGGCCTCATGTCCCACTCGGCCAGTGTGTCGAGCATGTCCAGGTCCAACCGCCATTTCTCACGGTGTGTGACCTCGGTCGGGACGCGTGTGGACGTTCTTCGATCGTTGTCCGCTTCCCATGACCGAGGCAGGAACAGCCTCCACTGCAGCGGGCAGGAGGCAGTGTCCGTCGCGGCATGGACGCTGACCGCGACCTGGCAGTTGGCTCGTTTGCCCAGGGCCCGCAGTACTGCGGGGCCACCCCGACCGACATTCTTCCGTCCTTGGGCAGCGACACATCGTCGATCACCCAGGCCGTCGCAGCGATAAGCGGCAGCATGCGCTCGCAGATCCGGCGCTGGACCGGCACCGGATCCCAGGTGGACTGGTTCACGAACTGCTGCAGGTTCTGCTCGTTGCCGTCCGGCAGCCGGGCCGCCATGGCCTGGATCGACTTACGCCGGCCGTCCAGCATCAGTCCCCGCAGGTAGCAGTCGCTCTTGGCCCGCTGGTCCTTGCGCCTCAGAGAGGCGAACACGTCAGCCACATACGACGCCAACTCAGCCCGCGCCCGCACACGGTCCACTTCGCGTGTATCCACACATTCGGAATGCCCGCCCACGAGCAGCCAGAACCGCAAGACCTAACGGAGTCCTACTAAGGGTTGTCCCGTAAATGATCTGCCGATCCCCTTGGGCAGGGGTGGCCGCCGTACGAGCCGCTGATTTATCCGGCGAGGGCGAGGTTGTGCATCCGGGCGATGCCGAGCATGGCGTGGTGCACGCCGTCACCTTTGAGGCGGCAGTCGCGGAGGATCTTCCAGGTCTTCATGCGGGCGAAGACGTGCTCGACGCGGGCCCGGACCTGCTTGTGGGACCTGTTGTGGTCCTCTTTCCAGTCCGGGAGCTCGGTCTGACCGCGCTCCCGGCGGTGCGGGATGACGAGTCCAGTGCCCGGATAGCCGCCGTCGGCGGTCGTGAGGGTCTTGCCGACGGCGGCCTTGGCGCCGGATTCCTCCCAGGCCTTGCAGTCGTTGCGGTTCCCGGCGAGCGGCCGGCCGACTACGACGACCAGGCGGGTGTCGGCGTCGATGACGACCTGGTGGTTCGTGGAGTATCGGTAGTTCTTCGACCGCTCGGCGAAGGTGTGGTCGCGGGTGGGGACCAGGGTGCCGTCGACGATGAGCACGGTGTCCTTGGCGAACCGCTTGCGGGGCTGGAGCGCGAGCAGCGGCCCAAGGTGGTCGATGATGCGGTCCGCTGCCGACTTGGACACCCCGAACAGCGGAGCGAGCTGTCGCATGGTCAGGTTCGTCCGCCAGTAGGCCGCGACCAGCAGTGCGCGGTCCTCCAGCGGAAGGCTCCACGGCCGGCCTTTCCGAATGCCGTCCGCACCCTGGCGCCGCAGAACGGTTACCAGCTTCCCGAAGGTGCGAGGACTCAGCCCGGAGAAGGGCTATCCAGGAAGATTCCGACGCCGTGATCACACCAGCCATACCAAGATCTTCCATGGTGTGATCAGCGGTTTTGGTCCACCTCTCAGCTGCCGCTCAACGGAGACGCCCATGCAGGGTCATGTCGGGATCTCCTCGTAAGGTGCGCCAGCAGGTGCTCCGCCGTGAGGGAGGCTGTGTCTTGCGGCGCGCCGACTGCGGTCAGGGCCGCGATAAGCCTTGCCGATGCTGTTTCCGGCACGTCCGGGTCGGTGAGGAGGGGAAGCAGTAGCAGGAAGCGGGTGGCCGTGTCCTGGACGCCTTCGTCCGCAAGGAACGGGCTGTCAGCGATCCGGATCAGTTCGTGCCACGTCAGCCCAGTGCCCGAGAAGTCTCCGTCCCAGCTGGCGATCTGCTCGGCGTAGCTTCTGTCCGGATGGGTGAGTAGGTAGTCGGTGCCGTAGTCACCGTCCAGGTTGCGGTAGATCACCGCGGCTCCGGGTCCGTCGTCAGCCGGCACCCTGAACACGGGCCAGTGGTCAGGATCGAAGAGGACCTCGGACAGGGCATCGGCATCGGCGCCGTCCTCACCGAACCACTCTGGAACCGGGCGCTCGGCGCATCCCCCGGCGCTGCACATCGCCAAGAGGTAGTTCGACCAGAAGCCCGAGTGGAGCAGCAGTGACTCGCCCGGTACCAACGGGCCGACGTCGTATCCCTTGATCAGCACCCCTCGATCCTGTCACCAGCCACTGACACGGTCCGATCCGGGTCGGAAAGGGGACGCCGTCCAGTTACGGGACAGCTCTTAGAACGCCTAACACAATGAGGTGGTGTCACCAGCAGGCGACGCACTGGGCGAGGTCTTCCGACAGGAAGATCGTGAAACGTCTCTGTGATCCGGTGACCGTCGCCATGTAGACCCGGGCTGCTCCTGCGGCTTGGAGTCCGGCGATGGCCTCGGCAAGTCCGGGCCGGGGTGTGACGCCCGTGTCGAGCATGACTTGGTGCCGCCAGGACCAGATGTCCCAGAGCTGTCGTGCAGAAGCCGTTTGGTTCAGGAAGACCTGGAAGTCCGCGCCTGCCTCCAGCTCGGCCAGGGCTGCGCGTGCTGAGATGCTGTCGTCCTGTGACAGTGCGGATTGCAGGGCGTCTGGGTTCATGCGATCAGTTTGCCGGGCCGGCCGATCGGCATGGGGGCGAGTGCCGGTCAGGTCAAGGACAGCACCTGGCGGTGGGTGATCAGGCCGCAGGCGAGCTTGAGGAAGGCTTCGTGGATGTCGACCCGTCGTTCCCAGCGGACACGGAGTCGTTTGAAGCCGTGGAGCCAGGCGAAGGTGCGCTCGACCACCCACCGGTAGGTGCCCAGACCGCTGCCGTGGGGCGTGCCGCGCCAGGCGATGGCGGGGAGGATTCGGCGGGCCCGGACCTGATCGCGGTAGACGTCGTGGTCGTAGCCGCGGTCTGCGAAGACTGACTGGGGCTTGCGACGGGGCCGCCCGGGTCTGCCTCGGACTGGTGGGATGGCGTCGAGCAGGGGCAGGAGCTGGGTGACGTCGTTGCGGTTGCCGCCGGTGAGGATGACCGCGAGCGGGGTGCCGTGTCCGTCGGTGATCAGGTGGTGCTTGGAGCCGGCCCTTCCCCGGTCGACTGGTGACGGGCCTGTCTGGAGCCCCCTTTTAGCGCCCTGACGTGGCTGGAGTCGACGACCGCTCTCGACCAGTCGAGGCGGGCGGCGGCGTTCAGTTCGGCCAGCAGCACCTCGTGCAGCCGCTGCCAGACCCCGGCCTCGTTCCAGTCCCGCAGCCGGCGCCAGCACGTCATGCCGGAACCGAAGCCGAGCTCTTGGGGCAGGTGTTCCCACTGAATGCCGGTGTGCAGCACGAACAGGATCCCGCACAGCACCTGTCGGTCCGGGACCGGCTTGCGGCCCGGATACCTGAACCGTCTCTCCCGCTTCGGTAGAAGCGGCTCAATCCGCTGCCACAGGTCATCCGACACGATCCACGGCGAAGCCCCCATGACACGGACAACGCCGAACCCGCAGACCGGACACGGCCACCAGGGCCGATCCATCTCATTGTGTTAGGCGCTCTAAGGAAAGGCCAACCACTCTCGTCCGATCAGCGCAGGCGCGAAATCCGCCGCTCGGCCTCGCTTCGAACTCAGGGGTCACTCGGGAGTCCTGAGGTCCAGCAGGAGTCGGCGCTACGACACCAACGACGCTCTGGATCCGAGGCACTGCCGTCGGCCGTCGTCCTGCGGCGGCTCTTGCCGGCCAGGCCCGCTGGCTGCATAGGTCACAAGCAGGAACGGTTGTTGGCGGATCCGGGGAACGGGTTCGTTCGCCCGTGAGAGGGTTGCTGTCATGACTGTTGGCGCGCCGGGCAGCGAGGTTCTACTCGAGACGAGTCGGCTGCTGCTCAGACCCTGGCGGGTGGACGAGGCTGCCGTCCAGCGTGAACTGTGGACCGAACGTGATCCGCGAGTGCCGCCGCACCGCCGAATCGACTCGGACGGACACCCCACGGTCGCGGAGCTCGAGGATTCGATCCGCACCAACAAGGTGTGGTCGACCGGGTTGCTGGCGGTCGAACGGAAGGCGTCTCGTGACGTCATCGGCTATTGCGGGCTGGTGGACAGCGGGCGAGGCGCGGTAGGGGAACCGGAACTGGCATTCGAGCTGCTACGCCGAACTTGGCGTCAGGGATACGCGACCGAGGCCTCGTCGGCGGTTCTGGAATGGGCGCGATCGTCTGGGTACGAACGTCTGTGGGCCACCGTCTGGGACTGGAACACCGCTTCTCGCAGAGTGCTGGCCAAGGTCGGGTTCACCGAGACCGATCGGAAGGAAGTGGACGCGGTACACGGGACCACCTTGTTCACCACGACACGGCTCTGACACACCCGACGTCCGACCTCGCGGACCGATCCGTGCAGTGCCGCCTGGCGACAGGTGTCCCCATCGCCCGGTCGGCGATGTCGGAGAACTCGTTGCGGATCGACGGCAGCCGAAGCAAGCGGCAGGCGGAGCCGATCGCGGCGTCGGCGGCCTGCTCGGTCAACCCTCGCTGTCGGGGCATGACCACTGCGCTTCTCCCTCATGGTGGCCGCTGGTGCGGCGGCGTCGGAGCAACTGGTCGTAGTACGACCCCGAAGGCAGCGGCCTGGTGTCTGGCGGAAGATGCGCGAGCCGCCACTCGTGCAGGGACGAACGCCTCAAGCGGGGCCTTGCCCGACTCGACCAAGACCTCGGCCTTCCGGGCCCGCGACGCTGGTAGCGGACCATCCCGCAGGAGACACCGTCGCCGTGTTCCTCGACCAGCCGATGGAAGATCCGGGTGACCGTGTGCCGCCGCTTGCGCGGGGCGCCCAGGTCCGCCCGCAGGATCTCGTCGATCACCGGCTTGTAGCGGTCCACTCCGGCCGCCCGTGGCGGCAGCCGCTTGCGCGGCCCCGGCCAGGACGAGTCCAACGCCTTCCGCACAGTCCGCCACGCACGCCGTGCTTGCGCTCAAGCTCCCGCTGCGTGGGACTACCGCGCACCGGTAGTCCATGACCCGATCCCCGCCCCGTCTCCCGGCCCCTTCCGCCGCGTTGGGTACGTCCGGCTTGCTTTGTGGGTTCACTCCACCCTAATATCGTCATCGTGACGATAACCGCTCGGCGGCCCCCGCTCCCTGCAGGCGTTGACTCCACGGGCCGCGAGCCCCTCCACGGATTCAACGCGCACAAGTACGCGGCCCGCAGTCCCGTCATTCCCCTCAATGTGCTGCCCGCGGCTTTTCCGGGTGGTTGGGTCCACGGCCACGGTGGTGTCGACGATGACCTCAGGACGGAGAAGTGAGCATGTTCGAAATGCCGGTAAATCCCTTCGAGCTCTCCGAAGAAGCGCTGAGCCGAATATCTGCCGATGATTCATGGGCCCCGATCGAGTCGGAGATCCCAAACGTCGATGCCAGGCTGATTCGCCATTTCCTCACTCCGGCCGAAGTGGAGGTATTCGCGGCCGAACTGGCTGTCCAGCGTTTTGTGCCGGTGGGTCACGACGGCATTGCCGCCAACTATGCAGAGGGAGATCCGGTCGGCCACCTCCGTGCCACGGCTGAATCCAGAACTTTGGCGGCAGAGTTCTACCGCAGGCTGCGGACGTTTCTGTCGTTCGACGTGGGACCGGATGACCCGACGGATTCAGACGGAATGCCCTGGAAGCCGGCGGCCGTCAATCCGCGTATGCGCTTCATCACGTACGAACACGGCGGACTCCTTGTCCCGCACTACGATTCGCCCTATTTCGCTCCCGACGGAAGGCGAACTCTCCTGACGGTCGTCGTCTACATGTCGTATGAGGCGGTGGGCGGAGAAACGCGGTTCATCGCCGACAAGCAGAACGATCTTCCCTTTGCGCAACGCAACTTCTCGGACTGGACCCGGCCGGCAAAGCCTGAGGAGATATTGAGCACCCACCGCCCCGAACCGGGCGATGCGCTCCTCTTCTGGCATCGGACGCTTCACGACTCGGCCCCGATTCTTGAGGGCACGAAAACAATCCTCAGAACGGATGTGCTCTACGAGCCCGTAGACGTGCCGTGAGCAACAGCAAGGCGACCGTCGCGCAGGAGGGCCCACATAGTGTTTGCCGCGAATGGTACGACGGTGATCGATCGCCGCGTTTTCGGAGCCCGGTTCCGGCATGTGGAGCGTACTGCGGAGGGTCCGGCGTACCTTTCCTGATTCGTCGGGCATGGCTACTGTGACGTCTACCGGCCCGAGCACATCAACGAGGGTGCCGGCGATCGTCTGCGACGCCTCAACGCAGTGTCCGAGGGCCGCCACGTCTTCCTCCCGGACGCTGCCGTGCACCTCAAGCAGCACCTGATGGAACGCGGGTTCGAGCTGATCGGAGTGGCCACGACCGAACTCCTCAAGGCGGGCGGCAGCGTCAGATGCTGCACCCTATGACCGTTGCGCCCGACCTGCGCCGGACGGCCGTGCACCGGAGCCCGGGCAGGCACGGACCGTTGACCGCCGCGGCGATGCCGCCGCACGGCCGGCCACCGGGCCGTTGAGATACTCCTGCCGTGGACACGAGTACGAGTACGGACGGGATACGGCCGGGCGGGGTTCCGGCGCCCGGAGCCGGGGCGGGCCCTCCCGTGGCATGGGCGTTGCGCTCCGCCGGTCCCGCCGACCTCGAGGCGATTGCGGAGCTGCGGGCAGCGGTGATGCGTCCGGACCTGGAGCGGCTGGCACGATACGACGAGCACCACGTCCGGCAGCGACTGCGGGACTCCTTCTCGCCCCGGCACACTTCGGTCATCACGGCCGACGGCAACTTCGCGGGCTGCGTCACTGTGCGCCCGGCCGAGGAGGGGTGGTGGCTGGAGCACTTCTACCTCGCCCCGGCAGTCCAGGGGCAGGGGCTCGGATCGGCCGTGCTGCGGCAGCTGCTGGAACAGACCGACGCCGATGCCGTGCCCGTCCGTCTCAACGTCCTTCGGGGCAGCGCCGCCCTGCGGCTGTACCAGCGTCACGGGTTCACCGTAGAGGCCCAGGACCCGGTCGACGTCTTCATGGTGCGACGGCCGGGTGCGGCGCCGCGGGATGTGGGCGGGCCCCTCGCCGCGTCCCCGTGAGAGGGGCGGACGAGGGGCCCTGCATGCGGTGCGGTCGGGTGGTTACGGGGTCACTTTCAGGAGCTTGTTGGGGGTGCCCGTGGAGGGGTTCTTGATCGCCCCTGCCGTCGCCTTCCCGGTCAGTGCGGTGGCCGTTTCGGCGGGGGTCGCCGAGGGGTGGCTGGCGAGGTGGAGGGCTGCGGCGCCGGCGACGTGCGGGGTGGCCATCGAGGTGCCGGAGATGGTCTTGGTGCCGGTGTCGCTGTCGTTCCAGGCGGAGGTGATCTGCGAGCCGGGGGCGTAGAGGTCGACCACCGAGCCGAAGTTCGAGAAGTCCGACTGCTGGTCGCCGTCGGTGCTGGAAGCCACCGTGATGGCCTCGGGGACCCGGGCGGGTGAGCCCTGTCCGGCGTCCCGGGACTCGTTGCCGGCGGCCACCGCGAAGGTGATGCCCGAGGTGATGGCCCGCTTGACCGCCGCGTCCAGTGCCTGGTCCGCGCCTCCGCCGAGGCTCATGTTCGCCACGGACGGGCCGGAGTGGTGCTCCGTCACCCAGTCGATGCCCGCCACGACCTGCTCGGTGGTGCCGGATCCGTTGTCGTCCAGCACCCGCACGGCCACGATCTTGGCTTTCTTGGCGACCCCGTGCGCCGTGCCGGCGATGGTGCCCGCCACGTGGGTTCCGTGTCCGTTGCCGTCGTCGGCGGTGTCGTCCTTGTCCACGGCGTCGAAGCCGTGGGCCGCCCGGCCTCCGAAGTCCTTGTGCGAGATCCTGACGCCGGTGTCGATGACGTAGGCGGTCACTCCCTCGCCGCCGTTGTCCGGGTAGGTGTACTTCTTGTCCCCGGCCGTCTCGGTCTGGTCGATCCGGTCGAGCCCCCAGGACGGGGGGTTCGGCTGGGTCTCGTTGATGGTGAAGCGCTTGTTCTGCGCGACCGTGCCGACGGCGGGGTCGGCGGCGAGGCGCTTGGCCTCCTTCTCGGTGAGTCCGGAGGCGGAGAAGCCGTTGACGGAGGAGCCGTACGAGCGCTCCAGCTTGCCTCCGTACTTCTTTGCCAGGTCCTCCTTGTTCGCGGATGTGTCGAGTATGACGACGAAGCTGCCGTCCACGGCGCCCTCTGCGCCGAGCCCGTACACGGTGCCCTCGGCGGGGGTCGCCGCCCCGGCGAGCGGGACCGCTAACAGGGTCGTGACTGCTGCGGCCGCTGCGCCCGTGGCGATCGATGCGTAGCGAAGTCGGCTGGAGCGCTTGTGAGTTGACATGAAGGGAGTTCTCCTCCGGTTGACGTGTGGGGCGTCAGACGTTCGGAGTAACCCTGTTCCGGTTGACAGGAGCAAATCAAGAACGAACCCCCGGTACGGGCCGGTTCGACAAGGTTTCTTGCGGAAGCCCCCGCACCGCCTTCACCCCGCATACCGCGCCTCCCGAACTCCTGCACGACACCGTCACGTTCGAGGACCGGCAGGTAGGTTCCGGAATCCGGACGCCGGCCGAGTGGCGTCCGGAGCTGCCGGCTGCCCGGGGCGGAGGGTCCGGGGGATCATCGGTAGGGCCCGCCGCGAAGTTCCGGGGCAGCGGATGCCGATGGCGCGCCGTGAGCCCTGTCCCCGGGACGAGGCGGCTGCGACCTGCCACATGAGGAAAGGAAGTGCCCACCACGGCGATCCAGAGGATGGACGAGGATGGACAACGTCGGCATCGCCGTCGACGACCTCGAGGACACCCTGGCCCGCCTGCGCCCGCACGGCGCCGAACTCGTCGGCGAGATCGCCCGGTTCGAGGACAGCTACCTGCTCTGCTACGTCCACGGCCCCGAGGGCGTCATCGTCGGACTGGCCGAGCAACTGCGCTGAGCGAGCCGGGACCGGACCGGACGGCCGAACACGGATCCGCTTCCCGGCGATCCGCCCACAAGGTCCCGAGGCCACCGCCAGGGGTTCCGTGCCCGCGGGGTCGTCACCACCTGGTTCGGCCATGCCCGCCGGACCCGGCCGAGCTGCTCGGCAACGCAGAAGACCCCTGGACACCCACCGCACACGAGACATCCTCCCAGTGCGGGCACGACCTCTGGGCGCGCTCGCTGCCCGACGGGCGCGAAGGCACCCGCGAACCGGCCTTCGAGCACGCCCGCCTCACCCCACCCGCTCGGGCTGCCCGGCGCCCTCGCCGCCGCAGGCCTCACCGCACGGGAGCGGCCCCCGTCCCCTTGGGCCCCGGACTCTTCGCCTGACAGGGACGGCCCGGCCGACGCGTCACACCATCAGCGAAAGGACGGCCCCGGCGGTCTCGACCGGGCGGGGTTACAGGCCGACGCCGCTGTCGCGTGAGGGGCCGGGTCCGGGCGGCGGGGGCGCGGCCGAGGTGGCCGCGCTTCGCGCGGGCGGGACCAGGGTGGGCCGGAGGTTCACACCGGCCAGGAACTCGGCACCCCTGCGGACCCGCACCGTGGTGTCGCCCTGCTGGACGGTCAGGGCCGCGGCCGGAACGGCGAGCGCCGCGTCAGGCTGTGGCTGCGGACCGAAGTCGCCCCTGTCGGTGGTGATCAGCCCGGTGGCCAGGCCCTGCTCCGCAAGCTTTTCGGCGTTCTCCCGGCCGATGGAGTAGCCGCGGCCCGTGGTGCTGTCCGCGTACAGGCTCTTGATGAAGCCCTCGGGCGCCATGCGTCCGCCGTACCAGTCACGCCCGGCGTCGAACTCGCGGCGACCGGCCAGCCAGCGGTCGGCGTTCTGCTCCAGGCACTGCCGTTCGGGGACCTGGACCGACAGCAGCACGCGCTTGTCGTAGCCCTCGCGTAGAAGGTCCGCCAGGAGGTTCGAGGTCCACCCCATGGCCCGCAGAGACTGGTCGTACAGCAGGTTGTAGCCCTCGGTGCGGGCCCACCTCTCGATCACGTTCTGGATGTGGCCGGACTCCCGGTGGACCAGCGAGGCCTTCTCCGACGGGGACAGCGGCCGGCCGTCGGACAGGCGGTCGAGGGCCGCGGGAAGCCCGGGTGCGCCGCCGTGCTCGAAGAGCGCGATCTTGAATTCGTCCGGATCGAGGACGACGTAGTCGTCGAGGTCCACGCCGTGCACGCGACGCAGCTCGTCACCGAGTGCGGAGTCCTGCGCCTGCCACTGCGGCAGATCGCGCTGCGCCCTGCCCTTGCCCGACCCGGGCGCCCCGCCCGTGAACAGCACGGCATGTCCGTCGCGCGGTTTCCCCTGGCACTGGCTCTTGAACCGGTCGATCAGAGCGTCGTGCAGCAGCGCGCGCTCGGGTGTCCACAGCCCCCCGGCCTGATGGCGGTTCGTGGTGTCGAACTCCCCGGCCACCGCCAGGTCCCCGCCGGGGCCCATCCGTTGCTGGAGCTCCTGGTAGAGCGGCTCGTACTCCCCCGTCACGGGCACACGCGGTTCCTCTCCTGCTCGACTTCGACGTTCTGGGCTCAGAACCCGCGGCGCTTGAGGCGCTCCCGGATCACCTCGATGTCCTCGGGCGAGAGCTTTCCGAGCCCCCGAGCCTGGTCGACAACCGCCAGGGTGTTGTCCTGATGCGTCGGCGCCGTGTGGGCCGGGTCGAACCACTCCTCTTCGAAGTCCCAGGCCGCGATGGTCACCAGGGCCTCGTCGCGGGGGATCTCACCGGCTGCGTAGCGGTCGATGTACTCGCGCAGCGATGGCTTGCCGTTCATGACTGCCACCCTCTCTTCTCCGTCGTCACCTCAGGTGATCATGCCAAGCCCTGGCGCATGCCCGACAGCCACCCCCCTGTTGGGGGTGTGGTGGCGGGTGTTGGGCGTCAGCGGGGGATGACGGTTCCTTGTCCTGGCCAAGGCACGGTTCCTGGCTCTGCGATGGCTGTCATGGGGTGACCGGCAGGCTGCCATGAGCCGGTAGCACGACCAGGGCCGGGCGGCGGCGTCGCTGGGTGCGGTGACGGCGCGTTCGAACCGGCACAAGGCGGACCGTGACCCCTCCGAGTGGCTGCCGCCGTCGCTGGGGGCACTGTGCCGGTAGGGCGCGGAGCGGACCGCGACGAAGCGCCGCTGGGGCCTGGCGGCCGACGAGGCCGAACAGCGGCGGCTGTGGGACACCGTGGCCGGCTGCGGGCACAGCGCCCGGCAGGGTGGTGGTGAGGGTCAGCGGCGGCTTCCTGCCGGGACTCCAACCGGGCTGGCTGCCTAGACCCATCCCTCGTCGAGAAGCGACGGGGGACCGCCGTTGAACCACGCCGGGCGGGAGAGCGAGAAGGTGAGCAGCGCGCCGCCGCCGCGCGGGTCAGGCCGGATCCGAAAGAGACGGCGTGGTGGCCGGCGCACCCGCGGTCCGCCGCTCCCGGGACGCCCGCTCATCGGCATCCGCCAGCCAGAACCAGACGGGCGGGAAGATCAGCTCGATCACGGTCAGCGCCACCTGGAACGGGTGCGGCCACCCCTCTACCGCCAGGGACAGCAGTCGCCCCGCGCCGCCCAGCAGGAACAGCACCGCGAGCCACCGCACCACCCGCGCCGGGACGGGGTCCTGCCGGGCCGCCCACAGCCAGGCCAGCCCGTACCCGGCGAAGATGGCGCCGAAGAACCGGCCCAGGCTGTCCATCGTGGGACCCGCGTCGGCCTCGCCTGGAATCGCGGCATTGCCGCCGACCACATGGAACAGCCCGATCGCCGTGCAGGCGAGGCCCATCACCCACGCGAACACCCGGAGTGCCTTGGCCATGACTCCCCCTAATTGACGTGCGTCTAGTCAGCTTCAATCTAGACTCCCTTAGTAGACGCCTGTCAAGTAGTGTGGGTGCGTGCCTCCTCGCCGACGTATGAACCCTGCCGACCGCCGCGCCCAGCTGCTCGCCGTCGGCGCCCGGCTCTTCTCCGCCGCCCCCTACGACGACGTGATGATGGAGGACGTCGCTCGGCAGGCCGGCGTGTCCCGCGCCCTGCTCTACCAGCACTTCCCGAGCAAGCACGCCCTCTTCGCGGCGGTGTACCAGCAGGCGTCCGACCGACTGCTGGAGGCGACAGCGTTCGACCCCGGCGCCACGCTCGTCGAGCAGCTCACCCAGGGCCTGGACGCTCACCTCGACTACTTCATCCCCAACCGCCACGCCGTCCTGGCCGCGAACCGCGTACTGGCGGGCGACCCCGTCATCCAGACGATCATGACGAACGAACTGGACGCCCTGCGCGCACGCCTGCTCGGGGTGCTCCCGCTCGCCGACGAACACATGCGCGCCGCCGTCTCCGCGGCACTGAAGGCATGGCTCGTGTTCGTCCAAGTGCTGTGCGTGGACTGGCTCACGCACGAGACCTGCACCCGCACCGAGCTGCGGGACACCGCTGTCGGCGCGGCTGTCGGCGCCCTGCGCCCCTTGCTCCCCGAGGACCCTGCCCCGGACTGGCCGCCCACCCTGCCCGCCTGATCCAGAACCCGCGTTAGCCGTCGCCGACACTCCGGCATGCCGAAGCCTGTTGGCGGTCCCCGCGAAGTTCACACGTATCGCGAAGGCGCGGTGAGGTCCGCAGCGCTGTTGGCGTGCCAGCCTGGGAGCAGTCGTGTGGTGTAGCGCCGCCAGGGAGTCCGCTTCGACCGGCTCGCTGCTGTGGTCGGCGGTGATCGGTGGAATCGGCGGTGTGATCGGAAGCGCGACGACGTCGCTCATCTCGTGGCGCGCCCTGGCCGACACGAGGAAGGCGCGAAAGCGGTCCGAGGAGCGGGAGGCGATGGAGACGATCACGTCGGCGGTCCTGCCGGTTTGGCAGGTCTACCGGAACCGCGATGTGCTGACGGAGCCGGCGCCCGACGGATACGAGGCGTGGCCTGACTACTTCCATTCGGCTCTAGGCGCAGCCGAAGCGGCCGTGATGGCTTTTCGCAGCAGGGAGCTGCGCGATCGTCTCAACGACTCCATGGATCTGCTGATCTGGGGTGCCACAGGTGCGCAGCTCCTATACGAGACCGGGACGCGCCCGCGGTTCGTCGCGTTCCTTGCCCAGAACGACGTACTGGAGTGCCTGGGCGCCAATCTGCGGGGTGATCCACTCCCTGCGGCGGCTGAGCCATGGACGGAGGTCACCTCGCATCGGCGGTGGCAGTTGGAACAGGAGCGACGTGCCGAACAAGGCGAGTAGGGGGCGGCGTCCATCGTGGTGCCAACACCAACCAGGGCCCGGCCACGCTCTGAGAACCCGCCCGCCCATCCGCTCCCTCCGCCGTCAGGTGCGCGGTTCCAGGGTGCCCAGGCCCAGGACCCGGAGCGTGTGCTCGGCCATCCGGAGGTGGCCGACGGCGTTGGGGTGGGCCGGGTCGTCGAGCCAGGCGATCGGGTCGGCGCCGTCGAAGTGCTCGTTCCAGTACGCCTCGTGGTCGACCAGCAGTACGCCGGTCTCCTTCGCGAGGTCCCGTACGGCCTGGGCGTATGCCGGGAGCGTGCCGCGGGCGTCGCGCCCGGCGATGCTGACCAGGACCGGGGTGTGGAGGACGATCTGCGTGTCCTCGCCCGTACGGTCGATGAG